>JAILRA010000043.1 GCA_024698715.1 Lachnospiraceae bacterium
GTTAAGTTATCCGGAATCCTTAAACTTAAAAAAATACAACGATTATCTCAAGAAAGATTCGGATGAATACAAGATCTCCGGAACCACGCTTGATCGTTTTTCCATTTATTCACATCAATTTCCGGATAGTGACGCATGGACAGATTACTGATAAAATATGTAATGAAGTTTGGGAACAAACTCCTTTATACGAAGGGAGTAAAGAATTATGATCAAAGATAAAAGAAAAATCGTAAAGACCGCTGTTTCGGTATTTGCTTCGGCGATACTCTTATATTCTGTCGGCTGTCAGACCGTAAATACTGGTATGACACCTATATAAGGAAATGGTATTAATGCCGTTAATCCTTACGAAGGTAATGCGGATACGGTCAAAAGTGCCGTGGATTTTGAACATGAACTGGATTCGTATGTTCCCAAGAAAACTGAATACAATTTCTATTTTACGTATAAGATCGTTCATCCCTGGTGGGATGCGGTCGCGCTTGGAATGGAAGAAGCACAGAGGCAGTATCGGGATAAAGGAATAACCATAACTTACGAATATATGGCACCCGATAACGCATCTGCCGAGGATCAGGAAAAAAGACTTATAAAAGCAAAACAGGGGAATTATGACGTGATCGGCGTGGATGTGGCCTTTTCTTGATGAGATGATGGAAGAGGGTTATAAGGTTATGACTTTTTCCAGTTCGGATGCATCCGAAGACTGCAAGCGTATAGCTTATGTCGGAAACACTCATAACTACAAAGACGGGGCGGATCTTACCGAAGCTCTTTGCGAAAAACTGGGCTACAAAGGGAAAGTTGCAATTCTTGTCGGAATCAAGGGAGCACCCTGCCACGAAGACCGTGCACAGGGGGCAAAGGATACTGTTGCAAAATATGCCGATATGGAAATAGTTGCGGTGGAATATGATATGGATTCCATCGAGAACGCTTATAATCTTACAATGGATATCTTAAAAGACTGTCCCGATCTTGACGGGATCATCTGCTGTAACATGAGTAATCCGGTAGGGGCAGCAAGAGCCATAACAGAAAAAGGAAGCGATACCGTTATCGTGGGTATGGATCATGACAGGGAAGCGCTGCATTATCTGAAGGATGGCGTAATATACTGTCTCGGAGTGCAGGATTGTTATTCCATAGGATTTGATACCATCCAGGTGGCCGTAAAAATAGCCGATGGTAACCTTCCGGGCGAATTATATCCCAAGAAGACCAACGAGATCACTACTATCATTTATCAGGAAGATGCGTCGACAATGCTCGAACTGCTCTATGGAGACATATTATGATGAATGAGAAGAACAATTCGACAAAAAGATTTGTTTATACGGTTTTAATAGGCAGCATAACCGTGGTTGCGGTTTTGATGCTCAGTACTCTTTGGGCTTCGAGAAAGGCAATCAGGGCGACTGATGAAGCGGTTTCCGCGGTAAGTTCTTTTTATCTTGAAGCCATGGCCGACCAGCGTGCAAGGACCATAACTAATCTTCTTGCCTTTGAGGATCAGGGCGGAGCGTATTACGGAATATATGTTCAAAACGGCGGAAATCTGTCGGATACCGAACTGGGAATGATCCCTTCCGAAGAGAATCTCTTCAAAGCTGCAAAAGATTATCTTTCAAATGAATCTTGGCAAAAACTTTGCACCGATTTTGCAGAAGGAAAAGGCGGAAGCCTTACTCTGGTTGCCAAGAATGCAAAAGAAGAACTCTGTTATGTTCCGATTCCCGATACAGGCTGGATGATGGCGGTTCTCATCCGTGAAAGCGTCATAAACGATCAGATCCGAGGTATAAGCGAAAGTAACAGTCTGATAAGCGGAATACTCATTGTTTTAACACTTCTTTCCATGATACTTTTTGCACTTGTTCTCATTTTACAGCTTCGAAGGATATCACGAGGAAACTTGAAGCGGAAAGAGAAAACAGCAGAGTATTCTTCAGCATGGCGAATACGGATTCCATGACGGGTGTCAGAAACAAACATGCATATTCCGAGTATGAGCGCATGCTGAACCATAAGATAAAAGAGGGTGCGATAAAAGATAATTTTGCGGTACTCGTATGCGATATTAACGGACTTAAACATGTAAACGATACAAAAGGACACGCAGCAGGAGATCAGCTTATAAAAGATGCATGTGCTCTCATATGCGAGTATTTCAAACACGGAGCCGTTTTCAGGATCGGCGGTGATGAGTTTGCGGTTGTCCTCAATGAAAAAGGCTATGACACTTTAGAGGAAACGCTTGCTTCGATCAATAAAGAGATTGAAGGAAATATAGAAAAAGAAAAAGTTGTTGTTTCCATCGGATATTCCGTTCTTAAAGAGGGTGACACACAGGTTCATGATGTTTTCGAAAGAGCGGATACAATGATGTATGAACGCAAAAAACAGCTAAAGGAAATGGGCGCAAAAACCAGAGGCGAATAGTTATCGTTCATTGCATGTTATGATACTTGCGAACATGATATGTAATGCTATAATTAAATATGTAACAGGATTTGAAACATTTTAGGCAAGGCACTTCAATTAATGCACCGAGCAGGATTCGTCCATCGGTAGGGCGTCAGCTTCCCAAGCTGAAGAGGCGGGTTCGATTCCCGTATCCTGCTTTTGTTGATCATCTGAAAGGACATACTGATGAGTTTTGAATCGTACCTAAATGTATACATGCTTCTAACCGCGCTCGTCGGTCTGTTTCTGTGTCTTTACCGTTATGTTGAAACACCTAAAAAAGTCTGGGCATTAACCGCAGCGGCTTTTCTGACTCAGTTCATAAGTGATTATTACTGGGCAGTCAACGCCCTTACCATGAACAACGATTCGAAAACATCATCATTTCTGTCGTATTTCGGATGGAATGTTTCGTACGTTTTCATGATCCTTCTGATTATTTCCCTCCAAAGATCCGAAGAAAGAAAATATTTCAATGTTTTGATGCTTATTCCGATCCCGCTTAATATCATGCAGTTTATTCTGTATATTCCATACGGTGGGATAATCAACAATATCTGGCAGGGTCTTTCCTGTACGGCGATCGCATGTCTTTCGATCCGGAGCATTCTCTATTATTTCAAAAACAAAAAAGAAGGTGCCAAATTCCCGGCATACCAGCTGATCACCCTTTTGTTTGTCATCTGCGAATACGGAATGTGGACATCGTCCTGTTTCTCTTTTGAAAATCAGTACCTGAATCCGTATTACTATTTTGCAATCGTCTGTTTTACGCTTAACCTTGCATATGTCTGGGCAGTCAGAAAAACATATGTCAATCCGAACAAAGAGGCGGATGAAAAATACAGACTCGGTACGGGCGTCAGAATGGCACTTCATCTTGTAATGGCCTTCATTATCTTCGGATGTTGTTTCGGAGGATACGCTTTTGCAAAATGGATGAACGGAAGACTGTTTTCGGGTATTACCGGAAATTACGGCGAGAACGATTATAATATCATTTCGATCATTCTTTTCGGATCTTCCGTTGTGCTTGCAGCAGTCATTCTGGGATTGATGCTTCTTATAAGACATTTTTATAAAAGAAGCCTTAACAACACGATGAACGAGCGCGAAATAAAAGGAAAAGTCAATTTCGTGTTCACTCTTACTGTCACATTCCTTCTCATGGTATTTGCGGTATTTTATACATCCAGACTTTTGTACAGGGAATCCGTTGAGAGACTCTACGGTGACTGTGAAAATAAAATGGCGGGTGTTGCAACCAGTCTTTCGAATTATCTGAACAATGCCGAAGCCATACTCTGGGTTACGGGCGATTCCGTGGATACATTTCTTCAGAATTCCGTTGATATAGATACGATCCACAATTATCTGAGGATAGAGACCAAAAATCAGGCTGATACGTTTGACGATAACTTTATCGGACTCTACGGTTACGTCAGGGGTGTTTATCTCGACAGTCTGGACTGGGTACCGCCGGAAGGTTATGAACCTACTGAAAGAGACTGGTACAAATATGCTGTGGCAGCCGACGGAGAAGTTGCGATCGTTCCACCTTACGTGGATATGTCCACAGGTCAGGTCATCATTTCCATTACCAAACTTCTAAGCGACAAGGAAAGCGTATTGTCGAGCGATGTTACCCTTAACCATATTCAGGATATCGTCAGCGAACTGGATATCAACGGAAACGGATACGGTATGATCGTTGACAGCAACGGCTTCATAGTGTCGCATAAAGACAGGGAACTGAACGGAAAGAACTGCAGCGAAGTATTCGGCTCCGATGAGATAATGAAAGCCATAATGGGTATCCGAAACGGCAGAACGGAAATAAAGATGGACGGTTACAGATACACACTCTTCGTTAACGAAGTTCTCGATCAGTGGTATTCGGTCGTTGTCGTAAGAAACATGGAACTCCTTTCGGATGTGAACATTAAACTTACAGTGAACGTCTGCGTTTATATCATAATCTTTTTCCTCATCACATTTTTCTATTATCTGAGTTACATGAATGAACAGAGCGCTAGCGAAGCAATGGAAGAACTGACGATGGAACGTCAGAAACAGGAATACGAAGCCAAGGTTCTGAAACTGGAAAAAACAGCTGCAGATGACGCCAATAAAGCCAAGAGCCGGTTCCTTGCGGATATGTCGCATGAAATACGTACCCCCATTAATGCAGTTCTGGGTATGAACGAAATGATCTTAAGGGAAACCGACAGCGAGAGCATCAGAGAGTATGCGGGCAATATCCGTACTTCAGGAAGAGCACTCTTAAATCTTATAAACAGCATCCTGGATTTTTCGAAGATCGAAGACGGAAAGATGGAGATCGTGCCCGTGGATTACAGTACGGTCGATATGATCAATTATCTGCACAATTCCATCTTTGAAAAAACAGCTGCCAAGAATCTGTCGTTTGTTGTTGATGTGGACGAAACCATACCGATGTATCTTCACGGTGACGATATGCGTCTTAGTCAGGTTATCATGAACCTGCTTACCAATGCCGTTAAATACACCAAAGAAGGTGAAGTGAGACTCACGTTCAGGAACGCGGGACGGATAGGAAATGACGTTAATCTTTTCGTGGAAGTCAAAGACACGGGTTCCGGAATCCGAAGTGAGGATATGGCGAAACTCTTTGAATCGTTTGAAAGACTCGATATGGAAAAGAACCGTAATATCGAGGGTACCGGTCTTGGAATGTCCATCGTTACCAGACTGCTTTCGATGATGGACAGTGAACTTTCCGTCAAAAGCGAGTATGGTGTCGGATCCGAGTTTTCATTTGTTATAAAACAGGGAATAGCTGATGAAAAAGAGATAGGCGATACATTTGTCAGGCTGAAGGAAGGCAGCAGGACCGATAACGGAAAGACTTATCATGAAACATTCCATGCACCTGACGGAGTCATCCTGATAGTTGACGATACGAAGATGAATCTGAATGTTGCGAAGAATCTTTTGAAGAGAACGCTTCTTACGATAGATACCGCCCTAAGCGGTGATGAAGCATTAAAACTCTGCGATTCCGAAAAGTATGACGTGATCTTTATGGATCAGAGAATGCCCGGAATGGATGGTACCGAAACCCTTAAATGTTTAAGAAGCAGGAAGGACGGTCCCAATATCGAAACGCCCGTTATCTGTCTTACGGCGGATGCAATTAGCGGAGCGAGGGACAGATATATCGCCGAAGGATTTTCGGACTATCTGACCAAGCCAATCGACAGCAGTGAACTTGAAAAAATGCTTATCACTTATCTGCATGATGAGAAGATCATAAAAGATACGCCGGGTGCCGAGAATACAGGAAACGTATCCAAAGAAAAGGATACTTATATCAGACAGGAAGAAGAAAGCGCCGTAAGCGGTCCCGAAGAAGAAAAAACTCAAAAAGATGCCTCGGATAAAACACCGGTACGAAATGATTACGCAGATTCCTTAAAACAGTGCGGGATAGATGTTCAAAAAGGTCTTTCGTATTGTCAGAACGATGAGGATGTCTATATCGATGTTCTGACCGAATATGCAAAAGAATCTAAGGAAAAGAAGGCTGACATCGCAAAAGCTTTTGCTTCAAAAGACTGGAAGGAATACAGCGTATTTGTACATTCGATAAAGAGTACGTCAAAACTTATCGGAGCTCTCGGACTGTCCGAAAAAGCCGCAAAACTGGAGATCGCCGGAAACGAATCCAATGAAGAATATATCTTAAAAGAACATGACGGAACGATGGAACTTTACAACAGAGTCTGCGACTGTATATCGAATTCCTTAAACGTTTCAACTGAACGATATTCTTCGGATGAAGAAATATTCGAATTCCTGCCCCAATAAATACAAAAAGTTGACTTTACGAAGGTTTTGGAATAACATAATGGGTAGCGATGAAGAGAAATAGTAGATCTTACGGTGCTTAAGAGAGAAGGCGGTGGCTGCGAGCCTTTGCACACGGATTTCGAACCCGTCTCGGAGCATGAATTTAATATTCAAAGTGAACAAGCATAAGCATGTTAATAAGGGTGGTACCGCCGACGGTACAGATTAATGGTTTGTCGGTCCCTTGATTCCTTTTTGGAGTTGAGGGATTTTTTTATTCATTTACTGGAGGTAGATAAAATGAAGTTAAGCAACATGGTAGGAGACAGATTCAAGGAGCGTCCTTCGGACTGCGTGATCGATTCGCATGCGTTTTCTGTTCGAGGCGGATATATCAAATACGTTTCAAACGGTATTTATTCTCTTTATCCTCCGATGAAGAGAGTGACCGCGAAGATAGAAAACATCATCAGGGAAGAAATGGATGCGGCGGATTCTCAGGAAGTTTTATTCCCCGTGGTACTGCCCGGTTCTTTATGGGAAGAGTCCGGAAGATTCGAGAGCGTCGGCGAGGAACTCTTAAGATTCAAAGACCGTAACAACTCATCCATGGTACTCGGTATGACTCATGAGGAAGCAGCCGTTCAGATGGTTCGCGAATGGGGAAATACATATGCCAAATATCCTTTTTCCATATATCAGATCCAGACCAAATTCCGTGATGAAGCACGTCCCAGAGCAGGTCTTATCAGAGTAAGGGAATTCACGATGAAGGATGCGTATTCCTTCCATACATCACAGGAAGATCTCGAGAAATACTATGATGTAATGGCAAACGCATATTTCAGAGTATTTGAAAGAGCGGGAATCCCCGAAGTTATTTCCGTTAAATCCGATTCCGGTATGATCGGCGGAAGCGTTTCACATGAATACATGCTCCTCGTTGATGCAGGCGAAGATTCGATCGTTCTTTGTGACGAATGCGGATATTCGGCAAATATGGAAGCTGCGGATACAACGGTCGACAATGCCGGATGCACACCCGCGGGCGAACTTAAAAAGGTTAACACTCCCGATTGCAAGACTATAGAAGAAGTCTGCACATTCCTCGGAAGCAAGGTTGAGGAATCCTGTAAAGCGGTTATTTATCAGACCAATATGACTGACGAATACATTGTTGTTTTCCTCAGAGGCGATTACGAAGTTAACGAAACCAAACTGACCAATCTTCTCGGTGAAAAAGTTCATGCCGCAACAATTACCGAAGACTGCGGTCTCTGCGCCGGATTCTGCGGACCTTACAAGCAGGAAGCAAAATGCAGGATCATTTACGATAAGTCCCTTGTCGGAATAGAAAATCTCTGCTGCGGTGCAAACGAAGTGGATTACCATTATACGGGCTTAAATATCAAGCGCGATATCGGCGATGTTGAATACGTGGATGTTGCGAAAATAAGAACAGGTGATATCTGTCCCTGCTGCGGCAAAAAATCGATCAGAATAAGCCGAGGCATTGAAGTAGGAAATATATTCCAGCTCGGAACAAAATATTCCAAATCAATGGGAATGACATATACCGATGTTGACGGAACCGTTAAGACTCCCATTATGGGCTGCTACGGTATCGGCGTGGGACGTCTTGCAGCAAGTGTTATGGAGGCAAAGCATGATGATTACGGTCCCATCTGGCCCATTTCCATCGCACCATGGCAGGTTCATCTTTGCTGTATGCGTCCCGACAAGGACGACTGCAAAGAGGCAGCGGACAAGATTTACAACGATCTTCTCAAAGCGGGAATCGAGGTTATATACGACGACAGAAACGTTCAGGCGGGAGTAATGTTTGCGGATGCCGATCTGCTCGGTGTACCCGTAAGAGTTACGGTCGGACCGAGAAATCTTGCAAACGGCCAGGTTGAACTTTCAACCAGGGATAAATCCGTAAAAGAACTTGTAAATCTTGAAGATGCAAACAGCGCAGTAAAGGATCTCATCGACAGACTTTTTGATGAGATCGATTCAAAAGTGCGTGACAGAATCTGATACTTTGGATATTTTGGTGATTTTATGAATAAAAGAATAATTCTGAGGATCATTGCATCGCTGACCGCGGTTACGCTGCTCTTCCCGGTCGGATGCAACAGCTTCGGAAAAACAATAAGTGCGAACGATTATCCGATACCCGTAAATGAAGAGGAAGAAACCGTAAATACGGAAAATACGGAAAATATGGAAACAGCATCGGATGTCACTGTCGCAAAAGAAAATGATATTTCCGAACTGGACGCAGAGGCATTAAAACCCGAACCCAATTCGTTAAAAGAGAGCGGAAAATATGTATTTAATCCAAGAGTGATCCCGCAGGGTTTAGCCAATGATTATCTGGATAATCCTAAAATCGTGAGAATAGCCAAAATGCTTCTTGATGCGGTTTATCACATGGAACCGGAGATCGTATTTGAAGGACAGGATGCCGTCAGCGAAGAAGATATCGATACAGCTATAATGGTAGCTTCTCTGGCATGTCCGCTTATGAATGCGGCTTCCATTTCGACGGTTGACGGAACAACATATAACATTTCGTATTTTGATACGATCTCTCTGACGGATATCTCCGAAGAAGGCGATTTTAATTTTGGGTCGACGGGGGTTTTGGAAAGCAGTGAAGCATTAAGCAGATTTGAAGATTTTATTGATTACGTTACATGTACGATAAACGACAACATCACACCCGAGAATACCCAGGCAGAGTGTGCACAGATAATTTATGAACAGCTTATAAAGGATATGGAACTTGATCTTAATTATCTTAACAATGTTGTGATGGAAGAAATGAAAGTCGGCGAAGTCGTGTATGTAGCCGGCGAAAACATAACGCATGTTAACGAAAGAAAGCTTAACATCTGGGAGTTTAACGATCTTTATATATTTATGCTCAACCAGCTTCAGATCGATGTCGTTCACGTTACCACATCGGGCACATTTCCGCCGGAATTAATGAGCGAGTATGAGGCATTAAAACAGGCTGACGGATGGTGGGACTGGCTTATTCTGGCACTTGACGGACAGTATTATCATGCCGATCTTGCTATGGATAAACTTAAATATGACAAGGAAAACGGATCCGGCGATCCGGATCTTGCATATTTCGGACTAAGTGATGAATCAAGAAGCGGGTCGTTTCGATTCAACAAAGCTTCCATGTCGGTAATAAGCGGCTATTACGAACCGAAAGAATTTGATATACCGGATTGTCCGAATGATTACGATTTTTGATACAGGAAAGAGATTATCCAATGACAGACAAAGAACTTATGTGGAGTGTGAAAGGAAGCGAACAGATCCTTCATACTCCGATATTTGATGTTGAAAAGAGAAAAGAAGAATCCGCTACCGGAATAAGCGGAGAATATATGGTAATAAATGCGACCGAATGGGTAACGATAATTCCCGTATATCAGGGCAATTTCGTCCTTGTCAGACAGTACAGGCACGGCCTTGGTAAGATCACTGCGGAATTTCCCGGCGGAATGTGTGAAGTCGGAGAAGATCCTTTGAAAAGCGCATACAGAGAACTTGAGGAAGAAACCGGATTCAAAGTCGGGAAAATGACTGTCCTCGGTGTATGTTCACCCAATCCCGCGATATATTCAAACTCGATCACGGTCTGCCTTGCGGAAGATCTGACACCTACGAACGAACTTCATCTGGATGATGACGAGGTTCTGACATGTGAACTAAGACCCATCGAAGAAGTTATTGAAAATTTCTGTACGGGCGAATATACAAATGCGTTTATGGGTACAGCCCTCGCTCTTTACATGCGCCATGTCAACAGAAAATAAAAAAGAGATCTGCAATAACGAACGGAATATGTCCGTTAAAAAGTACAGCTAAAAAGGAAAAAACAAAAATGAAAATGATCAGAAAAACAATTTCGATACTAATATCTTTTCTTTGCGTATTCTCGCTTGTTTCAACGAGTGCGTGTACAAAGAAAGTCGTGGTTACGGACGATTATCCCGTTCCCGAAGTGGTAAATACAACCGACACGGATGATACGGATGACAATGATTCCGGTGAAAAAGATAATTCCAAAGAGGAAAAAGAAGAGAGAGAAGAAATAGACGAGGCTCTTCGTAATGAACCTGATACTTTAAGAGAAAAGGGAAAATATCAGTATAATCCCACTGCACTGCATACGATCTCAAGGGATCAGATAAAGGCCAACCCCAAGGTTGCCCGTGCTGCCAAAAAGATAATGCAGGCTGTTTATGATGTTGAAAGCAGTGTGGAATTTGAAGAAGAAGGATGCAGCGAGGCGGAACTCAAACTGGCGATCCAGCTGGCACAGTTTTCAAGTCCTCTGGTGAACACCGTATCATTTGATTACGATGATGAAACGGAATCCATTAAGATCGTTTACTTTCCCGATATCACATATGATGAGTTTGGCGATCCGATAATCGGAGACGGTATAAGTGAAGACGAAACGAGAGAAAAATACGAGAAATTCGAAACATATGTTACCGATACAATAAACAATAACCTTACCGACAAGAATACGGATATCGAGCGTGCAAAGATCATATTCGGGGAACTGGTCAAAGGAATGGAACTCCGTTATTTCATCAATGAAGAAGCGGAAAACATCGAGGAACAGATCCTGGAAGTCGGAGGCGAGACGATCGACTACAGTGATACGATAGTGGATCAGGTTATTGCAGGTAAACTTGAGTTCTGGCAAATGGTTTCGCTCTACCAGTTCTTTTTGACACAGCTTAATATTGACAGCCTTGTCATGGGTGCGAACGGACAGTATCAGCAGCAGGGATTCTCCATTCTTGATTCGGAAATGACAGGATCGAGCGGATGGATGTGGAATATCGTTACCATAGACGAAAAAACATATCATTGCGATATCCTTTTTGAAAAGATGGCTTTGGATTCTCAAAGGGAAAGTTTCCCCGAGTATGAACCGGAATTCGATTATTTCGGCATGAGTGACGCTACAAGGGATGAATCATTTAAAATGTATTACAAGGTTTCAATGGAAACTCTGAATCCTACCAACAGCCCTTCCATTCCCGTATGTGACGAGGACTACAAAGAATAATTACAAGAAGGGTTCCTGCATGCGATTTTGATTATGACAAAAAATGATCGTTTGCAGAACAAAGTTTAAGATACGATAAGCAATGACAAAAGCGGTATGGTGATGATGCAGAGGATCGTGCTTAAAAGAATACAGTTTGCACTCATTTCAGTTTCCTTACCGTGAATCTCCGCAAGGTTTAAAATGATCGAAGCGCAGGGTGTTGCGGCAAGGATCAGAATGCTTGATTTGAAAGATGCCGGAAGCGGAAGGAAGAATACGCAAAGATATGCAAAAAGAGGGAAGATTATAAGTTTTCCCGAACAGATGAGATACACAAAAGGGTTTGTGAAAAGCTTCTTAAAGTCCATTGTTGCAAGACGTATTCCGAGAATGAACATACACATCGGCGTAGTCATTTTACCGAGCAGGAAAATGCTGTCTTTAAGGACGGACGGCATCCAGTTCGATGCGACGGTAAAATAAAGCGGAAGTGCCGCAAGAAGCGATATGAATGTTGGATTCAGGATCGCTGCTTTCACGGAAATATATTTCTTATCCTGAGTGAGCGCATATATTCCTGCAGTGAACACAAGAATGTTCATTGAAATAACGTAAATGGATGAATAGCATGCGACTTCGGGGTTGTTGGGCAAAAGTGCTTTAATGAGCGGCAGACCGAAGAAACCGCAGTTGCCAAGTACCGATCCGATCGTAAGCATCCTGTATTTTGATATATTGTATTTCTTTTTGAAGATCATATAGACGATCAGCAAAAACAATAATTGTACAATGAACGATACGACAAAGAAAAGCGACATGTACAATAAATTGGACATGTTGAATTCGAGAGACATAAAAGATGATATTATCATACACGGTGAGCAGATATATATTAAAATAGCCGAAACGGTGGACAGATGGTTCGCCACGGCTTTTTTTGTTTTACAGAGTATGAAACCCGGTATCATATAAAGCAAAGATATTAAGACATTAACAAAAGCAATTTTAAGTGAGATCATAAACAAGCACTTTCCGAGCAGATATCCTTAAGGTGAACGTTTTTAAAAGCCGCCCGATCCAAATAAAAAACGGATTTCGGGCAAACTGATTATAACCGAAGCCAAAAGATTTGCCAATAATGTATTTTTCGGGAAGTTTAAGAGAATGAATGAGGTGTAGAGGTGCATATGATATTAAACTATCTTACCGAACTGTATCACGAGTATCAGACTGCAATCATAATCATGATCGGTCTTTCGGTTGTTTTTGTATCAAACAATACAATAAGCAAACGTAAGAAAAATTACCTGTTCAAAATAATAATCCTGGATTTTATACTGATGATCACGGAATCGATCAACCGTGCGGTGCTGACGCCGGAAATACAGCTGATATATTTCAGGATCACGCTTGATATAATCGGCTATATCATAAGACCGACGCTTATCGTATATTTCTATCTTCTGGTTTGTGAGCGGAGAAGAAGCGGAAAATTCAATACGCTTATCATCATGCCGCTGGTCATAGACACCGTTGTCTGCGTAAGTGCCTATTTCACAGATCTTCCGTTTGGATATATAACGGAAAACGGCAATACTTATTTTGTCAGGGGCCCGCTCGGATTCGTGCCTTTCGTGGTCTCCACGGCATATCTTTTCATCGCTATCATAGACTCGATCAGATTTTTTATCAAAGGAAAAGAAAAGACTTCGTTTACGGTTGTTTATTCGGCTGTGATCGTCATTCTGGGTGCCGTTATAGAGACTGTGGATCAGGAAAAAAGACTGATAGTCAATTTTACTATGCTTTCGACACTTATATATTTCCTGATGCTTTATTTTAAGACAGTTATGGAACAGGAAGAGGAGATCATTCATCAGACAAGGATCGAAATGATGTATTCGCAGATAGGCCCGCATTTTGTTTTCAATACATTGAGCGCAATCTACGGTCTGGTGGAAAAGGACCCTAAAAAAGCCAAAGAGGCGATCAACTATTTTTCGGATTATCTTCGCGGAAACATAGATTCGATCGGAAAACCGGGCTGGGTTCCCTTTGAAGAAGAACTTAAGCATATTGATTCATATGTCTGGATAGAAAAATTACGTTTCGGTGACGAACTTACCGTCGAGTATGACATTGATACAATGGATTTCGAGATCCCTCCTCTCTCGGTTCAGCCTCTGGTGGAAAATGCGATCAAACACGGGATCCACAAGAAAAAAGGCCCCGGAAAAGTTGTGATCTCCACGAGGGAAACTGATGAACTCTTCATTGTGGAAGTGCTGGATGACGGAGTGGGCTTTGATACAACGGAATTTGAAAAAGAAGCCGAGTTCGAGATAAGAAATGCAACCGACCGCGGTCTCGGATTGGGAAAAAGAAAACAAAAAGACCCGGATTCGCAGGCTGTGGATGACAGGACACATGTGGGACTCAGCAATGTCCGTACAAGGCTCAATTCCAGCGGAAAAGGCGAGTTTGGCATAACTTCTTCCCCCAACGCGGGAACGAAGGCTGTGATCAGGATTTACAAGAATTCGGAAAACAGAGAGAAGAGATAAAAAAATCTATTTCAGGCATGCCGACAAACAAGCATAATTGTTTACATTATCACTGAAAAATGGTAATATTATGATACGTATGATTGTACTTAAAAACGGTCAAATCATATAAAAATTTCACAGAGGTTTATTGAAATGTCCGATATAACGAATTTAAACACCGAAAACGAGGGTAATACGGAAGAAAAGGTCAGCCGTAATTTCATCGAGCAGATGATAGACAAGGACCTGGCTGAGGGAGTGTACGATACCGTGCATACCAGATTTCCTCCCGAACCCAACGGCTATCTTCATATAGGTCACGCAAAGTCAATATTGTTGAATTACGGGCTTGCTCAGGAATATGGCGGAAAGTTCAACATGCGTTTCGACGATACGAACCCGACCAAAGAAAAGATCGAATTCGTCAATTCACAGCTCGAAGACATAAAGTGGCTCGGAGCCGACTGGGAAGACAGACTTTTCTTTGCTTCGGATTATTTCCCGAAGATGTATGAAGGGGCGGTCAAACTCATTAAAAAGGGAAAAGCTTACGTGTCTGATCTCTCCGCGGATGAGATCAGGGAATACAGAGGTACGCTTACGGAGCCCGGCAGGGAAGATCCCGGTTCAAACAGAAGTGTTGAAGAAAATCTTGCACTTTTCGAAGATATGAAGAACGGCAAATTTGCCGACGGTGAAAAGGTTCTCAGAGCAAGAATAGATATGGCGTCACCCAATATGAACATGAGGGATCCGGTCATCTACAGAGTAGCACATATGACTCATCACAGAACCGGAGATACATGGTGCATTTATCCGATGTACGATTTTGCACATCCCATAGAAGACGCTGAAGAAGGTATCACACATTCCATCTGTACGCTCGAGTTTGAGGATCACAGACCTTTATACGACTGGGTTGTAAGGGAACTCGAATACGAGAGACCTCCCAGACAGATCGAGTTTGCAAAGCTTTATCTTAAAAATGTCGTAACAGGCAAGAGATACATTAAAAAGCTTGTAGAAGACGGAATTGCGGACGGCTGGGACGATCCGAGACTGGTTTCCATTTCGGCTTTAAGAAGAAGGGGATACACACCCGAGTCCATCAAGATGTTCGTTGATCTCTGCGGAGTTTCGAAAGCGCATTCGATCGCCGATATGGCAATGCTTGAGTATTGCATCAGAGAAGACCTTAAACTTAAGAAGCCGAGAATGATGGCGATCCTCGATCCCGTAAAACTGGTGATAGACAACTATCCCGAGGGTGAGAGCGAAATGCTCGAGGCGGCTAACAACCTTGAAAACGAAGAACTCGGTACGAGAATGATTCCTTTCTCGAGAGAGCTTTATATCGAACGCGAAGACTTTATGATCGAGCCTCCGAAGAAATATTTCAGACTCTTCCCGGGCAACGAAGTCAGACTGATGAACGCATACTTTGTTAAGTGCGTAAGTTACGAGACTGATGAAAACGGAGAAGTTACGGTGGTTCACTGTACATACGATCCCGAAACCAAATCGGGAAGCGGATTCACCGGAAGAAAGGTCAAAGGAACGATCCACTGGGTTGATGCATCAAAGGCGGTACTCGTGGAAGTAAGACTTTTCGAAAACATCGTGGATGAAGAAAAGGGCGTATACAACGAAGAAGACGGAAGCATCAACGTCAATCCGGATTCAAGAAAGATCGTTAAGGCGCTGGTTGAACCCGACCTTGCCAAAGCAAAAGCTTTTGAGAGTTTTCAGTTTGTAAGAAACGGATTTTTCTGCGTGGATTACAAAGACTCGAAAGAGGGTGCACCGGTCTTCAACAGGATAGTAAGCTTAAAGAGTTCATTCACTTTGCCTAAGTAAATGTAAATAATTTAAAAGATACACAGCAACTAAGGGGATAAGCGGAGAAAAAACATGGAAGTATCAGAAATCAAAAAAATGTGTCTAAACTGCATGCACATGACAAAAGAAGAGGACTTTTGTCCCGTGTGCGGCAAGCCGAAGAGAGGGGTTAAAACTTTCGGCAGAGCACTCGAACCCGGTACGATTCTGAACGGAAAATTCCTTATCGGAAATATTCTCGGTATGGGAAGTTTCGGAATCACATACATGGGCTTTGATATGCTGCTCGAATACAGGGTAGCAATCAAAGAATTCTTTCCTGATGAAATGGTGGAAAGAAAAGAAGACGGCTCTCTGATCGTTGCGGGAGAAACCACGGAAGAAGAATTTCAGGCTGAACTGAAGGCGTTCCTTCGTGAATCGAGACTGCTTGCGCAGTTTGCCAAGTATCCCGGTATCGTTTCCATCAAGGAACTGTTCTATGCAAATAACACCGGATATATGGTAATGGAGTATCTCGAAGGCGGTACGCTTCGAAGGTTCATAGATAATAACGGCGGACATCTTCCCGTGGAACAGGCACTTTCGCTTATGGAACCGGTTATCAGTTCCATGGAGGAGATCCATAAAGCGGGTCTGATCCATCGTGACATCTCACCTGAAAACATAATGCTTGATTCCGACGGAAGTATCAAGGTTATCGATTTCGGTGCCACGAAGAAACTTAACAACAGGACCGCACAGGTTTATTTCGGCAAATTCGGTTATGCGCCTCTTGAACAGATGGTTGGAGAAGGACAGGGACCGTGGACCGATGTATACGGTATCTGCGCAACAATGTACTGCATGATTACCGGCGATATCCCGACCGATGCTTTCAGACGAAGCATGAACGAACAGCTCACTCCAATCACCGACTACAATATTCAGATAGATCAGCGTGTGGCTGATGCCATCATGAAGGGCATGAGCATGAAATGCGAAGACAGACAGCAGGACATGGGTATGCTCAGACGTTCCCTTTACGGTCTCAATGCACAGGAGATCTCAAAGAAGAACGAACCAGTTTATTTCCCGACCATCAATACTCAGATGCTCTATGACAAAAAGAACAGAAGAGTATGGTTCGGTCATTATCCGATGAACGAAGTCAGCGGATCGCGTCTGACCACCGACATCATTTATGCAACCTACGATCTTACCGATGCTACGATGATCAAGGGTGCGAAATTCAAGAGATTCAATATCGCCACTGCCTTAATGAGCAGGGATTTTAAGAATACGAACAGGACCAAGATAAAAGAAGAATCCAAAAAATACAGATTCTTTGAATATACGGAGATACCATGGGTCATCCTTATGCAAAGGGGTGACAAGATGATACTCCAGTCAGAGTACGTGCTTGACTATCAGCTTTTCGATGACAGAGATTACATGGATATGTCCGAGCGTGAGATCAGCAAGATCAGAACGGGCATCTTCTGGGAATCAAGCGGGATCAGGGAATGGCTCAATCGTGATTTCTTTATGGAAGCTTTCTCCAAAGAAGAACAGGAAAGGATTATTGTAAAAGAAGTTAAAACTCCGATTTCGACATTCACCGACAAGACCACTTACGACAGGGTTTTCCTGCCGAGCGCAGAGGAGATGATCAACGGATTCCAGATGCGTACGGGACAGGTGAGAGCGAATAATTCACTCAAACTTTTTGAAGAACAGGCACCGTGCTATTTCTCTCAGTATGCGGATGCAAAGAAGATAAATGAGAATCTTCCGATGGGTTATGCGTTAAGAACTAGAGGAACGATCAATGAATATAACGGAACTTTCACATACGGTGAAAGCTGCGACGGTCAGTCAATTCAGGCAGGCGTGCTTAAAAACTGGAGACTTGATGTGCCGATGGGAATAAGGCCGGTCATCCAGGTTGATGTGACTGATATTTGCGAAGTGTAAGGGGTAAGAAATGGCAACATATGTAATAAGTGATATTCATGGACAGTATGACTCGTTTATGAATTTATTATCTCAGATCAATTTTTCCGATGAGGATCAATTGTTCCTTCTCGGGGATGTAATAGACAGAGGACCGGACGGGATCAAAATCTTAAAAACCGTAATGAAAATGCCAAACGTCAAAATGTTTCTCGGCAATCATGAACTTTTGATGATGGAAGCCTTAAGAAACGTTGACGAATGCGAGAACGAGGGCAGGCAGGACACCGAAGAACTTGATCTTTGGCTGGACGAATGCAACGGAGGAAGACAGACATACGAAGATTTCAAAAAATGTTCCGCCAAGAAGAAAGCAGAGATTCTGATCTATCTTGACAATGCCGTAGTGGCCAAAAAAGTCAAAGTAGGAAGAAAGACATACTATCTTTGTCACGCTTATGTGGTAAGCAAGAGATTCGATGATGAAGTTAAATACAACGAACTCATCTACAAGGATGTTTACCAGGCGGTCTGGCAAAACATTTACGATGCAAGTTTTGTTAAAAAACTAAACGAAAAGATCTTCCCTAACAAAAAATACATCTATGTTCTCGGACATATATTTACTCAGAGACTCGATCACATAGACGATCAGGGAAGAGGACTTGTTCTTAATGATAAGAATTTCCTGGACGGATATCATATCATCAATATCGACTGCGGAATGGCATTAAGAAACAGGTCGAGCCGGCTGGCATGCCTCAGACTGGAAGACGAGCAGGTCTTCTATGAATCATTGGAGCAGTAATCAATGAAACAACGCATAAGCAAACGTATGCTTATCAGAATAATATTATTGGCAATATTCGATGCAATGGCGATAACCCTTTGCACCGTTTTTGCTATATATGTAAGATATGATTTTGTGTTTTTTGATATTCCGGATTATTTCTGGCGCTCCACTCTTATCTTTATTCCCATTAACCTTTGTTTAACACTGTTATCTTTTACGTTATGGAATCTATACAGGTCCGTCTGGCGTTATGCGTCGGCAACGGAACTGGTCAATATAATCTGCGCCGTAAGCTGTGCTACAGTCGGCCAGGTTATCTGTAAATATATTTTCGGTCTGAGAATCCCGAGATCTTATCCGTTCATATACCTCGTTGCCCTTCTTTTCCTGACTGCCGGAGTAAGATTTTCTTACAGAGCGTTCAGGCTGCTTAATGCCAAAAGAAGAATGATGGCACTCGGCAAAGAACCCACGAGATGCATGGTGATCGGTGCCGGAAATGCCGGCAATGAGATCATCAAAGAGATAATGACCACACAGTATCTCACTATGAAAGTCTGCTGTATCATTGACGACGGAGAGGGATGCTGGGGCAAGAAACTCCGTGGTGTACCGATTATAGGCGGAAGAGGAAGCATCATTGAGGCTGCCGCTAATTACGAGATCGACGAGATAATCATCGCCATTCCATCGGCAAAACCTTCCGAAATAAAGGCGATCGTGGAAATCTGCAAGGAAACCGGATGCAGGATGAGGATCCTTCCCGGAATGTATCAGCTTATTAACGGTGAGATCAATACATCCGTGCTTCGTGATGTTCAGATAGAAGATCTTTTGGGACGTGAGAGCGTAACGACGAACCTTGATGAGATAATGGGTTATGTATCGGGAAGAAACATCCTCGTTACGGGCGGTGGCGGTTCCATAGGATCCGAACTCTGCCGTCAGATAGCGGATCACAATCCCGGAAGACTCATCATTGTGGATATCTATGAAAACAACGCATACGATATCCAGCAGGAACTTTTGAGAAAATACCCGGATCTAAAGCTTACGGTTCTGATCGCATCAGTCAGAAACACACTCAGGATGGATAAGATCTTCGAAGAATACCGTCCCGACATCGTATATCATGCGGCTGCACACAAGCATGTCCCGCTGATGGAAGAAAGCCCCAACGAAGCGGTCAAAAACAATGTGTTCGGTACACTTAAAGTTGTTCAGGCTGCGGATAAATGGAAAGTTAAAAAATTCGTACTCATATCAACGGACAAAGCGGTTAATCCCACCAATGTCATGGGAGCGACCAAGAGGATCTGCGAGATGATAGTCCAAAGCTATAACGACAGATCCGAAACGGAATTTGTTGCTGTCAGGTTCGGAAATGTTTTAGGCTCCAACGGTTCCGTGATCCCTCTTTTCAAAAAGCAGATAGAAGAGGGCGGCCCCGTAACCGTGACACATCCCGATATCATCAGGTATTTCATGACTATCCCCGAAGCAGTTGCACTCGTTCTTCAGGCGGGAGCATATGCGAAGGGCGGTGAGATATTCGTTCTGGATATGGGAGAACCTGTTAAGATACTCGATCTTGCAGAGAATCTCATCAAATTGTCCGGACTTCGCGTCGGAGAAGATATCGAGATAGTATTCACGGGACTTAGACCCGGAGAAAAGCTTTTCGAAGAGATGTTAATGGATGAGGAAGGTCTCAAGGAAACGGAGAATAAGCGTATTCATATCGGACATCCTATTGATTTTGACGAGAAGACTTTCCTTGATCAGATCGATGAATTAAGAACCTACGTGGAAGGCGAACCCGATACGGAAGAAATCAAGAAGAGGATTGCCGAGATAGTTCCGACTTATAAGTATCGGACTGAATGACCGGAGTGATTAAAATTTGAATAATCCGGGTTTGAAGTTTTCATTTTTGAATTGGGAATTTAGAATAAATCATTTGAAGTTTTCATTTTGAATTGGGAATTTGGAATAAATCATTCGAAGTTTTCATTTTTGTATTGAGCATATAGATTAAAGTATTTTTAAATATTTTGAAACAAGAATCTCATGAAAAGAATTCTTATAACCGGTGCGGGAAGTTTCATCGGCACATCTTTTGAAAAGTATATAAAGAATCATCCGAATCATGAAGAATATTCCATCGATGTTATGGACACATTTACCGGAAATATCGTCGGAAGTGAAAATACCGGAAATTCCGGTTCTGATTCAGAGAATGCCTGCATTGAACAGGACAAATTCAAAGGCTATGATGTGATATTTCATGTTGCGGGAATTGCACATGCCGATACGGGCAAAGTCAGTGATGAAGGAAAAGAATTATATAAAAAGGTCAATACCGATCTTGCCATAGATGTGGCGAAAAAGGCCCGGGCAGCAGGTGTTAAACAATTCATATTCATGAGTTCCGCAATTGTTTACGGAGCGAGTTCTCCCATAGGAAAAGAAAAGGTAATTACAAAAGATACCGAACCTGCTCCCGAAAACTTTTACGGGGAGAGTAAACTCAACGCCGAAATCGGATTAAACAAACTGAAGAGCGCATATGATTTTAAGGTTGTCATTTTAAGACCTCCGATGATATACGGATCGGGCTGCAAGGGAAATTACAATTCATTAAGAAAATTCGCGCTTAAATTTCCTTTGTTTCCCAGGGTTTCGAATGAGCGCTCAATGCTCTATATAGATAATCTTTGCGAATTCATAAGACTTGTGATAGATAATGATGAGAGCGGTACTTTCCATCCCGCCAATGCCGAATTATCCAACACATCCGAGATGGTAAGACTTATCGCAAACGCCCACGGTAAAAAGATTGGACTGATTGGCGGCTTCACATGGCTTCTTAAAATCATGAGCCACTTTACGGGGCTTATTAACAAAGCGTTCGGCAATCTGACTTATGCGAGTGAGTTAACGGAATATAAAGCAAATTACAGGATTTATTCGCTTGAGGACAGTATAAAGAGAACAGAGAATTAAAACTAAAACAATTTGTGCAAAAACACAATAAAACTATAAATATGTTGTGAAATATTTACAAAAGAATAATCGTTTGGTAACATATACTTAAGGTGTTACCAACACGGTAGGCGGTTGCCCTCCAAAAAAATAACCGCCAATGCGACTGGCGGTTATTTAATACATATTAAACAATCGTTGGGCAACCGTCTCCGGTAGCACCTCTTTAAATTTATTATAGATTAAGCATAAATAATGTCAAGAGTCAGCGTAATTACCATAAGCTTTAACAGCGAAGCGGTAATAAAGAAAACAATTGAATCGGTTTTAAACCAGACATTTACGGATATAGAGTATCTGATAATCGACGGCGCAAGCAGGGATAAAACGGTGGAAATTGCCGAATCCTACAGGGAAGCCATGCAGGCGAAAGGCATTGATTACAAGATATTCTCAGAACCCGACAAAGGTATATACGATGCCATGAATAAGGGTATTGCAAAAGCTACCGGCGAATTTGTGGGACTCATCAATTCGGGTGACTGGTATGAACCAAACATGATTGAAACTGCGGTTAATGCATATGATGAAAAGCCGTATGATATCTTTTATGCCGATATCAATTTAGTTAAAGAAAACGGCCAAATCATCGTAAAGAAAAGCAGGTACGACAAGTTCCCGACTTCGCGACACTGGAATCATCCGACGATGGTGGTAAGGAAGGAATATTACGACAAAATCGGTACATATAAATGCGTGGGAATACATGATGATTTTGAATTCCTGCTTCGGGCAAGAAAACAAAACGCACGAATTACCATCAAAAATCAAATCCTTGCCAACTTCATGACGGGCGGTGCCAGCAACCAGAAGAGCTTTAAGAAGTGTAAGAAACGCTGTCATGACAGATATGTGGCATACAGATCAAACGGCTACGGCATATGGTCCTGGTTTGAATGTGTGGGAATTGAAATAGCGAAATATATTTTAAGTTGATTGATTTTTTTCGACAGAAAAATAAATGCAGGTTGTGACGAAAATGCTGATCGGAATAGATTTACTTTGGGTTCGACCAAAGATTTGCGGCGGAACGGAGTCGGTTATAAGGAATCTTATGAACGGGTTCGGGAAGTATGATGATAAAAATGAATATTTGCTTTTCGTCGGTCGTGATGTGGCGGATTCCTTTGAGAATTACAAAAGCTATTCCAATATGAAGATTCATATCTGCAACACCGACAGCATGAAAAGAATAAAAAGAATAGCATGGGAAAACACCAATCTTGACAAACTTGCAAGGGAACTGAAGACCGATGTGATGCTCATTCCCGTCTATTCCAAACCCAAGAGCCTTTCAACCGAAAAAGGCGGGATTCCGTATATTACGGTCATTCATGATCTGCAGGCATTTCATTATCCTGAGTATTTTTCAAAGCCTAAACTCTATTTTGCGAAAAAGTCATGGAAAAGGGCTTGTGAGGAGAGTGCAAGGGTAGTGACGATTTCCGAGTATTGCAAGGAAGATATAATCGGGCATTATCCCGTGGCCAAAGATAAAATAAGCGTAATTTACGATCCGATCATCGTTACCGGATCAAAGGATAAAAACAATCCTTCAGATAACGGAATCACAGATGATACTTTAAAAAAATACGGAATTGAGAAAGACCGTTTTTTCTATACGGTAAGTTCGATGCTTCCGCACAAGAATTTGGAAACTCTTATCAGAGTTATGAAAGTTATAAAAGAACAGAACCCGGATTCCGTGCTTTCAGGTACAAAGCTTGTGGTAAGCGGAGTGGGAGGAAGAAAAGAAGAATTCCTCGAAAAAGTTAAGGAAGCGGATGTTGAAGACATTATTATCGATACCGGTTTTGTCAGCAACGAAGAGAGAGATATCCTTTACGATAATTGCGGTCTCTTCCTTTTCCCAAGTATCTTTGAGGGCTTCGGAATGCCTCCGATTGAGGCCATGATGAAGGGTGCAAGGGTGGTGACCACAAAATGTTCCTGCCTTGAGGAAGTCACACAGGGGAAAGCAACTTACGTGGACGATCCCAAAGACGAGACAGATTGGGTCAGGAAAATAAAAGAAGCATTCACAAAAGAAAGGAAAAAATACCCTTTTGAATGCTACAATTTAGAGACTATAACCAGGCAATATATTGATTTAATCAGCGGTTGCAAATAAAAATAACCGCCAGAGCCATGGCGGTTATTTTGAGTTTATCTCAATAATCGTTAGGGCAACCGTCTATCGGTAACACCCTTCTTGTTTTTATTATATATAATAAAAGGAATCAAAGTCAATAGATTACAGAGGATTAAATGAAAATACTCTATGTTTTGAATGATACGCTTCGAAGAGGCGGAACCGAGAGTGTCATTTTGAATTATTTTGATCATACGGACAGAGACAAAATACAAATAGATTTTGTCCTTAACGCGGCAAAGAGCGAACTTTCCGAGAATGATATCTGCAAATATCTTTTAGATAAAGGAGCAAAGGTTTTTTGCATTGCTCCGAGAAGAGAGGATCCCAAAGCCAACAAAAGTGAATTCTTAAAAATTCTAAATGATGAACATTATGATATTGTTCACACTCACACGGATGCGGTAGGTTCGTATTTTCTGAAACTGGCCAAAGAGGCAGGGGTAAAGATAAGGATCGCGCACAGCCACAATACGGGGCATCAGTTAATAAATAAAGGTTTAAAAAACCGAGTGCACTTTGCTTATCTGGAAAAATGCAGAAAAGAAATACGCAAAGAAGCTACTCACTATATTGCCTGTTCGAAAGCGGCGGGAGAATGGCTTTTCGGGGAAGAAAACGTTAAGACGGGTAAAGTCAGGATACTTAATAATGCAATTGACACGAAGAAGTTTTCTTTTGATGAGAATACAAGATCAGAAATCAGAAAGAATCTTAATGTTGATGAGAACATGTTTATTCTCGGACATGTCGGCAGAATGATGCCGCAAAAGAATCATGAATTTCTGGTTGAGATCTTTAAGGAAGTTCATGAAAAACGTGAAAATTCCAAACTCCTTCTGGTTGGTGACGGAGATTTAAGATTCGCTATTGAAAAAAAGTGCAAAGAACTCGGCATTTTCGAAGATGTGATCTTTTACGGAACGACGGACGATATTTCAAAACTATACAATGCCATGGATGTGTTTGTTTTTCCTTCGCTTTTCGAAGGCCTCGGAATGGTTATGATAGAAGCGCAGTGTAACGGGCTAAGATGTTATCTGACCGACAGTGATGAAGTATCCAAAGAATCAATCATTACAAACAGGGTTGAAACGATGCCGCTCGGCAATGCAAACGAATGGGCCCAAAAGATACTTGAGACGGATTTTGAAAGAAAAGATGTCACCGAAGAGATCATAAATCGCGGATATGATATAGAGACGGAAAGTATTAAACTGACGGAGTATTATCTTGCCATAGGATAATGCGAATTAAAACATATGACTTATTGTATTGAATATGATTTATAATCAATAATAGTATGGCAGCATATAAACTTTTGACTTCATAAATGACAGGTTTAACATTGGTAAGAAGTATTGACTCATACGGAGAATGATATGAATAAAATACTGACGGTTTCGGTTGCTGCGTACAATGTCAGCGATACGATAGCCACAACGCTGGATTCTCTCATTACCGATCCCGAAACAATGAACAGGATGGAAGTGATCGTTGTTAATGACGGGTCGCGTGATGACACATCCGCAAAAGTAAACGAATATGTTGAAAGATATCCCGACACTTTCAGACTGATAGACAAGGAAAACGGCGGATACGGTTCGACAATCAATACTTCGATAAAACTTGCCAAAGGAAAGTATTTTAAAGAACTGGACGGAGGCGATACATATGAAACGGCGAACTTGCCCGATTTCATAAATTATCTTGAAAACACGGATGCTGATATTATTATAAATCCTTATAAAGAGTACTACATTAAGGATGAAAAAACGGAATTAAAGGATGATTTCAGGACATTTGGCAGAACGGATGCTTTAAAGATCGATGATGTTACGCTTTCGAACAGACCGGGAATGCACGGTATGGCATTTAAGACGAGTGTTTGGAATGAATACAAAAGGGAAATCCCCGAACACTGTTTTTATACGGATACAGAGTATGTCGCCTACCCCTTTGCAAAAGCAAAAACGATAGCTTTTTACGATAAACCGTTATACATATATTTCATGCAGTGCGAAGGCCAGAGTGTAAGTATCGAGGGAATTGCCGCACATTACAGGGATTCGGTCAAAGTCATGTGGGATCTTTGTGACGCATATGAAAAGCTTACAGGGCAAAATGAGTTAACCGGAAACAGTAAGACTATCTTCGAGATGACTCTAAACCATGTGATCGCATTTGCATATACATTGCATTCCGTCCTCGGAAAAGACCGGATGGGCGAACTGAAGGAGACCGATACAAAATTAAAAGAGGACTATCCGAATATATATAAAATGTCCGGAAATGTGAAAAGGATCAAACTCATGCGGACAACCGGATTTAAATGCCACGGACTCTATGTAAAATCACTCTAGATTGGAAAATGCAATTTTGGAAAAAAGATGTCAAAACAGGAAAGAACAGTAAATGATACAATCGTAAAAAAGAAAGGTTTCGATTATGAAACCGTTATCTTTGTGATAGCGGTTTCATTGTTTTTGATTACTGTTATTCTTGATATGTCGCTTATCGGTATTGACGGCAGGGTGACGCAGATCATCAGATACACCGCATACGGACTTGTTGTGATCAAGTCGGCGGCAGGGCTTTTTTTACGCAAATACAAGTGGGACGAACTGATCAAATATCTTATTGCGATAGTGATACTCGGGATCGGCTATATATTTAACCGGAATAAGGTTATGCTTCTTTATTCGATAATCGCTTTTGCGGCCGTAAATATTGAAACCGAACTTCTTATGAAAGTGTATTTTTGTGTTCAGGGCGTTCTGGTAACGGGCATAGTAATACTGTCAAGACTCGGACTCATTTTCGATTACATATATGAGGAACCTGACAGGATAAGACATTTTCTGGGATTCGAGTATACTACATATTCACCCATATTTTTCCTTTTTATGATCCTTGAATATGTTTTCATCAAAAAGGGAAAAATCAATATTTTTGAATATCTGGCGGGACTCAGTGTTTCTCTTATTCTGTTCAAATGGACGGGAACAAAATTTGCATTTTTGGCGAGTGTTGCTACACTTACATTCTTCTTTGCAACTCAGATCCGGATGAAGAAGGGAGTTATCACCCAAAAGATCGGAATAGCTTTATGTGCGATCCCCTGGCTTTCGGCAGCATTGAGCATATGGGCACAGGCGGCATATAATGAGAACGGTGCCGGATGGGCTCGCATCAATGAAATCCTTCATCAGAGGCTCAGACTCGGACATGATGCAATCGGAACTTACGGTTTCAGTCTGTTCGGAAAAGTAATAGACTGGGTAGGCTCTTCATACAAAGAAATGGTTCCGGAAAACTACAATTACGTGGACTGTTCCTATCTTCAGATAGCATTACAGCAGGGATTTGTGTTTCTGATCCTCGTTCTGGTCTTATATACATACTCCATTATCGTAATGATCAAAAACAAAAAGTATTACGGAGCGTGGATAATAGGGATCATTTGTCTGTTTTCCATTACGGAGCCCAGACTCGTAAATGTGGTATTCAATCCTTTTGTGGCAGCAGGCATTACACTGATAGGTGCCGGCAGCAGACTAAAGAATGATCAAAATCCAGAAAACGATCCTTCAAAGATCACAATCCCCGGTCTGCTTGAAAAAAGCTCCAACATCGTATTCTGTGTAGGAAGCAAATCCATCGGACAGTACGGCGGCTACGAGTCATTCGTAAAGGGACTCGTGGAACTTGACAAAGATGATTCATACCTTTATTTTGTCGCATGCAAAGCAAACGGCGAAGGCTGTATGATCCCTGAAAAACTTGACGGTGCGAAAAAGATCGGAGAGACTGAATTTGTATATGAAAAAGCGGTCGGATTTCTGATCAACGCCAACACAAAACTCGGACCTGCTCAGGCTATAAAATATGATATCGATTCGCTTAAAGCGACCATTGAATATATAGAAAAATACAATATCAAGAATGCCAAAGTTTACGTTATGGCATGCCGTATCGGACCGTTCTTCGGAAGTTATGTACGAAAGCTTCATAAGCTTGGCGCGAAGGTATTCATCAATCCCGACGGACACGAATGGAAAAGGAGCAAATGGTCCGCTCCGGTACGTGCATACTGGAAATATTCAGAGAAACTGATGGTCAAAAATGCGGACGTTATAATCTGCGACAGTATCAATATAGAAAAATATATTAAAGGAACTTACGCAGGTTTCAACCCGCAAACAACATTTATTGCATACGGTGCGGATGAGACCAAATCGGAGCTTCCCGATGACTATCCCGCATTGGTTGAATGGAATAAAAAGAACAATCCCGAAGGGAAGCCTTATTATCTGATAGTCGGACGTTTCGTACCCGAAAACAATTACGAGACCATGATCCGTGAGTTTATCGCTTCTTCGACGGACAAGAAACTAATCGTAATCACGACGGACAATCCCAAATTCCGTCAAAAACTTGAAGACGAACTGCATTTTTCGAACGATCCGAGAATATGCTTTGCCGGAACCGTATATGACAGACAGATGCTCAAGAAGATCCGTGAGAACGCATTTGCGTACCTTCACGGACATGAGGTCGGCGGGACTAATCCAAGCCTTTTGGAATCCTTAAGCAGTACAAAGCTGAATCTTTTATATAATGTCGGTTTTAACGAGGAAGTTGCCGGGGATTCCGCTCTTTACTGGAGCAAGGATGCAGGAAGTCTTTCGGAACTTATCGAAAAAGCGGATAAACTGAGTACCGAAGAGATCAAAGAATTCAGCCGAAAGGCACATGACAGGATCAAAGAATCCTACAGATGGGATTATATAATTGACAGCCTTCATGGAATATGGGAAAAGAACTGATACAGGAGCTTTTTAATGAAAGAGAAAACAAAGATCAAACTGAATGACCGGTTGCAAAAGATCCCGAATACCGTAAAAGCGGCTTTCATCAGCTGTTTTATAAGTGGATTTGTCGCTCATCTTTTTGCTTTCACAAATATCATTCCGAATCCCGACGGAATTTCCCGTGTATATGACCTTCAGCAGATGACTGTTTCGGGCAGATGGTTTCTTCATTATGCTTCCGCATGGAACGGTTATGTTCAGGCGCCTGCACTTATCGGATTCTTCTCGGTTTTGTTTGTTGCGATCGCCGCTTCTTTTGCGGTCTGCGTTCTGGAAATTAAGAAGCCTGTATTTGCAGCGTTTATCGGAGCGTTAATGATCGTTTTTCCGTCTGTTTCGTTCACGTTTCTGTTTATGTTCACCGCATCCGCATACTGCTTTGCGATAATGCTGGCGGTCATCTCGGTATGGTTGACCAAAAAATATAAATCAGGATTCCTTGCAGGCTCTGTTTTGCTTGCATGTGCTACCGGAACTTACCAGGCTTATATTTCGGTCGGAGCTTCTCTGGCTTTGATCGCCCTTATTCTTTTTGTTCTTGATAAAGACAGGAAGATAAAAGACATACTGCTTCTTGCGCTTCGTTTCATCGCACTTCTTGCAATGGGACTCTTGCTCTACGCAGTGATCCTTAAGATATTCCTTTTTGCAAAAGATCTTACACTTATCGATTACAGGGGAATAAGCAGCATGGGTTCGGCATCCTGGTTTAAGGATACGATCTTAAAGATTCCTTCAGCTTATCGTAAGTTCTTAAGTTACTATTTTAAGGTTAACGGATTTGCAAAATATACTACTTTGTTCAGTGTTGTGATCAATATTGCATTCCTTGTTCTGGGACTTTATTCAATGATCATGAATATCATTTTGAACAAACGCCACAAAGCGCCCGAGGCGATAATATGTCTGATCGTTCTTCTTGTATTCGTTCCTTTGGCATTCAATCTGACCGTATTGATGGGAGATGCTTCGCCGATCATGCGTTATTCTCTTGTCTTTTCATATATCATCGTACTGGCTCTGACGGACAGGACGGATAAACAGATACCGCAGATCGCACTCGGTGCGGCAAGTATTCTTATACTTATCGTATCCATGCAGATCGGAAATCTGGCATACACCGCTTATGCTACGGAACATCGTGCCGCAGAATCGTTCGCCACGAGACTGGTCGAAAGGATCGAAACCACGCCCGGATACAGGAGTGACATGGAAGTGGTCATCATCGGAGGATTTCCGAAAAATGTATATCATAACGAAATTGAGGAATTTGAACTTATAGCGGATCCCGTAGCGGCATCAGTAATACCTAATACCAAGCACGTATACTATTATCTTAACGACTGGCTTAACGTTACATGGAAAATGCCGGATGAAAGCATAATGATGGAAGTATCCGACAGCGAAGAATTCAAGGCAATGCCTCTTTATCCGAGCGACGGAAGTGTGGTCATTTCAGGCGACAGGGTTATCGTAAGACTGTCGGAGGCATATACCCCCAAGGCTGCATTTGAAATTCAGTATGAGAACAGAAGATAAAAAGAAAGAAGGAAAAAGGATGAATAATGTTAAACGCAATATCGTCATTGGCATTATCTGTCTTTTTTCTGTTGTGCTTTTACAGGCCGGTTTTCTCTTTTTCTTTTACAACCGCGGGATTAAAAACTGCGAATCGGTGACTTCGATGTACTGGAGTGCAATGGGCGGAAAAGCCGACGAAAGGCTTGTCCTTGATTCGAATGATCCGACGGTTTCGCAAAGGATCAAAAGTCCGCACAATGCTCTCGAACAGGTGATCCTCTTTTTTTATCACTGCGATGTTCCCGATTCAGGAAAACTTATTGTCAGCATTAAGGACGCTAAAGGAAATGTTCTGGCCGAGAATTCAGTTGATCTGGCTTATTATAACGAGGATGTCTTATGTTCAATAACGGATCTTCAGGACATTGATCCCGGAAAAGAAAAAGAATTCGAAGTTGTGATCACGATATCCGACATCGGTGATGATCATATAGAAGTCGGTATTGCAAGCGACCCTTCAAAGCCCCGAATTTTTGAAAGCTTTTCAAACGGGACGGCATTGTTTACGGGTATAAAATGTACCTACACCGACAATGCGGATCTGATCGCCGGTATAAAAAAATTTATTGCAGTCTTTTCATTTATAGATATTCTGTGCCTTATCTGGATCATCGGGATCGTATCGAAAAAATATAAGATTTCCGTGATCTTATCAGCTGCTCTTTTGATATGCATCGGAGCATTTTTCGGGTATTCGAAATTCAGACAGTCAAGAGAGTGGTATGAAAGATTTCCATATATTTCGCATGCTCTGGGAAGCACCGAGAGCGAGGATTTCATGATGCGAAATTCCTATGAAGCTTTCGAACGTTCCTATGCAGGCGGGTACAAGGTTTTTGAAGTTGATTTTGCACAGACTTCTGACGGAAAGATCGCACTCAAACATGACTGGCTTGACAATTCCGCATTTCCTGACTTTGAAGACGGGTACGTTCCGACCCTGGATGAGTTTTTAAATGCAAAGCAGGCCGGACAATACACAACCATGGATATAAATATGCTTTTGGATATGATGGTAGAGCATAAGGATATCTATGTAGTCACCGATTCGAAAGAAAGCGGATTCGGGATAACTTCAAAGCAGTTTACTGAGATAAGCGAAGCACTTGAAAACTATACTCCCGCACAAAGACGACATATCAAAGATCATATGATCGTGCAGATATACAATGACGATATGTACTATGCGATAGAAAACACATTTGATGCAGAGCATTATATTTATACCATATATCAGAGAGGCAATGCGGATAATCTCGACAGCCTTTTCAGATTCTGCAGAGATAATGACATTCCCGTGATAACCGTTCCCTTTAAATGGTGGGATGAAAGACTGTGCAATGAAATGAACGATTCGGGATTCACATATTATCTGCATACACTCAACGACCCAAAAGATATAGCATCTTTGTTTGAAGCAGGTGCCGACGGCGTTTATGTGGATGAACCCGATCTCAACGATCTGAAAAAAGAAATACAAAATAATAAAAGATAGACTGATCAGGAAAGATCAAAAATGACAAAGACCGATAAAGAAAAAAACAACAGTAAAAACAGAATAAGCATCGTAAGCCTTATCCCTTCCGTTCTGATTGTATGCATGCTCGTCATTTGCGTATTGAGCATTAAGCATTACGGCGAAGATTTAAAAGAGAGCCGTATTGTCGAACACTGGTCACACAATTATGCGACATGGTTCAGGAATATTTCCTTAAAAGAGGGCGAGGTTGTACAGACATTCAAGACTTCAACACCCGATATGCAGGAATTCATTCTGGAATTCGATGATTTTTCACCTTCGGATACTGCAACTTTAAAAGTTACTCTCGAGGATTCAAAGGGAAATGTATATTATACCTACGAATGTCCGACAAGTGCATTCGGCGAATCCTATCCTTTTTATCTGGTAGCAAAGCCCGAAGAGAAACTTCCTTCGAACGGTCAGTACGAGATACATATTTCCATAGATTCGGGCGAAAGCGATATTTCCGTACGTGCAATAACCAGAGAGGGAACACATGCTTCGGTAAAGAAACTGACCGTAAACGGCGAGAAAAGAAACGAGCTCGTTCTTTATATGTTCCAGCAATACAATCGTGAATATTCCTACGTTACGATTTGGATGACCATTCTTGCAGTTTCACTTTTCGTATCACTCCTGCCGGCTCTGATTCCTTCGGCCATTCCGGCAAAGATATGGAATTATCTTAATATCTTTGCGTTGACACCCGTTATATATTATCTGATGCAAAAGATAGATCAGGGCGGACTGGACAGTGTATATCGGAAATACATTTACATCAATCTGCTTTTGATACTGGCAGTATTCATGATCATCAAGGGACTGATCCCCGGCATTTCATTTTACGTGACCGTTGCCTTTTCGGTCCTCTGGGCAGTCGTAAACTTCTATGTAATCTTATATAAGGGCGACAGTTTTCTTCTGACGCAGCTCAGTGCGTTCTCAACCACCGCGAGCGTAATAGACAACTATCGTTTTGAAGTAACGCCCAAAATAATGACCTGCATAGTGGTTGCGGTCAGCTTTATTTCGACTCAGCTCTGTGCGGACATAAGGCTTCTGGAAAACAGGATCAAAGCTAAAAGATCAATAGAAATAACCGTCAATGCAGTAAAAGAAAAAGCAGGAACAATAGCCGGCAAAACAAAAGGTAAAAAAGCCATATTGTATATTGCCAACCATTTGCCTTTTCTGGCAGCAGGACTTATTGTTTTTGTTCTGATCTATACTAATAAAGAAGTTTCGGAGTTTTCTCTCTTTAATCTGGATTCCAGTATTGCAAAAGAAGGATACCTGTATTCAAATCTCTGTGTGGTCAAACTGTCACATTATTCGAAGCCTCTTAAATATTCAGAGAATGAAATAAACCGGATAATATCGGATATCGAGCCCGCAGAAGACATGGCGGGTGATATTATTCCGCAAAACATAATAGTAATAATGAACGAAAGCCTTTGCGATTTAAGGATCATTTCCGATTTCGAGACCGATGAGGAATTCATGCCGTTCATTGACGGACTTGATGAGAACACGATCAAGGGAAATATGTATGTGAATACTTTCGGCGGAGGAACCAGTATTACCGAATACGAATTCCTTACCGGCAATACCGAAAGCTTTTTCCCGGCGGGCTCCAATCCCTACGCGAGTCTCTGCAAAAACGAGGAATCGGGAATAACCAAAACTCTTAAATCGCAGGGATTCCATACGGTGGCAATGCATCCTTACGGGGCAACAAACTGGAACAGGGATAAAGTCTATCCTGCAATGGGATTTGACGAATTTATCGACGGAAGCGGGTACGAAGGATACGAAACCATTCGCGAATATGTTTCCGATAAGGGAGATTTCCAAAAGATAATCGATTACGTGGAAAACTTCGACAAAGACGAGAGACTCTTCATATTTAATGTAACGATGCAGAATCACGGCGGTTATGATGTCAATCACGGAAATATCGACAATCCGATTAAGATCGATGGAGTGAGCGACTATCTGCCCGCGGAGATCTATCTCGGCCTTGTTAAAGAATCCGACAATGCTTTTAAATATCTTACGGATTATTTCAGCAATGTGTCCGAACCGACGATGATCGTTATGTTCGGAGACCATAATCCCGCATTTACCGAGGAGTTCTTCCTTGAACTTTACGATAAGCGCGGCGGCATGAACGATCTTGAAGATGCTACATGCAAATATACGACTCAGTACATTATCTGGACGAATTACGATTCCGATTTTGACGAGCCGGATACCATCAGTACCAATTATCTCGGCAGTTACGTGCTTTTGTGTTCGAATCTTGAGATGACGGAATATGATAAATTCCTTCTCAAACAGCGCAAAAAAGTGTCAGCGATAGGAAAATTCGGGATAAAAATGCCTGACGGAACATTCAAGGGCTATCCCGATACAGATAACAGTCTTCTGGAAGATTACAAAATTCTTCAGTATCTTCGTGTTGAGGACAGGAATAAGGATTATTACGATATTTTTAATATTCAATAAAGCCGTTTATATTTTCATCAGTTTTACTTGCTGTTTATATCCTTATTCGAATATAGAGAAGAATAAGTCATATAATCCGCGAAACAGTTTTTTCATCAGTCATATTTCTATGGTGAAAAGAACAAATCATATAGGTATTGAATATTTGGAATTGAAATATTATAATAGTATATGTGGTTTTTCGGGTTTGGGAATACCATATATAGTTTTATACGACAAACCGTGCTTTACAAATACAGTTAAAGCAAATAAAGCATATGAAAGTAAAAGAGTGTATAAAAGAGGAAACGGAGTAAGGAAGTATGAGAAAAAAATTTAAGTCTGTCATTCTTTCGGGAATAATGGGATTGATGGTAGGTGCGGTATGCCTTATGCCGGGCAATGCATTGCATGCCAAAGCTGAGATTTTGGGCGACGGCGCCGGAAGAGAAGCATATGTTCTGCACAACAACATTCAAATTCCGAGCAATGTGTCTTCATACAGAAATGTGGAGGGCAGTTATAATGCATCCACTCCCAAGGTAATCACATTCATGGATAACAAGAATCAAATAAATGTGGCTTACCTGGACGGATACAACCTGGTAATTCAGAAATACGATCCCGCTACGATAAAGGCGAATGATGCAAATGCCGTCAAGATGGTACAGAAGATCACTCTTGCCGCAAGATATCCGATCTTCGGAAATGTTACCTGCGACAGTGACGGCAATTATTATGCTGTCTGGGGACAGAATGATACAGGTAAAAAGAATATTGTCACATTATGTATAGCCAAATATGACAGCGACGGCAAATTCATCAAAGAACTGGCTTTAAAAGGATTTGATACCAGACCTTATTCCGATGAAAAATGGGGAACCATGGAACCTTTCCATGCGGGCAACTGCAGTATTGCCGTAAGCAACGGAGTAGTGGCTGTAAACTATGCAAGACTTATGTACAGCGGTCATCAGTCAAATATGATAGTATATGCCAAGTGTGATACCATGGAGCGTATCGAAGGCGGCTCAACTGCTTATACAAGCCATTCATTTGACCAGAGAATTATGGCTACATCGAACGGCGGATTTTTGGCACTCAATCAGGGCGATGCTTATTCAAGAGGCTTTTGCGTGACGGAAATTGCCAGTCATCTCGGAAGAGCGGGCGAACTTACTTCCTTCAATTTCAGAGAAGGTGCAAACAGAGAGTACGGATATAATGAAACTTTCGCTTTGATGGGAAATGCTGCCGAACTAAAAAACGGATATGTGTTCACTTCAAGTTCGGAAAGAGAATTGTCACTTGCTCCTGCACCGAGCAGCGGATATTACGGACATAATGATGCGAGAGATCTTTTCATACAGATATTCAACAAAGAGTTCAAGTTTGATGTGGATTACGCATATCTTGTTGCCGGAGAAACGAGAAGACCCACGGGAACGAAACCTTCAAACCCCAAAACATCACTCTGGCTTACCGGAAATGAGGTTAACAAAGGCATACTCTGGCTTACAAAATATGATAAAAATCATTTTGCAGCGAACCCCAAGGTTGTTACCATTGACGACAATACAGTTGGTATTTTCTGGGAAAAGAGAGAATACGGCAATAAGAAACAAAAAGAAGTAAAAACCTACTATGCAGAACTGGACGGAATCGGAAATCCAAAGATGAATACGATTCAGGTTCCGAATACCCTTCTTGCTTCGGATACAGATCCCGTTTATTACAACGGAAAGATTTACTGGGCTACAAAGGATGAATACGGTGTTAAACTTCAGGCTATTTATACCGGTAAATACAACAACGGTACCTGGGTTTGGCCTAAAGGAATCGGTTTAAGTCTGGACAGTGCGAAACTGAAACCCGGCGATAAGAGACAGCTGACAGCAGTAGTTGTTCCTTCGGATACTTTTGACAATACGGTTAAATGGACAAGCAGCAATCCAAATATTGTAAGTGTAGATGAAAACGGACTTATGGAAGCAAAGGTTGCAGGTGAAGCTGTTGTTACTGCAGAAACCATAAACGGCTTAAAACATGAGTGTAAAGTTACCGTTATGAAAATGCCGAACGGAATCGGCATAGATCTGGATTCATTATTGCTTGAAAAGGGTACTTCACGTCAGTTAAAAGCGATTGTTGTTCCTGCGGATGCATATGACAAATCGGTTAAATGGACAACAAGTGATGCTAATATAGCAACTGTCGATGCTAACGGAGTTGTAACAGGCAAGGGACTTGGAAAAGCCACCATAACCGCGACAACAGTGAACGGACTGTCTCATAACTGCGAAGTTACTGTCGGAATCATGCCGTCGGGAATAAGATTTGATTATGCACCCACAGTTATTGAGGTTGGTCAGGGAGTGAAATATCAGGTATCGATTTTACCTGAAAATGCGACGGAAAGAACCCTCAAATGGACCGTAAGCGATCCTTCGATTGCCACTGTAGTCGGAGAAGAAAACGGCTTGGGCGGAGTTGTGAAGTTTAAGAAAGCAGGTAAGGTAACTCTTACCGCAGCCACGGTTAATAATCTGAAAACAACAGTAGAGATAACGGCATTGGCTGATGCGACACCCGGAAATATATTCGCAGATGTCAGCATGAGTACATGGGAATACAATACGGCAAAATTTGTGTACGATAAAGGCTATATGACAGGAAAGGGTGAACTGTTACCCGGAAGGATTATCTTTGCACCTCATGATAATCTTAAGAGATGTGAATTTGTTCAGGTATTGTACAGTCTCGACGGAAAACCCGAAGTTGAGGGTGAATCCGGATTTGAAGATGTTAAGTCAAGTGCATGGTATGCAAAGGCTGTAACATGGGCTAAACAGAAGGGTATTACTGGCGGAAAGACAGCCACAAAATTCGATCCCGAAGGATATGTGACCAGAGAAGAGCAGGCTGTAATGCTTGCAAAGTATGCTGAATACAAGGGTTGCAAGACGATGGGTACGATTGATAAGCGCATAGGAAGTTTCTATGACGGAAATCAGGTAAGTTCCTGGGCTGTAGATGCAATGAACTGGGCTATAAGTAACGGAATCATTTCCGGTACGGGTAGCGGAATGCTTTGTCCTCAGGATCCTGCATGGAGAATTCACTGTGCGGCAATGATTTCAACGTTCAAAAAGAATGTTATGCCCGATGTTACCTTACCTGTGATCGATCTGCCTGAATTCGAAGATACAGATTTCGATGATTCCGAAGAAGAGACAATACTCGATGAGGATTCAAAGATCGTTAATGAAGAAGAGCAGGAAATAGATCCTGAGATCGAATAACCTTTTTGGTAGAAATAATATATAAGAATGAGTTATAATAGTGGTGGTGTGTTTATGCCACCACTATTTTTATGGCACTGGCTCGAACACGAGTCGCACACGAGCAGGGATGGCATCTCCCTACGTGATTACGAGGTTTGAATGAGTTACACGATCGATGAAAACACCGTTGCAATCTGCATGGCGACTTATAACGGTGCGGCATATTTATCCGAACAGATAGAGAGTATCCTTAAACAGTCATATTCCGACTGGGTATTGTTTGTTAGCGATGACGGTTCAAGTGACGGTACAAAGGAAATAACGGATGAATATGTTAAAAGATTTCCCGAAAAAATAATCAGTCTTGAGAAAAAAAACAATGCGAAAAAGGGAGCAAAAGCCAATTTCGCTTTCGTTCTTGAAAATGCAAAAAAAAGCGGTGATTTCGGATATTTCATGTTTTCGGATCAGGATGATGTATGGCTTCCGGACAAGATTAAGATAACGATGGAACGCATGAAAAAACTCGAGACGGAAAAAAACTGCCCTGTTCTCATACATACCGATCTGAAGGTAACGGACGGGAAACTGAATGTTATAGGTGAATCTTTTATCAGGTACAGGGCATTAAAACCCGAAGTAAAAGATCTGAGTCATCTTCTTGCACAAAACAATGCTACGGGATGCACGATGATGTGGAACAGAGCATTAAACGACATTATCTCCCTTGAGGATGACGGGATAGTGATGCATGACTGGTGGATGGTTCTTGTCGCCTGTTGCTTCGGTACGATAGATTTTGTCGATGAACCGACGATTCTTTATCGTCAGCACGAAAACAATGTGGTTGGTGCAACGAAGGTTAATACCATAGGCTTCATTATAAAAAGGCTTTTGGGAAACAATCATGTTAAGGATACTCTGAAAAGATCCGTCAATCAGGCTAAAGTCTTTTCAGAAATGTATCATGACAGATTAAACGAAGAAGATCTGCGGATAATCGACAGATATGGCGACTTGTACGAGCATAACAAGTTTTCAAGAGTATCGACCGTGATCAACGGGAAATACCTGAAGCAGGGAATTGTGCAGATTATCGGAGAACTGATGTATATATGAAGAAAATGCTTTATATGTGTGCTGTTGAGTGGAAATGGATAGCCCAGCGGCCGCAGTTTCTGGAAATGGAACTTGAAAAAGACTATGAAATAACCGTTTTAAGTCCCGTTCATGCGTTCAAAAAGATCAAAACACAGAAAAACACCACTCTTCCGGAAAGATTCAAAGAATTTAGTCTCCTTCCTTATCAGGAAAAGGTAGGTGCGATATCTGGCCTTTCAAAAGCATTGTTTAAAGGGAAGGTTAAGAATTTCGACGAATATGATATAGTCTGGCTCGGATCTGCACTTTTTGGAAAGTATATTCCCGAGGATTACAAGGGAATCGTCGTATTCGATTATATGGATGACTGTATCTCCATGCAGTCGAATCCGAAGATGAAGGAAGCATATTCCTCGCAGCAGGCGAAGCTTGTTGAAAGAGCGGATCTCATATGCGCGAGCAGCCAATACCTGATAGGACTTTTGCCTGAGAGTACAAGAGAAAAAACGATACTTATAAGAAATGCGTTTAGAGGAAAAGATATCATTCCGCCAGCTGAAATAAAACCCGAAAATATCGTAAAGATAGGGTATGTGGGTACGATAGCCGAGTGGATGGACTGGAAACTGCTCGAAAAATGCAGGGAAGTGCTCGGAAATGTTGTATTTCATTTCTGGGGCCCGGAAAACAGCAGACCGGATAACGAAGAGGGATTTGTGTTTCACGGAGTAGTGGAGCACAGTGCAATCCCGAATGAAATAAAAGACATGCATGCATTGATGATGCCTTTTGTAGTCAATGACATCGTAAAAGCCGTGGATCCCGTTAAACTTTACGAATACATCAGTTACGGAAAGAATATAATAAGCGTTCAATACGACGAAGTGAAACGCTTCGGTGAATATGTCTGGCTGTATAAGGACGAGGAAACATTCATCGAACTTGTAAAAGGGATCGGAGAAGGAAAAATACATTGCAAATACGATTCGGCTTCTCAAAGTGAATTCCTTAAAGAAAATACCTGGAGTCACAGAGCCGAAGAAGTTAAGAAGGGAATAGATTCATTATGAAAAAAGTCATGACAGTATTCGGGACACGCCCCGAAGCCATTAAAATGTGTCCGCTTGTCCTTGAAATGAAAAAAAGAGAGGGCCTTGAAGTGGTGGTATGCGTGACCGCACAACACCGTCAGATGCTCGATCAGGTGCTCGAGACATTTGGAGTTAAGCCGGATTACGATCTTAATATCATGAAAGACAGACAGACGCTTTTTGACATCACGACCAATGTCCTTAACGGTATAAAGGAAGTTTTGGAAGAGGTTAAGCCCGATCTGGTACTGGTTCACGGCGACACTTCTACCACATTCGTTACGGCTCTGGCTTGTTTTTATCTTCAGATTCCCGTAGGACATGTTGAGGCCGGCTTGAGAACCTACAATATTCACTCACCCTATCCGGAAGAATTCAACCGTGAGGCAGTGGGTGTTATATCCGAGTACAATTTTGCGCCGACTCCCCTGGCTGCGAATAATCTCAGAAAAGAAGGAAAAAAGGAAGAAACCATATATATTACGGGTAATACGGTAATTGATGCTATGCAGCATACCGTAAAAGAGGATTATACGCATCCAGAACTTGAATGGGTCGGGGACGGGAAGCTTATCTTTATCACGGCCCACAGAAGAGAAAACCTCGGCAAACCGATGCACCATATGTTCAGGGCGATACGTCGCGTACTTGACGAGCATCCCGAATGCAAGGCTGTATATCCGATCCATATGAATCCCGTGGTGCGTGAAGCGGCATCGGCGGAGCTTGGCGGATGCGACAGGATACATATAATAGAGCCGATAGAGGTGTTTGACTGCCATAATTTTGAGGCCAGAGCATATCTTTGCCTGACGGATTCGGGCGGAATTCAGGAAGAATGCCCTTCGTACGGCGTTCCGGTCCTGGTTATGAGAGATACGACCGAGAGACCCGAAGGAGTGGAAGCAGGTACCCTGAAGCTGGTCGGCACCGACGAAGAGGTTATTTATAAGACATTCAAGCTGCTTTTGGAAAACGAGGATGAGTACAATAAGATGTCTCATGCCTGCAATCCTTACGGTGACGGACACGCATGCGAACGTATTGCGGATATACTTGAAGGAAAGACATACAGCCCCTGGAAAGCGGAGTGAAAATGTTTATTTCTGCGAATCCATAAAAAATATTGTGAAATTCGTATATTTAATATATGAAATGTCGTATAAAAATCTGTGAATTAGTTATGTACAATGTGTTGATTTTTACCTTGGGATTTTGTATACTTTTCTTAACTATAATATATTTGGGACAACTATCGGACATCCGATTGGAGATATACAGATAATGAATAAAAGAGAGAATACCGGTAAGAAAGCCGCAAGGATGCAAACATCGGCTTTTTTACGGTGTTTAAGTGCGGTTTTTATCGTAGCACAGGTTGTCGTGGCACTGATCCTGGGAATGAAACTTCTTAAGATGAATATCGTTCCCACGCCTGCTCTTTTGATATTTGCCGCAGTTATCATAGGATTTAATGTTGCGACGGTCTTCATTTCGAAGAAACTGCCCGGATTTATTATAACCACCGTTATTTCGATCCTTGTTACAGCTGTTTTGGCATATGCGCTTACGGCAGTCATTAAGTCTGACAAGGCGTTAAGTAAGGTAACAGGATATACGGGAACCGAAATCGTCAACATGTCGATATTTGTTCGTTCCGAAGACCCGATAGCGGCTGTTTCGGATCTGAAAAACGAGACTGTCGGATATGTATCGGAAGAAAAGAGTGCTGAAGACGTTATCCGTTCTATAGATGAAGTGACCGGAAACGGTGTCGATTATATAACGGGGGAGAATATCCTTAATGTAATAGACAGTCTTCTTAATAAAGAATGCAAAGCGATAATCATAAACAGTGCGTACCTGGATGTCGTATCGGAACAGGTCGGATATGAAGATCTAAGTGATAAGATACGTGAACTGAACGTCTATACGGTTGAAGTTGAAACACCGGTTGAAGAAAAGGTTGAGCCTCAGATAGAGTATCTCTACAATCTGGATTCGGATGAGGACAGATTCGTGGTATATATAAGCGGGATCGATATGTGGGGCTGGGTAAATGCCAGAAGCAGAAGCGATGTCAACATTCTCGCTGTGGTAAACACAAAGACCAACCATATTCAGCTTATAAACACACCGAGAGATTATTTCGTATATCTGCCCATACAGGACGGAATGGACAAACTAACGCATGCGGGGCTTTACGGAATAGACAGCTCCAAAGCTGCACTCGAAAATCTTTATGGTATCAAGATAGATTACTACTTAAAAATGAATTTCAGCGGTTTCGAGAGGATCGTGGATTCATTGGGCGGAATAGATGTTTATTCACAGTATGATTTTACCGTGGAACCCATCAAGCATTACACTGTAGGTTACAACCACGTGACCGGACTTGAGGCTCTTGCGTTTGCAAGAGAACGATATGCTCTTCCGGGCGGCGACGTAACACGCGGTGCAAATCAGATGGAAGTTATCAAAGCGGTATTCAACAAGATGACATCACCCGCCATACTGACCAATTATGATGAAGTGCTGGACAATCTGGACGGTTTTATAATGACCGACATGCCACAGGAAGTAATATACGATCTGGTAAGATACCAGCTGACTACCGGTAAATCCTGGACAATAGACAGTATCAGTGTTACCGGAAGAGGGGAGAGTTCGACGACATATTCAATTCCCGACGCTGAGTGTTATGTAATGATACCCAACGAGGAAGAGGTCAAAAAAGCAATGGACCTTATGGATAGTGTTTTATCGGAAGAATAATGAAGAAAATACTGTTTGTTACGACGATTGCCGGATTCTTACCGCAGTTTGAAATGAGTGATGTGAGAATAATGCAAAGTCTCGGTTATGAAGTGCATTATGCATCCAATTTCAATATCACGATATACTCGTTTGATTCGGGAAGCCTCAAGAAGGAAGGTATTATTCTTCACCATGTGGACATAGCCAAGAGTCCGAAGAGCATTTCAAACAATTCGAAAGCAATTAAACAGATTAAAAAGATAATAGATGAAGAAAACATCGACATTGTTCATTGCCACAATCCCATGGGAGGCGTGGCGGCGAGAATGGCTGCTCATTCGAGCAAGAAGAAGCCGTATGTGATATATACCGCACACGGATTCCACTTTTACGAAGGAGCTCCTCTCAAGAACAGGGTACTTTATTACAATGCCGAGAAATTCCTTGCAAGATATACAGACAGGATAGTGACCATCAATGAAGAGGATTACAAGGCAGCCATGAAGCTTCCCACGAGGCAGCGAAACAGTGCAATACGTATTCACAGCGTCGGTGTCGATAAAGATAAGTTTAGGCCGAACCCCGAAATATCGGATCAGGTAAGAGAAGAACTGGGCATTCCGAAGGATGCGTTCCATATAGTTACCGCAGCGGAGCTCAATGATAACAAGAATCAGAGAGTTGTCATCGAAGCCATCAAGAATCTTAAAAGAAAAGATGTATATTACAGCATCTGCGGTGTGGGACCAAACAGAGGAAAACTTGAAAATCTGATAAACACCTATGTATTGTCGGATCGCATCAGACTTCTCGGATACAGGAACGATATGGAAAGGATACTGCAGAGTGCGGACTGCTTTGCATTTCCTTCACAGAGAGAGGGACTCGGAATAGCCGCGGTAGAAGCACTGCTTTCGGGGGTGCCCGTTATCGCAGCGGATAATCGCGGAACAAGGGAATATATAAGGGATGGCATTAACGGGATTATGTGCCAAGCCACCAATGTGGCGGATTTCAAAAATGCTATTGACAAACTGGCGTCAGACTCTATAATGAAACAGAAAATGGCATCCAATTCGAGAGAATCGGTGCGCGATTTTACTATAGAGGAAGTTGCGAAAGTGATGCGTCATCTTTATGAAGAAGCGGACGCTGTTGTCAGTGGAAGACAAGTGTAAACGGGAAATGTTACAAGAATAATCGATTCGAGGAATGTCTAAATGGATGCAGTAAAGAAACCGATGGTGTCGGTTATCATGGGAGTGTATAATCAGTGGGACAAACAGGCGTTGTATGAGGCCGTTTATTCCATATTAAATCAGACATTCACGGATTTTGAATTCATCATCTGGAATGACGGCTCCGACGAAGAGACCAGTGAGGCGCTCAACGAACTTCCGTCTCTTGATTCCAGGATTATCCTTGCCGGAAAAGATGAGAATAAGGGACTTGCGTTTTCGTTGAATGAATGCATCAAACTTGCGAGGGGCAAATATATCGCAAGAATGGATGCCGACGATATATCATATACAAAAAGATTTGAAAAAGAAATCGAATTCCTCGAAGAAAACAAAGAGTATTCGTGGGTGGGATGCAATACGGATCTTTTCGATGAATCCGGAATATGGGGCAAAAGAGAAATGCCCGCATATCCCGTAAACGACGATTATCTGAGATTTTCGCCGTTCGTTCATCCGTCTGTTATGTACAGAGCATCGATATTCGATAAGAACGAAGGATATCTCGAGTCTGAAGAAACATTAAGATGCGAGGATTATGAGATATTTATGAGATTCAAGAAAGCCGGACTGAAGGGGGCAAATTTACAGGAAAGGCTTTTCTGTTACAGGGAAAACACAGAATCTTACAAGAGAAGGTCATTTAAGTGCAGGATCAACGAAGCGAAGTTGAGATACCACAACTTCAAAGAGATGGGAATCCTCTTCCCGAAGGGATGGTTATTTGTGCTTCGTCCGATCATTGCATGTTTGGTTCCCAAAGGGGTATTAGCCAAATACAAGAGAAGAGAATCGGCGGTTAACACCGATCTTCTTGAAGAGGCGAAAAGATATGAAAAAAGAGAGAGTATTATTACTGCCGGCAATCGCATTTACAGCCGTCCTGTTAACAGCGTGCGACAGTAATGCATCAAAAGAGAATACCCAGTATGTCAAAATGAGTGATCTGAACGGTAATATTGCTATCGAAATGCCCGGTACCGGATCCGAATCAAGTGATGATATGAAAGGAAAGGTATCAGGCGATTCAGGCAAGACTACCACACAGCGCACCGTTCTTGTTGACTCCAAAATTTTCAGTGAGCCCGATAAAAAAGCTTCAGTTATCGGTTCTTTGAAAAAAGACGATCTTATTGATGTTATAGAAGAAGTCAAGGACGGTCTCTGGTTTAAAGTAGTTTACAGCGGAAGAATAGCATATATTTACTCCAGTGCGTTTGATACGGAAAATGCAGCAAATGCCAATGTGAGTACAAATGCTACCGTCACAAATACCAATAATCAGGTGGCAGATAACACGGATAATACCATCACCGACGAAAATCCGGGCGGCGGAAACGACAACGGCGGCGGCGGTGGCGGTAATAATCCCGGAAACAATGACGACGGCGGAAACGATGACGGCGGAAATGACGATGGTGGCGATGATAATCCTTCGCAGCCGGATAATCCCGAGCCTACGAACCCTGTAAATCCCGATCCGGAACCTTCGGATCCCGACAATCCCGATCCTGCTAATCCGGATCCCGATAATCCCGAACCCGGTTCGCCTGAACCCGGCAATCCGGATCCCGGTGATAACCCGGATAATCCCGAACCGACAAACCCGGAACCTACGAGTCCCGATCCCGGAAGCGATGATAACAACCCGGAATCAGTGGAGCTTAATTTAGCATACTATTTTGGATTATATTAATGAATGATTTTAATGAGAAAGGTGCCGGACACAATATGTGTCAGGCACCTTTATTGCATCAAGAGACTGAATCTGACAGAGCGAGAATTGAAGAGTACAGGAAGGTGCTTGAATGTGTGCCGAATATTTTAAAATGCATGGATGACTCCTTTGATGAATACAGAAAGATAAAGGGCAAAGAGATGCCCTTAGCTACAAAACTATATCTTTTGGCGATAGCCATACCTCTTGTTTCCTATGCGGAGTGGGTTTTAAAAGAGGCAAAACGAGACGGAAAAGAAAGACTGTATTTCTTAAGCCGTGACGGATATCAGATCTATCTGATCGCTAAAAAAATCGCCGAAAAAAGAAAGACAGATATCGAGTGCAGGTATCTGAATGTATCCAGACTTTCAATGAGACTGCCTTCGTATTGTCTGGACATCGACAAAAGTGTTGAAAGTATCTGCGTCGGAGGGATAGATGTTACACCGTTCAAAATATTGAGACGCGGAGGACTTTCGGAGAAAGAATGCGAGGAAGTTTTATCTGAAAGCGGACTTTCGGAGGGAAAAGCCAATATACTTAACTACAATGAAGTTATGGGCTTAAGAGAAAAACTCAAGGATAACGATAAACTTAAGCAGTTTATATTATCGCATTCAAAAGCGGCATTTGATACCGCAACGGGATATCTGAAACAGGAAGGACTCTGCAGGGACTCGAAGTTCGCGATAGTTGACAGCGGATGGATCGGAACACTGCAGGAGTCGATTGATATATTGGTTAAGAGTGTTAATCCGGATATTAATGTAACGGGGTATTATTTTGGGCTTTACGATACTCCGAAAGGTATGGACGATGAATATTATAAAGCCTACTATTTTATGCCTAAGAGAGGCTTAAAGAGAAAGAGCACTTTCAGCAACTCTCTTTTCGAAGCAATCGTATCGTCTGACGAGGGTATGACGCTTGAATATGAGCAAAAAGACGGGAATTACGTACCGAAGACGGGAGTGTCCAATCCGAATGCACTGACGATAGATGAAAATGCCGGGGCATTAAAAATATTCATAGATCTTCTGATAAAAACGGAAAGCCCTAAAGAAGTAACAGGTGAATCGGAACTGACTGACGGCAGTTTATGCGAAACTCTGTTTAGGATGTTTATGGCGGAGCCTACCGAAACGGAAGTGAAATGTTATGGTGATATGCTCTTTTCGGATGATGTCAGTGATGCCGCATTTAAAAAGGCTGCCGCGGAACTCTCATGGGAAGATATCAAGAATCAGAGATTCTTAAATAAATTCTGTATAGTAACAGGGATAAAAAAGGCCGTAATACATGAAAGCTCATGGATTGAGGGAAGCGTCGTAAGAGCGGGAAAGAGTCATAAAGAGACGAAAAAAGAATTTAAGCATATAAGAAATTACAAAAGATTCGTCTTTGCACGAAAACAATTGTTGAATTAATTTGTATATGGCAGATTTGTTAGGAAAGTCAGAAGAATAAATCAGTATTAAAGGAGGAGAGAGTATGCGATTTTATTATAATAAGCAATTCAGAATTATTGTAAATATGATAATGTCGATTCTTTTGATCATAGGAATTCTTCATTTTAATACTATAACTGTCAAAGCAAGCGGAAATGTGACTGATATTTTTACATATCTGCACTTTGAGATGAAAAATCTCGGAGTGCTTTTTTAATATTGATGCAATGCGTTAAAAGTGCTATTATAATATTGATAGAAATGGGTGATACGATATGGATACAGCGAATGAGATAAAAAAATTACGAACAAATATGGGAATGAATCGCAAAGAATTTTGTGATTATTATAATATACCGTACAGGACTGTTACTGACTGGGAAGCAGGAAAACGTAAAATGCCGGAGTATGTCCTGGAACTTATGGAATTTAAGGCAGATGTTGAGCAGTTAAAAACTGCAAGCACATGAGAAATATGATGTTAAGGAGGACTTCTGTTATGAGTATGAGAGATAAAGAAGTACTTAATATGCAGCTGGTTTTAATACCGGTTTTAGCAGAAGCATGGAATAAAACATATTCTGAGTTATCGGATCTGCTCAAGAAATATGATGTATTGAGTTATATTGATGTTTGCTATGAAAATTACAATTCTACCGGGAATCAGGGCATTATCGATGATTTACAGGACTATATAGAAATGCAGGGAGGTAGAGTTAGTTGAAGCCATGGGAATTGATATAGAGATAAAAGAAATAGCGAACCAAATAAGAATACTCCATGAAGAAGCATATCGTGAATATCTTGGGCCGGTAGAAATACTCTGTGCCAATCCGGATGCCTCAGAAAACGAGGTTGGTTTGATGCTGGATTATCTTTTAGAATTCTGTGGGAATGATAAAGTGCTTGATTTATATAAAAGAGTTTGTCGCGCCTTTTATAAAAAATATCCTGAGTGTATAGCCAGATACATTATGTGGTACCAAGAAGAATATGAGAATTGAGACTGTTTGCAGAGATGGGTATATGCTAACGGGTTAAGATAGTGCATGAAGTGAGTATTTATCTGGACAAATGTCCGGATAAAATACCGGGAGGATTACAGTAAACAACATAAGAAAGCCTGGGAGTTTGATGCATATGATTTTTGGGTAAGAACCGCCGGGACTCCGGAGGAAAGAGCATCAAAGGATAAAGAAAACCCCAGGAAGATGCTAAAGCAGTATGCGAACTACTTTGATTCTTTTGAAGGCGTCAAGGTA
>JAILRA010000107.1 GCA_024698715.1 Lachnospiraceae bacterium
ACAAAGAGGCAGAAAATTTTGTATTAAGTCTTTAAGTCGGAAAGGTGGTTACAAATATGAAAAAAGGAATAATTCTCGCATTAATACTTATTATTTTTGCAGGCGGAATGATTTATGCACATCGTAGGGTAATCAAAGCCTTGTTAAACGACGAGCCGATGCCCAAAGCGCCAAAGTGGCATTTCTGGGTAAAAGAGAATGCTCGCAGGAAAAAATAACATGATCAATGAATTCCCGCAGGTTTTATTTGACTTGCGGGATTTTTTTTATGAGCACATGTTATAATATATCATAAAAGAAAAGGAGGAGGCAAAATGGCAAGAGTTGTTAATCTGATAATCTTTATCGCAGAACTTGTAAGCCTGATTATTTCTCTTAATAAAAAAGAAAAGGCATATATCTACTACACACAGATTTCCAACAGCATCTGCATGGTGTCTTCACTTCTTTTGGTGATTTTCGGAATGAAATTACCCGTGGAACTTGTACGATACACGGCTACGAGCATGCTCGCGCTTACAATGCTTGTTACGGTATTTGTATTACTTCCGATGCTAAAGACCGTGAAGCTTTTCACCGGAAGAAATTTAGTGCTGCACATTTTCTGCCCCGTTTTAAGCATTTTTTCGTATGTTTTCCTCGAAAAACACGTTAAAACCTATTTTATCGTGCTTCCCTTAATCATCACGTTTATATACGGACTGATTATGATTATTTTAAATGCCAAAGAAAAGGTCAAAGGGCCGTATCCGTTTTTCGAAGTCAATAAGATCGGCAAGAAAGCGACAGCCATATGGATAGCGGTTATGCTTTCGATCACCGCGGTCGTTTCGGGTATTACAGGTTTTCACCCGGGTAAAAAAACCGATATCAAATTCATTTTCGTGCATGGATTATCGGGCTACGGAAGTTATGATGCGCAGTACGAATTCATTCCTTATTGGGGAATGACCACGGGCGATGTGATGCTTTATCTTAACAATATCGGATATGAAAGCTATGCTGCATCCGTGGACCCTACGGGAAGCGCGTGGGACAGGGCCTGCGAACTGTATGCGCAGTTATACGGCACGAGAGTCGATTACGGCGAAGAACATTCCAAAAGATGCAATCATGAAAGATACGGCGAAGATTACACGGGAAGAGCCCTTCTAAAAGATTTTGAAGGCTCGCGATTCGTGCTGATCGGACATTCGTTCGGAGGCGCGACCATTAGGCTTTTCTCGGAGATTCTTGTAAACGGTTCTAAAGATGAGAGGGCGTATACCGAAGACGGAAGCCTCTCGGAGTTTTTTATGGGTGGCAATGGGGACGGATTGGTGGCACTTGTAACGCTGGCCGCACCCACGAACGGAACCACCGCATACGATCTTTACGAGGATCCAGCCTTTGATCAGAGTGCGATAGATATTCCCGAGAAATACTTAAAGAACGGGGATACTGTTTCAAAGAATATAAAGAATAAAAATGACGGACGAACAGATTCGGACCACGCAGGGTTTGATATGCATATCGACAATGCGCTCTTACTTAACGGTACCATAACGACTTTTGACAATGTATACTATTTTGCCGTCCCGTATGTTTCCACCAAAGAAAAGGAGGGAGGAGGGTATTATCCCGATCCTAAGATTACCGAAAGCATCTTCATGAAAGGCGCCATCAATATGGCAAACTATACGGGATATACCAAAGGCGGATTTAAACTTGACGAATCCTGGCAACCCAATGACGGCCTCGTCAATACGATATCCGCGGGAGCACCCTTTGGAGAAGAAACACTTCCATATACGGAAGATGCTAAGTTAAAGCCCGGAGTCTGGTATGTATTTCCGACTGTAACGGGTGACCATATGGCACCTCAGGGCGGCCTTACCAAGAGAGTTTCGGTCAAGCCTTTTTACAGGAATCTGTGTAAAATGCTGTCTGCCCTTTAATAATTCTCATAATTCGGTATAATAAATGTGTGTGCAGACCTCGCATTTGTACATTACGGCAAACAGACAGCGGCAAAAAAAGGGATATTATTGTGTATAAAATTGACGAATCCGAGTTTAAAGAAAAATATATCCTCATGGTTCCGGCCATGATGGATTTTTTATTTCCACTGATAAAATATGCTTTGTATTCAAAGAATTATCATCCGATACTTCTGGACAACGAAGAGGATATAACCAACACGGGGCTTAAGCATATCAACAATGATATGTGCTTTCCGTGTGCCCAGATTATGGGACAGTTTGCTTCGGCTTTGAAGAACTGCCCGTATGATTATAACCGTGTAAAACTTCTGATGCCTTCCGCCGGAGATGCCTGCAGGGGTTCGAATTACGTGACGGCATTAAGAAGAGTGGTTGATATAATAGGTTTATCCGACAAAGTGAAGGTGTATACCCTGAATATGATGGGTTTCAATCCGGACACCAAACTTGCGGTCAATCCCGAAATGCTTTGGAGAGCGTTCTTTTCGATATTCTACGCCGATATTTTAATGCTTCTCGTCAATCAGGTAAGACCATACGAAAAGAATAAGGGCGAAGCGGATGCATGTTGGCAAAAATGGATAGACATTATTTCCGATGATCTGAAAAATGGCAGGCACCTGACGTTCGGACATATGTTTAAGAATTTTGAAAAAATCTGCAAAGATTTTAAGGATATCGAGATAACGGATGAAAAGAAAGAAAAAATAGGGATAGTCGGAGAACTGTACGTAAAATACTGTCATTTGGGCAACGCGAATATAGTTAAGTTCCTCGAAGAAAAAGGGTGCGAAGTGCATATCAACGGAATCTCATGGTATCTTTTATATTATTTTGATTCCAATCTTTCTTCGGGTGTCGGCAGGATCGGTAAGATCCCCTTAAAAATTGCGACGGACTTTGTTTCCGTTTTTCAGAATAAAATGATAAAAACCATGCGAGAATACGG
>JAILRA010000012.1 GCA_024698715.1 Lachnospiraceae bacterium
AATCATCTTACTGGCTTTTTGGATCGTACTCGCGATCGAAATGTATCAGGATAACGGAAAAACCCCGTCTTATATGAAGGAACTGAAAAACAATATCCCGTTTGACAGAGTGAACCAGTATGCGGTCATTAAAAGCTCCATCTGCACCGGAGAGAAAGTGGCGGGATTCAAGAATATAGATGACGGACATTTTACCGAAGTCATGGTTATCCGAACGGTCAAAGACGAGGAAATGTTTAAGCAGGTTTACGGAATTAGCGAAATAAAAAAGGAGTATTGAAATATGGATCGGGAATTTGCCCGTATTACGGATGAAATAAAGGAAAAACAGGAAATAACGAAAGAACAGCTTGAATATATTTTCGAAAATTCCGATGAGGAAAATGCGGAATATCTTTACAGGGCCGCCCGTGAGGTCTCGGAGGAAGTTTTTCACAAAGAAGTATATTTAAGAGGACTCATCGAATTTACCAATTACTGCAAAAATGACTGCTATTACTGCGGTATCAGATGTTCCAACAAAAATGCGGAACGCTACAGACTGACTGAAGAAGAGATTCTTTCCTGCTGCGAAATGGGCGATAAGCTCGGATTTAAGACTTTTGTCCTTCAGGGCGGAGAAGATGCGTATTTTACGGATGAAAAGATATGCGATATCGTAAGCGGGATCAAGGAAAGATTTCCCGATTCGGCCGTAACGCTTTCCATCGGGGAAAAGAGTAAGGAAAGCTATAAAAAGTATTTCGATGCAGGTGCGGACAGATATCTTTTAAGACATGAAACGGCTAACGAAGAGCATTATTCGATGCTTCATCCCGCGAATCTTTCGGGAGCACACAGAAAACAGTGCTTAAGGGATTTAAAAGAGATCGGATTTCAGGTGGGTTGCGGGATAATGATCGGAACTCCCGGTCAGAAAACCGAGCATATCTATGAAGATATCTGTTTTATGAAAGAACTCGGACCGCATATGATCGGGATCGGACCGTTTATTTCCCACAAGGATACGCCGTTTAAAGACGAACCGAACGGAAGTGTTGAGAAAACCTTACTGCTTCTTGCAATCTTAAGACTTATCTTCCCCAAGGTGCTTCTTCCCGCTACTACGGCGCTCGGAACTGCGGACAATCTCGGAAGGGAAAAGGGAATCCTGGCAGGTGCCAATGTAATGATGCCCAATCTTTCACCCGTAAATGTCAGGAAAAAATATCTTTTGTATGACGGTAAGATCTGCACGGGCGAGGAAGCCGCAGAGTGCAATATGTGTTTGAGAAACCGCGTGGAAAGAATAGGTTTTAAGGTTGTGGACATTCGCGGGGATCATCCGGATTTCCTGAAAAACTGAGAAAGAATTCCGTAAAAAGGATATTTTCGGGAAAAGGATATCGTTATTCGAATTATGTACGAAAAAATATTTTAAAAATTTTTTCAAAAAACTATTGACATAGTAGATTAGTAGGTGTAATATCTGACAACAGATGCTGAATGCATCAAAAATCATTTGAAAGGAGACATGATAAAATGAGATCAATTTCGATAAACAGTAGAACATGGATGTGCATGTGTTGTTGTATGTGTCGAATGCTTATCTCCCGGGTATTTAATACGGTCGGGTGTTTGGCTCATTTGTCATGCGCCCAAGTATAATTTGTCATTTCAAATTAGGACCTGTGCCCGGGAGTAAAACCCCGGGTTTTTTTATGTTCAAAAACGAATAAGAAAAGCTGACGATTCGCAGAATTCGGACCAATGCACGGTGAAGAGATCACTCATCTCAACGATGTCAAAAACATAAAAAAAACCGGTCATACAGGACGCTTAAAACAAAAAACATTACAACGAACAACCCATAAAGATTTGGGAATACAGAATAGAGAGGAAAAAAGATTATGAAAAAACCAATTTTAAATAATTTAAAAAGAATAGTAACAGGAATCACGGCATCCGCCCTTGCGGCATTTACCTTAACAGGTTGCGCTGTTTCTCAGGGTGTCGGAAATACAGGTAACAGTGCTTCGGCAGGTGAAAGCAAAGTATACAGAACACTTGATGAGATCAAGGCTGACGGAACGATAAACATCGGTGTATTTTCTGATAAGAACCCGTTTGGATATGTGGATGAAAATGGTGAGTATCAGGGATACGATGTATATTTCGCTGAAAGGATCGGCGAAGACCTCGGTGTAAAGATTAATTATGTATCAACTGAGGCAGCCAGCAGAGTCGAGTATCTTGAAACAGGCAAGGTTGATATCGTTCTTGCAAACTTCACGGTAACCGAAGAGAGAGCAGAGAAAGTTGATTTTGCTCTTCCTTATATGAATGTAGCACTTGGTGTTGTATCTCATGAAGATCAGGTTATCGAAAACCTTGAGGATATCAAGGCAGACGAGCAGGTTATCGTTATATCCGGTACAACCGCAGAAACATATCTTGAGAAAAATTATCCCGATATCAAACTTCAGAAGTTCGATACATATGCAACAGCAAAAACTTCATTTGAAAACGGAACAGGCGTTGCATGGGCCAACGACAATACGGAAGTTATCGCTTACGCAATCGAGAATCCGGGATATGTTGTAGGTATTCCTTCACTCGGAAGCCAGGATACGATCGCTCCCGCAGTCAGCAAGGGTAACGAAACACTTCTTAACTGGATCAACGACGAGATCAAGGCACTCGGTAACGAGAATTTCTTCCATGCGGATTATGAAGCAACACTTCTTGATACATACGGAAAAGAATATGAAGACACACTTGTAGTTGAAGGTGGAACAGTATCGGTAAACAAAGAAGAAACAGTTAACGAAGATGCATCTGAAATCGTAACAGGCAACGGAGAAACAATCAAAATTGCAGCAACTAGTGTTCCTCACGCAGAAATCCTTGAAGAAGCAGCAGGCCTTATCGAGAATTACGGATACAAACTTGAGATCGTGGAATTTGAAGATTATGTACAGCCCAACCTTGTAGTTGAATCGGGTGAATTTGATGCAAACTATTTCCAGCACATTCCTTATCTTAACAGCTTTAATGACGAGCAGGGCACACATCTTGTAAACGCAGGCGGAATTCACTACGAACCCTTCGGAATCTATCCCGGAAAGAAAGCTTCTCTTGAAGATGTTGCGGATGGTGACAGCATTGCGGTTCCCAACGATACGACAAACGAAGCAAGAGCACTTTTACTTCTTCAGGACAACGGCCTTCTTACATTAAAGGATGGTGCGGGACTTACAGCAACGGTTAACGATATCGTAGAAAATCCTTATAACCTTAAGTTCGTGGAACTCGAAGCAGCTCAGGTTGCAAGAGTAGTGGACGAAGTTGAATATGTGGTATTAAACGGAAACTATGCACTTGAAGCAGGCTACTCCGTAGGTCAGGATTCCATCGCATACGAAGCAAGCGATTCGGTAGCGGCAACAACATATGTTAATATCATCGCAGTTAAGGAAGGAAATGAATCAAGTGATAAGATCAAAGCTCTCGTAGCGGTATTAAGATCGGATGAGATCAAGAAGTTCATCGAGAACAAATATGACGGTGCGGTAGTATTTTTTGAACAATAAAAAAATACTTCGACAGTTTAATACGGGAGGACTTATCGGTCCTCCCATTTGTCTTTGATAATGTCAGTCGGGAAAATGAAAAATGGGTACAGGTAAATGAGTGAAATAGAAATAAAGAATCTGACAAAAAAATTTGAAGTTAACAAACAGATGGTTACGGCATTGGACAATATCAGTCTTTCCATAGAAAAAGGGGATATTTTCGGAATAATCGGTATGTCCGGTGCCGGAAAAAGTACTCTTGTAAGGTCGATCAATTATCTTGAAAAACCTTCCGACGGACAGGTTTTTATAGACGGAGTGGATCTTGGAAAACTTACGGGCAGAGAACTCAGGAAAAAAAGAAGCGAGATCGGAATGATATTTCAGGATTTCAATCTTCTCGAACAAAAAAATGTATTGGATAATGTTTGCTTCTCCCTTGAAATAGCGGGAACAAAAAGAAAAGAAGCCAGGGAGAAAGCAAGGGAACTTCTGAAGGTTGTAAATCTTTCGGAAAAAGAAAAGGCATATCCTTCTCAATTGTCCGGAGGACAAAAACAGAGAGTTGCAATCGCCAGAGCCCTGGCAACGAATCCCAAAATCCTTCTTTGCGATGAGGCAACGAGTGCACTTGATCCTCAGACAACGGATTCGATCTTGCAGCTTCTTAAAGAAATAAACGAAAAAATGAACATAACCATCGTCATTATCACGCATCAGATGTCGGTAGTGACGAGGATCTGTAATAAAGTGGCGATCATCGACGCAGGAGTGCTTGTAGAAGAAGGGGATGTGGATAAGATATTTGAAAATCCTCAAAGCGATGCCGCCAAGGAACTTATTTTCGATAAGAAAATAAGATTTACGCCGGTTTCCTCCCTTAAAGCAAAGAGGGCGATAAGGATAGTATTTAACGAGAATTCGGCTTACGAACCGGTGATCTCCAATCTGATTTTAAAACATCAGGTACTGATCAATATTCTTAAAGCTGATACAAGAAATGTCGGCGGAAAAGCGATCGGTGAGATGATCTTGGGACTTCCCGATCAGGAAAAGGTTCAGGAAAGCATTATAGAGACGCTTAAAGAAAGCGGTCTTTCGGTAACGGAGGTGAGTGAGGATGTTTGACAGCAAAGTGATACAAATGATCTTAATAGGGATTAAAGATACTTTATACATGACACTGGTATCAACTGCTCTGGGATATGTGCTCGGTCTTCCGTTCGGGATCATTTTAAACGTAACAAGAAAAGACGGGCTGATACCCAACAGGGTAATATACGGAATCGGGGATTTTATCTGTAACATTATAAGAAGCGTTCCGTTCCTTATTCTTCTTATATTATTGATCCCTTTTACAAGGTTGATCGTTGGAAAAAGTTATGGTTCAACGGCTACGATAGTACCTCTTGTGGTCTGTGCCGCACCATATATTGCAAGAGTTGTTGAATCTTCTCTTAACGAAGTGGATGCGGGTGTGATCGAAGCAGCAAAAGCCATGGGGGCAAGTAATATTCAGATCATATTGAAAGTTCTTCTGGTAGAAGCAAGAGTATCGCTTTTTAACGGAGCGGTTATCACAACGGGAATCTTACTCGGATATTCTGCAATGTCGGGTACGGTCGGTGGAGGCGGACTCGGAGACATTGCGGTCAGATACGGATATTACAGATGGCAGACTGACATCATGATAGTCACGGTAATTCTTTTGATCGTTATTTTCCAGATTATCCAGAATGTCGGAAACAAACTTACGATCAAAATCGATCACAGAAAACGATAGGTAATAAACAATGGATTTTACGATAATAAAATCATATTTTCCTTTATTTGCAGAGGCATTTTTGCTGACGGTGAAGATCGGATGGATCGGAATAGCACTTTCATTCCTCCTCGGGATCATATGTGCATTCATCCTGTATTTTAAAATTCCCGTGGCATCTTTTATAGTTAAATGCTACGTGGAACTGTTCAGAAATACACCTCTTCTGGTCCAGTTCTTCTTTATATATTACGGTCTTCCAGCAGCAGGGATAAAAATATCCGCAGAGGTCTGTGGAGCGATAGGACTCGGACTATTGGGAGGAAGCTACATGACCGAGAGTTTCAGAAGCGGACTCGAGGCGGTTCCTTTAACTCAAAAGGAAAGTGCGTTTTCTCTGGGAATGAGCAAGGGAGTACTCTTTACTTCGGTAATCCTGCCGCAGGCAATCTCGATAAGCGTTCCGGCAGTGGTTGCCAACATAATATTCCTTCTTAAGGAAACGAGCGTTTTTTCGGCAATAAGTCTTATGGACCTTATGTTTACGGCCAAAGACCTGATCGGATTATATTACAACACTACTGAAAGTCTTTTCCTTCTGGTAGTGTTCTATGTGGTAATGCTGCTTCCGGTTTCAATCCTCGGAAGCGTTTTGGAAAAGAAGTCAAGATTCAAAATCTTCGGAGACTAAAAAATGGGATTTGAAGTTTTATTAAAAGGAAAAAACATGATACGCCTTCTGGCGGGACTTGGCGTGGCTTTAAGGATCAGCCTGATCTCGGTAATAATAAGCATCATTCTCGGTCTTATTATCGGAATGCTGGTTTCCGCGAAGAAGCCTGTGATCAGTGCCACTTACAGGATTTATCTCGAGATTGTCAGGATAATGCCACAGCTGGTTCTTCTGTTCATTGTTTATTTCAGGTTTTCGAAAATGACGGGGATCAGTCTTTCGGCGGAACTGGCGTCGATAATAGTATTTTCATTCTGGGGAACCGCGGAAATGGCCGATCTGGTCAGAGGAGCTTTGATAAGCATTCCGGTGATTCAATACGAAAGCAGCAGGGTGCTCGGATTAAACAAACTGCAGACATATGTTCACGTCATCATTCCGCAGGTTGGAAGAAGACTTGCACCGCTTTCGATCAACCTTATTACGAGAATGATCAAGACGACAAGTCTGGTAATGATGATCGGGATCGTCGAGGTATTAAAGACCGGACAGCAGATTATAGAAGCCAACAGAAGAAGTTCACCGCATGCTGCATTCGGTGTATTTTCGATCATTTTCCTTTTGTATTTCCTGGCATGCTATCCGATAAGCTGTCTGTCAAAATACCTTGAGAAAAAGTGGGAGAATTAAGATGGAAGAAGTTTTAAAAATAGAACATCTGCATAAAAGATTTGAAAACATAAACGTGCTTGAAGACATCAGTCTTTCAATAAAAAAAGGTGAGACCGTTGTGATCATCGGACCTTCGGGCTGTGGTAAGAGCACATTACTCAGGAGCATTATCGGCTTGGAAAGCATTGAGGAAGGAAAGGTTCTTTTTGAAGGGACTTCAATCAATCCTCTGGATAAAAAAGATATTAAGATCAGACAAAAGATAGGAATGGTTTTTCAAAGCTACGATCTTTTCCCACATAAGACCATTCTTGAAAACGTGATCTTAGCTCCGGTAAAAGTACAGAAAAGAAAGAAGAGCGAAGTCATCGAAGAAGCGGAAAAACTGCTTGAAAGAGTCGGTCTGATCTCCAAAAAAGACAATTATCCGAGACAGCTTTCCGGAGGTCAGAAGCAGAGAGTGGCGATAGTAAGAGCTCTTATCATGCATCCCGAAGTGCTTCTTTTCGATGAGGTAACCGCGGCACTCGACCCCGAAATGGTAAGGGAAGTGCTGGATGTAATCCTCGATCTTTCAAAACAGAAGAGAACAATGCTCATAGTAACGCATGAGATGGCTTTTGCCAAGGCAGCAGCCGACAGAATCATATTCATGGACGGAGGAAATATTGTGGAGGAATCCATTCCCGAAGAGTTCTTCAATGATCCAAAGACCGAAAGAGCAAAGAAATTCTTAAAGACTTTCGAGTTTGAAAAGGAAAAAGAATAAAAAAAGCCGTTTAAGCAAAATACTCAGACGGCCGAAAGTGTTTTGTTTTATTTTTCCAGCAGATCGGAAAGTTTTTTTCCGTAGAAGAAATCATGGACCATTTTATCGTATTCTTCCCACATGGGAAGTGTCTGACATGACAATCTTCTAGGACATTCAATATTCTTGTCGGACAGACATGCTACCGAGGACATTGATCCTTCCATAAGTTCAAGGATCTCTCCGACTGAATATTCTTCGGGCTTTCTGTTGAGTTTGTATCCGCCGCCTTTTCCGCTGGCACCTGTCAAAAGCCCGCCAGCCACCATGTCTTTTACGATTATTTCAAGATATTTTTTTGATATCTCCTGTCTTTCGGCAATATCCTTAAGCGGAATGTAACTGCCGGTTTCGTGTTCTGCAAGATCTATCATAACACGGATCGCGTATCTTCCTCTGGTTGATATCATAAGAATTCCTCCCAAATGAAATATTACATTTACCTATTATACCGCTTGGTTAATAGGTAAATCAAGGGGAAGACGAAAAAATCCTCTATTTTAAAACTATTTCATAAAACCTATTGACACAGTAGGTTAATAGGATATATAATTCGATTTGTCAATTGATAAGCAAAACTAATAAGAAAGAGAGAAGAGACATGATATACGCAGATAATGCCGCTACAACCAAGACGAGCCCCAAGGCTATCGAAAAAATGGTTGAGGTAATGAACAATACATTCGGAAATCCCTCCAGTCTTTACGGAGTAGGTCAAAAAGCAAAAGAAGAACTTGAGAAATCCAGAGAGGAAGTTGCCAAGGTAATAGGCGCCAATCCCAAAGAAATAATCTTTACATCAGGCGGAAGCGAGGCAGACAACCAGGCAATTATCTCTGCAGCAAGACTTGGTGCAAGGAAAGGTAAAAAACATATTATTTCTTCCGCGTTTGAGCATCATGCGGTTTTGCATACGCTTAACAAATTACAGGGTGAAGGATTTGAAATTACTCTTCTTGATGTTCACGAGAACGGACTTATCGTTCCCGAGGAAGTGGAGAATGCAATTCGCGAAGATACTGCACTTGTAACAATAATGTTTGCAAACAACGAGATCGGAACGATTCAGCCCATTCGTGAAATCGGAGCAATCTGCAGAAAGAAAGGTGTTCTTTTCCACACGGATGCTGTACAGGCTATCGGACATGTACATGTAAATGTGAAAGAAGACAATATCGACATGCTTTCCGCTTCATCACACAAATTCCATGGACCCAAGGGAGTCGGCTTCTTATATGTTAAGAAGGGAATCGCACTTACCAACATTATCGAAGGCGGAGCTCAGGAGCGAGGCAAGAGAGCCGGTACGGAAAATGTTCCGGGTATCGCAGGTATGACAGTAGCGTTAAAAGAAGCAATCGAGCATCTTGATGAAAACTACGAATCGGTATCCGCCAAGAGAGACAAACTTATCGCCGGATTAAAGGAAATTCCTCACTGCGCTATCAACGGAGATGAGAAGAAAAGACTCCCCGGAAACGTTAATTTCTGCTTCGAGGGAATTGAGGGTGAATCACTTTTACTTCTTCTTGATGACAAAGGAATTCAGGCTTCATCGGGCAGTGCCTGCACTTCAGGTTCACTCGATCCCAGCCACGTACTTCTTGCAATAGGAAGAGTACATGATGTTGCACACGGCTCGCTCAGACTGACCATAAATGAAGAAACGACAGATGCCGAAATTGATGAGATCATCAAATCGGTAAAAGAAGTTGTTGAGTATCTCAGAAGTTTCTCGCCTATTTGGAGAGATCTCGTAGCCGGTAAGAAAGAATTTATTTTATAAACCTTTCTATATTAAAAAGAAAAGAATATATCTGATTTGTTTGGAAAATAAATTATCGTTCTAAAAGGATTTAACACGGAGGAAACAATAATGGCTTTATACAGTGAAAAAGTAATGGATCATTTCAGAAACCCGAGAAACGTCGGTGTTATCGAAGATGCCAACGGAATAGGTGAAGTCGGCAACGCCAAATGTGGCGACATCATGAAGATGTACTTAAAGATAGAAGACGACATTATCAAAGATGTCAAATTTGAAACTTTCGGATGCGGAAGCGCAATAGCATCGAGTTCAATGGCAACAGAGCTTATCAAGGGTCAGCCTGTATCAGAGGCAATGAAACTTACGAACGCCGCAGTTGCAGAGGCACTTGACGGACTTCCCGATTACAAGATGCACTGTTCGGTACTCGCAGAAGAGGCTATTAAGTCTGCACTTGAAGATTATAACAAGAGACAGGAAAACTAATGGGCATTAAAGGATCTTTGATGTTTGGCTATAAGCCTTTCGAATACGAAAACTGTTGCCCGGGAGTTTCTCCCGGGTATATTTTTGCAAAATTACAAAAACTAAAAGGAAAAAGAAATGGAAAAGATTAAGTGGATAAAAAGCTTTGAACCGGCAGACAGAGAAAAGTTAATTAAAGCTGCTTTGGAAACTTCAGACTGGCTCGACAAATATTCACACAAACAGGGAAATGAGATTTATTGGGATGTTAAACCGGAAAGTCTTTCATCCAATTCGGATCTTCTTTCTTCGGATGCAAGTGTATATTCGGGTTCTGCCGGGATCGCTCAGTTTTATCTGAGATTATACCTTATAACAAAGGAAGAAAAATACCTTGATACGGCTAAATCGGCAGTAAATCACTGTATGAATTCTTATCGCGGAGTCGAGGATTTTACAACCGATTCGGAGTATCTGCCGGGTACGTTTATAGGATATCTTTGCGGACCGGCAGGCGGAGCGTATGCGGCTTCGCAGATTTATTCGATCACGGGTGAAGAAAAATACAAAGAATATGCACTCAAAGTTGCAGATGATGCAATCAAAGCTTCGCATGAAGAAAACGGAAAACTTTTCTGGTACGGAGAATACGGAATAATCGGTGAAGGCAGCCTGATCCTTTTCCTTACCGATATTTACGGAAAGTTCGGCGGAGAGAAGTATATTGAGGCTGCAAACAAAGCAGCGAAATTCATAGCATCCAAAAAGGAAGATGCTCCGCAGGGCGGATACAGATGGTATGTAATGCCGACGGACTCGTTCCCGACCATTAAACAGCCGGGCGGATACTTCCCCGGATTCGAATACGGAGCTGCGGGATGCGGATATATTTTGGCAAGCGTGTATGAAAATACGAAGGACGAAGAACTGCTTGAGACGGCAAAGAAAGCTGCGGAATACATTACCAACATCGCAGATTATTCTGAGGATAAAACCGCTGCACTGGTAAGATACAACGACACATACCTTACGGATCTTTATTATCTCGGTGTGTGCCAGGGACCGGTCGGAACTTCAAGACTTTTCTTCAAACTATATGATGTTACGGGTGAAGAAAAATATAAGGATTTCGTTATTAAACTTACAAACGGCCTGATAGCTTCCGGAGCACCTGCCAAGCATTCAAGAGGATACTGGAGAACGAACTGCTATTGCTGTGGCGCACCCGGAATGCTTGAACATTTCATAAACGTTCATAAGTTTACGGGAGATGAAAAATATCTTAACGAGGCATATAAAGCAGCAGAGATAATTATCGGAGATTCCACCGTAAATGACAAAGACGGCTCAAGAAACTGGTTCACGGACTGGAACAGACATGAACCCAACACATCAGATGCATATACGGGACTTTATCACGGAACGAGCGGATGTGCGGCATCGTTACTGGCGCTTGCGGGATACACAGGCGGAGAGATACCGAGAGCATTTTACCTTGAGGATCCGTATAAGAAGCTATATTAAAACCGGTTCAAAAGCAACCTGTTCTCAAAAGTAAAATAAGCAGACAAATAAAAACAGGATGAGAGCCGGACAATTGATCAAAAAAAGAAGATATAAAACAAAAAAGAAACAAATAACTAAACAAAAAGAATAAAGCAATTAACAAGGAGAGAAAAATGGGAAAAATTGTAAAGAACATCGAGGAACTTGTAGGACATACACCCTTATTCGAATTCGTAAAATACGAGGAAAACAACAATATCAAAGCACATATTCTCGGAAAACTTGAGTACTTTAATCCTTCGGGATCCGTAAAGGACAGAGCTGCTTTAAATATGATCAAGGCAGCGGAAAGAGACGGAATCTTACATCCCGGAGATACGATCGTGGAAAACACATCAGGAAATACAGGTATCGGACTTGCGGCATTTGCAGCAAGCAGAGGATACAAGCTTACCGTATTTATGGAGCCCGGACAGTCGGAAGAAAGACAGAAGATCCTTCGTGCTTACGGTGCCGATCTGCAGAGTATGCTTGATGTTCCCGGTGTTGCGGAGGCACTCGGAAACGGAACATTTTCAACACAGTTTTATCAGGATGCAATCCAGGCTTACTGCGATGCGAAACCCACACATCATTATTTCATCAACCAGCTTGCAAACGAAGCGAACCCCGGAGTTCATTATGAGACCACAGGTCCCGAAATCTGGGAAGATGCGGACGGAAAGGTTGATATCCTCGTAGCAACAAGCGGTACTGCAGGAACGATCACGGGACTTACCAAATTCTTTAAGGAAAAGAACCCCGATATCAAGGTTGTTGCTGTTCAGGCCGATCCCACATCGAGACCCGGCGGTTCAGAGAATCCTCAGACAATTGACGGAACGGCACCTTTCGGAGATCCCGGATTTCCCGATGCATTCAAGGCACCTTTCATCGTCGGATTCGATTATGACGAATGCATTGATGTTAAGGGTGAAGATGCTTATGCACTCGGAAGAGAGATCGCAAAGACCGACGGCGTGTTCCTCGGACAGTCGGCGGCAGCAGCTTTGTATGCGGCAACACAGGTTGCAAAGAGACCCGAAAACGAAGGCAAAAATATCGTAGCCATTCTTGCAGACAACGGAATGAAATATTTAAGTACAAACATGTATCCTCTTGATAAGAGAGTACAGTAAATAATTATTTCGGAGACTGAAGAAAATGGCAGAAAGAAATTTAGATTTTGACACTATTGTTAACAGAAAAGGAACCAATTGTTTAAAATATGATTTTGCACTAAGACGGGGAATGCCGGAAGATGTCCTGCCTTTATGGGTGGCGGATATGGATTTTCCAACCTCGTCGTATGTGCAGGATGCGCTGACAGAAAGGCTGGCACATCCTATTTTCGGATACAGCGAAGTGCAGGATGAGTACTTCAAAGCTCTGGCCGGATGGATGAAAAGACACCACAACTGGGAGATACAAAGAAGCTGGCTTACCAAGACGCCCGGTGTTATCTTTGCCCTGGCAATGGCGGTTAAGGCTTATACGGAACCCGGAGATTCAATCCTCATCCAGCAGCCGCTTTACTATCCTTTCGCAGAGGTTATCGAAGATAATAAAAGGATTGTTGTAAGCAGCAATCTTTACCTTGGAGAAGACAACAGGTACCACATAGACTACGAGGATTTTGAAAAAAAGATTAAAGAGAATAACATCAAACTTTTCCTTCTTTGCAATCCCCACAATCCTTCGGGAAGGGATTTTACAAAGGAGGAACTTACCATAATCGGAGATAT
>JAILRA010000023.1 GCA_024698715.1 Lachnospiraceae bacterium
AACGCTGTGACTAAAACTTTATATTCCAAAGTGAGTGACATTCAAAATCAAGTTAAAGCTTCTGATGCAGAGATGAAAGAAATAAACGATACGCTTAGGGATTATAAAGAGTATAAAGAATTAAAACCAGTTTATGATGAATGGTACTCTACAAAAAGATCAGGCAAGAAAGAAAAATTTGCCTCGGCTCATGACGGAGAATTAAGAAGGTACCGAATGTTTCGAAGAGTTCTTTCCGAAAAATATCCTGATATGAATATTCCAATCAAGGATTTATGCAAAAGAAGAGATGAATTACTAAATTCAAGAAAAGTTCAAAAGGATAAATTGGATGAAGTAAGAGACGAAGCAAAGACAGCTTATCGTTTGGAACAGCAAGTGGCATCGGAATATCGTCGAAGAAATAAAAATAGAGTTAATGAAAGAGGAATTGAAAGATAAAATCCAATAGGATTTGTCAACCAAGTCTGTCAACTAACGAAAAAACTATTATAAGGAGAAAAAGAAATGGACAAAATAATATATTTACAAGAAAGAACAATTAAACCGCAGGCAGTACCTTATATGGTGCCGTTGGCATATGATGCAATTATGCGCTTGGATAACAAGATAAAAGAAGCGAATTCAATTGAATCAGAAAAGAAAAATTCTTTACCGATTTGGCATAAATATCTTTTAACTATTGAAGAAGCAGCGGAATATTTTGGTATTGGAGAAAAACGATTGCGCAGTATTGTGAATGAAAATATAGGAGAAGATTTTGTGGTAGAGATAGGAAGTCAGAAAAGAATTAAAAGACAGCTCTTTGAACAGTATCTCAATTATGCGGGAACAATATAAACATACATATAACAACTTGATAACTTAAAACGGCATAAGTGCCGTTCTACGGTGGCAGAAAGGCTTCCAATATGATATAATTCTTAAATCGTATTGGAGCCTTTCTTTATAATTTTGAAAGGAGACTATACAGATGAGTGAAAAAAGAAGAGACAATCGCGGTCGAATATTACATAACGGCGAAATACAGGAAGAAAACGGTCGATACAGGTTTAAATATATTGATGCCTTAGGACAGGCAAAATATGTTAGATCTTGGAGGCTGGACCATAATGATCCGACTCCGGTCGGAAAAAAGAGAGAACTTTCTCTAAGAGAAATGGAAAGACAAATTTCAGCAGATTTAATAGACCAGATTGTTCCGGAAGGAGGAAGACTTACAGTATCAGATTTGGTTGAGAAGTACGTTTCTTTGAAGAGGGGCGTACGTCCGAGTACCGAAGCAGGTTATAATACGGTTATTAATTTGTTAAAGAAGGATCCGTTTGGAAGTAAAAGGATAGATAAAGTTAAAGTTATCGATGCGCAGACTTGGCTGGTAAAACTTCAGGCTGACGGAAGAGGATATAGCTCGATTCATACAATCAGGGGAGTTTTGAGGCCGGCATTTCAACTTGCGGTAGATAATGACTACCTCAGAAAGAATCCATTTGCTTTTGCACTGTCATCAGTTATATATAATGACAGCGTTACCAGAGAGGCTTTATCGCGTGAGAATGAGAGAAAATTTCTGAAATTTGTTAAAGAAGATGATCATTTTAGCAAGTATTATGATGGAATCTTTATTCTTTTCAATACAGGGCTTAGAATCTCTGAGTTTGTTGGGCTTACATTTAAGGATATTGATTTTGAGAATATGAGGATTGATGTGAACCACCAGCTTCAACGAAATAATGGGATTGGTTATAACATCAGAGATACTAAGACGGAATCGGGCGGACGATTTGTTCCAATGACAAAGGAAGTTGCTGAAAGCTTTAAGAGGATTATAGATAATCGAAAGAAGCCCAAGGCAGAACCAATGGTTGACGGCTACTCGGGATTTTTATTCCTGGATAAAGATGAACATCCTATGGTTGCCATGCACTGGGAAAAATATTTCCAGCATATATGTGAGAAGTGTAACGGAATTTATAAGGTTCAGATGCCTAAAGTCACTCCACATGTTTGCAGACATACTTTTTGCAGCAGAATGGCAACGGCAGGTATGAACCCCAAAACGCTTCAGTATATTATGGGACATGCAGATATAGGAGTTACATTAAATACATATACGCATCTTGGTTTTGATGATGCTTCTAAAGAAATGACAAGAATAATTCAAAACGGAGATAACTCCGGTAAAATATCCAATAATGATACGATTAAAGTTTTTCCGAAAATCAATACTCAGGCGGCAAATGGGTGATATGCAGATGAATACTGCAAAAACCCGAGGTGCAAGCAACATGGATTTGCACCTCGATTTGCACCTTTTGCTGACCAAAATATACCAAAGTATGCCAATTTATGCCAAGGTTCAAAATGGTGAAAAGCTTGAAAATACGAGGTTTTAAGAGATGATAAAGGTTTTGTTCGTCTGCTGGGGCATTCAATTGACTGAAACCTCGAAAGGCTTAAAATAAGGGGGTTTGAAGGCTGTATAAAAATATTTTGCACCTCATTTGCACCTTAATATTTTTGACAAAAGTGGCGTTATCTGATGGCAGAAAAGGAGAACAAAAAATATGATAAAGGTGTTATTCATTTGCCACGGAAATATTTGCAGATCACCTATTGCTGAGTTTGTAATGAAGGATATGGTGAGAAAAGCAGGTATTGAAGACGAATTTTATATTGAGTCCCGAGCGACACACACAGACGAGATCTGGAACGGAGTCGGAAGCGAAGTTTATCCGCCTGCAAGAAGGATTCTGGGTGAACACGGGCTTTCGTGCAAAGGGAAGAGAGCGCAGCTTCTGAACAGAAATGAATACAGGGTGTATGATTATCTGATCGGTATGGATTCGGAAAATGCAAGATGTATTCCGAGAATAACCGGCGGAGATCCTGATAATAAGATTTCACTCCTAATGGACTATACATCAAGACCCAGGAGTGTGGCAGACCCTTGGTATACCGGTGATTTCGAAACGACATATCGTGATGTGATCGAAGGCTGTGAGGGCTTTTTGAATTATCTTAGAAAAAAATATAATATTTGACGGATTAACCGTTAATTCACGATTATTTTTCAATCGCGGAAGTACTGATCTTCTTTATTCCGTTTCTGACGGGAATACCTACGGATACCGCAAAGGCCATTTTCAGGATGTCGGCGGGAATAAAAGGAATTACTCCGGCCATGAGTGCGGCGCCGAAAGTCATTTTAAGTGATAATGAAAGCCATGCGGTTCCGAGAAGATAACAGATAGCGGTACCTAACAGCATTCCGAAAACGTGAAGAGGTATTTTTTTCTCGAATTTTTCAATAAAGAATCCGGCAATGACGGAAATGAAAAGATAACCGATGATATAACCTCCGGTAGGTCCGAGAAGTTTGCCTGCGCCGGCAGTGAACCCGGCGAATACCGGTACTCCGACAAAACCGGCCAGCAGATAAACGAGTACGCTTACGGTTCCCCAAAGCCATCCGTTAACATATACTGCGAAGTAAATTCCGAGTATTCCAAGCGATATCGGAACGGGACTGAAAGGAAGCGATATTGAAACAGGCCCCAAAATGCATAAGATTGCGGCACTGAGGGCAACTCTGGTTATATTTATTGTGGTTATTCGAGATTTGTTGTTCATTTCTTTTAACCTCTCATGATCGAATTAATTACTCCAATAACGGAGTTTACTATATGACAGATATAACGTCAACCTTTATGACGAATAAACATGATAAAAATCGTTCTGTCGAACGAAAAACAGAACAGTGATCGGAGAAGGCGATAATTCATGAATCAGAAAGAAAGAATAAAAAGAATAATCGAGGAACTGGACAGAGAATACGGTACGGAATACGTATGTTATCTTGAGCATGAAAATGCGCTCGAATTGCTTATAGCCACCATCCTGTCTGCACAGTGTACCGATGCAAGGGTAAATACGGTCACCCCGATTTTATTTGAAAAGTATAAAACTGCGGTGGATTTTGCTAATGCGGATCTGAAGGAACTTGAAGAAATAATCCGTCCTCTCGGATTCTATCATTCGAAAGCTGTGAACATTATCGGATGCTGTAAGAAACTGAGCGAAGAATATGGCGGTGAAGTTCCGTCATCTCTTGAAGACCTTACTTCACTTCCCGGAGTGGGAAGAAAAACAGCTAATGTTATCAGGGGAAATATATACAACATACCCAGCATCGTTGTGGATACTCATGTCGGAAGGATCAGCCGAAAACTCGGAATCACAAAAAAAGAAGATCCGAAAGAAGTTGAATTTGATCTTATGAAAAAAATCCCCAAGGACCACTGGATCCTTTGGAATATTCATCTTATCACGCTCGGAAGGAGCATCTGCAAGGCGCCTAATCCAAAATGTCAAGAATGTTTTCTTCGTTCTCTTTGTCCGACGGGACAAGCTCGCGAAGATGGTTAAGTATCGGACCTTTGGTCAGACCGTTAAGAAGCGAAGCGGCTGACACAAGATAATTGATCTTGCTGAAATCCTCTTCTTCCTTGTAGATCGAAGCCAGGAGTTTGAAGGTACCGATCGAATCGCTTCCCGAAGATACTGCGAATTCAAGCATGTTCTTGGCAGTATCCTTGTCACCGAGTTTATTGAAATACTCACCCATGGAGTACAGCGTTCTGATCAGCAGTACGAAGTTTTGATCGTACAGTGTCAGTTCGGAAAGATTGGCGGCACCGTATGTGAGCTTCAGATCAGTATTTGAAATATTCGAAAAATTAACGATCTTACTGTTTTTAAGATGTTTGAAAGCGGTTAACGCATCGGCAAAATCTTTCGGAGTATCGTCATCCGACTCCAGGAATTCTCCTTTTGAATTCAGAAACGGTTTGTATATCTCATCGGGAATGATAATATAATGAAGGTCATCCAGAGGCAGTTTTCTGGTATTGTCAGCCTCAGCTTCTCTGGCCCAAAATGCTTTTTCGCTTTTTTCCCCTTTTTTATTGCTTTTTCTGATTTCGTATGCAAGCCATATACAAAAGACAACTACGCTTGCAAAAACGGGAAATATCATTTATAATTCCTTTCGTACACATATAAAGAGGTGCACAATTATGATGAATTTACATACTAAAAAATCTAAAGTCATATTAGCGATAATCGCCATTGGGCTTTGCATAGCAATGGTTATTCCTTTCTTGGTATCGGTGTTTTAGTTAATTCTTTCACGATCCCATCTGAAAGCGATTAATCGTGTTTGCATGTAAATTGTTTTGTACGTAAAGTATAAGTTAAAAATATGAAAAAAGCAATAAACCGGTGATACGCTATGATGGAAGGAAAGATTCCCGAGAATATACTGAAAAGGTCGGTTCTCGGGGAGATAAAAAACAAAAGAGATGATGTTATTACCGGCGCGTCTTTCGGAAAAGATTGCGCCGTTTTAAATTATTCGGATACAATATCCGATGGTACCGAAAAGAACAAAGAACAGTGTACTGTTTCCGTATCGGTATCTCAGGGAGAAGGATCACTCGGTTCCAAAATTGCATTAAAAAAGGCTTTCAACAATCTGTATGCGGGCGGATATAGGCCTGCTTTTGCAGCACTTTCCGTTACAATATCGGAAGATTTTGAAGAAAGCAGTTTAAAAGAACTGATGCGTGAATTAAACCGGACGGCTTCCGAAGAGGGCGTGGACATTGTTTCCGGTCAGACATCAGTCAGCAGGTTATTAAAGACCGGACAGGAATCGGAAGTGTCGGATGAAGAAAATGTCTCGGAGCCCGGAAATTGCATTGTCGGAATAACCGCACTCGGAAAGAGATCGAATCCTGCTTTCGAAGCGAAAAATACTTCAAAAGCGAGTGCAAAAGCAGGGAACGGCATTGTAGCGACAAAGTGGATCGGAATAGAGGGTTCTTTGATTTTGCTTAATGAAAAAAAGAACGAGATCGAAAACAGATTCAGTGATTCGTTCCTTGATCATTTTAAAGTTTACGACGAGTACCTTTCAGTCGGAAAAGAAGCCGAGGAGGCTTTATTGTCGGGAACCGTGCTTATGAAAGACGTTTCTGAACACGGAATATTCGGTGCACTTTGGGAACTTTCAAAACAGACCGGTTTCGGTCTGAAAGCGGATCTGAAAAAGATTCCCGTCAGACAGGAAGTTATTGAGCTTTGCAATCTTTTTGACATAAACCCGTACGAAATGAAATCCTCGGGGATGTTACTTATCGTGTGTGAAGACGCAGAAGCTGTCGTAAATGATCTTGAGAACATCGGAATAAATGCTTCGGTCATCGGAGAGCTGACTTCCGACAACGATAAGATCGTGATCAACGGAGAAGAAAAAAGATATCTTGATATCATAAAACAGGATTCTGTTTATAAAATAAACGTATAAAACAGGTATAGATATTTAATTCATAATAAAACATGAAAGGGTGAACAAAATGCGCGAGAAAATATTAAAAGCAATCGAAAAAAACAGCAGGATCGATCTGAAGGAACTTGCCGTAATGCTCGGCGAGGAAGAAATTGATGTTGTTAATGAGATAGCCGCGATGGAAGCGGATGGAATAATCTGCGGATACCATACTCTTATCGATTGGGAAAAGACCAATATCGAAAAGGTCAGCGCGCTTATAGAAGTCAGAGTAACTCCCCAGCGCGGACAGGGATTTGACACGATAGCCGAGAGAATTTATAAATATCCCGAAGTGAACAGCGTATATCTTATTTCGGGAGGATACGATCTTCTGGTTACTCTTGAGGGAAAATCACTTAAGGAAGTGTCAAATTTTGTATCGGACAAACTTTCGACACTTGATACGGTCCTCAGTACCGCAACTCATTTTATTCTGAAGAAGTACAAAGATCACGGCACGATTCTGACCAAAAAATATGTGGATGAAAGGTTGAAGATGACACCATGAGAAATCCGTTGTCAGATAAAATAACTACAATCAAACCTTCGGGTATAAGAAAATTTTTTGATATAGTAAGCGAAATGGAAGATGCCATATCCCTTGGTGTCGGCGAACCTGATTTTGACACTCCCTGGCATATAAGGGATGAGGGTATTTATTCTCTCGAAAAAGGCAAAACCTTTTATACATCAAATGCGGGAATAAAGGAACTTAGACAGGAGATCTGCAATTATTACGCCAGAAAGCAGGGCGTTCTTTATGATCCCATAAAAGAAACGCTTGTTACCGTCGGCGGTTCGGAAGGCATCGATCTGGCATTGAGATGTATGCTCAATCCCGGTGACGAGGTCATTATCCCCACTCCGTGCTATGTATCATATGAACCCTGTACGATCATGGCTGACGGTGTGCCCGTAATACTGCCTCTGAAAAATGAGAATCAGTTCAGACTCACACCCGAAGAACTTGAGGGAGCGATCACCGAAAAGACCAAGGTGCTGATACTTGCCTACCCCAACAATCCTACGGGAGCGATCATGGAAAAGAGTGACCTTGAAGCACTTGTTCCCATAATAGAAAAATACGATCTGATGATCATTTCCGATGAGATTTATTCGGAACTTTCTTATAAATCAAAACATGTTTCAATATGCTCGCTTCCCGGAATGCAGGAGAGAACAATTGTTATCAACGGCTTTTCAAAGGCTTATGCGATGACCGGGTGGAGACTCGGATACGCACTCGGACCTGAAACCGTGATAAAACAGATGGTCAAACTTCATCAGTTTGCGATCATGTGTGCGCCCACCACAAGCCAGTATGCTGCAGTGGAAGCTTTGAAGAACGGCGACGAAGATGTAGCTGAGATGACCGAAGCTTACAATCAGAGAAGAAGATTTTTGATGAACGAATTTAAGGAAATGAATCTTCCCTGCTTCGAACCTTTCGGTGCATTTTATGTTTTTCCCTGCATTAAGGAATTCGGAATGACCAGCGAGGAATTTGCCCTTAAATTCCTGGAGGAAGAAAAGGTTGCGGTTGTTCCCGGTACGGCTTTCGGCGACTGCGGAGAAGGATTCCTTCGAATATCGTATGCTTATTCGATCGATGATCTGAAAGTAGCTATCGGAAGACTTAAGAATTTTGTTGAAAGATTACGAACAGAAAAATAATTGGAAGCCTTCCCGTCGGGAAGGCTTTTATAAAATTGCACATAAATGGTGTTCCGTTTAAATGTCAGACCGTAAAAGAAAGGATAAACATGAATATTGTACTTCTTGAACCCGAGATCCCGTTCAATACCGGAGCGATAGGAAGAACCTGCGTGGCAACAGGCACGACGCTTCACTTGATCGAGCCGCTCGGATTTGTTTTAAATGACAAGAGTGTAAAAAGAGCCGGAATGGATTACTGGGACAAGCTTGATGTGCGAAGATACATGAATTTTGAAGAGTTTCTCAAAATGAACCCGGGTGCGCATATTTACATGGCCACGACCAAAGCCAAGCATGTTTACACAGATGTAAGATATGATGAAAATGATTATATAATGTTCGGAAAAGAGAGTGCCGGAATACCCGAGGAAATCCTTGTTGAACATCCGGATGACTGCATCAGGATACCGATGCTTCCCGAGATCAGATCCCTGAATCTTTCAAATTCCGTAAATATAGTTTTGTACGAAGCATTACGACAAAACGGATTCAAAGGACTGGAAGCGGAAGGGGAACTTCACAGACTTCACTGGAATTAATTCTTTTTATAAACTTTTGTGTAAAAGAAGATCATTACAAGCAGGCTTAAAAGAGTGAAGATCCCGATGTAGATGAACATTGCATTTACGGGCAGACTCTTTTCAAATATCGAAGCATTGAATGTCATAGACTGACGAATGGCTTCTGCGAAAGCACCGTTATCGAGACCGCCGATCGAGTGATCCATTTCATCCAGACATCCTGATAAAAGCGTATTTCTCAGGAGTGCACAGATCTGACTGGCGGGTAAAAGATTGCATATGGTCTGAATCTTTGAAGAGAACTGTGAAATGGGTATGTATGCACCGATCACAAAGCCTGCCGCTGCGGATAAGATCCCGAAGAAAGCGCCTGCTGCCGATGAGGATTTGAAGAACAGAACTATACTCATGAACAATGCACTTGATGAAAGACATCCGAGGAAGATCACTGCGTATGCACCGAGAATGCTTAACAATGTAAGATGCATATTTCCGAGTATTGAGAGTATGATCAGGCCTGCGGTCAAAAGAAGCGATGTCATTAAAAACGAAGAGATAACTGCTGCCGTAAGGTAGGAAAGGATGATCTGCCATCTCTTTACGGGTGTTGCGAGAATATCGTAATCGACTTTTCTTTCGCGGTCCTTTACGATAGTGGTTAAGCAGTTGTAAGGGATGGTGATGGTTGCGGAGCCCAGTATGCCGACAAGAAGTACGCCGTTTACGAACATCTTCACATCGTCCGCACTGACAAGTGCTTCAAGTCCCTGCATGCTTTCTTCGATCGCACTTACAAAAGTTCCTTTTAAGAACAGAAGATAGAGTACGAATACTATGATCGATGTAAGCAGTGAAAAAATAACAGTGTGAATGTCTTTAAAATATATCTGTATGTTTCTTTTTGTTAATCCTGTAAAACCTTTCATTTAAAAATCTCCTTATATAATTTATACCTGAAATAATCAAACGACTTCGGATACGGCTTCTTGTTATCCGGCTATCATTCTTCCCGTCAGGTTCAGGAATACGTCATCCATACTTCCTTTGATGATCTCAAAATCCCGGAATTTGTTTCGTTCTTTTGAGATAACATCAAGTATGTCTCCGGTAAAAAGAATGTTGTAATGATCTGCGTCGTATATGATGTTTGGATTTATCGCGCCTGCAGTTCTGTCATTTTCCCCACTTCTTTCCGTGTACCAGAGAAATTTTGAAGAAGCAAAATTGCTTTTAAGTTCTGCGGGTGTTCCCCTGGCGATCACTTTTCCTTTATCAAGGATCACAACGTTGTTGGCATCTCTTGTTTCTTCCATGTAATGTGTGGTCAAAAAGATAGTCATGCCTTTTTCTTTTCTTAAATAGTCGATGTAGTCCCACACGATCTTTCTTGATTTGGGATCAAGTCCGGTGGTCGGTTCGTCTAAGAAAAGAATCTTCGGATCGTTTAAAAGTGCCCTTACGATATCGACTCTTCTTCGCTGCCCGCCGGAGAGTTTATCGTATTTTCTTTTCATGATCTCTTCAAGTTCGAATTTTTCGTAAAATGCTTTAAGTCTTTCTTCGATCTCTCTTTTGGTTAATCCGTAGTAGCTTCCTCTTGTGAAGAGATTTTCTTTTACGGTAAGCTTGTCATCGAGTACAGAGTTTTGAAAAACGATTCCGATCTCTTTTCGTATCAGGTCGTCTTCTTTTCCGAGTACGTGTGAGCAGATGCTTACGTCACCGCCGGTCTTTTCGAGGATGGTGCAGAGTATATTTATCGTTGTTGATTTGCCTGCACCGTTTTCACCCAAGAATGCGAAAAGCTCACCTTCTTTTACGTCAAAATCAATTCCGTCCACTGCGAGATGTTCATTATATTTTTTTACAAGATTTCTGACTTCGATCACGTTCATTTTTATTTCCTTTCTCATAATGCATTTGTCGTTTACTTTTCTGTTGAACTCATTTTATCGGATCAAAGAAATAAAAAAAGAGCAACCCGACCAAGTTGCAAAAAAGGTCTACCAAGTTGCTCATTTTTGATATATTTTTGTATTTTCGGATAAGAAAACCGGCTTTATTCTTCGTCTCTTATTGAGTCCAATGCGTTGTTTATCTCTTTATCTTCTTTAACGTAAAACCACTTCGTGACCACCCAGACAAAAACATATACGCAGACGAAAATTAGAATCACCGACAGGTATCCGATTCCGTCGGAATACCATTTAAAGAGCCATCCGAGAAGCGAGACCGCGGAGAATACCAAAACAAACTGAATGATTATCCTGATGAAAAAAGGTTTGATCTTTTCGATGTAAAGCACGTATGTGGGCAGTGAACAAAGAGCTCCGGAGAATATTACGCTTATGATAAAATACCAGTCGGTAGAGTAAGTGTTTCCCAGAAAATGCATGATCGCCTGTGAGACTCCGACTCCGAGGAATATACCGAAAGATATAAAGGCTGTCTGTAAGAAAAATAACTTTAATTTATTCATAAGTCGAGCCTCCTTTTTATCTCTTTCACATAACTTCTTGAGATCACGATCTTTTCGCCGTTTAACATCGTAGCTTCCATTCGACCGCTTAAGTCGGATTTTACGCCTTTTATTTTTTTAAGGTTTACTATCATGGATTTGGATATTCTCAGAAAATAAGAACCGAGGGTTTCTTCCAGTTCGTAAAGCCTTAACTTAGTTTCAAAACAGTCATCCTTTGAATACACGAAAGTTCTTTTGTCCACGGATTCGATATAATAAAATTCGGCGGTTTCGATAAGAACCGTTTCACCGTCTTTTATAAGGGGGATCTTTCGCCGGCCTCCTTCAAGAAGTTCGATCGCCGCTTTTATGTCATCGGTATTTGATTGTGCTTTGATCAGTGCTTCTTCCTTGTCGGGAGAATCAACTTTTTCAAATATAACGTGCATAGCAGCTCCGTTTAATTTTTCCGGATGAAAAAAAGATCATTCTTCATCCGAGAGTGTTTCGTTTATCTCCGATAACGTTAACGTGAAGATAAACTCGGTACCTTCACCTTCCGTACTTATGACATTTATGTTTTCTCCGTGTGCACGGATTATCTCTCTGGTAATGGATAATCCCAGACCGGTTCCTTTTTTATCTTTGCCTCGGGAAAGATCGGTCTTGTAAAATCTGTCCCAGATCTGATTGAGGCTTTCCTTCGGGATGCCTATTCCCTGATCCTTGACGCTTACGAATACTTTTTTGTGTTTTTCTTTTGTTTCAACAAATATCACGGAATCCTTATTGCTGAATTTGATGGCATTATCCAGTAGATTGTACAGCACCTGCTGTATCTTGGACATATCGCCTTTGACAAAAAGCTGTTCGCCCGTAAGGGTCAGGTCTATTGAGATCCTTTTTTTTTGACATGAACCTTCGAAGGTTGCAAGGGTTTTTCTTATGACGGTATTAATGTCAAAATCACTTATCTCGAGGATCATGCCTTCGGTATTAAGGTTATTTAACGTAAGAAGCGAGTTGGTGAGCTTGATGAGTCTGTCCGATTCGTTGGTTACGATCTCAAGATATTTGTTATGAAGTTCGGGCGGGATGGTACCGTCCAGCATGGCTTCGGAATAGCCTTTAATGCTCGTCAAGGGGGAACGGAAGTCATGCGATACATTGGCAACCAGTTGTTTCTGATTGTCCTCGCCTTTTGAGAGCTCATTGGCCATATAATTCAGAGAAGCGGCGAGATATCCGAGTTCGTCTTCCGAATCTATCTGGAACTGATAATGAAGATTTCCCGCGGCATATTCTTCGGTGGCCTTGGTTATCTTTCTGAGAGGCCTGTAAACATTGCTGGTAAAGAAGATAAGTATTATCAGCGAAAGCACGAAAAGTACCACGAAGAGATAATAGGATATTGCCAGCAGTTTTTCCGAAAGTCTTTTAAGCTGCGAGATGCTTTTATGAATGACAACGTAACCCTGAACCTGATATGCATCGGTGATCGGTGCGAAAACGCTTAATACGTCTTCATCAAATGTTCCGTAAAAATCCCCCACGGTATAGTATCCGCCTATATTGTCGGTGGAATTGAAACCTTCCACGCTGACGGGATTTTCGACATCTACGGGAGAATCCGAGGAAAGTACGATAAGTCCCGAAGGGTTCATGATCCAGAGAGTCGAATCAAGATAAAGGTCAAGGATGTCAAGCTGCTTTTTAACGGTTTCAAGACTGGTCTCGGAGTTGTACAGATCCTTGGCATATGTATCCGCGATAAGTATGGCTTCTTTGTAGAGTTTGTCCGCTTCCGTCTCGGTCACAAGATCGTTGATCGCTCTTGAAATAAAGGTTGCAACCACCAGAAATCCGAAGAGCGCGAACAAAAGATATGCGATTATAAGTTTGGTATAAATTGTTTTTCTCATTTACCGCTCCGGGATCATTCCGACAAAGTTACTTTTATATCCATATCGATATAAGTATCACCATTGGGACGCAAAACCGTCACAACGATGGTATCGTCGGGTTTGTATTCGTTAAGCTCAAGTTCGTAATCAAGCACGCCGGTGATGATCGCATCGTTGATTGCCGTAATTACATCACCTTTATGAAGTCCGCTGTTCATTGCGGGAGAATCCATCTGGATATTAGTGATATATGCGCCTATCGGAACATTGTAATAGTGCATAGCTATCGAAGAAACATTTGTGATCTCCACACCCATATGGGGACGGCTGATCCCGTTGCAAAGATCTTCTATAAGACTAGTAAGTTCGGTGGTTCCGATTGCGGAAATAAGATTTTGGTTTTCACGTTTGTTATGAGTCTGATTTATTATTCCGACTATCTTTCCGCTTTTGTTTATAAGGATACCGGTGGCGTCTTCAGAACCGTAGATATCGGTCGTAAGAAGAGTGTAATTGTGATCGACACCGTTGATCTCGGTCCCGGTCGAAGTGAGTATTCCGTATCCGATCGAAGAACCGTATCCCAAAGGGTCACCGACCGCTATGACAACATCTCCCGTTTTGCAGCTGAGGGTTGAATTTGCCCATAATGCGTAAGAAATGGCACTTTTGGTCGTATCATGAAGTTCCGAAAGAGGAACGGTCAAAATGCAGAGATTGGTATAGGGATCGATCGATTTTACCGATGCTGTGCATTCCTGAGTATTAAAAAACGAAATGACTATTTCATTGCTGTTTGTGAGAATATCGGCGTCGGCCAGGACCAGAAGGTCCACTCCGTTGTCTTCCACGATCACGCCGGTGGTACGTGTTTTGTTCTCATATGCCGAATTAAGCCAGGTAGTCTTATCCTGAATGCTTATAACCGTAACGAGGCATTTGTTGGCTTCCGAAGCCAGAGCCTTCATTTTATTGAAGATACCCTGATAATCATCGATATCGGGTTCGTAAGCTGCGATCGCATCCGCTATTATTGCGGTGTTGTCGGGTGTTTCCACGGGTGGTTCAACTTCGACCACATCTTCCTTGATCATGTCTTCGGGAAGGATCTCTTCTGTGGTTTCCTGAAGTTTGAGCTCGACTTTCTCCGCTTCCTGTTCTTTGGAGAATCCGGCAATGGTGCCTCTTTCAAAAAAGAAAAAAATGAAGCATGCGAAAAGTGCGAATGTTATTGCCAGAGCTATGGTCAGAAGGGATTGTCTGAATATTTTACGTCTGTTTACGGGGCGTTCTTTTATTTTTTCCCTTAGAAATGTATAGTCGTTGTTTTCCTGATTATTGTTTTGTTCGTTCATTTTTAAATCCTTTACAAAACATTTACCTTAATAGCGGTCTTTTATCGAAAGTTACTGCGTAACTTCCGATAAGATATATTATAGGAACTAAAAAGCAGTTCCTATAATCGATTTACGGTCGATTACATCGACCTTTTATCGAAAGTTACTGCGTAACTTCCGATAAGATATATTATAGGAACAAAAAAGCAGTTCCTATAATCGATTTACGGTCGATTACATCGACCTTTTATCGAAAGTTACTGCGTAACTTCCGATAAGATATATTATAGTTTACATACTGCATTATTTGAAGTAAAAAATACGGGATTAACAAAATCGAAAAATATGCCGAAATAAAGAATGCACATATAAAGGAGATGCCGATGATTCATTTATATACAAACAATTCAACCGATAATGCAAATGCGGTTAATGCGTATTCAAAGAATGAAAATGATGTCAGGATCATTAAATCTTCGGAGATGGCCGTTCAGGTCAGTTCCGGAAATAGTTATCTTTCAATGTATTCCAATCAGAACAATATAGCGGAAGGCGATTCCGGGAATATGTTTAATCCCGATATGCGAAACAATCTGGATTATCTTACCGTCATGTCCAATACATTAAGCAGCGAAGACTTCAATAAAATGATGGATGACGGCTGCAGACCTGGTGATATGAGCGAGGCTGAAAGCGTTAATACGCTTGACAGGATAAAAGCGAAAATGGCCGAAAGCGGTATGATAATAGGAGGATTCAATGATGATCTTCCTATGGAGGTACTCGAAGAGGCTACAGGCAGTAAGGCTGCCGCACAGGCTTTAAAGAAAGAATTTGACGAAAGAGATCTGTCTTTGAACGAAGACAATATAGAAAAGATCGCCGATATTTACAAAAAGGCCGGAGAGATAACGGAAATCACCGACGGAATGTGCGATTATATTTTAAGAAACGCCATAGAACCTACCGTGGACAACCTTTACAGAGTAAGATTCTGTGCTGCAGAGGTTCCTTTCAGGGAAGGCGGGTACTATTCGGACGAATACGGCCACATAGTCAAAGACGGTGATTCGGATATGACCGGCTCGGATTATTTTGCCGAAAAGATCCATGAAACGGCTCAGAAACTGAACATTTATGATGAAGCGGAGGAGAAGGAACTCTTAAAAGAGGGAAGCTGGCTGGTCAATTCCAAGATCCTCTGTAATGAAAGAAATCTTTCAATCCTGCATTCGTTAAGAAGTGTGGAATTCCCGATAAGCACTGAAGAAATGGCTAAGATCGTTGCCAATGCGGCTGAAAGGGGCGTCGGATGCGAAAAAGCCGAATTCACCAAAAATGAGAATCTTCTCGAACGTGCCGTAAAAGCTGACGAAACGATAAAAAAAGCAACGGATTCGGATATTCAGGAACTTATCAATCGCGGAAAGATGCTGAATATCGAAAATCTCGCTGCGGTTGCGGGCTCAAATGTACGTACGCTCAATGAAGGAGTCGAGGATCCGAAACTTATCGAAGGAAAGAGGATTCTTGCCGAAGCCAGACTTCAGATGAGTGTTGAAGCCAATTATACCTTGATAAAAAGAGGTTTTTCTCTTGAGATCACGGCACTCGAAGAGACCGTGAACGTACTCAAGGCTCTTGAAGATAAAGTAAACCGTGAGTTCTTCGGCAATGATGATAATACCGTTGCCGAGAAAGCAGCCATTTGGAAAGAAAGCAAACAGGTCATTGCCGAAATGCCTTATATTCCGGTTAAAGCCGTTGGCGATCTTGCAAAGAGCTCAAGCATTTTTACACTTCGTCTTACATATGAAGTGGGAATGGGTATCAAAGAGCAGTTTGACAAGGCTCAGAAAACCTATGAAGCCGTGGGAACAGAAGTCCGTGCGGATCTTGGCGACGATATAAAGAAAGCATTTTCAAATGTGGACGATATATTAAAAGAATACGGAATGGATGCGAATGAGAACAACCGGAAAGCGGTAAGGATACTCGGTTATTCGGAGATCGAAATAAATCGTGAAAATATAACGGATATAGTTCAAAAAGAAACAATGCTTGAGAGAGTCATCGAAAAGATGAATCCGAACAACACCCTTAATCTTATAAGAGAAGGTGTGAATCCGCTTGAGATCAGTCTGGAGGAACTGGAAGACAAACTCGATGAGATGAATCGAAATGAAGAATCGACTGCCGAGAATTATGCATCGTTCATTTGCAGACTTGACAGAGCCGGAGAAATAACCGAAGAAGAAAGAGCTTCTTATATAGGTATTTACAGACTTCTCGATAAAGTTGAAAAGAGCGACGGAAAGGCACTGGGCGATCTCGTCAAGGCCGAATCGATGATCAATTTCAAGAATCTTCTGACTGCCATTCGAACGGGCAGAAGCGGCGGGATAAATGCCGTTCTGGATGAATCCGTCGGCGAGGTCATAAGAGCGGGCGGATACCGTTTTGATATCGGAGAGCAGATACAGACGGCATTCAACAAACTGATGGATTCGAACGAAGGACGCGAGGAATACTGTAAGAGAGAACTTGAGAATTACAGGGCGGATCTTGTCAGGGATGATAAGAACATTGAGAGCGAACTTAAGATCGTAGGCGAGAAAGTTACTCCCGAAAACATAAAAGCCATGTCGGAAATCCTTTTAAACGATAAGGATTACAATCCATGGAAGAAGATGGAAGAACTTTCCGAGAAAATAGAAGACAACGGATTTTCTTCGGCAAAGGAAAAACTTTCCGATGCTTTTGAAGATGAAAACACAGCCAAAGAGGCATATGAAAATGTCCTGAACGAAGCAAGGGATGCGATAGGAAGGGTATCCGAAAGCGGAATAGCCGATTATTTCGATGTAAAAGCCATGAAATCGGCATTCAGACAGATCGGACTTATCAGCAGGATGACGAATGAAGAGAATTACGAAGTTCCCGTGGATATGGGGGAAGAATCGTTCAATATCCGTGTGAAGATCCAGAGAAAAGCCGAAAAAGAAGGAAAAGTATTCGCATCGTTCGAGACCGAAGAATACGGAAAGATACTGGCACAGTTCGGTATTAACGACGGGGTTCTTTCGGCACTCGTTGCAGGAGACTCTCCCGTCGGTATGGAAAAACTCAAAGAAAGAAATGATTTTGAGGAAAGCTTCAAAAATGCGGGATTTGAAGAGGTTACGTTTAATTATATTCAGACCGATATAATAAATGTGGATTATTTCAGACAGCATTTTGACAGAGGCGCAAGCGATGAAGTAACAACAAAACAACTTTACAATATAGCGAAAACATTTATTCAGACAGTTAAGAAAGCAGGTAATTGATTATGAGAGTAGGTACAAACATTTCCGCATTGACAGCCAATAACGCATTAAAAAGAACCGATACGGCTCTTTCAAAATCCATGGAGAAGCTGTCATCCGGTCTTAAGGTTAATCATGCAAAGGATAATCCCGCGGGAATAGCCATTGCTAAAAGAATGAACTCCCAGATTAACGGACTTTCGATCGCAGGCGACAATGCTGCGGATGCAATTTCCGTAATAGAGACCGCAGACGGTGCATTAAGCGAGATCCATGCTATCCTTCAGAGAATGAACGAGCTGGCTGTTCAGGGAGCAAACGGAACGATGTCGGACGCTGACAGAGAAACCATTGATGCCGAAGTCAAGCAGTTAAAAGAAGAGATAGGAAGAATCTCGAAAACGACCGATTTCAACGGAAAGACACTTCTTGACGGAACCTTTGATCTTAAAGGATATTCTTCAAATACAAATGTTAAAGTTGCATATTATTCCGATGAAGTTGAGATCAAAAAATATATCCTTAAAAACGTTACAACGGGTAAAGATGCAGACGGAAACGTATACGTAAAAAGTGCCACACCCGATACATCGGCAGCAGGCGGATTCCCGAAGGATTCCTATATATCCAAAATTGAAGGCGATATGGTAACGATAAGCGCATCCGGCGGATTCGAAGTAACGCTTCAGGCTAAAGCCAATGCAAGCAATGTTACTCTGGATATGACAGGTATCGGTGCGATGCGTATGCAGATCGGTGCCAACGAGGGACAGGTTCTTGCAATAAGGATCCCCGAAGTTTCGTTGAGAATGATGAACTTAACCAACACTTCCGTTGCTACGGAAGCGGGTTCGAAAAAAGCCCTGGAAAACATCTCGAATGCGATAGATTATATTTCAAAAATAAGAGCAAGACTCGGTGCATATCAGAACAGACTTGAAAGTGCATCCGAAAATCTCGATGTTTCCGAAGAAAACATGACTTCAAGCTATTCGAGGATAATGGATGTGGATATGGCTAGCGAAATGACGATATATACCACACAGCAGGTTCTCATCCAGGCAGGTACCAATATGCTTGCACAGGCTAACGAGAGACCTCAGCAGGTATTACAGCTTTTGCAGTAAAAGATTTGTTCAGATGCGGTTTGGATAAACCGGCACATTATATGTTAAAATATTATTTGTATACGTAGCAGTGAACCGAAAATTCGGGAAAGGCAGCAGATATGACCAACGAAAAAAAGCAGGAATTCACATTGAGAATAACATCGGCTAACGGGACCCAGCTGGTGGAAATATTGTACGAAATGCTTCTTGAATATGTTTCGGATGCTTCGAAAGCAATAGCGGATAACGATATCATCGGAACCCATGATGCCATTCGAAAGAGCAGAGGTTGCTTGAGAGAACTGATGGAGTCGATTGATTTTTCCAATGAGATTAGCGGAAACCTCATGAGCCTTTATGCATACGTGAACAAAGAACTTCTTCTTGCCGAGATCAGAAAAGACGTATCGATCTTCGATAATATCAAAACGGTCATCGAACCTCTCAGGGATACATATATCGAACTGGCAAAGAAAGATACATCCGAGCCGATAATGTCCAACGCACAGTCTGTGACCGCCGGGCTTACGTATTCAAAGAACGATATTAACGAATCCCTTATCGAACAGGGAAACAGAGGATTTTACGTTTAAAAAATTAGAAAAATATATTTCAAACCGCTTTCCTTTTCAGAGGCAGGCGGTTTTTTTCTTTATGTGTATCATTAAAATCCAATACTTATCGAAATAAAAGTAATGTAGTATAATATCTTTGTATGTTTAAAAGATAATGGGGGAATTGCATGCTTGTTTTCGAAGGCAGACCTGTTTACGGCGGCGTTGCAAAAGGGAAAATACATATATATGCCAAATCCGAAAATCGTGTTCGAAAAATAACGATTGAAGATTGTGAAAATGAAATAAAAAGATTTCACGAAGCGTTAAGTTTAGCTTCGGGCGAACTGGATTTGCTTCATAAAACGGTTTTTTCGGAAATTGATGGGAAAGATGCCGATATTATCGAAGCACAACGCCTGATGTCGGAGGATGAATATTATTCCGACAATGTGGAAAACTATATCAGAACACAGAAGGTTAACGCTGAATATGCCGTATTACTCTTTTTGAAAGATTTTGAAGATAAGCATTCCGGCGAAGATGAATTCTTTAAAAGCCGTATTTCAGATATTAAAGACTTTTCCGAAAGAATAATACGCATCCTGTCAAAGACACAAGAAGAATTTTCTGATTATACAGAGGATACCATAGTCTGTTTTGAGGATGCATTGCCTTCGGATATTTTAAAGATTGATAAAACATTTGTAAAAGCCGTTATAATGAAAAACGGAAGTTTGTATTCGCATGCCGCAATTTTACTCAAAGCAAAAAGCATTCCTTCGATAATATGTCCGGATTTTCCGATGGATGAAAAGATGGAAGGAAAAGATATAATAACGGACGGATACTCCGGAAAGATATTTTCGGAAATGGAAGATGAAATACAGGATAAAATCGTAAATGAATTGCAAGGTGAAAACATCCACATAATACAGAATAAAAATTCGGATGCAATATTGACTGAAATAAAACAGGAAATATCGGATAGAAATGAACAAACTGTTTTGACGGAAAATAAACAGGATGCATCGAATTCGCCGGTACGTAAGGGAAACAATAATTCATTCGGTATATGTGCCAACATTTCGGATATTTCGGAGCTTGATTCCGCGATTGAAAACAACGCGGACGGAATAGGGCTGTTCAGAACCGAATTCATTTTCATTAAATCCGAAACGCTCCCAACGGAAGAGGAACAGTTTAAAATATACAGCGAAACTGCCAAAAGAATGAAGGGAAGGAAAGTAATTATTCGAACCATTGATATCGGTTCGGATAAAAGATGCGATTGCATAAAACTTCCTTTGGAAGAAAATCCTTCAATGGGGCTTCGGGGAATTCGATTATGTTTGAAATATCCTGAGATTTTCAAAACCCAGCTCCGAGCGATTCTGCGTGCAAGTGCATACGGAAAAGTATGTATTATGCTTCCGATGATTACAGATTTATGGGAAATAACGGAAACAAAGAAAATACTTGAAGAAATAAAAACCGAATTTGATATTCAAAACATCGATTATGACAAAAATATCGAATTGGGAATAATGGTGGAAACACCTGCTGCGGTTATGTGTGCCGATGATCTGGCAAAAGAAGCAGATTTCTTTTCGGTCGGAACCAATGATCTTACGCAGTATACTTTTGCGATTGACCGAAATAACGCCATAGCGGACAGATATTATGATTCGCATCATCCCGCAATAATGAAAATGCTTAAGGAAACAGCAGATGCGGCACATAAAAACGGAATTGAAGTATCTGTTTGCGGCGAACTCGGAGCAGATGTAAATGCAATTGATGAACTGATAGAAATGGGCTATGACGGAGTCTCTGTTTCATGCGGCATGATTCGGACGATTCGAAATTACATCTCGTAATATAAGAATACAGAAAATCAAAAATTTTAAGATTGAAAATAGTAAAAGAAAAATCATAAAAGCTAAAATCGAAAAGCTAAAAGCAAAAGCTCTCTTTAACAATAAATAGAAAATGAGATGAGGAAATTTTAAATGTCTGAAGAAATGATTAATGAATCAAATGAAGTCAATTCAAATAATACCGGCTCTGATCTAAATGTGATAAATCCGGCCGATACAAAAATGACTTCGTCAACACATGATGTATTTATAAGTTATTCTTCAATAAATAAAAATGTTGCGGATATGATTGTATCCGAGTTTGAACAGCATAATATCAGATGCTGGTATGCTCCCAGGGATATTATGCCCGGAGAGCAATGGGTGACTGCCATAACAGAAGCCTTGGCAAAAGCCAAGGTATTTGTGCTCATTTTTACTGATGAATCCAATGAATCCAAACAGGTAATGAACGAAGTGGCACTGGCATTTAATAACGGCCTTACCATTGTGCCATTCAGACTCACCGAAGAGGTGATGAATTCGGAGCTTGAATACTATCTTACACGTGTTCACTGGCTCGATGCATTCAATAAGCCTTTAAACAATAAAGTTTCAGAACTTAGAGAATATATTAATGTCATTTTGCATCATGAAAAGTATTCATCTGACAAAAATAATGCTGAAGCGGTAAAAAACGATACATTATCGGGTCAAACTCCAATCGCAAATAACATATCCAATGATATTTCAGCCGACAAAAAAGTATCTGATAAAAAATCCTTTAAAAAATCATCTGATGGAAAAAAGAAAAAAATCATTCCCATTATTGCGATAGCGTTGGCAGTTGTTGCTGTAATCGGATTTTTTGTGTTGGCAGCAGGCGGATTGTCAGCCGTTATCATTGGAAATTCTGCTTTCGGTTCTTCCAAATACATGAAAAAGGGACTTGAATATTATAATTCCAAGTATCACAGCACGGAAGACAATCAGTCAGCAAGAGACTGCTTTGAGAAAGCTGCGAAAAAAAGAGAGGCGGATGCATACTATTATCTCGGCAAACTGGATGCAAGAGAATATAACTATGAAGGGGCAAAAGAGCATTTCGAAACCGGTGTATCCAAAGGAAGCGACCTTGCCCGATTGGGACTGGGGTCTTTATATCTGGAAGGAAACGGTGTGGCTCCCGATATCGAAAAGACAAATGAATTGTATGATGAAGCGCTGGCAAACGGATGCATGGAAGCCAATTACTATGAAGGTATTCTTTGGGCAAGAGGACTTTCCGATGACGGTGATGATGCCGATGCCAATAAAGCACTGGAATATTATCAGAAAACGCTGGATTATTATGAGAATAACCTTGAAAAGACAGATTCTTTATTGAAAGCTGAGATTCTCTGCTCGATGGGAGATATATACAAAAAAGGATTCGCGGGAGTGGACAAGGACCCCGAAACGGCCAAAGATTATTATGAGCAGTCCATGAGCTGCTGCGCATATTACGAAGGCAATGGCAATCTTAAAATCGGAGATTTGTTGGCCGGATTGGAAAAGAATGTCCATGCGGATGAATACTATGTAAAGGCTTTGCGATTTTATGAAAATGCAGCTGGAAAGGGAGATATTCCTGCTATGAATAAGGCAGGCTATATGTATAGTACGGGAAGAGGCTGTGAAACTGATGAACAAAGAATCGAAAAAGCAATTAATTATTATTACAATGGGGCAATGAACGGTAATTATGTTTCAATATACAATTTAGGATCGATTTACCAATACGGAAAAGAGTCTATTGAAAGTAATCCGGAAGAAGCTTACAAATATTATAAAATGGCGGCAGATGCAGGATATGCTCAGGCGATGTATCAAATAGGTCTAATGTACTTTAACGGTGAATACAAAGATTCAAAAGAATCAGAAACACCTGAAGACCCCAATTTGAAATACAGTATTGCGAAACAGTGGTATGAAAGAGCTGTAGAAAACGGATATTATGATGCGTATGTAGATTTGGGAAATATGTATCTGGAAGGAAAAGGAGTTGAAGTAAATCCTGAAGAAGCAAAAAAACAGTATCAGCTTGGTATAGATAAAGGAAACAGTAACTGCATGGCGGCAATGGGATATTATTATACCAAGGATACTGTAAATGATTATAATAAAGCATATGAGTTATATACTAAAGCAGCATATGCGGGTTCAAATTTGGCTGAATATAATCTTGGAATCCTTTATAAAAATGGTTGGGGTGTAAAGGAACCGGATTATGAAGAGGCTGAGAAATGGTTCATGATGGCTGCGGAGGATGATTATACTCAGGCGTTGACTCAAATAGGTATGCTTTACGAAATTCCTTTATCTGGTTCTCCTGATTACGCAAGTGCAAAAAAATGGTATGAAAAGGCGGCATATAAGGGCGAAGCTTGGGCGATGGTCTTATTAGGAGAAATATACTTTGAAGGCTATCTTGATGATTCGCATGAGCCGGATTATGAAAATGCATATTATATGTATAAGAATGCATTGGATAAAGTGGATATACTTATTGATGAGATTATCGAAAATTGTAATAATGATTTGGGGATTTGTTGTCTGAATCTGGGAAATAAGAGTTTAGAGGAAAATGATATCCAAAAAGCAAGAGGATACTATAAGGAAGGTGCCGAAAAGGCGAATGCCGATTGCTGTATTAAACTGGGAGATATTTACTTTTCCGAAAACAATATGCAAAGCGCAAAAGAATGTTATGAAGCAGCTTTGGAAAATGGCAGCAATGAATGTCTGATTAAACTCGGAAATATTTACTATGCAGAAAACAACAGCCAAAAGGCAAAAGAGTATTATGAATCCGGTGTAGAAAAAGGCCTGAATCTCGATGATAAAGCAACGGAAAATCTGGGGAATATATATTATGATGAAGGAAATCAGACAGAGGCCATAACATATTATGAAATGATTTGGGAAAGCAGTGCAATTGCTGCAGCCAGAATCGGAATTATGTATTATGACGGAATAGATGAGATTCCGGCAAGAAAGGATGATGCGGAAAAATATCTTTTAAAAGCGGAAGAATTGGGATTTGATGATTCGGATGTTTTTAATAGAATTGCCAATCTTTATTATGACAGGCGTGAACATTTGAAATCGGCTGAATACTTTGAAAAAGAATTTGCTTTAACAAATAATCCCGATATTGCCAGGGCTGTCGGGGTGGAATACTACAATGCGAATGATTACAATCTGGCGGCAAAATGGTATGCAACTGCCTTGGAAAACGGTTATGAAGGCACTGATAATCTTAAAGTATCGCTTAAAAATATGAAAGAAGAAGGAAAGATTACGGACGAAGAAATTCTGGAAATCATTTCTAAATGGATAGAATAAGATTTTTTAAATGGGAATAGGATCCTTTCTCAGATGAAGAAAAAAAGGCGGTGAGTCGATCAGGTTTATCCGATCATTCACCGCCGATTTTTTTGATGATTGCTTTACTGATAAGGTAGATTCCTTCCGCTGTGGGATGTACGCCGTCCACGAGATAGGTTTCCCAGTTGTCCTTGTTTATGTCGATCAGCTCAATGGAATCCATCCATTCAACATGGTATTTTTCACTGACTTCTTTGCTGACATCGCGATATGTGTCAAGATTGCTGCCGGCTTCCGATTGCGGATTCTTTCCGCCTTCAAAATAATTGCAGTATATCGGGGATACCACATATATCAGGGAATCAGGGTATGTCGATTTAAGTTTGAGGATACCGTCCGAAAGACCTGATTCGTAGGAATCATAAGGGTAATCTTCGTAAGGAATACCGGTATTGGTGCGTGCGGGGACTCCCAGGAAATAATCATTAACCCCATAATATATTACGAAGATTTTCTTTTTTGTTTCATCGCTTTCGTTTTTGAAATGTTTAAGTTCTTTTACGAATTCCTTGTTTTCTATCGAATCGGTGCTCTTATCGGCAGTGACGCAGTCGACAAAGGTATTGAATTCATTTACGGCACTGGTTCCGCCGTATCCAAGATTATAGGATCTTGCGCCGGAAAGGCTTTCGGACATACCGGGTATGGATATCGGACCGTGGTAATTTCCGATGATACTGTCCCCGAAGAAAACCAGTTCGTAATCGGACAGATCGGGATATGATTCATCCGCTTCGACAATATCCTTAATCTCATCGGTATATATATTCAGCGTTTCCTCTTCGACAAGATACTTTAAATTACAAACGGTCAGCACCAGAAGGTTGCAGGCTGCATCCGATTTGGGTACGCCGTTTTGATAATTTTCGGGGCTTTCAACAAGCCATTTCTGGCTTCCGGGCCAGAAGATCTTAAGATTCTTATTGGCTGACAGGCGTTCGAATACGGTTTTATAGTCGGCGAGCCGTGCATTCAGAGCAGCGGTATCGAGAGATTTCCAGTATTCGGATTCGGGATAGGAAAGCGTTATGTAAAAAGAGACTTTCTTGTTTCTTTCAATGATTCCGTTAATGTAATTAAGCTCGTCCCTGCCGTTTTCTTCACAAAATGCTATCGGGTCTATCTCGAAAAATACGGATTTAAGGTCTTTTTTCTTAAGTGCGGTATCGAGAAGGACATTGATATTCTCGTATTTTGCGGTAGAAGGGTTGATAAAGATCGGATCCGTACCGGAAAATTCTGGGAAACTGCCCGAATCTTTTATAGTCGAACCGAGAAAACTGTAGTAAAAACTGTCATATTTTTCGGAAGCGAGTCTGACAAGATTGTCCTGAAAAATCCCGTCATCGTAGTAAGTGAAGCTTTTATATGAATAAACGGAGTATCTTTCATCTTCATAGATCACTTCGGCAAATCTGAGTTTGTTGGATGACGCATTTTTCTGCACGGCTTCCTTATCATATATCATATAAAAAGGCTCGTTGTCTCTGGAAACCATATCATAGGGATTTTTGAACGAGTCCGTTTCAATCTCCACGGGTGTCAGATCGTCAAAAGCCGCCACGGGTGCAACATTTACTTTTCCGTCGCTTAGCACGGTAATTTCGTTTACGATGGTATCCGTACAGTAAGAGACCGGAATGGATTCGGATTCGAGAAAATCGATGAGCCCCGAATAATAGCCGGAGATATCGGTAAGTACAATGTTTTTGGAAAGCTCCACGGAAAGCAGATTCGTGTTGTCGAAAGAGCCGGTTTCTTTCATATCGCTCATGTAGGAGCCGATCATTATCGGGGGAACGACTACAAGAGCGGATATTAAAATACGAAAAGGGATCGGGATCTTAAATCGCATTCCGTGTATTAAAATACCGAGGCAGATGAGTACGGGGCAAAAAAGAGTTAAGAGATAACTGCACTGATATACTGCCTTAAGTCCGTAATAACCCAGAATAAACGCGGGTATTGCGGATACGATATATGCATATATTTTTTTTGCATGAAATGAAGTCACGAAAAAGATGTATGATGCCGCGAATATGGCATATACACAAGTTACGGAATCAAGCAGCGCATTTTTCCAGTTTGCGAAATCCGTATAATAATATGTAAGAAAAAATCTGGTGGAAAGCGGTACGAAAGGTTTTGTCGAAACCCATCCTTCGGCGAATGTATGCGAATTGTGTTCGACAAGATATTTGACGAATGCCAGTTCCGAAAGCATATCTTCGGTCAGAACGGGCGAGAAATTCCGGCGGAACAAAAAATAAGGAATCGCTAAACCTGCCAGAGGAAAAAGGAAAAAAAGAATAACAAATAAAGGATTCGTTTTCTTTTTTGTATCTTCATTTGTGATCATTGGCTTTGGTTCGTTCGTTTCCATACAAGTTATAATATCAGTTTTGATTCATACATGCAATAAATCATTTGATTAATGAAGGAAGCGGATTATTATTGTTTTGGGTGTTTAATCCGCACGGAAATTTTGATATTATGAGATGGGATTCAAAGGTCTTATACCATATAAAACTCTTTTGATGCCTACATTATATTATATAAAGGAAACAGAACGTGAACGGGGAATTGAAGATCAACAAAAAATTCTGCACGGCCATGATCTCTTCGATCATATGGTTTATGGCGGCACACGGATACCGCATGTGCAATCTCATATATTTTCACGATACTTTGCTTAATGCGGTTCGGGCTGATATAGCTTACCAGGAATCATTGGGACGGTTCATGCAGCCCTTTGTGATCCTCTTGCTCGGAAGCATAACATCCTCGTGGCTTATTTCCGTTACGGCGATCTTATTTCTTGGATTATCCGTCTGGCTGGTCTGCGATATATTTGATATAGAAGGAAATGCCGGGATTTTCTTTGTTGCAGGAATACTGATATGCAATAATGTCCTTACTGTAGCCAATTACACTTTCCTTCCATGGCTTGATGTCTATGCGATTGCATTGTTCTTTGCCCTGCTCGGAGTGGAACTTATAAAAAAGGGCACTGCGTGGAGGAACATTGCGGGCTGCGTCTGCTTTATCGTGAGCATGGGTCTTTATCAGGCATATATTTCCGTCGGAATGGCAGCAGCGGTAATAATTCTTTTGAAAGAATTGTATGAAGGCACAAAATCAAAGGAATTTTTAAAGAAAGCTTGGAAATATCCGGTTTCGTTTCTTGCATCCGGAGTTTCATATTATATGATCTACAGGATCGTACTGAAGGTTAAAGGTATCAGCGAATCCAATGCGTATAACGGTCTTGGCGGGGTTACGAAATTCGAATTCTCTGCCATTCCCGGGCTTATCGGAATTACATATTATAATTTCTTTGCTTTTTTGTCTGATATCGGGGTGTATGCGTCAGGAAAGGTTCACGGGATCCAGATCAATTCGATCCTTCATAAAGCGATCATAGTGATAAATATTTTCGTTCTCGCTGTAGTGATCGTCGGGATTATACGTATTAATATAAAGAAGAAAAACTCTTTTTCGCAGATCGCGCTTCAGTGTCTGCTTCTTGTTCTGTTTCCGATGGCGGCGAATTTCGTCTGCTTTATGTCTAAGGGCACGGAACACGGACTGATGGTATACGGAATACTGTTCCTGTATATTCTGGCCCTGTTGATACTGAAGGAAAACGTAAAACTTGCGGAACGGGGAAAAAGAAAGGATCTTGCATTCATTTTACTGCTTCCCGTAGCGTGGCTTGTTTTGAACAATATCGTATTTTCAAATCAGATTTACGTTAAAGCCCATCTGCAGGAAGAAAACTATCAGTCGATAATGACCAGGATCGTATATCAGATAGAAAATACCGAAGGATATAAATGGGGCGAGACGCCTGTGGCTTTCCTCGGAATATTCGGAAGATCGGATTATATTCCTAAGGATGATTATTTCGATCAGATCGGAACGGGAGTAACTCCTTTTACCAATAACGCTACCTATATTAATTATATGAAGTATCACCTGGGTGCGAACATCAATCTTACGGAAATGCCCGTAACGGAAAAGATCGGTGAAGACATGCCCTGTTTCCCGGAACCGGGATACATCCGTTATATCGATGATGTTTTGGTGGTAAAAATATCGGATTAGATTTGCGAAGTCTTTTATTGACATTATAATGCGATAAATGATAAACTTTTTCAGTATCAGTGTAATAGAAGGGTTTTACTCTTTGAGCGAAAGAAATCTTTTTTATCTGAAATTGTTTTCGACACGCTTGATTATCAATGCATAAAACATCAGTGTTTTATGAGAAAGAGAGAAAAAATGGATAACAACAATCAAAACGTTTACAACTACTACAATTACGATTCAAAACCTGCCAACGTAAAGAATACTCCGGGAACGCTTTCATTTATATTCGCACTGGTTTCCTGCGGACTCTGGCTTCTGTCATGCTGTGGCGGAATGGCAATGATAATCCCTTATCTTGGATGGGTTATCGGATTTATCTGCAGCATCCCCGCATTTCTGATCTTCCCGCTGACCATTGCGGCATTCATTTGCGGTATCATCGGTGTAAATAAAAAGAATGCTCCCAAAGGACTGGCAGTAACCGGACTCATTATAAGCATTCTTCTTATAATCCTTGCAATAATCGGAATAGTTGTAGTTATTCTTGCAAGTCTCGGAGTCATTGGAGTCGGAGTATTAAGCACACTTCCGAACTACATACAGGACCTTCAGAATTTCAATTATTAGAATATGAAATATTAATGATTTGAAAGGCGGTTCGTCAGGACCGCCTTTTATAATCCTTAAGGAAAGCTTCATATATAATGAAAAGAAAATAATCAACATGCAATCCGTGCCGAAAGACGGTTTATTTAAAGCACAATATATAGGCTCGGCGGTCCTATTGATTGTGTGGGCTGAAAAAAATTTATAAAAAATAAAAAAAATGCTTGAAATAAGACTTTCAATTTGATAAACTAACACTTGCTGTGGCATTGATAGCGATGATGTGTGAGGTTGCCGTTGAAGTTTAACGGGTTTTTACACGGAGCGAATGTCAAGTCGAGATACTGACGACAAGTCACTGTACAAACAATATAGTCTGCTTTGGGCAGAAACGACGTGTGGTCGTTTATTTTTTTAAAAATTGTATGACACACACGGGAGAGTGTAGTACAGTCGCCGCTTGTTGTACTTGAATCTTAAAGTACATAATATGAGAGGAGACTTTTTTTATGGCAAATCAAGTAATGAGAATCACACTTAAGGCATATGAGCATCAGACAGTTGATGCATCTGCAGCCAAGATTATCGACACTTGTAAGAAAAACGGAGCAAAGGTAAGCGGACCGGTTCCCCTTCCTACAAAGAAGGAGATCATCACGATCATTCGTGCGGTACACAAATACAAAGACTCCAGAGAGCAGTTTGAACAGAGAACTCATAAGAGACTTATCGATGTTCATGAGCCTAACCAGAAAGTTATAGACGCTATGCAGAAGCTCGAAATGCCTGCAGGTGTTTATATCAACATTAAAATGATCTAACATCAGCACCCGGCGAGGTTCCTCACGAGCCCGGTGCGTGTTACACATGGAAACTTAGCAAGGTATCCCACGAGCTTGGTTGGAATGTGTTCATCATTTAACGTTACATTATAATAATAGAAAACAAACAAATGACTTCCACAACTAGTATGCATCCTTTACGGATACCGCTGTAGTGGAATCAAAAGGAGGTCAAAATGAAAAAAGCTATTTTAGCAACAAAAGTCGGAATGACTCAGATCTTCGCAGAAGACGGCACACTCATTCCGGTAACGGTTCTTCAGGCAGGTCCCTGCGTAGTTACTCAGGTTAAGACCGTTGAGAACGACGGATACGAAGCAGTTCAGGTAGGTTTCGTAGACAAGAAAGACAAGATCATCAATAAGGACGCTAAAGGCAAGAAGGAAATCATCCATGCAAACGGCACAACAAAGGCTATGCAGGGACATTTCAAGAAAGCCGGCACAACAAGCAAGCGTTTTGTAAGAGAGTTCAAGTTCGAGAATGCTTCCGAATATGCTCTTGCACAGGAGATCAAAGCTGACATCTTCGCTGAAGGCGATAAGATCGATGCAACCGCTATTACAAAAGGTAAAGGTTTCCAGGGTGCCATCAAGAGACTCGGTCAGCACAGAGGACCCATGAAGCACGGTTCTAAATTCCATCGTCATCAGGGTTCAAACGGCGCATGTTCTTCACCCAGCCGTGTATTCAAGGGCAAAGGTATGCCCGGTCAGATGGGTGGCAAGAAGGCTACAGTAAGAAATCTTGAAGTTGTCAGAGTTGACGCAGACAAGAACTTACTTTT
>JAILRA010000040.1 GCA_024698715.1 Lachnospiraceae bacterium
TCACCGTAGATATCGTCGATGCAGAAAGCATAGAGATAATCGCCGTCTTCCATGAAATCGTAATTGATATTTAAGTCACCGGAAACAGTGAACTCGGAGCCCTCATACGTGAACTCGTCTTCGCTGTCAAGTGAGTAAGCATAGTACAGAGGAACAATGATATCGCCGTCCTTTATCTTGATGATCTCTCTGGATGCGATACCATTCTCATCAATTCCGTCCCATGCGCCTTCAACAGTGATCTGAGAGGTCGCAAAATCCTGTTTGATCCTCAGATTGGTTTCTTTTCCGTTAAGTGATATGGGTGAAGCGTATATTACGAAATCATCGCTTACATCGGCTATATAAAGCGCGAGATTCTGTCCGTCAGGCAGAGAAAGCCAGCTTCCCGAAAAACCGTCCGTAAATGCACCTGTATTCCAGTCGCCGTCGATGTCGTAAGTTTCACCAAGCTCGATCATTGCATCTCCTTCGGGAGTGTATTCATATACTAGTGCGTAAACATCGGCTGCGGAATTGATACCGTTTGTATCAAGTTTGAAATTGTAGATGCCTTCTTCGTCCAGGCAGGGCTTTATTTCAAAAGTGATTGCCGAACTTTCACCTGTTTCTTCACCGGAAATAACGGTACCGGATCCTTCGTATCCGCTTGTTTTGTTGCTGATAAAATCACTGTAACTCTTACTTACGGAAATATCGTTAAAAATTTCAAGTTCGTTTGAACCGCCGATTGACAAAGGATAATACATGGAAAGTCCCGATGCATTTTTGTGGGTATTTCCGCTTACGGAATATACCACTGCTTCATCAATGGCTTTGAGTACGTCGGCACTGTTTGCATAAGAAGAGCATGCATTTGCAAGCGCGCCCATATCAACCATATTTGTATATCCTTCGGCTTTATTGTTTCCGCCAAAGTTTTCAGCTGCTTCGATATTTCTTATTATGGATGCCCTTGCTGCTTCGTCATTGGATGCGGTACAAAGTTCACCTGCGAATGCATCAAAACTTGAAGCAAGATCGGCGATTTTCGCAAGATCGATCACCGAAAGTGTGGTAAGATCGTCATCTTTTTGTGCTACACATGCCTGAAGAAAACTGTCACATACAACCTTTCCGAGATCCGCACCGTTTGAATCGGGATTCTGTGCAAGATAAGATCCGATGGAAGTATAATCCCAGCCTGAACCGGGTTCTGTTTCTTCTGAGCCGTACATGTAAAGCGCATAAGGCTCAAGAATGTTCGCAGTTTCAACCGTTCCCATAAGGCAGGCATCAAAACCGATGAAATCAAATTTCTTACCGTTCATTGCGCCTGAAAAAGCATTGTCGATCTCGCGAAGGCTTAAAGTGTCGCAGTCAAACATTTCATCGACACAAACACCCGAAATACTTCCTCCGCCGTGGTCCCACATAATGAAACCGTTGTGTTCGCCGGCAAAGTTTTCAAGTCCCCAGGATACGAAATCACCGAGTGTTTCCTCTTTACCCATACCCATGAGATCCTTTTCTTCTATAAGAGAGATTTCTCCGTTTTGAACAATGAACCTCTGAGTGTTCTCGGGATTGACGATATCATTCTGCCATTCGCTTGTTCCGCCCGTCTGTACGATAAAGCGGACATCTTCGCTGTTTTCGGCATTTGTCATTTCTTTAAAATCATCGGTTCCCATGGAATTGAATGATTCAAGATCCGTACCGCACATGTAAACGAAAATAGTCCATCCGTTACCTGCTCCGTCGAAGCCTGTTACGCCTGAAGCTGAAGCCGATAAGTCTGAAGAAGATTCTTCGGAATCATCATATTCGACGTCTTCGTCAGAGTATTCATATGCATCGGCGTCATAATCGTAATCATCAAAATCCTCATCACAGGCCGTGAGTCCGAATGCAAGGGCGAGGGCCGAGAGTGATGCCATGGCTTTTGTTAAAAAATATTTCTTTTTCATTTCTGTCGGGTTCTCCTATATATTAATATTCATCTTCGGCTACCCATTCTCCGGTAGAAGCGTCAAGCCAGTACCAGATCTCACTGTTGGAATCGTATACGGCATATTCGTCTTCATTTTCATAATAAACATATGTGGAATCGGTATCTTCATCCCATATATACCAGTATCCGCCTTCATCATCAAATGCCCAGTCATCCATAGTCCAGTTCGGGTCTAAAAGATTCCACCAGCCTGAAGTTTCGTCATCGTAATCGGAATATGTATATGTGTCATCGTAATCGTCGTAATCACCGTCACCGGTATCATCTGCCACACCGCCGTTATCGGCTACCTGTGCGGGCATGTCTCCGTGAATTGCACCAAAATCAGTGCCGACAGCATTTCCGCCGTAGTAATTTCTGTAACTGAAATATGTTCCGTTGGCAACGGGAAGGTATGTGGAGATCATCATTCCTTCATGGCCTCTTGTATGATTCTTGGAAAGCTCGCCATCGGTAATATTGAAATAATTATACTGATAAGTACCGTTATCGGGATCATCCCATGTAATATCCATGGCATAGAATTCGCCGTTCAGTTCAACGATATTCCATGCATGGTTTTCTGTTGCAAATCCTACAACCATTGCACAGCGGATGCCCATCTTGTGCATCATGTACTGGAAGCATCTTGAATAACCTGCACATACTGTCTGTCCCCATGCAAATCCGCTGTAAGCGTTCTGGTCGAGATCGTTTTTGGTATAAGTGATGTGGTTAACAAGATAGTCGTGAGCATATTTGACTTTATCTATGTCGTTGGGAAGTGACCACATATCCGCGAGAGCCTGATCCACGGAGTTGGCTACTTCGGATTTCATGCTTTCGGGATCATATTCATAGTACTGCGGAGTTATCTGTGTAACGACGCCGCTTTGATTGTAAGAAAATGACATGTTTGTTGAAACCCAGAAAAGTTCGGGATGATCGTATAAAACCGAATAATAAATACCTGAGATGTTTTCTGTTTTAATTCCGACATTCATTACTATTACGGGTTCTCTGGCAGTAAGACCGGCACAGATCTGGTCATAAGCTCTGCGGCCTGCATCGGACCATGTTTCTCTGTACAGATAAAAATTCTCGGGAAGAGGTGTACCGTCAAGCTTTGTCTCCACGGTCTGACCGATGGGAGTCACGCTCCTTCTTATCTTACGGTCGGGATTTTCATCAATACTTCCTTCAGGTGCTGCAAATTCGAATCCGCATCTTGAAGTGAGCGTGGCGTCAACGCTTGACTCGTCAAATTCAGCATCTTCGTCATCACCTTCTGAATCTGCTTCTTCATCATAGTCTGCGTATTCGCTGCTTTCTTCATCTGTGGCTTCGTCGGTCCAGTCGCCTTCGTCACATCCAAAAAAAGTTAAGCCTAAAGCCATCACTATCATGGCTCCGACAAATTTAAAGTTCCTTTTCATTATATTTTCTCCTTCATCTTCATATTATAAACCCGTAACATTATAGCATAACGAAAAATAAAATCTACATGTTTCTGAAGGTTTCAGACTAAGGTGTTTATATGGTACTCAGATATTAAAAGAATCATGGTAAGATTTGACTATAAACAATAGGGGCGTGCCCTCAGAAAACATGAAAGGCGGTAGAGGTATGGTTAAAACAAATGTATTGGTGATAGCGGTTAAGAACTTTAAAGGCAGAGACAAACTTATCGATTACTTTCTGCTTCTTCCTGACGGAGAGAGTATATACGCTTTTTCAAGAAAATATACGGATAATACATATAGAATGTGCAGAGGCGGTGTGAGGCTTAACGATCTGCTCACAAAGAAGAGTCACGACACGGGTATTATGAACCTGGTTAAGAGAATGAAGTTTATGCTTCCGTATCTTAAGGAAGAATATCAAGTAGCATAAGGGGAAATGATGAAAAAACTAATATTCTGGCTTAAAAAGAACATCAAAAAGGATCGTGGCTGCAAAGGCTTCTGCCTCAATTGTGAGTATTATGAAATCTGCATGAGCGATAACAGCGTGATGAAAAAAGAATAGTCATACTAGTGTCCCTTATATCGACCTTATATATCGCAAAAATGCCGAATAGATGGTATAATGAATTATCTTTATGTATCTGTTGTCTTACAGAATTGGAACGGAGGTATTCATTATGCCAAGCGGAAGGAATCAAAAACTCAAACTCTGTTATTTATCCCGGATCATGCTTTCTAAAACCGATGAGGATCATCACCTTACCATGCCCGAAATTCAGGCGTATCTTGAAGATTATGATGTGACTGCCGACAGAAAGGCTCTTTACAAGGATATGGATGCCTTAAAGGTTCTCGGAATTGATGTTATCGGTCAGAAAACCAAGGGTGGCGGATATGATTATTACGTGGCCAGCAAGAACTTTGATGTGGCAGAGCTAAAGCTTCTCGTGGATTCCATCCAGTCTTCGAAGTTCATTACGGAAAAGAAGTCAAAGGATCTTATCGAAAAAGTCGGCACTCTTGCAAGTGAATACGAAGCGGAACAGCTTAAGAGACAGGTAACCGTTCATGGAAGGGTTAAGACCATGAACGAGAGTATCTACTATATTGTGGACGATATTCACAGAGCGATCCTTGAGAATAAGAAGATCTCCTTCGAATACATGAAGTGGAATATCAATAAAAAGATGGAAAAGCGTAAGGAAGGCTTGTATAAAGTCAGTCCCTGGGCACTTACGTGGAATGATGAGAATTATTACCTGATAGCCTTTGATGATGAGGCCGGAAAGATAAAGCATTACCGCGTGGACAAGATGAAGTCCATAAAGGTAGTTGATGAGAAGCGTGAAGGCCGGGCTGATTTCAGGGAATTCAATCTTGCCGAGTATGCCAAGATGAGCTTTGGTATGTACGGCGGGGAAAAGACGAGAGTTTCCATAGCATTTAAGGAAGAAATGGTCGGAGTGCTTATCGATCGTTTCGGAAGCGGGATCCCCATAAAAACTCTGAAAGATGACGGTTGGTACGAGACCATGGTTGATGTAGCCATATCGGATCAGTTTTTGGGATGGATATTCGCACTCGGTGAGAATGTCAAGATAACCGGTCCGAAAAGAGTTGTTACCAAAATGAAGGATAAGCTTAAAAACATCGGAGATATCTATTGATTGTCCCCCGCCGGGCGACCAAATAAGCGAAAAACTATCCTATACTGTTCTTGTAAAGAGAACGGAGGTGATATAAATGAAAAAAACGAAATTTGTTGAACTTGGCGATATGTATGCTGAAGAAGGAAAATTTGCGGAAGCATATAGAGAGTATTTGGAGGCTGCAATTGGAGAGAAAGATCTAGAAGCAATGGTAAGACTTGCAAATATGTATCTTGACGAAGATTATTTAAGCCTTGATTTTGAAAAAGCATTTCACTATATGACCATGGCTTATGATATCGGAATGCCGGCTGTTGAGTTGATGGAAAGGGTTGTTTTAGACAGTGAGAAAATTCACGAGGATGAAGTTGGAAGAAGAGAGTACAAAGAGTTTTTAGAGCATATATATGATGAGTCTGTTGGCTATTTAAATATATGGCTTGCAGACGAGCATATAAACGGAGTATTCGGAACTGATATTGATAAATACATTGAACTTTGCGAAAAAGCTGCAAGAGCAGGAGAAACGTACGGATATGACTGTATCGGTGAAATGTATTTCTTGGGCGAACATGTCGAAAGAGATTATGAAAAAGCCTACGAATATTTCACAAGATCCGAAGAAAATACCGGAGACATAAGATACTTTTACTTGGGTGAGATGTATAAGAACGGACTTTACGTCGAAAAAGATCTGAAAAAAGCAAAAGAGTATTATCGGGAAGAAATGAAATTTCTTAACAGGCAAATGGCAGATCCCGAAGATATGAATTTTTACGAACCTACCGTTTCGGCCCTTAAAGAGCTGGAAGAAGTCTAAAAGAGGGGGTGATATAAATGGCAAAGAAAAAAGAACAGGCAGTTGAGATCAAAACTGAATCAAATATCGATAAAGAATTGTCAAAAGAGAAGATTTATGAAGATCTTATAATCAGAAAAGAACAGTGCATAAAGGATTCACTTTCGTATGAGACATCTTATATGCAGGAATTCGGAGAACTAATTTCCGAAGTGTTTAAAGCCAAGATAGAATGTATCCGCCTTAAAAAGACTGTTGGATTCTGCCAGGCGAAACTTAACCGAGGAATGAAGATCGATGTGGACAACATGAATTCCCAGATAGAGGAAGAAATGGCCGGATACTACGCTGAACTTAAGCGGATGATAAGAACGACCAAGGAAGCAAAAGAGACAAGAAAAGCAGACGATTATTCATATTCAGTTGCTAAAAGAATCTATCGTCGTATCTGTAAAGTTCTTCATCCGGATATTAACAGCAAGACCGAAACGATCCCGAGGCTTAAGGACCTTTGGAATCAGGTAATGGCGGCATATTATAAGTATGACGCGGATACGCTTGAAGATCTTGAAGTGCTTGTAAATAAGACTTTAAAAGAACTTGGTGACGCAGGCTTTCAGATAGATATGGACCGGATCGATGAAAAGATCGAACGTCTTGAAAAACAGATAAGCAGGATCGTTACCACCAAACCGTACATTTATGGGGAGATACTTGAAGACGAGATTTCCAGGGATAAGAGAAAGCATGAGCTTGAAAAGGAGCTTGAGGAATATAGGATCTATGCAACAAACATCGAGGAAATCCTGGCACAGCTTCTTTTGGAAGGAGGTGCAACACTTTCGTGGCGAATGAATTAACGATCAAGACGGAAAGCGCGGTAGCTTTGTCGGAACAATTTGATATGGAAACGCTGATAAAGCCACTGAAGAATGAGATTCACCTTTTTGACACTTTTATCGCGGGGACGACGCATCTGACGGATGAGACGCCTCTTTATGAGATCAATGTCGGAGATGAATTAAGCCTTAAAAGAGAACAGAACCGCTTTGACGATAACGCGATCATTGTTCTCGATCCAAAGGGAAGGAAGCTTGGATATGTTCCCGAAAAAGACAATATCATCTTTGCGAGACTTATGGATGCAGGGAAAAGACTTATCGGGAAAGTGAGCGACATCAAACCCAAAGGCGGCTTTACGCAGATAAGCATCGGGATTTATCTGGTAGATTTTTAAGAGGAAAAAATATGACAGTAGAAGAAGCAAAGCAGATAGCAGCTGATTTTGATGAAAACAGGAAAGTAAACGAAGAAGACGAATTTGCTTTTATAGAAGCAATGAACTTTCTTATAGAGGAACTTCATGATCCTGCGGATATGATGTATCTTGGCGGATATTATTATGAATTGAAGCATTTCGACCTGGCGCTTAAGTATTACGAAATGGCGGCAACGTATGATTATGATGAAGCATACGAGTGCCTCGGATATATCTGGTATTACGGAAGGACAGGGGAGAAGGATTATAAGAAAGCTTTTGAATATTTTTCCAAGATGATGGATAAAGGCCATCTTGTTGCAACCTATAAAGTGGCTGATATGTACAAGAACGGCTATTATGTTGAGAAGAATCAGCAAAAGTATGAAGAGATAATCGAAAAACTGTATCACAAGGTTAAAACCTGCAGTAACCTGTTCGATCCGGTGCCCGAAGTTTATACGAGACTGGCGAAGATCAGGTCGGATCAGGGAAATATAAGAGAAGCGGTCAGTCTTTATTATTCGGCTAAAGATTTTCTTGCCCAGAGGATTAGATATAACGCATTCTTCGGAAACCTTAACATCATGAAATGGCTTATCGACGACCTTTACAAACTGATCGAATTTGACCCTGACGAATTCGATTTTTATGACTGCTATTACCTTTTGAACACGCCGAATAAGATCACGTTTACGTATAAGGGAGAAACACAGACGCTTGAATCCGAACAGGACGGAAACGAGTGTGCAGTTTGCTTTAACGGTAAATGGTATCACGGCAGGGATGAATTCTTTAAGGAAGCTTGTATATACGATAAGAAACTGACATCCATATATGAGCGACTTAAGAATTTCAAGGTACATTAAGGAGGTAATTATGGGATTTTTCAGCGACCTTTTCGACGATGAAAACGACGGCGATTATGATTACAAAAGATTAAGACGTGACCTTGAGGACGAGTATGCGATCCAGAGCGCAACCTTTTCGGGAGGCTTTGGCTTCTGCCAGTCACTTGAAGCATCCGATGCCAGTAACGAAGAATTACTTAAGATGGCAAAGAGAGAAGGTTTCAACTTAAATAAGTACAGATTGTAGTAAAACAGCCGGAGGTTGTTGTGGCATACAGCGAAGTAATTAAGAACTTTAACAGAATACGTGATTATATGCGTGAGTTCTATGTCTATGGTTTTAAGAGCCGTGACGAATACACCAAGAAGAGCGGCAGATCCTATGACGATGAACGAAGGCGGATCGAAAGCTGGCTTGGGGATCATATGCAGTTCAGACAGACTCAGGAAGGCAAGAATGTCTTTATATCCATAGACAGCCGGACTTCGCATCATAATCCTCTATATAAAGCGTGGAAAACCAAGAGTTTTACCGACGGTGATATTACTTTGCATTTTATTCTGATGGATATCCTGGTCTCTGCGGACAGTGCGATTTCGATATCGGAGATTGCCGAACAGGTCGATATGTATGTTTCGGGATTTGACACTCCCAGGACATTTGACGAATCGACGATCAGGAAAAAGCTTAAGGAATATATAGCCGAAGGTATAATCGAAACCGAAAAAGAAGGGAAAACGCTTCTTTATAAAATTGCTCCTTTGCCTGAAAGAATAGATGAAGACCTTTTGGATTTCTTTTCTGAGGTGGCACCCTGCGGTGTCATCGGTTCTTTTATTTTGGATAAACAGAATGAAAGAGACGAAGAGAAAATAGCATTTAAACATCATTACATTACAGGTGCTCTTGACAGCGAGATACTTTATTCTCTTTTTGAAGCGATCCATGAAAAGAAAGCAGTTACGATCGAGATCGTCGGTAAAAACAAGGAAGCACAGTCTGAAGTCTATGTCATTCCGCTTCAGATAAGATTCAGCGCGCAAAGCGGCCGTCAGTACCTTATGGCATATATGCCGCGGATGAAGAGAATTAGATCCTACAGACTTGACGGGATCATTTCGGTAAAAACCGAAGAAGCATGCGAGCAGTTTGATGAATTAAGAGAAACTCTAAACGGTATGCAAGTTCACATGTGGGGTGTGAGTACGCAAAGCCGCTTTAAAGAGCGGTTGGAACATGTTGATTTTACGATACGTTACGGAGACGGCGAACAGTTCATTCACAGGCGACTTGAACGTGAAAAAAGATGCGGAACTGTCGAAAAGATAGACTTTAACACAAGCCGTTTCAGTGCCGATATCTTTGATTCGAGCGAACTCATTCCGTGGATCAGGACATTTATCTGCAGGATCACCGAGATCAATTTTTCAAACAAAGAGATAGAAGAACGTTTTAAAAAGGATATAGAGGACATGTATTCCCTCTATGGGCTGGAAGGCGGTGAAAAGACATGATCTTCAGCGAATTATACAGCGCATATTATAATGCCGTCGCAAATATAATAAAGACCGCCATTTCCCATCCGGTTAAAAAAGATGAATTAAGAAAGATAATAGAAGAAAATGCTTTCGGAGAAAGTGTTTTAAATATCGAACCGGCTTTTGCGGAAGAAAGATGGCAGGTGATTTTTTCTGACGGAACGACAAATATCGAAAACGATCCGGTCATGCCGTTTACCACCGCACAGAAGAGATGGTTAAAAGCGATCTCACTTGATCCGAGGATCAGGCTTTTTTGCGACGATGCCTTTGATCTTCCTGATGTTGAGCCATTATTTACACCGGATGATTATGTAGTTTTTGATAAGTATTCGGACGGCGATGATTTTGAGGATGAAGGGTATCGTGAGAGATTCCGTCTGATCCTTGAGGCAATAAAAGAAGAACAAACGTTGAAAATATCGATGGATGACAGAAGGGGACGAAGATTAAGCAGGATAATAATCCCCAAGTATCTTGAGTATTCCGAAAAAGACGACAAATTCCGCCTTTTCGCATTGGGAAAACCTAACGGCGGCACATTTAATCTTGGAAGGATCATCAAATGTGAGAAGTATACGGAAAATATCGAAATTGAAAAAATGAAAGAACCGCATCATGAAAAATGCAGTGTTGTATTTGAACTGTATGACTACAGGAAAGCACTGGAAAGAGTCCTTCTTCATTTTGCGCATTTTGAAAAAGAGGTAGTAAAGGAGAGCGAAAAAAAGTACAGGGTTACCGTAGTATATGAAAAAGAAGACGAGACGGAACTTGTGATAAGGATCCTTTCTTTCGGACCCATGATAAAAGTTATAGAACCTGATGACTTCGTAAACTTAATAAAAAAACGACTGATCGATCAAAAAGGTTGCGGGCTTTAATGAGTTCGCAACTTTTTTTCCGTGATAACTTCTTTAAAGAATCCTAAAATGAATTTGTAATCGAACAGGACAGCATTTCAAATGTGTCCGGGGACTTAAAATCCCATGGGCAGCAGGTGACCGTCGATGCCTGCCAAACCTGTCCGGTTACGGTAAAAGTGCAAACAGCAAATTTTGGCTCAGACGTACAGTCTGCGGGTTCAATTCCCGAAAGCACTTTGTAAAAAGAATAAAGGCACACACAGCAATCGATGATGATTATGGTATCAACTTGACTAGGGATCAAGATCTGCGGGTTCGAATCCCGCATCAAACGTGCCTTGTGGTTTTAGGAGGAAAAAGAAATGTTGGATTTTTTAAGAAAAACAATGAATAAAACATATACGGAAAACGGTGCCGTAACTTACGAAACTACCGGTTCCGACTGCTTGGATCTTTTCGCCACGATAGGAGCACTTCGTGATGCAGAGGACTCTGAAATACTTGAGAGATTCGTAAGAGCATACGCGGAAAACGCAGATACGGCAATGAAGATCCTTTTTTATGCAAGAGACATAAGAGGCGGCCTGGGTGAGAGAAGAGTCTTCAGAGCGATCCTTGAATGGCTTGCCGAAAACGAACCCGAATCCGTTAAAAAGAATATGGATCTCGTAGCAGAATACGGAAGATTTGACGATCTCCTTGTATTGCTTGATACCGAATGCGAAAAGGAAGCGATTGACGTTTTAAAGGTACAGTTTTTAAACGATATGGAAGCTTTATATAACGAAAAACAGGTTTCCTTACTTGCAAAATGGCTTCCTTCCATAAATGCTTCCAATGAAGAAACCGTAAGGAAGGCATTAAAGATCTCCAAAGCTTTCGGATTATCCAAAGCGGAATACAGAAAAGCACTTTCCGCATTAAGAAACCGTATCAGAATAATCGAGAACAATCTTAGAGAAAAAGACTATACTTTTGATTATTCCAAGCAGCCTTCCAGAGCCATGTTTAAGTATCAGAAGGCGTTCAGGAGAAACGATAACGAACGTTATAATGATTTCATAAAAAAGGTCAACAGAGGCGAGGCATCCCTGAATGCGGATAATGTTGCACCTTATGAAATAATAGCACCCTACCTCTATACAGGCGGAAGAAACGGATTTATGAGGGATATAACGCCCGAAGAAAAGGAAGTTTTAAATGCAACATGGAATTCTCTTCCCGATTTTGGCGGAGATGAAAATGCACTTGCAGTCATAGATACTTCCGGATCCATGTACTGGGGCCAAAAGGTCGTTCCCGCAACAGTTGCATTATCTTTAGGATTATATTTCGCGGAAAGAAACAGGGGAGTTTTCAAAAACTGCTTCATTGAGTTTTCCGCAAAATCCAGACTTATAGATATAAAAGGTAAAACTTTTGCCGACAGACTGCGTTATATAGCTTCTTTTAACCAGGTTGCAAATACCAATATGGAAGCCGTATTTAATGTTATACTGGAAGCAGCAGTGAAAAACAAAGTGGATCAGAAGGATCTACCTGCAAAACTTATCATAATATCCGATATGGAGTTTGACTGCTGCACGGATAATGCTTCTTCCGTGATCTTTGAAAATGCAAAGGCAAAGTACAAAGAAAACGGATACAGGTTACCCGAAATAGTATTCTGGAACGTGGCAAGCAGAAACAGACAGCAGCCCGTAACACAAAATGAATGCGGTGTTGCACTGGTTTCCGGAGTTACACCCAGACTCTTCGAAATGGTAGCCGGCGGAAACATATCTCCCTACAGATTTATGATGGAGATACTTGAAAAAGAACGTTATGCGAGAATATCCGCGTAACGAAACAATTAATATGAGCCCGGACTTTATAAATGAAAAATTCGGGTTATGACTAAATTACCGGAAAGAAGGACAGGATATGTTAGAGATAAAAGGAAAAATGAATACTGCCATATGCTATGCAAATGTTATAGAGGATGAGGCCATCGAGCAGATCCGAAGAATGTGTGACTATGCATTGACCGAAGGCAGCAGAATAAGAATAATGCCCGATGTGCATGCCGGCAAGGGATGCACCATCGGAACCACGATGACGATAGTGGATAAAGCCTGCCCGAACATTGTCGGGGTGGACATCGGATGCGGAATGTATACGGTGAAATTAAAAGAAAAAGATATCGATTTTGAGGCTGTTGATGAGGCCTGCCATTTCATTCCGTCCGGCATGAACGTCTGGGAAGGAAGAAAAGAACATTTTGACATGACAGGTCTTAAATGCTTCAGAGCTTTAAGGGATTCGAGAAGATTGGAAAGATCTCTCGGAACTTTGGGCGGCGGCAATCATTTTATAGAGATCGACAGAGCTTCTGACGGAACAAACTATCTTGTGATTCATTCCGGTTCGAGAAATCTCGGAAAACAGGTTGCGGAGATCTATCAGCAGCTTGCGGTGGATTTACATATGGGAAAGGAAAAATATTTCAAGGAAAGAGAAGAGATAATCAAAAGATACAAAGAGGAAGGACGTAAAAAAGAGATAGAACCCGCGTTAAAGGCACTTAAGAACTCATATGAAACCCAGGATCTTTTGGTTCCCGCAGATATCTGCTGGCTTTACGGAACATTTTTGGAGGATTACTTACACGATGTTGAGATCTGCCAGAGATTTGCCAAAAGAAGCAGAGAAATGATGGCTGAAGTAATACTCGAAAGAACCGGAATGACAGCTGTTGAAAGCTTCCATACCATTCATAATTACATCGATACAAACGAGATGATCTTAAGAAAGGGCGCAATTGCCGCACATGAAGGCGAGAAGATCCTTATCCCCATTAACATGAGGGACGGATCCGTGATCGCCAGAGGCAAAGGAAATCCCGAATGGAACTATTCGGCACCTCACGGTGCGGGACGACTTATGTCCAGAACAAAAGCAAAAGAAACCCTTGATATGGAAACATACATCGAAACAATGAAGGGTGTTTACACAACTTCCGTTAACGAGCATACGATAGACGAGGCACCCATGGCTTACAAGTCATTGGAGGATATCATAGACGTAATAAAGGATTCCGTTGATATAATCGACATAATGAAACCGGTTTATAATTTCAAGGCTTCGGAAGATGACGTTCCATGGAAGAAAAAGAAAACAGCAGATGTGAAGGAATAAGAGACTAAGCGGTACTGCAGCAGCGGTACCGTTTTTCTTTTGGCTTTTTCTTTTAAAGTTGATGGAAATGGGTCGGGGATAATTGGTATAATAAAATTGTTGAGTGAAGAAAATTAAAGACAGAAGGATTCATTTAAAGCATTGAGATAATATTATATCGGACAGTAGAATTGCTATCGTTGGATTCTTTTGAAAATAAGGACTTTATATTTATGGATAACGAAAATCTTTTATTTCATAACGAATATGAACAATTTTATAAAATGGCACAGAGTTCGAATGCCTTTAAAAGTTTTTGCCGAGAGGCTTTCGGACAGGATTTTTCGCAGGACGGATTCAGCGATATTGATCAGATAAACAGGATTCTAAAAACTCTTCCTTTAGGCGAAGAAAGCCATATCCTTGATATCGGATGCGGAAATGGAAAGATGCTCGGGTATTTGCAGGAGAAAACGAACGCATACATTCACGGTTTTGATTATTCCGAAAACGCGATTGATACCGCAAAGAAACTGTTTCAAAATAAAGCTAATTTCAAACAGGGAAATATCGGCGATGTTGATTATTCAGAAGAGCAGTTTGATCTAATTGTCTCAATGGATTCCATGTATTTTGCTCCCGATATGGAAAAGTTTGTTCTGCAGATAATGAGATGGCTTAAGAAAGACGGAGTTTTGTTCGTAGGTTACCAGGAAGGCGATGTGATGCCTAAAACTGATAACGCCAATACTACGGTTCTGGCGCAAGCCTTCAACAAATGTGGCATAAAGTACGAGGTTGAAGATATAACCCGCGAAACCTATGATCTTCTGAAAAAGAAAAGAGAGGTTACATTATCATATCAAAAGGATTTCGAAGACGAAGGCAATAAAGACTGGTTCGATCTTTTGATGCTTCAGACGGATTGTGTAAATGTACCTTACGAGCAGTTTTCAAAGGAGATGGCGAGGTATATCTATATTGTCAGGAAATAAGGGATGGAGTGCATTTGAAAAATGAATAAAAAAAGTGAAGAATACTATGATCCATATAGAGAAATGAGTTATTACCAACTTGATTGCCCTACGGAAGAAGAACAGTTTCGCTTCGTGGAAGCAATGGAATATCTGATTGAAAATTCGGGACTTGAAGAAGATAGCATGGTATTTAGTTATAATCTTGCCATGTATTATCGGGATATTAAAGATTTCAGGCTGGAGAGAAAATATCTTGAAAAATGCGAAGAATTGGGTTGTTCCATATCGGGTGATCAACTAGGACTTATTTGGTTTTATGGATTGGGCATGGAACCCGATTACAAAAAAGCATTCCAGTATTTTGATGACAGCGAATCGAGGCTGGGAAAGATCATGCTTTCTGATATGTATCGATACGGACGATATGCAAAGAAAGACCGTGAAAAATGCCGTGAAATCCTAGAAGAACTGATGTCAGATGTTGAATGCGAAAAAGACGATGAAAGGTTTTATATCAGCACTTTGTTTCCCGAAATCGCATTACGATTATCCGGATTGAATATAGAGGATGAAATAGATACCGATTATGATTTTGACAATCTGCTGTATGCCAGAATAATTTTATCAACTAGACAGAGCAAAAGACCTTTTTGGGGCAATATTGAGTTAATGGGAAAAATACTTGAAACTATCGTCTCTGTTATCGGAAATGAGTATGAAATCATAGATTTCTATGATCTTCTGGTTTTTGATATACATAAAGCAACAGTGTTTTTTGAATTTGAAGGTGTTCAGAGATTCATAGATATATTTGAAGATGATAATGAGACTGTATTCCAGTTTGATGATAAATGGTATCATGGCCCGAATGATTTTTTGGAAAAATCGAGAATTGAAAACAGAAGATTAACATCTATTTATGATCAAATATACAATATTGAAATTATTGAACAATCGATATAGAGAAAGAACTTTTATTTGATTATTTCGTAAAGAGAGAATTCAAGATGGAAGAATTGAGAGGGTATGCCTTAATTATTCTTCTTGCAAATAAGTAAAGAAATGATTATATAGTTGAGGTTTAAAATGGATAATTCGGAATACAAAAAACAATTTCTTAATGCTATTAAAGGTAGTTTTATCGGTGGAGCAGCGGGAGATGCGCTTGGTTATTCAGTTGAGTTTAAAAGTGAGGAATTTATCTTTGATAAATACGGCGAAGATGGAATTACCGAATATGAAATTGATGTAAAGTCAGGCAAAGCATTAATATCCGACGATACCCAAATGGCATTGTTTACAGCGAATGGAATTTTAATTGGAAAAACTAGGCTCCAAGAGAGGGGGATAGGCGCTAAAATCAGTCGCTATGTCAATCTTTCATATCTGGATTGGCTAAAAACGCAGAGTTTAAAATATGATATAGTCAAAGATATGACGAGAGGGTATACCAAAGAGGTTGTTTCATGGCTATGCGATGTTCCGGAATTGTTTTCGTTGAGGGCGCCCGGGAATACTTGTTTATCGGGAATAAAACTTCATCAAAGATATCATGATATAGTGCAGAATTATGAATTTAAATATGATTTGTCAGATGAAAAGTTTGATAAATATGTAGAACTTAGTAATGAGTATCTCAAATATCCTATAAACGACAGTAAAGGGTGTGGAGGTGTAATGCGAGTAGCGCCTTTGGCTATGGCATATGATGTTTATAAAGGCGAAATTGAGATTTTAAAAGAGGTTGATTTACAGGCGGCTGAAATATCAGCTATTACTCACGGACATCCTCTTGGTTATATGCCTTCGGCGGTTTTAGTACATATAATAAATCGAATTATTTTTTGGAAAAATGATGTTCCTCTTAAAGATATTGTTATTGAAGCTAAAAATGCAGTTTCAGAAATATTTGAAGGTAATGAGTATTTAGAGGAGATGAATCGATTAATTGATTTAGCAATTAATCTTTCTGAAAATAATGACAGTGATTTAAACAATATTCACAAATTGGGAGAAGGATGGGTAGCAGAGGAGGCTCTTGCAATAGCTTTATACTGCAGTTTGAAATACTCAAACGATTTTTCAAAAGCAATAATTGCCGCTGTAAACCATAAAGGCGATAGTGATTCTACTGGTGCAATTACCGGAAATATTGTCGGTGCTATTGTTGGATATGAGGCAATAGATAATAAATGGAAGACTAATCTGGAATTGTCGGATGTTATTTTGGAAATGGCAGAAGATATTTGTTTCCAGGATCCGAATAGTCCGGGTGAAATAATAGATGAAAAATGGGAAGCAAAATACTGGAAAGCAAAACGAAAATAATTGATGGTAACTTCGTTTGTTTTTACAACCCAAAATGTCCCATATGATAAAATAAAAAAGGATTTGAGTTAATAATTCAGAAGAATATATATGTAAGGGTAGAGATGGTTACCTCAATCGAGGATAAATAATCTACCCTCCTAATTGAATATGTGTTGTTGTATTGTTCTATATATAACATCAAGATCATTGAAAACCGGTTCGGTTTATTTTCTTATACCTTTTAATTTTATACAGTAGTTTACAGTACTTTACGAGAACAATTTATGTTGTTGGTTTTGTTTTTGACGCTTTTGAGTGGACATAGATTTTGGAGGATTAAAATATGGAAATACCTGTAAAGTATTACTTGGGAAGAGAGATACTTGAATATACAATTGAAACAACAGATGGAGAATGGTTTTTTGTTGAAGCTTTTGATCATGTAACCGGATTGGTAGGTGAGGTTTTGCCGGTGTATTCTTTTGAAGAGTGTGAAAGACTCGGATTATCCTGGATTGATAGTCCTTGTGCGGTTATTCAGTATAATTGCAATCTACAGATTAAGGTTGACGGCGGATTCGTTAAAGTGATAAACAAGGATAAACTGCTTCTTATGATACAAAGAAGATTTGTAAAGAGAATAGTGACAAAAATTGATGATGTTGAGATATGAAATAATTAAAAATCATATAAAGGATTGAGTACTAATTTGAAAAGAAAAATATAAGGTCATAATTCGCCGGATATGTAATATATTTATTGATTGCTTTGATAAAAAATTATAAAAAGAGGGCTTAGAATTTTTGAAGGAGGTACATTATGGATTGGTCAGATGATGAAAGATGGAATTCGGTATTGGAAGACGATTATTTTATTGATGCACAAATGATGGCACACAGCCGTCAGGAAGCGTTAGATCTTGTTGGAGACGATTCTTTCTATCCCGGATCGGATTCTTTGGAGGATGATGAAATAGATATATCCGGAGAATCTGAAGATTATTCTTTTGCAGGAAGTTGTTATCTTTCTGAAGATCAAACGGAGATGCTTAAAGAGGCAGGTTTGGATCCGGAAGAATTAGACTTGATGGATGACGACGAAATAAGAGAAGCTCTTGAAGATGCAGGATTGGATGCAGATTATTTTGAATAGTGGAGATTAAATCCTATAAGGAGACACTGCTATGAAAGAAAATTTAAAAGCAATTTTGATGTTATCTGCGATTGTTATTATAGTACCTTTGAGTGTTGTAGTCTTAATATTTGATGCAGTAGAAAATTTCAAAGAAAGTCGATGTGAAGTTAGAGGATGCTATAAAAGAGCTGTGGATGGAAAGATTTATTGTTCTGAGCATCTTGAGAATCTATTTTATACTCTTTATGGCTCGGATAATAGCGATTCGTCATCATATTCGTCTTACAGGGATTCATATCAGCCCAAGACTTCGGGGAATAATTCTTACAGCAGCGGAAATAATAGTTCATCAAATAATAATTATTCAAAGAAGGAATCAAATACTTCGTCATATTCTCACAAAACATATGATGACTATCGAGAGTATGAAAGAGATTTAAGCTTTGATCCGGACGATTACGATGACCCTGATGAATATGCCGATGATGCTTGGGATGAGGATTTTGATGACTATGATGAAGCATATGATTTTTGGGAGGACTATTGAGTTCAAAGGTTAGGAAGATTAGAAGGATGAGGCAACTCATCCTTCTTTTTGGCTAAGCCATGGATGTAATTTGGTATATGTCTTTCATTTCGGAACAATTTAGCTCCGCTTAATTAAACGCTTAATTAAAGTCTCCAAAAGTGTTAATGGTAACTAAAGTTTCGGATATGTCGCAGTTATGGGACTCATCGTGTTATTTTCATTTGGTACAATGGTCATAAGTTAAAAAGGATTTTTATCGATATTGCAGAATAAATACATTAAGAAGGAGGTACTGTTATGTGGGATTACAATGGAGATGGTGTGGTTGATTCATATGATGATGAAGCATATTGGGATGATGTATATTTTGAAGAACACAGAGATGATTATTCTCCGTATATTTTTAACTCGGGCTCTTCATCCTGTTCGTATTCTAAAGGGACTACTCAGAAGACAACATATAAAAAGAATAATTCTTCTAATAAAGGAGTAAGTCCTGCCTTTGGTATTCTTTATCTGACGCTGGCAATATGTTTGATAGTTCCGGGGATAGCCTGTCTTATGGTTTTTCCGCCACTTGGAGTATTACTTTTATGGCCTATGTACAGGTTAATGGGTGGCAGGATGACACTTTTCTAAAGACAGATGGGTTTTGGAATTATTTTTGTAGGAGGAGACTAAATTGCCACTTTAACAGGGGCAACATCATTGATTCCGGAAGATTAGAATAAAATACATGAGAAGCCGGAAAACCGGAAGAATAAAAACGTTAAATTGGAGGGATTGCGTATGAACATTCAAAAACTGGAATGTCCAAACTGCCATGCAAGCCTGGATAATGATTATGGAAATGAGGGAATATTCTTTTGCAAATACTGTGGTCAGAAGATGATAGTTGAGGAATTGCAGAATGCTGAATATGACTTGAAAATCCGTAAAATGGAGATGGATCATGAGACTGCTAAGATAGCTATGGAACAAAAGAGCCAGAATATGAAGTACGCTCATGAAAGAGAGAATAATATTATTCAGAATAAGAGAAACATAATTCTCTTTCTTCTAATGATTGGGATGCTTGTAATAATAATGGTATTCTCGTTTTTGATGACATCTTCATATGGTTCGGAACATAAAAAAAGAGTAAAAGAATTACAAAAAGTTGAGTCTGAAGTTCAAGAGGCAATAATAGCAGGTAATTATGATTTAGCTATGATAAAAGTTAATCAGTTGCGACTCGATGACGGATATTCTTCTTCGCAGACCGAAGCCTGGGATGCAAAGAGGGAAGACTATATTGAACTCATAAATAAAAAGATGAATGAAGATTAAAGAGTGCATAATTGGGAATAAATTGGTTAAATATATTTCTTTCGAAAAAGTTTACATTTTGTTCATATGTATTTTGTCCATAAACATAGACATAATTCGCAGTGTCGAGTAAAATAATAAATGTAGTTTAATAAATCGGCAAAACCGTGGAAACGCGGCGACGCAATGCTCCAGAGCCTGTAAAATGGTAGTCAGCTGTAATACTTGAAGATTAAGGCACTTTCTATCTTGAAAAAGGTAGTGGGTGCCTTTTGTGATTTTTATGAGGGCATATGAATAGTAATTATATTACGGCAAAAGACTATGCCGAAAAATACAATCTTCATCCAAGGACGGTGCAAATCTGGTGTGCGGAAGGAAGAATAGAAGGAACTTTTAAATTCGGAAAAGCTTGGGCAATTCCGGATAAGTCACCAAGACCGAAAGATCATCGGTATAAGAATGGTGATTGGGTTGGGTATAGAAAACGGAACAAAGATAATAAGTAAGGAGACCATCTATGAATAATTTCAAAATAATACCTGAGGTAATATACTTTGCAACGCATATAGCAATAGCGGATAATCGTCTCTTCGATAAAGAATGGTATTTACTTGAAGAGCTGATGTCGGAATACAAATTTGATGATCAGGTTCGGGAAAATGTTCTGGGAATTGTTTTAGACAGATCAGACAAGATAACATTAGAGAGAGTTATAGAGGAGTTGGTATATTGCCCATATGAAGCGAGAGTTTCAGCTTTAGCCTTGGGATTACAGATAGCCTATGAAGACGGAAATATGGGTGAAAAGGAATCTGTAATATTTCAAACACTTAGGACACGACTTCATATAGACAAAAAACAGTATGATACGCTTTGCCAACAGGCTGAAAAAACGGTCAGAGAAAATAATAGAAATGATATTGGAGAGAATCTTCTCATAAAGGGTAAATCATTAGATGAAAGATACGAAAACTGCCTTTTTTCTGCAGAAATCTATTCGGATGTTGTAAAAGAAATGTCGAAAATCGCAAAAGAAGACATAAAATATGCAAGCAGTAAAGTTGAAGGAATTGCGGAATCATATCGAGTATATCCGACTTTGTTAAAAAAGCAGATAGATGATGCTCTTAAAAACGAGAGACGTTTAAACAATTCAGATGAAAAGAAACAGTTGGAGGATTTCTTTCAGCAACTTTTAACGACGATTGACTCTTCTTTGGAAAAATCCAATGAAAACATGGAAATTCTTAAAGATAGACAGGCATCGGCGTCAGATTCGTATACTATATCGTTTATGGGCAGAACTAAAGCCGGTAAGAGTACCCTCCATTCGGTTCTTCTTGGAGGTTTAAACGGAGATTTTATCGGAAAAGGGTCTGAAAGAACTACCAGATATAATTATGTATATGATTTTCAGGGTATGAGAATTATTGATACACCGGGGATAGGTGCTCCGGGAGGAAAGAGTGATACTGAAATTGCTTCTGAAGTAGCAGATGAAAGTGATTTGATTTGCTATGTAGTTACTTCAGACAGTATTCAGGAAACAGAGTTTAATTTCTTAAAGAAACTTAAGGATAAAAATAAACCTGTTTTAATAATGTTAAATAAAAAAGATAACATAAAGAGAAGTGAGAAGAAACTTCAAAGATTTTTAGATAATCCACTCGAGTGGTTTGAAAGCGATGGAGAAGATTCAATTCAAGGCCATATTAACCGAATCAACACGTATGTTGCTATGAATCATGATTTTCACAACTTCAGTATAGTTCCGGTACATTTGCTTGCTGCAAAAATGGCTATTCAGGAAACGGATGCTGAAAAAAAGGAAAAATTATTTGAAGGTTCAAGGATAAATGTATTTCTGAATACTTTAAGAGAGATGGTTAGCAGTTCTGGGCTTATTCAAAGATCCCAAACCATATATAACAGTGCTGTTTATTATCTTTATGATGACAGCAAGGTGACCAAAGAAAAAATAGAAGCTCTGGAGGCTTTAAAGAATGAAATAGAAAAGAACGGAAAACGAAGTCTTCAAGTTATTAAAGATTATAAACAGAAAAAAAGGGATGAATTAATAACATCCTATAATTCAACGTTTAATTCATTCTTAAAAGAGGATGTCAGGAAATTTGCAGATAATCATTACAATATCGATAAAAAAGAATTAGATAAAGAATGGAAAAATTTCCTGGATCAAAAAGAACTTGAAAGAAGAATTGAAATATCCTATTCAAGAGCATGGGAACAATACACACAGAAAGTTGAAGATGTCCTCGAAGAAGTTGAAGAAGATATGAACTTTAATATGGAATTTGGAACTTTGTCGAATGTAAAAATTCAAAAAGTTGTAGATGTAAAATTTGCACTTAATATGAGCAGTGCTCTGCTTGGAATTTTGAGTCTGATTTTTACTGCACTTAATCCGATAGTTGGAATTGTTTTTTTGGGTGTATCATTTGGAACAGCATTGACGGCTGTATTTATGAAATCCAAAGCTAAAAAGATTGCCAAGGCTCAAGAGGATATGTATGAAGATTTGGTTGAAAATGTCGAAACTGTCAGAAAGAAGAATTTAGAGGATTTGCTTAAAAAGTATGACAGTGGGGCAGATGCAATAGAGAAACAGATTTCTTCATATAATGAGGCGATAATAAACGCTTTGGATAAGATAAACCGTAGTTTGGATGATCTTGTATTCAGACTTGATGAAACAAAAATGGATCTGAATAATGCTTTCGGTGCGAGAATAGCTAATTATATGACTGGAAAAAATATATATATTATTAATGATAATAAGACAATGCACCCGCTTAGCGTTGAAAGAGATTTTGGAAAATATATATTGTTGAGAGATTCACAGTTGTACAGTGAACCTATTAAAGTAACAAAAGAAACAATTGGTGATATTCTTCAGGAAAAACTGTATGTAAATGAGGAGGTTAAGTGATGGCTAATGAATTTTTGTTTCAGATGATGTCAGAGAAGGAGATTGAGATTCAGAATAAAGTTCTGGAGTTATTTGATAAAAATGCTCCCGAATTATCTGAAAATGTTAAAAAGAAAATAGGCGATATTGAGTCGGAATCCAGATTGAAGATATCTTTTGTCGGACAGCATAATGCAGGTAAATCGACGATTGTATCTGCACTTACCAAAAACAAGAATATTAAAATCAGTAGCAATGTGGAAACTGATGAAACAGCATCATATGAGTGGAACGACGTTCTTTTGTTTGATACTCCCGGATTATATGCAGGTGTAAAGAGTACTCATGATGCTTCAGCACTAGAAGCAATAAAAGTTTCAGATATTTTAATATTCTGCATCACATCTTCCTTGTTTGACGATTTGATGATTCAGAACTTTATCGATCTGGCATATAAGAGGTCATATAAGAATAAGATAGTCTTAGTTGTTAATAAGATGTCTCAGGAAGATGGCGATTATGATGAATTAAAAGAGAATTATACAAAGACTCTTAGAACAACACTTGAGGAACTGGGTGGTAATTTTGATGATTTTCCGGTTGCTTTTATTGATGCTAAAGATTACAAAGACGGAATTGATGACGATGATGAAGAGTTAATTGAGTTAAGCCATTTTGATTCATTCATAAAATTATTAAACAATCAGATTTTGGAAAAGGGACTGTTAGCTAAAGTCGGAACAAAATGTACAGTATTGATTGATTCTATGAGTGAGGCAATTGCAAGTACAGGTACCGAATTGGATAAGAACATGACAGTTGTTCTTAAACGTCTTACAAGAACAATACGAACTTACAGAAAAGAAATGAAATATGAGCTCGATCGCATCGTGATGGATTTGAGAAGTTCTGTTGTTGAAATCGGAAGCGAACTCACAAACAAGATTGGTACGAGTGAGATAAAAGACGAAGATACCATAGAAATCAATAATCGTATTGAGCAGCGTTCGCAGCAAGCTGTAGAAGAAATTGAAAAGATATTATCATCAAAGACAGAAGAGATGCAGGAAGAAATCGGCGACGTTCTTTCGTCGGAGATTGGTGCTTATGTGTTCACTGAAATAGCGACTGATCAAGTTAAAGCAGAAACTGTTACTTCAAAGAATTATGCAGGATTTGTTGAAAAATATGGTAATGTCTCAAAGATGGCAAAGGCAACAAGTGAAAGAGTCGTTAGTATGGCTTTAACTAAGGGGGCAACTGACTTCTCAAAACTTGCGTCTTCTTCGGGAAGTGCGATGCACAGTGCTGTAAAAGTTGTTGGTCATTTCTTTGGTGTGAAATTCAAACCTTGGCAGGCGCTTAAGATAGCAAATGGTATCGGGAAAGTTGCAAAGTTTGCAGGGCCCTTGTTATCCGCTGTGGATTTACTTGTTACAGCCGGAACAAAGATTAAAGAAGAGCAGGAACTCAAGAAGATTCAGGAAGCAAAGGCTGCATCGTTCAACCAAATTTCAGGTATCGCTTCGGATATAGTAACATCAATTGAAAAACAATACGGTTTAATGGAGGTTGATGTTTTTGATAAGATATTAGAGGAAATTGATGAAATTCGTAATTCAATGGTTGCTGAATCCGAAAACAATACAGAATTTGTTACCGGCCTTAAGGAATATAACGAAGAACTTAAAGCTTTAGTAAATGAATTAAACTCGCCTACTGATTTCGAATAATAAGACTAAAATCAATTAAGAATCGTTATATACTCAATAATTCCGTTATTTTGAAGAGGAATTGTATTGGATTAATGTACCTATCTATTTCAGTAAAATATTGAAGAGTAGTTTATCTGAATTCTTTTTGTGATAAAGGAAAGGCATATTGAATGTTATTGGCGTTTATTATAGGTGTAATCCTATTCGTAGCGTTTTTGGTGTTTTATTATTTCTTCAAAAATCCTGCGCGAAGAAGACATCAGGATTACGAAAAGCGAAATGATACACGTTCTCAAAAGAATTATATTTCAAGTTCAGAATTTGAAGAAAGAAAAAAAGAAATACATCCCAATTGTGATGCTAATACCTTTTATGAGTTTTTTGCTTTTTTGAAAGGTTATCCCGGCGGATACTATAAAAGCAGAAATAGAGAAATTATATATCGTGATTATACAGGAAGTGAGAAGGGAGCTTTAAAAGGGATTTTCTACAATGTTGTCTTTTCGAATCCGAATCTTTCTGTTGAAGATAAAGAAGAGTTCAGAATGTTTATTGTATCCAAAGGAGTTAATGGGTGTGATACTAGACCTGATTATGAAACACGTGACAGTAAACTAAGGAACAGAAAACTGGATAGTGATGAATTTGAAAGGAAAGAAGTAGGAAATAAGGGCGAAGAAGTCGTTCGCCATACACTTGAAAAACTGAAAGAGTATGGCTATCTGGTAATAAACGGACCGGTTCTTGAAATGGATGGAACAAAAATTGAATACGATCATATAGTAATCGGTGAAAATGGAGTATTTTCTATAGAGACAAAAGCATTCGGTTCTTCAAAAGACGGAAAGAATAAAGCTTCTCTCTTTATTGATAACGGAGACAAGTGGATACTTAGAAAAAATGGTACTAATAAAGAATTAAAAAGTCCGACAGAACAGGTTCTCGCGGAGAGAGAACTGCTAAAGAAAATCTTATTTAACGCTAAAGAAAAAATCGATGTTAAATCAATCCTGGTTTTAAGCAATAATGAATTATTCGTCAAGAACAATATTAATCTTGATTATGAAGTATTACTTGTTAAAGATTTGGAGAATATGATCGTGAATTCTAATGTTAACAGGATTGTTGAAGGCGAAAAGCGATTAATTGCCGAGATAATCGATGAAAGAAGAATAAATGCCTGAATGAATAAAAGAGTTTGCTTTTTGAGGGATCATCTCATTTTGCAGGCTTTTTTTTGTTCTATTTATCCTAACGGTCAATATTTAATATCAGAGTAGGAGATTAGATAATAAATGCCGGAATATAACTGTGATCGAATGGTTATTCTTAAAAATAAGATACAGACGAAGAATGTTAAGAGTTGTGTGAGAGAATCGGATGGAAGATGGAAGGTAACATTTGTTAAAGGCAGATCGTTAACTTATTTTAATGAAAATGTACAACTTCTTTCTAATCCAATCAAAATAAAGCATAAACTGTATAAGTTTTATAAGGATAATAATTTGTTGAATAATATAAAGGCAGTTTATGTCTTCCCTTCAGAGGAGGGGGATTATTATCATTTCTATTTTGAAAACGGTAAAGAAGGAGAGTATTTTCCAAATGAAATAGTGTGTATAGATTCTGCTGAAATATATGTCAATGATAAAAGTGTGCTTGAGTACTTTAAGAAACTGTCCGTAATAAAAAAGTTACCCACAGAATTTGAACTTGACGAGAATTATCTGCAAAAAAAATATGAGAAGTTATTTGTTCGTGAAAACTCTGCTCTAAGTGTATATTTGGGGTTTTCCGAAAATGGAAAAACTGCCAAGAAACTAACTCCTATTTTTCCATTCGGATGCAACGCAAGTCAATATAAGGCAGTGGTTAATTTTCTAAACAACCAAATAAGCGTAATTCAAGGACCTCCGGGAACGGGAAAAACACAAACTATATTAAACATTGTTTCCAATATACTTATTCAAGGAAAAAATGTTCAGATCGTATCCAATAATAATTCTGCAGTGGAAAACATTTTGGATAAAATGAGCCACTATGATTTTGATTTTTTTATAGCTGAACTGGGAAAAAATGAGAATAAAAGCAGATTCATAGAAAAACAAAGGCCTTATCCGGATTTTAGCGAATGGTTTTTCCGGGGAGACATTAATGAGCTGGCTCGAGAAATAGTAGCTTTATCAGATAATGTACAACATTTGTTTGATATTCAAGATAGAATAGCTCACTTAAATCAAGAACTAAATAATCTGAAAACAGAAAAGAAACATTTTGACATCTATAAGGGGGAGATGTTTGGATTAACGGAAAAAATAGAAATCGCAAAGAATGTTTCTTCTGAAAAAATACTGAAAATTTTGAATGATTTTCATAAAAAAGCAGGAAAAAAAGAAAAACTTTCATTCATGGATAGGTTGATCACAACTTTCAGATTTGGATTAAAGTTTTATAAGATAAGTGCCCGGAAGCTGGTAGACATGATAATACTTCTGCAAGACGAATTTTATTTAAGAAAACAGCAAGAATTATCACTTGAAATTGAACGATTAAACAAAGAAGTACTTCTTTCCGGAGTAAGGGTCGAAGACTTAAGTAACAAATCAATGTTATATTTTAAGGACTTCATTGCTCGTTATTATAGTAAATCAGGACAACGAAGTGTATTTGAACAGGATGATTTGTGGAAACATGGACGTCAGGTTTTGAAAGAATATCCTGTAATTTTAAGCACAACGTATTCATCGGGTAACAGTTTGACCGAATCGGGTGAATCGGTTATTTATGATTATCTGATAATGGATGAGGCGTCTCAAGTTGATGTGGTGACAGGTTCTTTATCAATGGCTTATGCAAATTCTGCAGTGATAGTCGGAGATTCGAAACAGCTGCCTAATGTAATAAACAATGTGGATAGACTGCTTTCTAATAAAATATTTAATGAGTTTGAGAATATAAATGATGGTTATGAATATTCAAATAGTTTCTTGAACTCACTTATAAAAGTCATAGATCCACCATGCGTTTTGCTAAAAGAGCATTACCGGTGTCATCCTAAAATCATCAATTTCTGCAATCAGAAATATTATTCGGGCGAATTGTCCATAATGACAATAGATAAAGGTGAAGATAATGTTATTACGGCAATAAAAACAGTAAAAGGAAATCATGTCAGAGGCCATGCAAACATAAGGCAGATAGAAGTTATAATAAATGAAGTTTTACCTAAACTGGATGAAGATTTAGCTAATGTCGGTATAATTGCACCTTATAATGCACAGGTGGATGAAATCAAACATATGATACCCGAAGTTGAGGTTGCGACAGTACATAAATACCAAGGGCGTGAAAAAGACACTATCATTATTTCTACGGTAGATGATGAGGTAAATGATTTTTCTGATGATCCGTATTTAATAAATGTTGCTATTTCAAGAGCTAAGAAGAAACTTTACGTTATAACTTCGGATAATGAGCAACCGAACGGAAGCATTAAGGATTTGGTTTCTTATATTGAATACAACAATTGCGAAGTTATCGAGAGTAAAATTTACTCGGTTTTTGATTTTCTTTATAAGCAGTATTCAGAGGAATTAACAAAATTCAACAAAAAAAACAAAAGTGTGTCCGAATATGTTTCAGAAAATCTTATGTATTATCTGATTAAAGATGTATTGGAAGAAAATGAATATAAAGATTTGGATGTGATTCTTCATTATCCGTTGAGAATGTTAATAAAGGATGTTTCACTGCTTAATGAGGCTGAGCGAAGATATGCCATGAATTCTGCTACTCATATAGATTTCTTAATATATAGTCGGATAGCTAAAAGAACGATTTTGGCGATTGAGGTTGACGGTTATCAATATCATAAAGCCGGAACCAAACAAGCAGAACGAGATAAGATGAAAAATGAAATACTTGAAAAGTATAATATCCCAATAATAAGATTTTCTACAAATGGAAGCAGAGAAAGAGAAATACTTGTTGAGAAACTGGATAGTATAAATCTATAGTATGTTTAATTGATTATATATGAGGAAAAATGAGATATGAATTAGTTTGTTTTATTAAGAAAAATATTTGGATTTTCATATCAAAAACAGGGGATTTGTGGTAAAATTAGTTAGGGTATGAAGCGATGAATAATATAGGGTTATGGGGTATAATAAATCTATAGGATAATCGCAGCACAGGTTTATGACGGCCTGTGCTTTTTGTACTTAAATTAGCTGTATTTACAAGTTATCTGCGAAACATCTTTATTGAGGAAGTATATTATTAAAAATACAGATTTTTAGGAGGAAAGATATGATTATTTATGAGAATTCTTTGTCGAATTTCACGGATGATGTTGAATTAAATCGTATTTCAGATATCTTATCTCAAAAATTAAAAGACAAGCATCTAAGTGGCGGAAGTGTAAGCGAGATAAATTCATGGAACAATTCTCTTCATTTTATGAAAGATGTTCTTAATACTCAGGATATTCCTAAGGATTGTGATGTAGCTATAGAATACAATATTCCGCAAACCGCAAAAAGAGTTGATTTTATGATCCTAGGTCAGGATAAGGACAAAACAGATCATATTGTAATTGTGGAACTGAAACAATGGTCTAAAGTTTCAAAGGTGAAAGATACTTTTAAACACTCGGTTATGTCAGATTTAAAAAATCGTGAACCTGTAGCACACCCGTCATATCAGGCGTACACATATAAAAGCCTTTTATATAATTATGGTGGATCAGAAGGGATAGCAAATACTTCTTTAAATCCTTGTGCATATCTCCACAATATGTCAGAGGAGTACAGGGATGTGCTTGAGGATGAAATCTATTCTGAATGGACTGAAGAAGCACCGGTATTTCTGAAATCCGATGTGTTAAAACTGCGCGCTTTTATTAAACAGTATATTTCTGCAAAGTCAGCGAATAATCAGTTGCTTTATAAGATTGATTATGGCAGGATAAAACCGTCAAAGAGCCTTCAGGATTCACTTGATTCCATGCTTTGCGGAAACAAAGAATTTGAAATGGTAGATGAACAGGCTGTTGCCTATGATTATATAATCAATGCAATAAAAGAAGCTCAAAAGGACTTGAAAAAACATGTCCTGATTATTGAAGGAGGACCGGGAACAGGAAAATCTGTATTAGCCGTAAATGTTTTGGCTGATTGTATTTCCAAGTTAGGTCTTAATGCTTCTTATATAACCAAAAACAGTGCTCCCAGAAACTGCTACCAGGCACTTTTGGCAAATGGAAATGCAAAGAAAATGGTGGATCTTAAATTAGCGTTCAGATCACCGCATGCTCTTCCTTTTGTCCCTAAGAACGGAATTGATGTTGGAATTTATGATGAAGCGCACAGAATGCAAAAGAAGCCTTATATGTATAAAGGTGAAGATATGTTAATGGATTCTATTAATGCCTCAAGAGTATCTGTGTTTTTCGTAGACGAAGACCAAAGGGTAACGCTTAATGATTGTTATTCAATTGATGCTATAAAAACGTATGCAGAAGAAGCGGGAGCTATTCTGGATACTGTTGAGCCTTTTGTTCTCGAATCTCAGTTCCGTTGTAACGGAAGTGATGGGTATATGGCCTTTATTGATGACATTTTAGAGATAAAGGAAACAGCCAATAAAGAACTTGACAAGGATGAATTCGAGTTCCGTGTTTTTGATTCTGCAAATGAAATGAGAGAACAACTGAGAATCTATAATCAAATCAGAAATAAAGCCCGTATGTGTGCAGGCTATTGTTATGACTGGAATGTGAAGAATCATCGTGGCGAATGGGATATAGAGATTGACAATTTCCGTGCAAAGTGGAATCTGGAAAATGATAATGTTTTTGCAATCAATCCTGATTCATTTGAGCAGGTGGGATGTATACATACTGTTCAAGGCATGGAATTCGATTATGTCGGAGTTATTATAGGAAAAGATCTAGTATACAGAAATGGTCATATTCAAACAGATAAAAATGCAATTTCAAAAGATGACAGAACAAGTAAGATTAAGACTTGCAGGGATGATAAAGTCGCTGAACGATTAATCAAGAATACTTATAAAGTCCTGCTGACACGTGGGCAGAAGGGTTGTTTTGTATACTGTGAAGATGAAGGACTTAGGAATTATTTGAAGAAAAGAGTTGGTGATTAGTCAAAAAAGAGAAGTATTTAGGAGGGACTATGTTAAATCGAGATATTCTAAAAGAAAGCATTCTAAAATACAAAGAAGTTTTTCCGGAACGTTGGATAGACGAAAGCTTCAAATGGGAGGCTATCAGGTGCTTTCAAGACAATTGGGATATTAATTCTGAAAACTTTTATGAAATGTTTACCGCAGCAACAGAGAAAACATATAGTCTACTTGTTTCTGTTAATAATTTCCCAAGGAGAATGATACAAATTTTTGCTGAAACGGAGCCGGAAACAATCAGGCAGATGTTTGTGAATCTTTTTGATGACAACAAAGATTATTATGAGAGAATACTTAGATTTCAAAAAGAATCCGAGGAATTATGTGAGCGAGTTCGCCCCGGAAAACAATCTTTTCAGCGTCCCATGGCGATAAGCGTATATTTATGGCTTCATAATCCCGAAAAATATGGAATATACAAGTATTCCAATCTCAAAAATGTATGTTTATATTTTAGAAATGATTCTATACCTGTAAAGGGCGCTAATGAAACAAATTTTAAGATTAATTTAGATGTAATCCAAGAGATTATCGGTGCTTTTAGAGAAGATGAGGAATTGATATCCATGTTTCAAGAGAGAGCAAGTGCACCAGAATATTATCTTGATAAAAGTTTAATTACGTTAGCAAATGACTTTATTATTTATGTTTCGAGTAATTTAGCAATTTGGACAGCCGAAGAATATAGTCCCAATATATCAAAAGAAGAATGGAAGAAACTAATAAAGGATCGGGATATTTTTACTGATAAAAGTATTAAAATAATGGCTAGAATGCTTGATATCGGAGGACAAGCGACTTGTACGCAATTGGCTGAAAGATATGGAGAAGATTATAGCTTTTATAATTTTGGATCATCGGAATTGGCTAGAAGGGTTGCAAAGAAAACAGGTTGCCCCATTTGGCAGGATGAGAACGGTGATAATAATCTATGGAGTATTCTTTATATTGGAAGAAAAGCGAAAAAAGATGAAAAAGGTGTTTTCTTATGGAAATTAAGGGATGAACTTAAGGCTGCATTAGAGGAAAGCAACCTAACTGTAGATATTCCGCATGGTTCTTTGAACGTAAATAGATATTCTAAAGATAATTTTTTGGATGAGGTATTTATGGAAGAGTATGAGTATGAGGCTCTTAAGAATCTTCTATTAAATAAAAAGAATATTATACTTCAAGGGGCCCCAGGAGTAGGAAAAACGTTTGCTGCTAAAAGATTGGCGTATTCAATTATGGGTGAGAAAGATGATTCGAGAGTCGAGTTTATTCAATTTCATCAAAATTACACTTATGAAGATTTTGTTATGGGATATAAACCTGTGAAAGATGGCTTTGAATTAAAATCAGGTATTTTCTATAACTTCTGTCAAAAAGCATTAAGTAATCTAGATAAGGATTATTTTTTCATAATCGATGAGATAAATCGAGGAAACTTAAGTAAAATCTTTGGTGAATTACTTATGCTTATCGAAAAAGATTATCGTAATGAGAAAGCAACACTTGCGTATACTGGTAATAGTTTTACGGTTCCTAATAATTTATTTATTATCGGAATGATGAATACTGCGGATAGAAGTCTTGCTATGATTGATTATGCTTTGCGAAGAAGATTTAGCTTTTATTCGATGAAACCGGGATTTGATAATAAAGGGTTTAAGGATTATCAGAATGCTTTATTTAATGATACCTTTAACAAATTGATAAAAGTTATTACAGACTTGAATGAATATATAGAACAAGATTCTTCATTGGGAAAGGGATTTGTAATTGGACATAGTTATTTTTGTTGCAAACCAGAAAATGATGAGGAAGATTTAAATAATTGGTTACAAGCAATAGTAGACTATGACATTATTCCGATATTAGAGGAGTACTGGTTCGATTCTCCCAAGAATGTTGAGAATTGGAGCGAACAACTAAGAGGAGTATTTGTTGAAGCATGACGATTGATAAAGGCATTTATATAAAAAATATTTTTTATATGCTTTCTTACGCTTTTCAGGTTTTGAAACAAGATACATATAAAGATGTTGAAGTAGAAGAATTTGAAAATGTTGAGGACATGTTTGCTGCGATTCTTTCGACCGGTTTATCAAGACAAATCAAGCAAGGGCTTTATAGAGAATATGCAATAAAAGAGGATAATACTTCATCTCCTCATGGAAAAATCGTTATGTCGGGAACCATAAAGAATTACCAGCAAAAGAGGAGACTGATTGATTGTGAATATGATGAATTATCTGTAGATAATTTATATAACCAGATCCTGAAAACGACAATTTGGTACCTTATAAGGCAGGAAAATGTAAAAAAGAAACGTAAGGATTTACTGAAACAGCAGCTTATTCTTTTTGACGGAATCAAAATCATTTCAAACTTAGACATAAGGTGGGATGCACTTCGCTTTACAAAGAACAATCAAGAATATCGCATGCTTCTAAATATTTGTTATTTTGTATTTAATGGTTTGGTTTTGACAACAGAAAAAGGCTCTAAGAAAGTCGTTTCATATATTGATGAGCAGAAGATGCATGCGTTATATGAAAAATTTATTTTAGGTTATTATCGGTATCATTATCCGGATTTAAATGCAAATCCCGATTGCATTTCATGGGCAACAGATGATGGGATTGTATCATATCTTCCTAATATGATAACGGATATAACGTTAAAGAAAAACGGAAAGGTTTTGATTATCGATGCAAAGTATTATGGAAGTATGATGGCATCGAATTACGATGTCGTTACTTATCGCTCAGCCAATTTATACCAGATTTTCTCCTATGTAAAAAACTGGGATAGAGATAGCACTGGGAATGTTTCAGGTATGCTTCTTTATGCCAAAACATCGGAAACTGTTCAACCCAATATGACCTATCAGATGAACGGAAATACGATTTCAGTTAAAACATTGGATTTGAATTGCCCGTTTTCATATTTGGCTGAAACGTTAAATAAAATCGTTGAAGAAAGATTTAATCTATAGGTTTCAAGGAGGCAGAAGTGGAAGTAAATATGCAATATGGTACTGGTGATTGAGTACTTACGATTGAAGGTAAATAGTGTATATGACTAAAAATGGTATAAATGTCTGGCTAGCAATAGCCAGGCATTATTTTTTTATCATATTTCAGATTGACACAAAGCAAAACTTTATCTAATATAAAGAAAAACTATGTTTTACTTTATATTTTTATATGATAGGCTATAGGTGATGAATATGAGTACATTTTTAAAAAGAAACAGAGTGGCAGCAGGCCTTACACAATCTCAACTGGCGGAAAAAATGAATGTTTCTGTCGTAGCGGTTCAAAACTGGGAGAACGGAAAAACCAATATCAGTCTGGGCAGATACGAAGAATTAGCAGGAATACTTAATGTTTCAGTTGATACTTTAGTAAAAGAAATGATTATTGATGAAAACAAGAAAAAAGAAGATAATTGGCCGGATTTTCTTTTTGACAATGAGACTAATAATCTTATAGATACTCTTCATTTGAATATGGCTCAGCAGGAGTTATTCGGAATGTTGTATTTATATGTTGATGACTTTCGTAAATATGATGGTATAGACAGAGAAAGCTATGATGAGTATTTAAAGCTTATTCCATATGAATTCATTAAAAATACTGGGATTATACAGTTTATGAATCACGCGGATTCATTATATAAAGTATTAAAACATGTCAGAACTGATTTTTTGCTAAAAACTATTAAGCTGAATCCGTATACAGAGTTTAATATAAGGAAATTACCCAAAGAATTGATCTGCGACTTCATAGATGCTGGATTTAACGAAGTTGATATTACAGATGATGAATATTGGTATTCTGAGAATCTAGGTTCTTTATATTTTCAAATTGATATGCGTAATGCAAAAATAATGCTTCCGATTCTTGAAAAGTTTGGGAAAATTCATCTTGGAGACGGGAAATGGAATGGGAAAAATCCCATCAGAGAGGATATACCGGAAGAAGTCAAAGACGGTATTATCGAAATGCTGATGATTACAAGAGAAGGGCTTGAAGCGGGCTATTTTACGAATGAATACAAGGTTTCAAATGTTATACATTCATTAGACGAAGTTACAAAAGCATACATTGAAGCATCTGATGAGAATGAAGAACGCATTATGTTGGAAATAAATGACAAGGGAAAGGAATTATTGAGGTGGTTTAACAATGAAGAGGAGAAGACAGGAAAAAAAGAAAAACACAGGAGTGTTGATTGACGGTGAAAATATTTCGGCGAGAAAAGCACGGAAGATAATGGATGCAGTAAATAACATAGGGGTTCTTTATACGGCTAAAGTATACTGTCGTCAAAAAGATCCTTATACAAAGAATTGGGCATCCAGATCAAGAGAGAATGGAATAGAAGACATCAGACTGTATGGCGGTCCGGCCAAAGATAAGGTAGATAATAAAATAAAAAAAGATGCCAGAAATCTGATAAATCTTCACAGGAATGTTGATATTATATGTTTGGTTACCAATGATGGTGGGTTTACCGATGTCATAATGGACCTGAGAAATGTCGGTAAAAAAGTTGTTGTCTTTGGTGGAAAACAGGCACCAAAAAGACTTAGGAATTCTTGTAATACCTTTATAGAAGTTTAGAGAATATGATTTTCACGCCTTGCATATTATGTAAACTTGAATATTATCTCAGAATGATGCGATTAAAGAAAACAAACAGTTAAATCACGATTTAATTTTATTGATGATTGTTTTATTAAGTAATAAAAACTTAAAAAACTATAGTTTTTATCAGTACAAGATAAATGTGGTAGTGATTTATTTTATTAGCGTTTTTCGCAAACATTGACTACACAAAAATCATTAGTAAAAATATAAAAATATCATAATAAATGCATTCTGAATTGTCGATTTGACCCTCATTAAAGTATAATGTTTTTATGATTACTATGTTGAGAAATTGATTCATTCAGAAATTATATATTTATAGATTTCGACGGAAAGATTATAGAAGAACGATTGTATAAAGAATGAAAGGCAAATTATGAAATACGGAGAAAGCAGTTTTGATATTATATATTTGATCTTTGCGATTACTTCCGGAATCCTGATCCTTATGAAGAGAAAAGATTCGATCGGGAAGCTCATGGGAAGTGCGGCTTTGATCCTCGGTATCGGGGATGCCTTTCATCTGATTCCGAGAGTGCTCAATTATTTCGTTGACGGTGATTTTAATTTCTGGCTCGGATTCGGGAAAATGGTCACATCGATAACAATGACTGTTTTCTACGTTTTGATGTACTTACTCTGGCTGAAAGCTTATAACGCGAAGGAAGAAAAGGCATTTATGATCGCTTTTTATTTCCTCACCGTATCAAGGATCGTTTTGTGTCTGTTCCCGCAGAATCGCTGGTTTACCAATGATTCGCCTCTTTTGTGGGGGATTATCAGAAACATACCCTTTGTCGTACTTGGTGCGATGATCGTTGTGATATATTTTATCAAACGAAAAGAGATTAAGGCGCTTCGCTTCGTCTGGCTGCTGGTTCTTTTATCATTTGCATTTTATATTCCGGTTACAATCGGAGCTTCCTTTATACCAGTACTCGGAGCATTAATGCTTCCGAAGACCATATGCTATATGCTCATTATGGTCTGTTTCCTTAAGAATACGAAGTAATGGCAGGTTGTTTTATGAGGATAAAGGTTCGTCGATGTATTTCGGCGGATCTTTTTTTAATGTAGTTTTGTTTTATTGATTTTTGAGCCCGGACTATTGCTGTTAAAAAATTTTTCCCAAAACACTGTTGACAGATTTGGTCTATTGCGATAAACTGACTTTAGTTTATTCAGATAGACCAAAGGAGACGATTATGATTGATTATGAACTTGGTGCGGTACAGGAACGTTTTGCGGATATAGTATGGTCCAATGAACCGATAGCATCCGGAGACCTTGTGAAGATATGTGAAAAGGAACTGCAGTGGAAAAAGTCGACTACATACACTGTACTTCGCAAGCTTTGCGAGAAAGGTTTATTTAAGAATGCCGACGGGATCGTATCCTCGCTTGTTTCAAAGGAAGATTTTTATTCCGCAAAGAGTGAACAGATCATAGAAGATTCCTATGCCGGATCGCTGCCCGCATTTATTGCCGCATTTATTTCAAACAAAAAACTTACGGCAAAAGAAGCGGAAGAGATTCAGATGATGATCAATGAATTTAAGGCTGAATAACATGGATTTTAATTTTTGTGGGAGATTTTTATCGTGAGTGTGATATTTTTAAAGATTTTGAATATAAGTCTGGTTGCCGGATGGCTGATTTTGGCGGTTCTTTTGTTACGACTTATCCTTAAAAAAGCGCCCAAGTGGATTTCATGTCTTTTATGGGTACTGGTTGCATTAAGGCTTCTTTTGCCGTTTTCGATAGAGAGCGCATTAAGTCTTATTCCAAGCGGTGAGATAATATCAACGGATATTGTAACATCCGATGCGACACCAAAGATAAATACGGGAATATACTTCGTAAACAATACCGTCAATCCCGTTGTGGAAGAAACATTTACACCCGTTTCTGAAGTTAAAAAGAGTTCACTTCAGATCGGTATTTCCGTGGCTTCCATAGTGTGGGTTGCAGGAATGATCGGTATATTTTTATACTCTTTAATTAGCTTTCTTCGATTAAAGAAAAGTGTAAGTACATCGGTTCCCGTAAACGGTGAGAACAAGAGGATCAGGATCTGCGATGGTGTGAGCTCACCTTTTATACTCGGTATTTTCAGGCCGGTCATTTATATTCCGTCCGGTCTTGATACGAAAACATTCGAATGCGTTGAAAGACATGAGAAGGCGCATATCAAAAGAGGCGATCAGTTCTGGAAACCTCTGGGATTCATTCTCCTTTCCGTATACTGGTTTAACCCTCTTTGCTGGGTAGCCTATGTACTGCTCTGCAAGGATATTGAAGCAGCATGCGATGAGAAAGTTATAAAGCATGAGGATAAAAGCTTTATGGCTGAATACTCTCAGGCTCTTTTGGACTGTGCCGTTCAGAGAAAAAGGATCAGTGCTTGTCCGCTTGCCTTTGGCGAAAACGGAGTGAAGCAGAGAGTTAGGGGTGTCCTTAACTATAAGCAGCCGGCATTCTGGATCATCTTGATCTCGATCTTTGCGATAATAGTTGCCGGGGTATGCTTTTTGACCAATCCCAGGAAAAAAGAATTAAAACAGATGCCTCCCGAACTGAAGGTTTCTTTTTCCGATACCAAAGATTTTAAAATAGCCGATTTTACCGGATTCGTTCCTGCGGGTGAGATCCCCAATGAAAACGTTCAGGAAATAGAACCCGAAGGAGATGTGCAAAACCTTGAACTCGAGAAACATTTTGACTGTCTGTATTCCGAAGGACATGAAAACAAGGTCATTCTGGACTTTGGCGAAGCGCCGGATGAAGTGATCGTAAAATACCTGCCGGAAATCACTTTTTCGGATACAGAGTATACTGATCTGCCTTATGATAAAAAGACACATTCAATAACGATCCCTGCCGATTCAAGTGACCTCTATCTTGTTGAAGCGATGTGGAATGACATAGGAAAAGCATACTTCATGTTTGGGATAAAAGGAAAAGACAGTATTCTTCTTGCGGAAGGTCCGGTTTTGAGTGATGAAGAAGAGCTTCCCGAATTTAATTTTCTTAATACTTTTGCAGATTATAAATACGAGGACGGGCAGTATGTTGTAGACGGTGATATGGTATTTCAGTACAAAAAGATTCTTGTCGGAAGAAGTCCCAATGCGGAATGTATGGGCAGTTATATCGTTCTTACGAATGATCCGGATATAACTTATGAAATAGTTGACAGGAGTCTTTTCAGCAGCAACATGAAGGACTGGCTCACCGATACGATGATTATCGGTATGCAACCGCTGACCGATGAGTTTGAATCCTTTTCATGCTGGCCTACGGAAAACGAGCGTATAGCAAGGCAATTTGATGCCGATGATCATCCCGAGACTGATATTGCAGGTGAAAAAGGTACTCCCGTTTCTGCAGTTTCGGACGGAACGGTAGTGTCGGCAGAGTTTTCGACCGACTACGGAAACAGCATAGTCATTTTATCGAAGAACGCACTGATAAGATACAGTTATCTGGACAGCATAAATGTTAATGAATGCGATGAAGTAAAAGCAGGTGACGTTATCGGAAGTCTGGGAAGCACCGGAAGATCTACAGGCCCGCATCTCGGTATTTCGATGACCGTGGATGAAAAGCCCGTAAATGTCATGGATTACTATGTGAAAACTGCGGAAAACTGATGATTGGTGATAAAACGTGTAAACTGCGGATAAAAGATTTTTGGTGATAAAACATGTAAACCACGGATAAAAGATGTTTGGTGATAAAACGTGTAAACCGCGGATAAAAGATGTTTGGTGATAAAACGTGTAAACCACGGAAAAAGATGTTTGGCGATAAATCGTGTAAATCACGGATAAAAGATTTTTGGCGATAAAAAGTGTAACCCGCAGATAAAAGATGTTTGGTGATAAGTATGAGAAACCCCGGATAACTGTTGTCCGGGGTTTAGTGGAGATAACGGTATGATATATGCGATGAGCGACATTCACGGGTGTCTGGATGCTCTGAAAGAAAAAATGAAACTGGTCGATCTGTCAGGGAAAAACAGGATCATATTTCTCGGGGATTACATAGGATACGGTCCGAAATCCGGTCAGGTGCTTAAGTTCCTGTTCGATATTCAGAAAAAACATGGTGCAGATAAAGTAATAATTCTTAAAGGCAATCACGAAGACATGCTCTTAAGATGGATAGATGAGTTTTCAGACCGGAAACGATCATTGGATGACGGACTTTCTTTTGACTTGTGGCTTAAGAATGATTCGGAAGTCGGATACAATACTTTTAAGACACTGGTCACAAAAGAACAGCTTAATGAATTGTCTGCATTCGAAAAAAAGGCTTCGTTTTCGGAAATAAACAAAAAAGCAGCGAAGATGCTCATTGAAACAAACGGGGAGCTCATTGATTGGCTGAGAAGCCTGGATATTTTTTATGCTACCGATACCCAGATCTTCGTTCATGCCGGAGTTGACGAAGAAGCGGAAGATTTCTGGGAATGGGGCACGAGTGAAGAGACTTTTTTATGGAAATATCCTGCGAGTGAAGGATACTTTTACAAGACGGTCATTGCAGGTCATATCGGCACATCCGGCCTGGCGGGAGATGATGATTTTCACGATATATACCATGACGGTGAAAGCCATTATTTTATTGACGGAACCGTGAATAATGGCGGAAAACTCCTTTTGCTCGGGTATGATGAAACTTCGGAGAAGTATTATCAGATCGAGGAAAATGAGAAGATCCTCATATGATCTTTTTTATGAAAATCACATCAGTACATTTGTGGTTTCGCGTAAATGATTCATCAATAGAATTACAAGTAAAATGATATTGACAAGGCCTGCGGGTGCAGCAGTCGCAAAACATATGATTGTTGATATTTTACGGCGTTTTGAAACTTCATAGGAATCCGAATAGTATTTGCGTATATACGAGTACTTTTTTAAATCCTCACCGATATGCTTATGGATATATGGTCTTACGGCATCAAACTGATATTCATTTATCCTGATTTCTTCGGAGGGATTAAATTCTTTCTTATATTTCAAAAGTTCTTTTACCGCAAATTCGTTGAATTCCTTTCTGCTGCTGTCTTCAAGGTTTTTAAGCAATTCAATCTGTGCTGCGGCTTCGCTGTATGATTCTGAATTAGCCACATAAAACCGGTCATGTTTTTTGTTAAAAATACCGACGTAAAGAATCAGTACAGGAATACCGATCGTTATCAGAAAATCTAATACGATTATCCCGTAATTGATCGTGGAAAACATCATGGCAAACGTTAATAATAACTGAGATGCTATGGTTATGATCATTGCCACGGTTATGATTATCTTTTCGGTTGGAACTAACAGTGTCGCAATTCCCAAATCCAGTAAAATAAACGAAAAGAAAAAGAAGATTCCAATAAAATCCGAATAGTAGATGAAAGATTTATGTGTACCCAAAATATCATAAATGAGTATCAGGTCAAGGCTTATGATACACAAAAAATAGGACACAAAAACCAATCTAGAACCTATGTTGAAAAACAGCATGTACTTTTTGTTCGTTTGTTCCGTTTTTTTTGTCGCCTGCTCAATATTGTCTATGATTTCTTTTTTCCTGTTGCCGAAATCAGTATTTTCAAGATTGTTTAAGAATTGTTCCGATTTTTCTGTAAGTATTCTGTCAAAGCGTTTCTGTTCTTCGGATAATGCAGTCTTTTGCAAATTAAGGTCTGAGGCGCTGTTTTCTTTTAAAAATTTGTCAATGTTTGCGGCGAGGTTTTTAATCGCATCGTCTTTTCCAAGAAGCTGAGCCTGTTTGGTGGCAAAAGCCCTGGGAAGTTCTTCGGGGTTGTCACATGCAAAGAACATCATTTTATCGGGGTCTTTCTCCATAAGTTTAAGGAATCTTCCCCACTCGTTCTTTACCCAGACGGAAGTGAAATACTCCGCTTTGGTACCGATTACAGCCATAGCTTTTGAACTCTTTAATGCCGCAAAGATATAGGGCTCGTAATCTATGCTTAATTTGTCTTTTAAAGTCTCCCTTGCGAAGAACACTTTATATCCACTGCCTGTCAATTCATGGTAGAGTTCTTCGGCAAGCGTGACATCTTCGGTTTTCTCGCCTGAATCCGCATTCGTTTCCTTATAGCAGATAAAAGCATCATAAGGCTTTTCATTTGAGGCTATGTTAAGGTACTTTTCCTGAATTTTCGCTATTTCCTTGGCGGATTTTTTTAACTGTTCTTTCTGTTTCTCATCCGCAAGTTCGAAAGCTTCGACAAAACATCTCGAATTTAAGAAACTTACGTCTTTAATTCTGTGAAGAGTCGGAAAATATCTGCTCGAGATCGGATCCGGAACATATTCGATACCGTACTCGCAGAGAGCCTGGGACCAGAGGACATCCACGGAGGGTGTATTCTCCGAAAGGATGATGTCGTATACGGAATATGCATGGTCGAACTCGCATTGCTGTCTTAACTTGTTGGCACGGTTTAACTGATTGATATACTTGCCCGCGTCGCCGCCGATGATGTTGATGTTGCCGCAATACTCGCACTCGCAGGTGGAACTTACGATTTTAAGCGGCGCACCGCAACACTGACAATTCAAAGATTCAATACTCATTATTCCCCTCCGTCTTGTTAGAAATAGTCCGGAAAATCTATTTTAAATGCATAAAACGATCTGAAAAAATGAACATGCATCGTTTGCCGGAAATGTTACCCTAAAGGCATAAATTGATATCAAATGTATCTGCAAATATCGAAAAAGCACGGGATGCCAGAATTATTACCATGCTGATCGTTGAAAATAATATTGCGGTCGAACCATAAATGATCGTAAACATATTTCGATTTTTTGTCAGGTCCGGCGTATCCAGCATAAAATCATTCATTTTGTACAGAAAATCAATATCTTTTTTGATCTGTTCGTCTACTGCCGGCTTAACATCGTCAAAATGATAATCTTTTATTTCAGCTTTAACATCAAAGTCCGGATTCAGTTCCTCAAGCTGTTTTGCATCATACTCAAGGAATTCTTGTTTTGCGATATCTTCAAGATCTCTAAAAGATTTTTTTATAGACTCTGCTTTTTCAAATGATCTCATATTTTCAGCAAAAGTTCTGTTTTTTCTTCTGACAAATCCGAATAAAAATATCAATATCGGAACGGCAAACATGGTTAGCGTGTCGGAAACAGGGAAGAAAATGTAGTTGACAATATACGAAAGAGATGCCACCGATAAAAGAAATGTTCCCGCTCGGAACAGCATCATGAAGTTTTCCGCTTCCGGATCTGCCTTGTTTAAGGTGACGTAATTTAAAAATACCATTGATGAAAACAGTACAAACAATCCCCCATAGAGTAGGATTGTAAGAACGATACCGAATATACCGTGGTTCCATATATAAGCATCGTCATTGTAATGTCTGATTATGGAAACGGCATAGAAAATATGTATGAAACTGAATGATAAAAGCAATACCGAACCTATGTGAAATGATTTTTCGTAGATTTTTTTTGTAACCATTGCAGTTTTGCTTAAATCGGATAAATCCTGCATCAGCTTTCTTTCTTTTTCACTGTATTTTGTTCGGTACAGACTGTTTGCATAATTTTTAGCCTTCTCCGCGATTATCCGGTCGTATTCTTCCTGATCCAGCAGCGGTTTCCGGTTTTCGGATTTTTTTGTTAAAGTGCCCGATAAATACTTCACTATATTGGCAGCGAGATTTTTGATCGCTCTGTCATTGCCGAGAAGCTGGGCCTGTTTGGATGCAAAAGCCCTGGGCAGTTCTTCGGGATTGTCGCATGCAAAGAACATCATTTTCTCGGGGTTCTTTTCCATGAGCTTAAGGAATCTTCCCCACTCATTCTTCACCCATACTGAAGTGAAATACTCCGCCTTGGTTCCGATCACTGCCATTGCTTTCGCGCTCTTTAACGCCGCAAAGATATAGGGTTCGTAATCTATGCTTAACTTTTCTTTCAGTGTCTCCCTTGCAAAGAATACTTTAAGTCCGTAGCCCGTCAGTTCATTGTAGAGCTCTTCGGCAAGGCTGACATCTTCAGTCATCTCGCCCGTTTCGGTATCGGTTTCTTTGTAACAGATGAAAACGTCGTAAGGATCCTCGTTTGAGGCTATATTAAGATATTCTTCCTGAATTCTTGCTATTTCTTCGGCTGCGGAATTTAACTGCTTTTTCTGTTCATCGTCGGCAAGTTCGAGAGCTTCGGTAAAACAGCGCGAATTCAAAAAGTTTATGTCCTTGATCCTGTGAAGTGTCGGAAAATATCTGCTCGAAACAGGATCCGGAACATACTCGATCCCGTATTCGCAAAGTGCCTGGGACCAGAGAATATCCGCGGAAGGAGTATTTTCTGAAAGAATGGCGTCGTACATGGAATATGCACTGTCAAACTCGCATTGCTGTCTTAATTTGTTGGCGCGGTTTAACTGATTGATATACTTACCCGCATCGCCGCCGATTATATTGATGTTGCCGCAATACTCGCACTCGCAAGTGGAACTTACGATCTTGAGCGGCGCACCGCAACACTGACAATTCAAAGATTCAATTCCCATTATTCCCCTCCGTCTTAAGCCGATGAATCTCGTAAAGGTGCAGATTACAGAAGACTGTATGATTTGCAAAATCATATATCTGCAAAAGGCTGTAGGTATTTGCAAAACTGTATGTACCTTCAGAAACAGCAGGTGACTACAGTAGACTGTATGATCTGCAAAATCATATATCTGCAAAAGTCTGTAAGTACCTGCAAAACATATGTACCTTCAGAAACAGCAGGTGACTACAGAAGACTGTATGATCTGCAAAATCATATGTCTGCAAAAGTCTGTAGGAACCTGCAAAACATATGTACCTTCAGAAACAGCAGGTGACTACAGTAGACTGTTTTAACTGCAATTTTATTATACTATATAGAGACCTATGCGAAAATGATTTATATTTCAAAAAAGTGCCGACAATACCGACACTAAAGCGAAAATGGATGATATATTTCTCTGTTTGTGGGGGATTACGCGTTTTTCAGTCGATTTGCTAATTTTGCGGGTAGTTTTTGAGGGGTTGGAGAGTAAGACTACGCGCGTTTCAGACATTTCTTGAATTTCTCGCGTAGGTTTTCATTGGGAAAGCGCTCCGGACTACGCGCGTTACAGGGATTTCTTGAATTTCTCGCGTAAGTTTTCATTGATAAAGCACCTCAGACTACGTGCGTTTCAGACATTTCTTGAATTACGCGTGTAGATTTCATTGAGAAAGTACTCCGGACTAAGCGCATTTCAGACATTTCTTGAATTACGCGTGTATATTTTCATTGAGAAAGGACTCCGGACTACGCGCGTTTCAGACATTTCCTGAATTTCGCAGGTAGGTTTCATTGAGTCGGCGACATGGATTACGCGCATTTCAGGGAATGTTGGGCTTATGCGCGTAGGCTCATTAGAAAATTATTTTTTCATCTAATGATTCTATGCTAAAATATAATAAAAAACAGAGGAATTCATGGGTATTCTAATAAGCGAAACTACAAAAGAAGAACGACGGCAGATTGTTGAAGAAGCAATCGGAAACATTAGCGGAGCCTGTGACGGATGCATGGCCGGATTGGCGGAGATGTATGAAGATTATATAGACGGGAAAAGAGAGATCCGTGAAATAAATATGGAGTTTCGTGCCGGGTATATTTCCGGAGAGGAAACATCCGGAAGCAGTTGTTGCAAATGAAATGCATTAACCCCATGGTTTTGATCTTTATAATTCTGTTTCGTCAGATAACCGTGTGACAGGGTTTGACTTTTGTTTCGGCAAATAACCGTGTGACAGGGTTCGACCTTTGTTTCGGCAGATAACCGTGTGACAGGGTTCGACATTTGTTTCGGCAAATAATTGTGAGACAAGGTTCGACCTTTGTTTCGGCTAATAACAGTGTGACAAGGTACAGCCTTTGTTACAGAAAATGATTTTTAATAGCGTAGTGTGAGGTGAATCGGCTTGATAATTCAGATAGTGGAAGATGATAAATCACTTAGCGAGGGAATATCCATATCTCTCGGAGATTATTCGGACGGTTTTTATAAAGAATACAAAATAGAAACCGCAAAGGCGGGCTTTGACAGATATGGTGAAGAGATAAGTCTTATAATACTTGATCTTAATCTTCCGGATGGAATTGGCTATGATTATCTAAAATACGTAAGAGAAAAAAGTTCTGTTCCCGTTCTTATTCTTACGGCAAATAATCTTGAGATGGATGAAGTTACCGGACTCACTATGGGGGCAGATGATTTTCTTACAAAACCGTTCAGTCTTGCGGTTCTAAGAGCCAGGGTAAATGCGCTGGTACGCCGCAGTCAGATGACAGGAAACGGAAAATCGGACGATAAAAATGAAAGCTCTTCAAATGAAAAGTCCGGAGTATATAAGATCGACGATATGGTATTTGATTTTGACAAAATCACTTTCAGAAAGGGCGAAGAAGAAATGTTCCTCAGTGTGAATGAGCAGAAACTTTTAAAGGTATTTTTGGATAACAAGGGTATGCTTCTTACAAGGGATACGCTTATCGAAAGGATTTGGGGCGACAGCGGCGAGTTTGTAGAAGAAAATGCTTTATCCGTAACCATTAACCGTTTAAGAAGCAAGATAGAAGGCTCCGGAGAAGATAAGCATATCAACACTGTATACGGACAGGGATACAGATTTGAGTAAAATCGGAAGACTGAACGGATGCAGTTAAACAAATAGATTGAGTTTATTGATCAAATTGTAAACATCTATGAAAAAGTTTAAATGTTCAACTTTTATAATAGCGTTTACATTAAACCAAATAAAAAAGATCACAAAAAAGAGGATTATGTAATTGTTTACAAATAAAGTAATTGAAAGACTGGACCAGATGCTTGACGACGCAATGAACGGTACATTCTCGGAAAGCAGTTATGACGAGACAAAACTTTCCAGACTTGAATCCAAGTGGAAAGAGTTCCTCGGAACATCGGTCCTTTCGAATCAGAATCTTGAAGCTGAAAGACACAGACTTGAACAGTTTATATCGGATATATCGCATCAGACCAAGACGCCCATGACCAACATCAAGATGTATACCGAACTTTTGTGTGAAGAGGTAAATGATCTTCAGGAAAAAGAAACTGATGGCATCGGAAGTGAAGATGACAGTGCGACAAAAGATTCGGTAAAAAAGATAAAGAAGTATGCGGAAGAGATAGCAAGGCAGAATGTGAGACTTGAATTTTTGATCGATTCGCTTACGAAGCTCTCACGCCTTGAAAGCGGTACGCTTGAAGTTGTAGCAAGTCCTTCTGCAATAAATGAACTTGTTAAGGCCGGTGTATCCGCCGTAAAACCGAAAGCGGACAGGAAGAATATTTCGTTCGTGATCTCCGATGCAGAGAAAGAGCCTTCGGTAATTGCTTCTTTTGATATGAAATGGACTCTGGAAGCGCTGATAAATGTACTGGATAACGCAGTCAAGTATTCTCCGGAAGGCGGAAAGATTGAAGTGAGTCTTTCGGAAACGGAAATGTACGTGGCAATTCATGTTATAGATGAGGGACAGGGAATTTCGGAAGAAGAAGCAACCAAGATCTTCGGAAGATTCTTCAGAGGAAGCGAAGTTCAGCAGGACGACGGCGTAGGAATCGGTCTTTACCTGACGAGAGAGATTCTTTCGAAGGAAGACGGATTCATTAAAGTTGTATCAAATGAAAAGAGAAAAGGCGGGGAGTTTGTACTGTATCTAAGGAAATAGTTAATTGGGGATATAAGTAGTTTCAAAATATATAAAAATTTTTAGGTTGGAGAAGATTTCCGGATTATAATTTTTTTAAATTGGAAAAAACTTCCGGATTATATATTTTTAAGTTGTAAAAAATTTCCGAAAAAAATATTATAAGTTGGAAAAGGCTTCCGGAATATCTATTTTTGAGTTGGAGAAGATTTCCGGATTATTTATTTTAGGATTGAAAAGATTTCCGTAATAAAATAGTTTTGGCAGGAAAAGACTTTTGCATAGATATTATTTTGAGTGAAATCATTTACGGTATAAATTGATTTAAATATTTGGAAAACCTAGTAAAAATGAGTAATTCAAACATACGAATTGCTCATTTTTTTAATTCTTTCAAAAGTGAAAGATTTGAGAAATAATCTGGAAAGAAGTGTATGTTACTATGAGTACAGTTGAAAAACAAACGAGAAAAAAATTGCTAACACGGAGGACTGAAATGAGTATATTAGTTGCAGAGCATTTAAAGAAATATTACGGCGAAGGCGAAAGCCTGGTGAAGGCACTCGATGATGTGAGCCTTCAGGTTGAAAGAGGCGAGTTCGTCAGCATCATAGGAACAAGCGGAAGCGGTAAGTCAACGCTGCTTCACATGCTTGGAGGCCTTGATAATCCTACTGAGGGAAAAGTAATAATTGATGATAAAGATATCTCAAATCTGAAGGGCGACGATCTTTGCATTTTCAGACGGAGAAAGATCGGATTTATTTTTCAGAGTTTCAATCTGGTTCCTTCGATCAGCGTATATGAAAACATTGTTCTTCCGATCAAACTTGACGGAAAGAAAGTTGATAAAGAATTCGTGGATAACGTAATTGAAACACTTGGCCTTACCAATAAACTTGACAGGATTCCGTCAAAGCTTTCCGGAGGGCAACAGCAGAGAGTGGCGATAGCGAGAGCGCTTGCATCAAAGCCCGCGATCATACTTGCGGATGAGCCGACAGGTAACCTGGACAGCAAGACAAGCCAGGATGTTCTGGGGCTTCTTAAGACAACAGGAAAGAAATTCAATCAGACGATCGTGATGATCACACATAACGATGAAATAGCACAGATGGCCGACAGAACTATAAGAATTGAAGACGGACATATTGTTTAGGCATAAGAAAAAATCAGACAGACAAGAAGGAAAAGAAAATGCAGAAAGTTAAGAACAGAAAAGTTATAAATAATCTTGCGATAAGCGGAATCAAATCAAATCCGAAAAAGTATGCGGTACTTGTTGCGGCAGTAGTCCTCACAACACTCCTTTTTTCATCACTTTTTACGGTTGGCGGAAGCCTTATAAAGGAGATCCAGTTAGGAACAATGAGACAGGTCGGAGGCAACGCTCATGCAGGATTTAAGTATCTTAGTCAGCCGGAATATGAACTCGTTAAAAACGATAAGAAATTAAAAGAGATATCTTACAGAACACTTGTAGGATTTGCCGAAGGGGAAGCTTTCAAAAAGGTTTCGGCAGAAGTTTATTTTAGCGAACCCCTTGAAGCAAAATTCGGTTTTTGTTATCCCGAAAAAGGAAGAATGCCTGAAGCGGAAAATGAGATCGTAACCAGTGATATCGTGCTTAATAAGCTTGGCGTTCCATGTGAGATCGGAGCAGAATTTCCTCTTACAATTCGTATCGGTGAAGAGTCTGTAACAGAAAATTTCGTCCTCTGCGGTTACTTCACAGGCGATCCCATATCAATGTCACAGATGATCCTTGTGTCAAAAGATTTTCAGGAAAAATACGCACCTACGCGTATGATTCCCTACACGGAGTCCGGAAACGTTAATGATATTTCAGGCTACATGAGTGTGGATTTTAACTTCTCAAACAGCATTAACATTCAAAAGAAAGTTCAGGCACTTATTGAGAGAACAGGAATCAGAGAAAACGTTGATTGCGGTGTCAATTGGGCTTACATGACACAAAGCATCGATCCTTTTATGGTAGCTGTATGTGTAGCACTTCTAATTACATTTTTCGCAGCAGGATACCTTATAATTTATAACATTTTCGATATCAATATCGTTTCTGACATGCAGGAATACGGACTTCTTAAGACAGTCGGAACAAGCGGAAAACAGCTTAAGAAGATCGTAATGAGAAGAGCAAACATCATTTCCCTTATCGGAATCCCCGCAGGATTACTCCTCGGTGTCGGTGTGGGTGCGCTTTTACTTCCTTCGATATCCAATCAGATGAATACGGTTACAGTCGGAAAAGGCGAGGTACATTTAAATATCTGGATTCTTCTCGGAGCAGCAGTTTTTTCATACCTTACTGTTATAATCAGTGCCCAAAGACCTTGCAGAAAAGCCTCAAAAGTTTCACCTATCGAAACATTAAGATATTCGGGTGAATCCAATGAGACGGGAAAGAGCAAAAAGAAACTTTTTATAGTAATCCTTTCACTTTCACTTGCACTTGTAGTACTTAACAGTGTGATAAGTTTTGTAAGCAGCTTTACAATGGATGAGTACATCAAATCATTGGTTATTTCGGATTTCAGCATTCAGGATGCAACACTCGATAACTTTTCCATGCCGGATCACGTAACGGATGGGATTGGCCAAGACGTTATCGAAGAACTTAAAGCTCTCCCCGGTGTAAACGAGGTAGGAAACATCTACGTTAACACGACATTCCAGGAGTTTACTGATGAATCCTGGCAGAAGATTGAGGATAATTTCTTAACAGATCCTTTGGTTCATTCAAAACTTGAATACCAGCTTGAAGAGATGAAACACTGGGATCCCTATACACCTGAAGATTACAGCATTGATGATCTATTGAATGAATTAAGAGAAGAAAAAACTCTTGAAGGAAAAACTTACGGAATGAGCGAATACGCTGTCAGCAAACTTAATGTTGCAAGTACAATTGACGGCAGCGATACGATCGACTGGGAGAAGTTTAATTCGGGCGATTATGTACTTGTAAACAGATGGACTGACGATGATGTAAGTTTCGTTAATTTCGTCGAACCCGGAGACAAGGTTTTAGTCAGAAGCTATGATCCTAAATACGGCGAAGAAATGGAAGCAGAATATGAAGGTCATAAGTACACATATATAAGCTATGATAACGCACCTGTAAAAGAGTACACGGTCTATGCGGTTGTAGACTTACCCTTGGCAATTATGTACAGAGTATTCAGCACATATAACTGTTATTTTATCCTTCCGGAAGATGAGTACCTTGCAGTTAACGGTGATTGCGGTGCAATGAGAACAATTTTGGATGTTGATGACGATAAGGAAGCAGAAGTAGAAGAATGGCTTAAAAACTACACAACTACAGTTAACACAGATCTTGATTATGATTCAAAAGAGACTGTAAAAGGTGAGTATGCATCCTTTAACGATATGCTTCGTATGGTAGGTATTGTTCTTGCCGGAATCCTCGGACTTATCGGCCTCATGAACTTCGCGAATACAATGGTTACATCCATCATTGTCAGAAGCAGAGAACTTGCAATGCTTGAAGCTGTCGGAATGACAGGCGCTCAGCAAAGACACAAACTTATGAAGGAAGGCCTTGTATACTTCCTCTGGACTGCAGTTGTATCGGTAGTTATATCATCTATCATGAGCCTTACGGTTATAAGATTCCTTTCTGATGAGTTTGAAATGTTTGTCTGGAGATTCAACCTTTTACCGTTGGCTGTATGCCTTCCTTTCATCCTGGCATTGATCATCATCATTCCTGTAATAGCCTACAACAGACTCAGCAAGAGAAGCGTCACAGACCGACTCAGAGTAGAATAAAATGGACCTAGGGGACGGAGTCGGTGGTCCAAAATTCCAACACGAAAATGGACCTAGGGGACGGAGTTCCTGGTCCAAAACGCCAAACCGAAAATGGACCTGGGGGACGGAGTTCCCGGTCCATTTTTTTGGTTCAAAGGGAGATAATAAAAAGCAAAGATTTCGGATATTGTTGTAAGTGATAGTATTAGTGTAAAATATGAGCTATGGGGACGGAGTCGGTGGTCCAAAATGCCAACACGAAAATGGACCAGGGGGACGGAGTTCCTGGTCCAAAAAGTGGACCTAGGGGACGGAGTTCCTGGTCCAAAATTCCAAAACGAAAATGGACTATGGGAACAGGATTCCCGGTTAAGGGAAGGATTTAAGAGAAAATGGTTGTTAAAGAATATACAAAAACGGATTTGCCGGAGATTATCCGAATATGGAATGAAGTTGTCGAAGAAGGAATCGCATTTCCGCAGGAAGAAACTCTTACTTTAGAGAGTGGTGCCGCATTTTTTTCTTCACAGAGTTATACCGGTGTTGCTGAAGAAGACGGCGAAATCTTTGGGCTGTACATTCTTCATCCAAACAATGTCGGAAGATGCGGGCATATCTGTAATGCCAGTTATGCGGTTTCCTCGGATGCAAGAGGCAGACATATCGGAGAGCAACTTGTGCTGGATTGCATGAATAAGGGAAAAGAACTCGGATTCAGAGTGCTTCAGTTCAATGCGGTAGTTGAAAGTAATATTCACGCAAGACATCTTTATGAACGTCTGGGATTTAAACAGTTAGGCACTATTCCCGGTGGTTTCAGAATGAAAGACGGACATTATGAAAATATTTGTCCGTATTATCGCGAACTGTAACTGATGATTTAATCTATTATAGCTTCCTCATTCTTGTTTTTTAAGGAGTTTTTGTATGAATGCAAAACGCGGGTATGTTCCGGAGGATGACAGAAACTTTTCCCAAGAAGCATTAACCAAAATGAGAAAAGCCTCTAAACATGCCATATATCTTATAAACGAAGGTTATGATTTGAAACAGGCGACTACATTTGTAGGTAATCATTTTGTGTTGTCCGAAAGACAACGCCTTGCCATAGCCCGAAGTATATCGACAGATGAACAGCTAAATACACGAAAGAATAAAGAAAAGGAATCTGTAGAAGGATGCGAAGTCTGGATTGATGGGTTTAATACGATAATCACCATGGAAGTAATGCTTAGCGATTCGATTCTTTTTTCTTGTATGGATGGGACAATTCGTGATCTCGCTGCTTTGCGCGGAACATATAAAATAATTCCTGAAACACGGGAAGCGGCTAAAATGCTTTTTGATTTTCTTTCCGAAATGAAAATATCAGGAATTCACATACTTCTTGATGAGCCGGTTTCTAATTCCGGTCGATTAAAAACGCTTTTGGCAGAAATTGGCGAAAAATATGATTTCAATCTCGATATTCAAATAATCAAAGATGTAGACAGAGAACTATATAAAAAAGAAAATGTGATTACTTCTGATGCGATCATTTTGGATAATTGTAAAAGCTGGTTCAATGTAATGAAAAGAATAATAAAAATACCTGAGATTGATGTGATTCAAGTATGGAAATGAACCATGGGGACGGAGTTCCCGGTCCAGAATTCCAAAACAAAAATGGACCTAGGGGACGGAGTTCCTGGTCCATAAATTTGTATTATGGGTCGTGACCCTGTTGAGCTCGCGAAGCGTGCGAAATATCAACCACCCGCTATGCGGGTGCGCGGTGTATGTTATACAAAAAAATCACCTTTCCGTTATAATGAGGTTGTTCAAGCCAAACATATAACGAAGGG
>JAILRA010000062.1 GCA_024698715.1 Lachnospiraceae bacterium
TCTCCAAAACCGTTCACGGGAGTTCGAATCTCTCTTCCCCTGTTACATCTCTCAAAACTGATGACCGGTTTTGGGAGATTTTTTTATGCACAGGCTCATGCAAAGAAAAGTTTCGTCTTCGACGACACACGAGCCACGCGAGCAGGAGGATTTTATTATCCCTGCTCGATTGCTTTTTGAAAAAATCCATATAACACAAAAAACCTCCCGGGAAAAGGAGGTTTTTTGCTGTGTAAAAGGGGAATTCTTTCGGAATGATCTGTTTGTAAAATCAATTCGAATTACAATTAAGATTATATTGCTACCCGACATAATAATATACAAATATCTTGCTTAAAAATAACAATATATTGCTCAAAATACTGTTTTGACACTTTTTTTGCGCTGGTTTATAATTATTCAAACGGGGTATGGTTATGATTAGTCTTTTCAATATTTTTAATATAATAGAACTTGTTGCGATCATAATTACGACAGTTTTCAGTATAATGATCCTGCGCGAAAAATCTTCAATGAACGAGAAACTCCTCGGTCTTGTCGGTATAAGCGTTTTGTTCGATCTGATTGCTTATTATCTGGAAATGAATGCAAAGGATATTAATGAAGCACTGGCCTGTTCCAAGTTTCAGCTGATCTCCATTCTTTTTATGCAGACATTTCTTCTGGTTTTGGTATTCAAACTCTGCGATCTTGTATTTAAAACTCCCTTTTTGGTAATAATCGTTATTATTGACATAGTATTCGGTCTGTATTTTCTTGGATTTGATTTCACAAAGGTTTACAGCTATTCTGAATTTGTTTCGACCGGAACATTTCCTCATCTGGTCATAAAAGAAGGAATAGTTTTTATAATAAGTTGTATTTTTAATACAATGCTCAATATTATCGAGATAGGGATCATTATCAACCGCGCCAGAAATAAGGGTAAGAAGATCAGCAAAGAGTACATTCTTCTTTTATTATCTTTTATTCCTCCCATTATTTGTATGGCTTACAGACTTTCTCCTTTATATTTCACATATAATTTTGTTCCCTTACATATTTCATATGCGGTTTCATTCGGAATACTTACGATCATCGTATTTCAGTTCCGTCTTTTTGACTCGGTCCAGACGGCAAAGGAAGATATCATAAACGGTATTGAAGACGGATTTATCGTAATAGATGTCCGTAAGAATTTTCTTTATGCCAATAAAGTGGCATACGATCTTATACCGGAGCTTTCATTAAGTAACATGGCTGACAATATGATAAACAGGCTCTATAGAAGCAACAAGAAAGTTCTTAATATAGGAAGCATGGAATTTCTTGTAGTGGTTAAGCCCTTCTATGATAAGAAAATGCTCAAAGGTTATCATTTGTGGCTTTACGACAAGACCGAAGAAAACAAAAACAACAAAAATCTTATTGAACTTAAGGAACAGGCGGAGAGAGCCAATCAGGCCAAAACCGTTTTCCTTGCGAACATGTCCCACGAGATAAGAACACCCGTTAACGCGATAATGGGCTCGACTGAAATGATCTTACGTGAAAGAGATAAGAGCGAAAAGATAGAAGAACTGGCATACAGTATTAAGAATGCTTCCCTTATCCTTATCTCTATCATTTCCGATATTCTTGATTTCTCCAAGATCGAAGCGGGAAAGATGAATGCTGCTGAAAATGAATACGAACCCGGAGTTCTTATAAAGGATATTACCGATTCGGTAAGAGGAAAACTGAGAGAAAAAGGAATTGAACTCTATGTCAATATAAATGAGACATTGCCGAAAGTTTTAAGAGGCGATGAAGTTCATGTAAGACAGGTTTTCACCAATATACTCAATAATGCCGTCAAGTATACGCAGGAAGGAAGCGTTACAGTTAACGTGGACTGGAACCAGCAGAGCGGTATGGCTCTTATCAGAGCATCGGTACAGGATACGGGTGTCGGAATTCCCGAAAATGCACTTTCAACGATCTTTGATTCATTCCAGAGAGCTGATATGATCAAAAACCGTACCATCGAAGGCACCGGACTCGGACTTGCGATAACGAAAAGGCTTGTTGAGAGCATGGGCGGTACGATCAATGTAAAGAGTACCTACGGTGAAGGAAGTACATTTTCTTTTACGTTTTTCCAGAATGTTGTTGACTATACTCATACGGGCAAATTATCGGAAATTGTGATCCCGACCAAAGGCGAAGACTCAAATGAATCGTTCATTGCTCCGATGGCAAAGGTTCTCGCCGTTGATGACAATGTTACCAATATCAAGGTAATAAAGGGTATTCTTGATATGTATCAGATAAAAGTCGATACGGCAACGAGCGGACAGGAATGCCTCGATAAAGTTATGAAGAACCATTATCATCTTATTCTGATGGATCAGATGATGCCGATAATGGACGGTATCGAAACTGCTGAAAATATCAGAAAACTTCCGCAGAAAGACAAAAAGAATGTTCCTATCATCGCATTGACGGCAAATGCCATAAGAGGATCAAGGGAAATGTTTCTTGAAAAAGGCTTTCAGGACTATCTGTCAAAGCCTCTGAACATCAATCTTCTCGAAACACTTCTTATTAAGTATCTTCCCGATGAATTCATTCATTTTGTGGATAAAGAAGACCCCAACATCAAGATAAGCAAGAATATCACGATCGCGGGTGTTGATACGCAGGCCGGAATCAAAAATTACAACAATTCCGTATCGCGTTATATCCAGGTTTTAAAATATATCTATGATGACGGCGAAGGTCAGATCGCAAGAATGATGGATAATATCGCAAATGAGGATTACGAGCAGTATACATTTGAAACTCATGCTCTTAAAGGTCTGGCACTCGGTGTCGGAGCAAATTCTCTGGCGGAAAAAGCCAAGGAACTTGAATTCGCAGTCAGAGAGGGCAATATTGACAAAGTTAAGGCCGAAGCAGGAACGCTGATCGAAGAATACAGAAGAATACTGGCCAATATCAAATTTGTTCTGGTCGAAAACGGGATCGATACGGATAAGGAAATAGAAGTTACCAGAGGAATGCTTTCGGATGCAGAGATGAAAGAAGAACTTGAATCTTTGCGAGACAGTCTGGAAATGCTTGATATGACTGAATCCGACAGCAAGATCTCATTCCTTTTGCAGGCTGACGTGGATCAAAAGAGGAGAAATAAATTCAAGAAGATAAGGGCATCCGTTAAGGAATTTGATTATGACGAAGCAATGATCATAGTTGATGAGATACTTAAGGAACTGCAAACGGAAAACTAAAAGATCTGTCTATATTCGGAGGGGTTACGATGGGATTTGAGAGTGAGAAGAAAAGCATAGACGAAATGCTGAGTGAATACAGGGAAGTGGTAAGTGAAATAGCCAAATACCTTCCCTGGCTTGAAAATAAATCCGGTGAGAAAGCGAGTTCAACTTACACACCGGAAGGCGGCGGGAACACGCTGGCTATTCCCGTATACGATTCAACGCTCCTTTCTTTCGTGAAAATGCTGGATAAAACCGGAAGAATGAACAGAAATTACGATTATGTCTATAAAAAATACAAGATCTATTCGACGGAAGACGAACTGAGTCTTATTCATCGTGCGGATCTTAAGGACATGGATATGCTTTTTGCAATTCTTTCAAAATATGTGATCAAAGGAAGAGTAAAAGGCGCTTACTGGAACGAAGCCATGCAAAACGGAATCTTTTACGAGACTGTAAAAAAGATGAAAGAACTGGTGGAATTTTGGACCATGCCGATGTGATCTTATTTTCAGGTTTCGGATTTTACCGACCGTTTTTTGCCGGACTCTTTTTTGTATATGAAGTTTTGGCTTTCTGTGTTCCCTTTGCGGCATATTCCGCATTAAGGGTAACAACCCTTCCGAGACTTGTGACTTTAACGCTTGGGAGGTCGCTTAAAAACTTGGAGAAACGGGTATATCCGTAATTTTCAAAATTAAATGTCGGGTGAAGACCCAGAAGCTTCTGATTTAACTGACCTGTATTGCAGGAATTTTTCTCACATTCTTTAAGAAGGGAAATGATATCGCTTTCAATTGCTTTAAGCGATATCTCCGAATCTTTAAGTATCGCGGTTACCGTATTTTCGGTATATTTCAGCTCAATGTTCTTAAAGTTTTCAAGGAATTTCGAAAACTTGGTATATCCGTAGTTACGCATATCGAATGCGGGATCGAATTTGGTGATTCTGCTTCCGAGTTCTCCGATATCCATCATCGTGCCGTTTACACCGTTTTCCATGATGATCTTGCTTATCATGGATTCGAGTACTGGGATGGGGGTTACGGCGTCTGTCTGAACATTGGTATCATTTTCCGAGGAATTCTCACCGGTTTCGGAATCTTCATCGGCGAGCAGGTCGATAAAGAAAAATCTCTCGCAGGACACCCTGAAAGGTTCCGGAGTTTTCTGCTCACCCATACCGATAACGGTCATTCCTGATTCGCGAAGTCTCATTGCAAGTCTTGTAAAATCGGAGTCGCTAGTTGCAAGACAGAATCCGTTGACACTGCCTGAATACAGAATATCCATCGCATCGATTATCATTGCCGAATCCGTCGAATTCTTGCCCGTGGTGTAATTGTACTGCTGAACGGGATTGATCGAGTGGGAGAGCATTGCGTTCTTCCAGCTTCTGTTATTTGATTTGGTCAGATCGCCGTAAAGTCTTTTATATGTAATGGTTCCGTATTTGGAAAGCTCTTCGATAATTATTTTGATATATTTTGATGAAATATTGTCTGCATCTATTAGCAGCGCAAATTTTTTTTCTTCCATGGGATAACCTTTCGATGTCACGTTAGTTTTTTTCACAGATTTTATTATAACCAAAATGGATACGGATTTCCATATGGTGTTTGATAATTGCATATAATACGTTTTGTAAAATGTGTGAATTTTTATCTGAAAATATGATAAAATAAAAAAACGGATAATTTAATAATGAGCATTGTGCTTCGGACTGTTTTAGAATCCGATACGGGCTCGCGGCAAAAATACAAAAAGGGGTTAATATGTACGATTTATCAAAGAAAAACTGGGTATTGTTCAATTATCTTGACTGGAATGCATATTTTAAAAGAAACGATAAAAGGAGGCTTGAGGTAGATTTTGACAAAGAAAACGAATTATCCAAAGAGGACAGGGATAAGATCTTTAAATCCATTGCCGCATTTCAGGTGGGAGAGCACAGCGACGGCATTTACTTAAGGAAACTCGCTGAAAAATTTGCCCAAAAAGAAAAAGAAGAGTTATATCCCGAAACGATGAATCTCTTTATTAAAGAGGAGAACTTTCATTCCGCATATCTTGCATGGTATATGGACCATTACGGAGTGAAGAAAACAGAAAAGAACAAACTGGATAAAATCTTCAGAATGCTCAGACATAACGGAAATCTGTTTACCGAGATATCAGTCCTTGTAACTGCGGAAATAATTGCGCTCTCATATTATTCGGCTCTCGGAAACGTTGCCGATAAGATCGGTTCGCCGGCTCTGCGATCGATATGTAACCAGATGCTTCATGACGAGCTTCCGCATATAGTATTTCAGTCATATACGCTTTCATATTTTTCCAACAATGCTTTTGTGAAACTTTTCAGAAAAGTTCTGATGGACTGTACAACGCTTGCCGTTTATTTTATGTACGGAAACATTCTTCGCGAAGGAGGATATGACTACAGGCGTTTCAGAAAAGAAAATATCGGTTATTTAAACCAGTCTTTGTTTATAGTAGAGATGAATGGTTTCTGAAACAAAATATAAGTACTGATATTTATTTTCGATATAAATCAGAGAAATAAGCAGGATCGGACATCAAAAAAGGACTTCGTATCATCGAAGTCCTTTTTCGATCAGTTTTTTTGATCCAATGCAGGAAAAGGGATTTGAACCCTCACGAAGTTGCCTTCACACGGACCTGAACCGTGCGCGTCTGCCGTTCCGCCACTCCTGCATCTTTGGTCGTTTGTTTAACGGCTCCAATATCGTATTATAGATTATTAGCTTTTCTATGTCAAAGGTAATTGAAAAAGTTCTGAAATATTACCTCTCAAAAGGGTTAAAAGAATAAAAAAACCGTCCGATATAATCAGACGGAATGTTAAAATATTTAATGCGGGAAATGGGACTTGAACCCACACGTCGTTGCCAACACTAGATCCTTAGTCTAGCCTGTCTGCCAATTCCAGCATCCCCGCATGTCATTAGCGACTAAACTATATTAACAAAGACTCAAAAAATTGTCAATAAATAAATTTTAAAAAATGAAAAAATAAAAAAGGATTTTAATGATTTATTCAGAATAATTTAATTGGATAGCATTTTTCGGGGTAAATATAATGACAATCAGAGAGAGAATCGAAAAGGAAGAAAAAGAGATACTCAGTCCTTACGCGACGCTTTCCATGAATTCAAAAGGCAGGAAACGCGATGAGGAACAATGCGATATAAGACCTGTATTCCAGAGAGACAGGGACAGGATACTGCACAGCAAGTCTTTCAGAAGACTTAAAGACAAAACACAGGTTTTTCTTCTTCCCGAAGGAGATCATTACAGAACAAGACTTACACATACACTTGAAGTTTCCCAGAATGCCCGTACGATCGCGAAGGCATTAAGGATGAATGAAGATCTGGTTGAAGCCATAGCTCTCGGCCATGACCTCGGACATACACCCTTTGGACATTCAGGAGAGAGGGTTTTAAACGAAATCTGCCCATATGGGTTCAAACATAACGAACAAAGCTTAAGAACGGTGGATGTTCTCGAAAAAGACGGTCAGGGTCTTAATCTTACGGAAGAAGTAAGAGACGGTATTTTAAATCATCAGACCGCATGCATGCCTTCCACACTTGAAGGAAAGATTGTAAGATTATCCGATAAAATTGCTTATTTTCATCATGACATGGATGATGCATTAAGAGCCGGAATACTTACCGAAGAAGATGTTCCCAAAGATATAAGGGAAGTTCTGGGTAATACAACGGGTGAGAGACTCGATCGGTTCATCCATGATATAGTGACCAATTCTCTCGGAAAACCCGAGATAATCATGTCGCCTCCGGTTGCGCAGGCGATGGTCAAACTTAAAGAGTTTATGTACGACTCGGTATATAAGAATCCTGTAGCAAAGAAAGAAGAAGGAAGAGCAAATCTTCTCATAAGCAATCTTTACGACTATTATCTGGTTCATACCGAGGCGTTGCCGAAAGAATTGATAAAACTTATAGAAAAAGGCGAGAGCGAGGAAAGAGTGGTCTGCGATCATATAGCCGCAATGACCGACAGATTCGCTATTGCCAAATTTGAAGAGATTTATATTCCGAAAGTCTGGTACGGCTGAAAATGTTTTATCCTCAGGAACTTATAGATACAATTCAACAAAATAACGATATAGTAGATGTAATAAATGAATATATACCCCTGACGAAAAAAGGGTCTAATTACGTATGTCTTTGCCCTTTTCATCAGGATTCTAATCCTTCGCTCATGGTCAGCAGATCAAAGCAGCTCTTTAAGTGCTTTGCATGCGGTGAGGGCGGAAACGTATTTACATTTCTGCAAAAATACGATTCCAAGAGCTTTCCCGAAGCAGTTGAAACTCTGGCAGAAAGAGCGGGCATCAAACTTCCCGAAAATAATTCGGGCGAGTATTCAAAAGCCAGACAGGATTACAAGCAAAGACTCATAGAATGCAATACCGAAGCAGCCCGATATTTCTACATGCTTTTGAGAAATGAGAAGGGAAAGAACGGTTTTTCCTATTTCAAAAAAAGAGAACTTTCCGATGAGACGATGAAAAAATTCGGGCTAGGATATTCGGGACTGGACGGAAAAGGCTGTATTACATATTTGAAAAATCAGCAGTTTACCGATAAAGAGATCATTGATTCGGGACTCGGAGTATATGACGAAAGACATGGTCTGAGGGCTAAATTCTGGAACCGTGTAATGTTTCCGATCAAGAATCAGGCCGGAAAAGTAATAGGATTCGGCGGACGGGTAATGGGCGACGGGGAACCGAAGTATCTCAATTCACCGGAAACTCAGGTGTTCAACAAGAGTCTGAACCTTTATGCTTTTGATATTGCCAAGGCATCCAGAAGTTCCTATTTTATCCTTTGTGAAGGATACATGGATGTAATAGCTCTGCATCAGGCCGGTTTTAATATGGCCGTTGCCTCGCTTGGTACGGCATTTACTTCGGGACAGGCGAATATAATAAAAAGGTATGTAAGTGACGTTTATCTTTCATACGATTCAGACGGACCGGGAGTCAAGGCGGCGGTAAGGGCAGCCAAAATCTGCAGGGATTTCGGATTGTCATGTAAAGTTATTAATATGAGGCCTCATAAAGATCCCGATGAATTCATAAAAAATCTTGGGAAAGAGGAATTTCAAAAGAGAATTGATGAGGCGCCGAACGCTTTTATTTTCGAAATAAACAAACTCAGGGAACAGTACGATCCTTCGGATCCGGATGCAAACACCAGATATGACAATGAGGTGGCAAAGCTTCTGGCAGAGATGAAGGATGATGTTTCCAGAGCCAATTATATAGCAGCCTGTGCCAAAGAAATGGGAATAAGCCGTGAAGTTTTAAGCGACAGGGTTTCATCCGAAGCGGCAAAACTTTCCAATTTCAATTCGACATCAGTGATCCCGAAATCCGGAATACATGATAAAAAGGATGATACAAAAGCTAAAGCACAGCAACTTATGTTAACCTATTTGGCTGAATATCCGTCCGTATATCCTCAGATAAAAGGAATAATCACACCTGAGGATTTTACCGAGGAACCATACAGGGAAGTGGCTGAGAAATTCTTTGAGGATCTTGAGAACGGAAACGCTTCACCTGCGAGAATGGTAAATATGTTCGAGGACGAAGAAATTCAGAATAAAGTATCCGATATGTTCACCGGATATCTGAACGGTGTCGAAAACAAGGAAGATATCGGAACGGCATTGGTTGACATAATTTACAGGATCAAAAATAATTCTCTCGAAGAACTTAAGAAGAAAGAGAAGGTCGATCCTTCTTTGTTCATGGCAAAGAAAAAAGAAATCATGGATTTGAGAAAAATCAAAATAGATATACCTGATTAAGGAGAAAAAAATGGGCAGAAAGAAGAAGAGCGAAGAAATTGTTGAAGAAGTTATCGAAAATGAGGAGGAAATAGAAGATTTAGTCGAAGACGAAGAAGAAGTCGTTGAAGAAGTAAAAGTAAATGAACTTTTTGAAGAAAGACTTAAAAGTCTTTTGAAACTTGCCAAAAAGAAAAAGAATATCCTCGATCCCGATGAATTGGACAAACATTTTGAGGGTGTCACGATGGGAGACGAAGAGTCCGACAGACTTCAGGAATTCCTGGATGCTAACAATATCGATGTATTCCGTCCCATGGATGATGACGAGATCATCAGCGATGACGAACTTGAGATCATGATGGATGAAGCAAGTGAAGTCGAAGCTGAGATCGAAATGGATATCGAGAAGATAGATCTGTCCGGAGAACTCGGAATCGATACTGACGATCCTGTAAGAATGTATCTTAAGGAGATCGGTAAGGTTCCCCTTCTTACAGCCGAAGAAGAGATCGATCTTGCAAAGGCCATGGAAAAAGGTCAGATTGCCGAAAGACTCGAGAAGGAATATTTTGTTGGAGAAAACGAGAATAAAGAAATAACCAATGATATCATCGAAGGTTATCTGAAAACCGGAAAGAATCTTACCGACGAAGAAAAAGCTTACAATAAAGAAAAGAAGAACTGTTTCAAGAATAAGAAAAAAGCCGATATGGCCAAGATTATCGCCGAAGGCGAGAATGCAAAGAAACGTCTTGCTGAAGCAAACCTCAGACTGGTTGTTTCGATCGCTAAAAGATATGTCGGAAGAGGTCTTTTGTTCCTTGATCTGATCCAGGAAGGAAATCTCGGACTTATCAAAGCCGTAGAAAAATTTGACTACAGCAAGGGCTACAAATTCTCCACTTATGCAACATGGTGGATAAGACAGGCTATCACGAGAGCTATCGCAGACCAGGCAAGAACCATCAGAATTCCCGTACATATGGTTGAGACGATCAACAAACTCATCCGTGTGAGCAGACAGCTCCTTCAGGAATACGGACGTGAACCGTCACCCGAAGAGATCGCGGATTTCATGAAGATGGATGTAGCAAGGGTCAGAGAAATATTAAAGATCTCACAGGAACCTGTTTCTCTTGAAACACCCATAGGTGAAGAGGAAGATTCGCACCTCGGTGATTTCATTCCCGATGAGAACGTACCGATCCCCGTTGAAGCGGCAACTCAGACACTTCTTAAGGAACAGCTCAACGAAGTGCTCGGAACTCTTACCGAAAGAGAAGAGAGAGTTTTAAGATTAAGGTTCGGTATGGATGACGGAAAAGCCAGAACACTTGAGGAAGTAGGAAAAGAATTCAGCGTTACAAGAGAACGTATCCGTCAGATCGAAGCAAAGGCGTTAAGAAAGCTTCGTCAGCGTTCACGTTCCGGTAAGCTTCGCGATTATATCGAAGATTAAAAACAGCAAAAATAATAAAAACGAAAGGCAGTCGATATGAACCGATACTATTTGTCAAAAAGACTTGAAAAAGTGGCAAACATGGTCGAACCGGCTGCTTTTTTGGTGGATATCGGATGCGATCACGGTTTTTTGGCCATCAGTCTTGTTAAATCAGGAAAAGTTGAAAAGGCTCTTTGCACCGATATCAATGAAGGACCGCTTCAAAGGGCAAAGGAACATATCATGGATTTCAATCTTCAAGGTAAGATAGAAACACTGCTTTCCGACGGACTGACTGAACTGACCGTGGATCCCGCTAATCTTACGAAATATGAATTTGATTCATGTACGATATGCGGAATGGGCGGTCTTATGGGAGTCAAGATCATTTTTGAGGCCGAAGTTTTTTTCAGGAAGATGAGATATTTTTATCTTCAGCTTCAGTCCGATATCGAGCTTGTAAGGCTTTATCTTGAAAGTTTCGGATACGAGATCGTTTTTGAAGATATGGTATTCGAAGATGGTAAGTATTATACCGTTATGAAAGTAAGAAATTCAGATGATAAAAATGAATCCGGATCAAATAAGAAAAACAGTCGGTTTGACTGCGGCTTTGACGAACTTCCCTACAGGCTGAAAGAAGCTTACGACAATTTTTCGTGCGAAGAGAGTGTGAGATACAAATATCCTTTCTATGAGGGTGAGGACAGGGAAGTATATAAGGATTTTCTGGAATTTATGATAAATAAATATACGGAAATAAAAAAATATCTGCCCGAAAGATCGGACAGATTACCTGTAATAGAAAAGGAATTGAAAATTATGTCTATCGCTTATGAGACTTTAATGAATTCATAAGAATCGTTTAGATCTTACATATCGGTAGTATTTTGTTTTTCGGTATCCGAAGTATTTTCTATATTGTTATTTTGGGCAGCAGCCAACTCGAGGGGATCAACCTCGTTCGGAGCATTCATGGAAGCGATGTTCTTCTTTCCGGTTACGAATGAAATCATCCATAAGAGCAGCCACAACATGATCGGGAAGAATATGCATCCGATCATCATAAAAGTGAAAATGACCGATTTTCCGGGGAATTGCAATAATGCCAGAACAAATGTGGCGATCACCCATGCTACTATAAATACTATTCCGATTATCGCAAGAATTCTTTTTACCATTTGAAGATCCTTTATAAATAACAATGTTTTTGAAATAAATTTTGAGATCGACTTGCCTGATATCGTAAGCAGGCTGATCGTTCACAAAGAATTATATCAGATGAAAACAGGAAACTGCAAACGGTAATGTTTTTGATTATGAAATTTATAAAAGGTAGACATTTTTAATTAATAATAATATACTTATTCATGTTTAGGCATTTGTTTTTATAACGATGTTTCATTATTAAACTTGTGACCGATCAGGTCTGCAGTAATACGGAATAGAATAAAAGGATGGAAAAAGTATGAAATTACTCGATGTATGGCGTTCAAAAGCCTATGACGAAAGAGCTGACAAATCTCAGCTTCAACCTATCTGGAATACTTATTTTGCTAAGGAAAAAGAGTTTTATCAGAAACTCCTTCCCGAAAAAGAAGTTGTAAAAGGTACAGTTACGGAATTATGTGAGAAGTACGGTGTAGATACTTTCTATATGACCGGTATTCTTGACGGTATCAATGATTCGCTCGTTACACCCAATCCCATCGAGGAGATGGAAGAGGATACGATGATCTCCCTTGAATACGATAAGGAACTTCTTTACAAAAACATGGTTGCAGCCGGAGCTGACTGGCTTTATAACCTTAAAGAATGGGATGAGTATTTTACCGAAGAAGAGAAGAAAGCTCTTTATAAGGAACAGAAGGCATCCACAACTATCAAGAAAGATGCCAAAGTTTATCCCAACGATCCCTGTCCCTGCGGTTCGGGCAAGAAGTATAAAAAATGCTGCGGAAAGAACGCATAAATTGATTGTTTTGTCCGATCTTATCGGGTTTTATCTTATCGGAAGTTTAAACAAACTTCCGATAATGTGTTTTATATTGAATGTGTAAATTATAATACGCATATGATTTTATTTAAGGGGAATTATAATGGACAACAACGGTTTTAACGAAAACGTAAATTCCGAAGCAATTATGAATACGGACAGTCTGTCGGATGATAATCTGAATGCCGGCTCTGATAAAGAAATAATTATGAATACTCAGAATGAAATTTCAACCGACAATATGACGGATCACAGTATGAAAGCAGATACCGATCCGGAAACTTTTTCGGCTGAAGATCTTAAAGCAAAGATTAAAAAAGAGAAGAAAAAATATTTTGCTTCTTTTCTCTGGAAGATCACTCTCTGTATCGGTGTGATCCTTATCGCGCAGACGGTGCTCATGCTTCCGTTCAGTGCAGTATTTGGATTTATGGATGTTTATGCAAAACAGAGCAACGGTACATTTGCCAGCTTTTATAACGAGATAAACAGCAACGGATCGGTCGATTCGATAAAAGCAACATTCAATCTGCTGCTTTTGACGGTTACGGATACAATCGGTGCTCTGGTTTTGATGCTTATAACGCAAAAGAGCAAGGTTGTTCCCGAACAGAAGAAACTGAAATTCGGCTGGGGGATCGTGCTTTTCCTTTGCTGCTTCGGTATTGGCGGAGTCGGAAGTCTTGTCGGAGCCGTTGTTAATTCGGTAGTACTTCTTCCGGGTACCGCATTTCAGATGATCATGAATAATATCCTCACGGGAAGTGATTTCAATATCAACCAATCGATCCTGTACGGAAACGACAGCTGGGTTTACCTTATAACGACGATATTTGTTGTAGGCATTTTCGTTCCGATCCTTGAGGAATTGATCTTCAGAAAACTTGTGGTAGACAACACATCCAAATACGGATACGGTGCGGCCATAATGATCTCGGCATTTACATTTGCCGTATTTCATGGTAATTTCACCCAGTTTTTCTACGCATTCGGACTCGGACTTCTTTTTGCTTATGTTTATGCCAATACAGGAAAGATCAGATATACGATATTTTTCCATATGGGATATAATCTGTATGCATCGGCGATCATGCCTCTTGCGAGAAAGCTGATTCCGACCGGGGTATTGAATTCCATTCAGTCTTCGCTTACACAGATGACCGAAAGTATTCAGTCAAATCCGGAAGGATTTATGGATGCATATAACAGGTATACTTTTGAGATAAGTAATTATATTCAGGATCCGAGAGTGGTCCTCGGTATTCTGGTAACAGCTTCCGCCAACATATTTTACTTCATTCTGATAATCGTTGGATTTATACTTATGCTCGTATTTTTGAAAAAAGCGCTCGGTATAAGGAAAAATATGATGCTCGGAGAAAAGGGTACCAAGAGATGTGCAGCATTTAACTGGGGAGCGATCCTTTTCTATGTTCTGGGTGCCGGAGTATTCCTGTTTTATTACGGAGTTGTTTATTTCGGAATGATCGTACAAAGTTTCAGATAAAAATATGTTGACTTTAACAAAAAAATAAGTTAATATATTTAAAGTTGCAAAAACAAAGCAGAGTATCCGCTCTCACCCGACGACAATTGCGTTTTCGGCGTTAATATAGAAAAGTAAGTAAAAAACTTTTTATATTAAGAGTGGATAATATGTCCGCTCTTTTTTTATACCAGATTAAATTTACTTGGAGGAATATGAAGAATAACGATTATATCATTAACGACCAGATACGTGATCCTGAAGTAAGAGTTATTTCAAATGATGGTGAAATGCTTGGTGTAATGCCTACCGGTGATGCACTGAACAAGGCAGATGATTTGGGACTTGATCTTATCATGATATCACCCAATGCCAATCCGCCCGTATGTCGTATAGAGGATTTCGGTAAATTCAGATACGAACAGCTCCGTAAAGAAAAAGAGAACAAAAAGAAACAGAAAACTACGGAACTTAAGGAAATTCGTTTTTCTCCCAACATTGATACCAACGATTTCAATACCAAGAAAAATGCAGCCAGAAAATTCCTTACAAAAGGCGAAAAAGTTAAAGTTACGATCCGCTTCAGAGGAAGGGAGATGGCTCACGGAATTCCTACCGCCAAGAAACTTCTGGATGATTTTGCAAATGACCTTTCCGATGTGGCAAGCATTGAAAAGGAAGCGAAAGTCGAAGGACGCTCGATAGCTATGGTTTTGGCTGAAAAGAAGTAACAGTTAAAATATATTTTACTTAAGGAGGATATTTAGTTATGCCTAAGATGAAGACATCAAGATCCGCTGCAAAGCGCTTTAAATTGACAGGAACCGGTAAGTTAAAAAGATCTAAAGCTTATAAGAGTCATATTTTAACAAAGAAGTCTACCAAGAGAAAGAGAAACTTGAGACAGGCTGCTATTACAGACAGTACAAATGTTAAGAATATGAAGAAGATTTTACCTTACATCTAAGGAAAGAGAGGAAGTAAACAATGGCAAGAATTAAAGGTGGCTTAAATGCCAAGAAAAAACATAATAGAGTATTAAAGCTTGCTAAAGGCTACAGAGGAGCAAGATCCAAACAGTATCGTGTAGCTAAGCAGTCGGTTATGAGAGCGCTTGCTTCTTCTTATGCAGGACGTAAGGAGAACAAGAGACAGTTCAGAAGACTCTGGATCGCACGTATCAATGCGGCTGCAAGAATGAACGGTCTTTCATACAGCAAGTTTATGTACGGACTTAAGCTTGCAAACATCGATATCAACAGAAAGATGCTTGCTGAGATGGCAGTTAACGATGCTGAAGGCTTCAAGAGCTTATCAGAGATCGCTAAAAGCAAAATCGCTTAATTGGATTTAAAAAGAAGACAGATGTCCGCTGAAAGGCCGGGCATCTTTTTTCCTTTAAAGAAAGAAGGTAGGATCATGACTAAAATTGATATAATTTCCGGATTTCTCGGTGCCGGAAAGACAACTTTTATTCAGAAGATGTTAAAAGAAGTTCTCGGAAGCGAGAAAGTTGTTTTAATAGAGAATGAATTCGGAGAGATCGGTATTGACGGCGGATTCCTCAAGGAAGCCGGAATAGAAATAAAAGAGATGAACTCCGGATGCATCTGTTGTTCACTGGTAGGGGATTTTGGGGCATCCTTAAAAGAAGTTATCAAAACTTATTCACCCGAAAGAATACTTATCGAGCCTTCGGGTGTGGGCAAGCTTTCGGATGTCATCAAAGCCGTTGCAGATCTTGAAACAAAAGAGAATCTTACCGACGTTGCTCTTAATGCGGCTATCGTTGTTGTAGATGTTTCCAAGTGCAAGATGTATATCAAGAATTTCGGCGAATTCTTTATAAATCAGGTTGAATCCGCTGGAACGATCGTTTTATCCAGAACACAGAATTCATCCGAGGATAAGCTTAACGAAGCTATAGCACTTCTTCGCGAACATAATGCAAAGGCTACTATCATAACAACACCCTGGGATCAGATAACAGGCAAGCAGATACTTGAAACATATGAATCCGGAAAGAGTCTTGAAGAAGAGCTTCTTGAAGAAATGAAAAAAGAAATGGCTCATAAACACGGCGAAGAATGTGACGATCCCGAGTGTGAATGTCATCACCATCATCATGACGACGATGATGATGAACACGAACATGAGCACCATCACCATCATGATGAAGACGGGCATGAGCACCATCACCATCACGATGAAGACGAGCATGAACATCATCACCATCATGACGAGGATGAGCTTGAACATCATCACCATCACGACGAGGATGAGCATGAACATGAACATCATCACCATCACGAAGACGGAGAAGAATGCGATGATCCCGAGTGTGAATGTCATAACCATCATGATCACGATCACCACCATCACCATCATCATGCAGACGAAGTATTCTCAAGCATCGGATTTGAGACTGTTAAGAAATATACCAAAGAGCAGATCGATGAAATACTTACCAAGCTCGATGATAATGATACTTACGGCATTATTCTTCGCTCAAAAGGAATGGTTTATGATAAGGAAGGCGGATTTATCTACTTCGATTACGTTCCCGGTGAGAAGAACATTCGTCCCGGAAGCCCTGAGGTAACCGGTAAGATCGTTGTTATCGGTTCAAAGCTTAACGAAGATAAGATTAAAGAACTGTTTTAATGGATTATCATAAAGTATCGAAAGGAAACTATCGATGAAAAACGTTTTCGTAATAAACGGATTTCTTGAAGCCGGAAAAACCGAATTCATCAGATTTACGATCTCTCAGCCGTATTTTCAGACTACGAACACGACTCTTCTTATTCAGTGCGAAGAAGGCGAAAAAGAAATAGAAGAGGAAATTCTGAGAAAAACACATACGGTTGTGGAAGTGATAGAGAATAAGGAAGATCTGACTTCGTCCAAACTTCTCAATCTGGAAAAGAAGCATAAACCGGAACGTATTATCATTGAATATAACGGAATGTGGCAGATGTCGGATCTGAAGATGCCCTGGCACTGGAAACTGGCACAGCAGGTGACCATCATAAATGCAGCCACATTCAATATGTATTTTGCCAATATGCGTTCCCTCATATCGGATATGGTCAAGAAATCTGAACTCATAATTTTTAACAGATGCGACGGTTTAAATAAAGATCTTCCGACATATAAAAGAAACATCATGGCACTCAACAGGAATGCCGAGATCGTTTTTGAGGATTCAAATGGAGAGATCAATACAACTCTTGACGAGGAGCTTCCATTTGACGTAAATGCTCCGGTCATAGAACTTGTGGACGAAACCTACGGGATCTGGTTCTTTGACTGCCTCGACAATTTTGACAGATATAACGGTAAGACCATCAGATTCCTCGGTCAGGTGGTAAAGCCCGAAACCATGGAAAAAGGTTATTTTGTTCCCGGTCGTTCTGCCATGACATGCTGTGCCGATGACATTGCTTTTCTCGGATTTATCTGTAAAACGGATGAAGCTGAAAAATACAAAAAAGGTGACTGGGTCACGGTTACCGCTCAGATAAAGATCGAATACTGGAAGGATTATAACGGAGAGGGTCCCGTGCTTTATGCAAAGAGCGTTGAAAGCGCCAAAGCACCCAAAGAAGAAGTTATAAATCTTGTATGATCCCTGAAAGGAAAGACACAATAAAAGGCAACGGTTTCGTTGCCTTTTTGTATTTTATGATTTTGTAAATGTCTGACGATAAGTGAAGATTACAGTTCCTGTCTGGTTTTCTCTTCACAGTATTTGCATCTGTAAACTTCTTTCTTTTCGTCCAGAACAAAAATGTGGGGTAGTTCCTGTTCGATGCTGCTGATGCATCTGGGGTTCTTGCATTTGTAAATATTCTTGATCTCTTTGGGAAGGGTTAATTCCTTCTTTGCAACGATCTCACCGTCTTTTATGACATTAACGGTGATATTGTGATCGATCACGGCAAGAACGTCCATATCCATTTCTTCGATATCGCATTCTACTTTGAGAATATCTTTTTTGCCCATTTTTTCACTTTTGGCATTCATGATCATTGCCACAGTACAGTCTTTTTTGTCGAGCTGAAGGTGATGATAAAGCGAGAGACTTTTTCCGGCTTTTATATGATCCAAAACAAAACCTTCATGTATTTTTCCGACGTTTAACATATTTTTTCTCCTCTTTACAATCAAGCTATCAGATTGAATCCGTGTCTATTTCCAAAAGGGTAAGGATAAGAGCCATTCTTACATACACACCGTATTGAACCTGTTTGAAATAAACGGCACGTTCATCATCATCAACTTCAACGGAAATCTCGTTAACTCTGGGTAGAGGGTGAAGAACGAGCATGTCTTTTTTGGCGAGAGCCATTTTTTCTTTGTTCAGGATATAGAAGTCTTTTAATCTTACATAATCTTCTTCGTTGAAGAATCTTTCTCTCTGAACTCTTGTCATGTATAAAAGATCGAGTTTGGGCATTACTTCCTCAAGTGAAATGACTTCTTCGTAAGGAATATCTTTTTCTTTTAAATTGTCGGTTATGTATTCGGGAATTTTGAGTTCTTCCGGAGAAACAAAGATAAAAGTTATATCATTGTATCTTGATAAAGCGTTGATAAGAGAGTGAACGGTTCGACCGAATTTCAGGTCGCCGCAAAGGCCGATTGTAAAACCGCTTAAACTTCCCTTGAGGGAACGAATGGTAAGAAGATCGGTAAGAGTCTGAGTGGGATGCTGATGACCGCCGTCGCCGGCATTGATCACGGGAATGCGACTGTGTGTGGCTGCAACCATTGGTGCGCCTTCTTTGGGATGTCGCATAGCACAGATATCAGCGTAACATGAGATCATTCGAATAGTATCGGATACGCTTTCTCCTTTGGCTGCCGATGAAGAATTGGCATCTGAGAAACCGAGAACGTTTCCGCCTAAAGACAACATTGCGGATTCGAATGAAAGTCTTGTTCGGGTACTTGGTTCATAGAAGCATGTAGCAAGTTTTTTGCCGACACATGCGTGAGAGTATTTCTCCTTGTTTTTCTCAATGTCGTTGGCAAGATCGAAAAGTCGGTCGAGCTCCTCTACAGAGAAATCAAGAGGACTCATTAGATGTCGCATAAGTTTTCTCCTGTTAAAATACATTTTTAAAATCATACCACTTCAAATAATTGAAATCAAGAATTAAATGTAGTAGAATGAATTTGCGTGGGCGTTGATTGTCCTACATTTATTTTTGTATTCTTAGGGGAGAAAAATAATGAAAATAGTTGCTGCCGATGATGAATTGATAGCCTTGGAGGTTCTGGTTGATGCCATTAAGGAAGCTGAACCCACGGCCGAAGTGGTTGCTTTCAGAACCGGAAGGGAAGTATTGGATTATCTGTCCGAAAACAGCTGCGATGTATGCTTTTTCGATATTGAGATGAGAGATATGAACGGTATTGAACTGGCATATGAAGCAAAGAAATATAATCCTAAGATAAATATCATATTTGTTACCGGTTATTCGGAATATTCTCAGAATGCATTCGAAGTTCGTGCCAGCGGATATGTTTTAAAACCCGCAACGGCGGTTAAGATCGCGGAAGAGATCAGAAACTTAAGAAACCCCGTTGAAGAGGGTAAGAATACATATGATTTTTATGTAAGGACTTTCGGAAATTTTGATGTATATGCCAAGGGAGAACCCATTATCTTTAAGAGGAGCAGATCAAAAGAACTTCTTGCTTATCTTATCGACAGAAAGGGAGCCGGTGCGACCAAAAAAGAAATAGCGCTTATCCTTTTCCCAAATCAAGAATACGAGAGAAGAGTCGAAGATTACATTAACAAGATCTACAGAGAAATGACAAGATCTCTTGATGAAGCGGGATTTGGCGATATAGTTGTAAAGAAAAGAAATTATTACGCAATAGATCCCGAAAAGATCCGCTGCGACAGATACGATTTTGAGAAGGGTAAAGCTTCAGCGATAAAGGCATATATGGGTGAATATATGCAACAGTATCCCTGGGCATCTTTTAAGGTAATAAGATAATTGCCGTTCGGAGGGTAATATGGGAAGCGAATTCAACGATGAAGAGGAAATGCTCGTAGAGAAGAAAAGATGGGCTCTTTTCGGACTGCCGTTTACATTTACTAAGTATTATGTCAAAAAAGACATTCTTACCATAGAGAGCGGATTTTTTAATAAGACCGAAGATGACTGTTACATGTATAAGATACAGGATGTTGAGCTTCAGAGAGGATTCTTCCAGCGTATGTTCGGTTTGGGCTGCGTGGTATGTTTTACGGGCGATACAACACATCCGAAACTTTATCTTCACAATATTAAGAATTCCAAGGAAACCAAGGATTTCATTCTTAAGTATTCCGAGGAAGCCAGACTTAAGAGAAGGACTCTTAATACGCTTAATATCGGTGCTCACGATATAGATGATGTCGGAGAAGACTGTTAGTCGAAAAATTATGTAAACCATTCAGGCAGGTGTTACCTGCCTTTTATAATGCAAAAGCCCGTAAAGAGAAAGCGATGCCTGATATGGCTGACGAACCGCGAAATCGGAAAGATCCGTCATCCTCGCCGGATTGTACGACGGTTGCAGGAAATCTTGCGTTTGAGAGGTATTAGATGAAATATTTACAGTGCAGGGAATGGCTTGAAGAACGAAGAAAAAATATGGGAAGTGTTCCCGGACTTGACGAAGTTAATAGACTGCTGGATGAATTCGAAAGACCTGACAGAGACCTTAGATTCATCCATATAGCGGGTACAAACGGAAAAGGCAGCATTGGATACCTTCTGGAACATTCTCTGGCAAACAACAAAATCAAGACCGGAAGATTTTTGTCTCCTGCCGTAACCGATGAGAGAGAAATAATACTTGTAAACGGCAAAATTGTTCCAAAGATCATTTGGGAAAGATCCTTAAGCGAGATAATACTGCGGGTGGAAGAAAAAGATTTAAAGGCAACCGCGTTTGAAATAGAATTTGTTCTTTCTCTTTTGATATTTAAAGAGTTGAATTGCGAGCTTGTGATCCTTGAATGCGGGATGGGCGGGAAACTGGATGCAACCAACGCAACAGAAAGCACATTGGTTGACATAATTTCTTCAATCAGTATTGACCATTGTAATTTTTTAGGTAATACATTGAAGGATATAAGTTTACATAAGTTCGGCATAATGAAACCCGGATCAAAAAATGTTGTTCTTTCTGTACAAAAGCCCGAAATTTGTGATTATTTTGACGAATATATTAAGGACAATGATCTTAAATGCAATGTATTATGGTGTGAAAAATCCCGGATCAAAGGAAAGATTGACAAAAAGAGCGTAAACAAAGACTGGATAATATCTTATAAAGACCGAAAAGATTATATTCTGGCACTTAAGGGATATAACCAGCTTGAAAATGCTGCCTGTGTATTCGATACTTTGGATATTCTTATGAAAGAAGGATATCAGATAAAAGAAAACGGAGTTAAAAAAGCTTTCAGGGAAGCTAAATGGAGCGCCAGATTCGAGATCATAAATAAAGAGAATACTTTTGTTCTTGACGGAGCCCATAATATTGACGCCGTTCACAGGCTTTTTGAAAATATCAACTTATATTTTACAAACAGAAGACTGATATATATAATGGGAATGTATAAAGACAAGGCATTTGAAGAAGTCGTATCTTTTTGTGCTCCTTTTGCCAAAGCGATAGTGACGGTCACGCCGAAAGACGGAGCCAGAGCGATCGATGCATTTGATCTCGGAAAATGCGTCAGGGAATACAATGAAAATGTTACGGCTTCGGATTCGTATGAGGAAGCACTTGAGATCGCATCGCTTCTGGCCGATAAAAAGGATGTGATCCTGATATTCGGTTCGTTATCCTTTATGGGCGATTTCGAGAGACTGCTTTTATCGGATAAAATGCTTTTAAAAGAAAAGAGAATGAAATGATAGACGAGAACAAGATAAAAGAAGGCGTCAGGCTTCTCCTCGAAGGTATCGGTGAAGATGTTACCAGAGAGGGATTGAAGGATACGCCGGACAGAATAGCGAGAATGTATTCGGAGATCTATGCCGGATACGAGGATGATGCAAAGAATCATTTATCCAAAAGATTTCATGTGGACAACAATGATATCGTTCTGGAAAAAAACATTGTTTTTTATTCGACCTGCGAACATCATATGATGCCTTTTTACGGTACGGCACATATAGCATATATTCCCAATAACGAAGTAGTGGGTATCTCCAAACTGGCCAGAACTCTGGAAGTATATGCAAGGAGACTGCAGATTCAGGAAAGACTTACCGAAGAAGTTGCGGAAAGCATTTATAAAGAATTAAATGCACGCGGTGTAATGGTGGTCATTGAAGCCGAACATATGTGTATGACGATGAGAGGCATTAAGAAACCCGGAAGCAAAACCGTAACAATGGCCGGAAAAGGTCTTTTTGAAAAAGAAGAATACAGAAACAGATTTTTTGATATGATGAGGATCTGAAATGAGAGAGATTAAAATCGGAAACAGAGTATTTGATCTGATAAATCACACTTATGTAATGGGTATATTAAATGTTACTCCCGATTCATTTTCGGACGGCGGGATGTATCTTAATACCGAAGCGGCAGTAAAGAGAGCCATTCAGATGGTAAATGACGGTGCAGATATCATTGATGTCGGTGGTGAATCCACCAAACCCGGATATACACCGGTAAGTGCCGCAGAGCAGATCGAGAGGGTAATGCCTGTCATTGAGGAAATTAAGAAAAGGATCGACGTTCCCGTTTCGATAGATACATACAATGCCGAAGTAGCGAGAGAAGCGATCAACGCCGGATGTGATATGGTAAATGACATCTGGGCGCTTCAGGATACTGAAGAAATGGCCAAATTAATAGCGGATACACATGTTGTCTGTGTGCTCATGCATAACCGTAAGAATGCTGTGTATGATGATTTCAGAAAAGATGTTTTATCGGATCTGGGTATTTATCTCGATAAGGCACTCGCAGCCGGAATAGATATCGACAAGATCATTCTCGACCCCGGTATTGGTTTTGCCAAAACATATGAACAGAACCTCAGCATCATTCATCATATAGATGACATCAAAGATCTCGGATGCCCGATACTTATCGGTACAAGCAGAAAATCAGTTATCGGTCTGACACTTGATCTTCCGATATTCGAACGTGTCGAAGGAACCATTGCGACTACGGTCATAGCATGTATGAAGGGTGTTAATTTCGTCAGGGTTCATGATGTAAGGGAAAATGTCAGAGCCATCAGAATGACGGAAGCTATTCTGAATGCCTGATCGGGATCGATATACGGATCTTTGAATATTGAAACACAAAATAAAGAAACGCAATTCATTTCGTGTATAAACGGAAAAGAATTGCGTTTTTTGTATGAATGCCGACCTGATGAAATTTTCAGGTGAACCGAAAGTTTTTTATTTAGATTTCAACCTGTTCAAAAGTTCCGATGCAGTTAACATAAGTCTGGGGTGAATGACATACGGATCGATCTCGCAAAGGGGTTCCAAAACAAAAGATCTGTTTATCATATCAGCATGGGGGATGATAAGATTGTCGGTTGACATAACAAGATCATCATAAAGGATTATATCCAGATCGAGAGTCCTCGGACCCCAGTGTATCTTTCTTTCCCTTCCGGCTTCGTTTTCTTCAATATGAATTCTTGCGAGAAGTTCTTCGGGAGAGTAGAGAGTATGTATCTTGAATACACAGTTTAAAAAATCATCCTGTTCGGTCACACCGTAAGGCTTGGTCTCAATAAGCTTTGAAACGGAAATGATATTTATGCATTCGTCCGATTCGAGATTGGCGATCGCGTCTTCGATATATGCTTCACGGTCGCCCATATTGGAACCTGCCGAAATATATGCGGTATGCCTGCTTCTTTCGACTTTAAGGGATACGGTGTCAAATTTCATCGGGATAGGAGCATCGGGCTTACATATCTCCAATGTGACTTTTTGTATTTTGGAAAAATTAAGAAGAAGTTTTCTTGAAAGCTCGTTAACGAGAGTTTCGAGAAGATTTACCTGATTTACGACCATATAGTCTTTGATGAAATCACAGACTTTGGCATAATCCAGAGTGTCTTCGATATCATCGCTCATACCCGATGTCAGAGTATCGGTATCAAATTCCGCATTAATGATAAAACGCTGTCCTTTGAGTTTCTCATTTTCGTATACACCGTGGTGCGCGAAAACTTCAAGACCCCGAATGATGATCTTATCCATTCCAACCCCTCCTTTGAATATTTGATCAAATGTATTTAATCAGTCGAAAACAGCGGAAATCGCCGCATCGAATTCGGTAACGTTTATGCTTCCGTAAGCCGGTGTTTTGTATGTGATGGTATTATTTTCAAACGGCTGGAAATAAACGTATCTGTCGGTCAGGTTAATGGCCGTATAGTTACCGCTCTTGATAATCTCTTCGCTTGATCCGTCTATGGTAATACGTTTGAGACAGGGATTTTTGGCATCATTTTTCTGGTAATAAATATAATCCGTATTGAGATTGAAACAGTCAACTCTGTCTTTTGTGAGGATCTCGACATTTTCATCGGAGATCGAATATCTGCATAATCGGTAATTATGATCTATATCCATAAAATAAATATAATTACCCATACGGATCGGATTCCACATATTGATTCTTACATATTCGGTAATGCTGTCATCCGCGGTATCGAGTATCATAAGAAAGTGATTGCTTTCATTGTTCGTGAAATAGATCACATCCCCGTATACTCCGGCGGGATTGATGATGGAATTCGAAAGATCGATATCATTTTTTCCGTCGGTACTCATTTTGCTTAAATGAACACCTTTAACTTTATCGTAATCCAAAAAATAGATACTGTTGTCAATGAGGATCATTTCGAGTGACGGATCTCTGGTAAGAGTAACTCCCGATCTGCCGTTTTTCTTGCAGCGGTTGATACCCATGACTCTTCTTAAGAAACCAAGACCCGTGGAAGTGGAAGAGTCGGCCATGTAATAATAAATATATTTGCCGGCCACATTGATATACTGTACTTTTGCGTTGAGTATTTTTTTGACTTCGGTTTCATCGGGATTCATACTGTATAAAGAACCGCTGTCATATGAATTGGCAAAATAAACTTTGCCGTCATTTTCGCAAAAAAGACCCTGATTGTAGATGTTTCCCGCAGTGTTTCCGACTGTTCCCTGAGGATTCTTCGGAACCTTGTTGGGGTATCTGGAGACAATGGAAAAACTGACGGCAAACAAAACAAGTGCTGCCGATATGATTATCAGGGGTATAAAGCCTTTGTTCTTTTTCTTTTTGGACATACTGCCTCTTTTCCGTGCCTGATTATGAATACATTATTCTTTCGTAGTATTCAAACAGTTTTTCGGTGTCGATCTCTTTTTTCTTTTTATGAGTGTTGTTGTAATATGCAATGTACAGATCGTAGCTCTCTTTGACATCATCGGGAAGAGGGTTTTTCTTTTTGATGAAACCTTTCCTTCGCAGCATCTTTACAAGCTTATTGTATTCGTACATTACCAGATTGTATTCATCATTATTCGCTTTATAAACAGCGAGTTTTATTCTTAATATAATTAATCTTACTATCAGATATAAGACAAATGCAACCGCTACTACGGAAAAAACAACAAAAAGAGTGGAAGCAACCGAGGAAGTGTTGATATCGAACATTTCCAGGATGCTTTTTGCGCTGAAATTCGTATTGTTCTGATTTTGTCCAAAGTTTCCGAGACTCTCATAGTTCAATGTATTGGATGAGAGTGAACTGAACAAGAATCCGAAATCGTACAGTGACGGTGAAACGTCATCGTCGCCGAAAGAGGGGATCGTCGCTTCAAAAGGAACGAAACCGTATCCGTCAAGGTAGATCTCTATCCAGGCATGAGCATATGAGTCGTTGACGGGAACCTTGATAACGTTTTCGATCTCGGTAAGGCTTTCTCCGGAATACCATTCGGAATAGTCATTATCTGTGAGGATCGCATCGTCATATACAAGTGAAATGGGAATACAGTATCCTTCACAGTATCTTGCCGGGACGCCCATTTCACGCAAAAGCATGACTGTTGCCGAAGCGAAATGAGCACAAAAACCGCGCTTTTGGGAATTAAGGAAATATTCGACATAGTCTCTTCGATAAGTCGGAGTGCTTCCCGGAGACATCGTATAATCGAAATTCTTGAAGAAATATGAGTAAACGGCATTGAAACAGGCGATCCTGTACCGGTTGACATCTGTTTCTTCGATCGTATCAAAAGGTTCGATCACGTTATCGAGAGTTTCTTTGAGATAATCGGGTACTTCCAGACACTGGGTATAGACATAGTCATAATATTCGGGATCTTTGAGAAGTTCGTCTTCAACCGGTGCTTCAAAATCTTTTAATCTTAAATACGGAGTATAGGAAACATAATAAAGATCGTTTCTTCCTTCGGCGTATTCCAGATCTTTTCTGCCGGAAAAATAAGGTAAAAACGTATTTTCGAGTCCTCCGTCAATATTTTCTATTTCCATTTTTGCATGATTGTTAAGATTATAATCACGCGTGTTCTCAAAATCGGAAAAATCTTTTTCCGACTCAAACCATTCGCTTCGGGTATATATGGTTCCCGTATAGGCTTTAAGGTAAACAGTATCGAAATTGATGGGTACAAAAGAAACGTTAAGGTCGGTTTCAAAATCCGGACGGACCTGACTGACGCCGCCGAGTTTTCCGTTTGCAAGACCGCCGGTGGAAGAATAGGCATCGAACAGTCCGCTCAAACCTGTCTGTATATATATCTTGACATATTCTTCAGTCTGTTTTCTGATTACGTTTCCGGCAACTTTGGGCCCCGGTGTGCTGGCGGGAATGAACAGGATCACGGTTAAAATAACGGAAACCGCAAGAGAAATGACCAGTGAGGTCATGAAAACCGGAGTGTCCGCCTGATACGAATACGTATTTTCTTTTCGCCGTTTGAATCTTAAAAACTCATGAGTGCGTTTACCTTTAACCTGCATTCTGGAATGACCGGATAACTGCAGGAAGATTATGCATGTATAGACGAAGAGAAGGCCGAATAAATATGTTATGGGCGGGATCTTCTGAATGAAAACTGGTATTTCGATAAAAGGAAAGGTTACAAGTGCGGTTTCACCGGCATTCATGTAACCCGAGATCGCAACGTTTAAAAGTATGGCAATGAATGCGCCCATAAAAAGAGCCGCAAACGTAACCGTAAGATATCTGTCCGCAACAAGTTCCTGTGCTTCTCTGACGGTGGACAGTGCAAAATAGTCGGAATAGTTTTCGAAAATGATATTGATAACGGCCTGAAAGCCCGAATAAACGGGCGCATAGTATCGTGCCAGTTCTATCGTGAAAGCGAGGAACAGGACTATATAGAAAAGATAGAATACGAATTTGTTGTAATAGAGCATGGATACATAAGCCGAGAAAAATATAAAGGCAATGATGATTACCGGCTTGTTGTAACTTATTTCAAAGGCATCGAGAAGACCGCAGATCGAACAGTAAGTTGCAATAAAGATCAGAAAACCTTTAAAAAGGCACAGGAAAAGACGGTTGCTCTGCTTTTGCTGAGTAATCTCACCAACAACCAGATGATTGTCGTTTATTTCTTTTTTGTAGATAAGTTTTTCGATGCGGGAAAGCATGATCATTCACCGATCCTTATTTGTGTGCCTATTATATGTACTACTGTTGCAACCCTGTTGGAAGAACTGATAAAAGTGTTAAGTGCGTTTTCCCTTCCTTCGTAAAGGGGCTGACAGTAAAAATGCGTCATTGCTTCAAGCATTCCTTCTTCGTCGATCACCGTAAAAAACGAATAATCACAGGTTTTGTCATTGTAAATGCAGACTTCGAATCTTTCTTTCTGCGTATACATTTTTTTGATACAGGATAAAAGAGAAGAGGAAGTTGCGTGTATCTCTTTTTCACAAAGCTCGGGCAGAAGGATGATAGCAAGAGTGGATGTATGAGCCATTTCTTTTACGAAAAGATCATCCAGTTTTGCTGACAGTTTCCAGTGGATCCTCTGAAGCCTGTCACCCGGTCTGTATTCGCGGATCTCTTTTACATCGCTTGAAATGTTTCCGATATTTTCGGATTCGGTAAATTCATCCGGGCCGTCTTTTGGAACTGCGGGAGGAAAGTCTCCTATATTTCTTTCCTGAGGCAGGATCGGAACGGAGGATTCAAAGGAAGGTTCAATGGTCTTTCGGACAATTGAAAGATAATCAAACAGTGTGATCCTGTTGATCTTTAGAGTCACAAGTCCGATATTATATGATTCTACGGGTATGATGAACGAGTTTTCCTTTCTGTTTAAGGGAACGGAGAGTTTATGAACGGTGGAATTCGGATAAAAACGGTTTTCAACGCTGAATTCCACATCTCCCGTAAAAAGACCGAGGCGGGCACTGTTTTTGTATTCGAGTCTGAATGAAGGCGAATTGGGTTCTTCGACATATTCGGATACCGGCGAGAGACTGAATTCGATCTTGTCATTCACTTTGACGAATATGATCATTGAGATCAGGGCAATAACAATGAGCATCAAAATAAAAAGCACGATAACGGGCTGTTCATAAATGAGAGCAATCGCACTTAAAAGCACGATTGCAAATATGTAGATTATCAGTATTTTTACATTGATCTTCATGATATCAGGGTACTTTTACGGATTCAAAAGCCAAATTAAGAGCACTTTCGATATTCATGCCGCATGCTTTTGCTTTGGTGGAAAGAATGATCCTGTGGTTGGCAATAGGATAGAAGACTTCTCTGAAATCCTCGGGAATAACGTAATCCCTGCCTTCCAGAAAAGCGTGGGCTTTGGCCATCTTGATCAAAGCGATACTGCCTCTGGGAGAAAGACCCAGTGAAAAAGTATCCGTATTTCTGGTAGCTTCGGTCAGTGAAACGGCATAATCGTAGAGGCTGTCTTTTATTTTCGTGTTTTCCACGGTTTCCTGATAGGAAATGATCTCATCCTTTGAAATAACGCGCTCCATCTTTTCGATGGTCTTATGTGAATCACCTTTGAGAATCGTAACGGCTGATTCGTGTGAAGGATATCCCATGGAGAGACGTACCATAAAACGGTCAAGTTGTGATTCGGGAAGCTTTTGCGTACCGGATGCACCTATCGGGTTCTGGGTAGCTATGACCATGAAAGGATTCGGAAGGTATCTTGTGACACCGTCAACAGTGGCATGACCTTCTTCCATTACTTCCAAAAGCGCGGATTGCGTCTTGGGTGATGTTCTGTTTATCTCATCCGCCAAAAACAGATTCGTGTATACGGCTCCTTCTTTGAAAGTGAACTGGTTCGTTGTCTTGTCAAACATTGTAAAACCGGAAACGTCACTCGGAAGAACATCGGGAGTGAACTGCATTCTTTTGTAATCGAGATTCATGACCTTTGCCAGCGCGGTTACCAGAGTGGTCTTTCCTACACCGGGAATGTCTTCAAGCAGAATATGCCCTTTTGAAAAAACGGCACAAAGGACCATATCGATAACATCATCTTTTCCGTGAATCGCGGTTTTGATGGTGTTTTTCATTTCTTCGATCTTTTCGGGTTGATGATTCATTTTTTAGCCTCTTTTTGAAGTTTATAGTTAAAGAATATTTTACTAAAATCGGAACTTTTTATCAATAATTTTTATCGTACGGGACAGCCCTGAAATTAAGCTTTGGAAACAGTAAAATAATATTTGAGACAATAAGTTTCGATTTGGTGTTTTTTTTGTTGATAAAGTTTGAAGAAAAAAGCGATTTGTGGTATTATATCCAAAAGAGATAATTGACAAAAATGAAGAAAAATTTCGGCTCAGATAAAAGCATATCTCTTATTTTAAGAATTGCACTTACAGTATTGATAATATGTGTCGGTGCAACTTTTTTGCATGTCTATGATATTAAAAACGTTTTTGAGAAAAATACTCTCAAATCGTATGAAGGACATGTTGATACAGCTGTCGAGGAAGTCAAATACCAGATAGATATCCTGAAGAATATCATGAATTCCTTCGAAAAAAATATGGAGGGCGCTTCTCTCAACGAAGAGATAAATGATGTCATTCTCAGGCAGGAAATGTATGCAAAAGGATATACGTTCTATTATCTTGCACCCAATTCCGTTCTTGTAGGTTCCGAAGAAAACAAATATAACGATGATCTTTATAAGGCATTACAGAAAATATCGGCCTATTATTATACCGAGAATTATGTTTGTCTTCCGGCAAAGAATTATTTCACGGATCCCGAATTCTGCGATTCGATCCTTGGCATTAAAAAGCTTCAGGATGAAAACGGCGGCGATTATTATCTGATAGTTAAAAGAGACCTTTCGGGAATACTGAATATAGAAACTTTTGATTATCTTAACAGTATGGGATGTTTTGCCATTATAGAAGGCGACGGCGACGTCATCGCACATTCGGAAACATTCAACAAGTATCTGAGCGGCAATAACAACATTTATAATGCCATATACGCAAAGAGTTCCAAAACAAACAAAGCGCAGAATCAGATCAATTTGATAAAAAAGAACATTTACAGCGAGATCAGCTTTTCGACAAAGATAGATGACGAAAACGGTGATAACCTGCTTGTTTACGCCGGCGAGATCTCCAATTCGCACGATATGTATTATCTGTATTTCTTTGAAGCCAAAACCCTGAATAAGATGGTTCAGGGTGTTACTATCAGAAGTTTCATTATCTGTCTCTTTATGATCCTGGTCATGGTTGCCCTGATCATATTTGTGTGGATCACGCTTAACGAATCCAATGACCTTATCATAAAACTTGCTTATATCGACGAGGTAACGGAAGGATACAACTACAATTATTTCAGAAGACATGTTTCACAGATCCTGCAGAATAACCGTGAAACACCTTATCTCATGTTGAGATTCGATATCATGAACTTCCGTTATATCAACGAATCTTACGGACATGACAGGGCCGATAAAGTTCTGATGGCTACGGTAAAGCAGTTTGAAAAGGTATTCGATCCTCAGAGGGAACTCTGCGTCAGAGTCAATTCCGACCAGTTCGTTGCCATAGTCATAAACGACATAGAATTTGAAGAAAAATACATGCGTTATCTTAAAGGCATAAGCGACAATGCAAATGAAGCCATGATCAAATATCCCATCAGACTTAAAATGGGTATGTATCAGGTCAGAAAGGAAGATCAGAATGTCGACCTTATGATCGACAGGGCCAATGCCGCGAGAAAATCGGTCGATGTCACGTCCAATAATCTGACCGCCACATATTCCGACAATATCATTTCAAATATGAGAAAAGTCGATGCGATCGAGTCGGAAATGGACAAATCGCTTAAGAACGGTGAATTTAAGATATACATACAGCCCAAATGGGATATTGTCAAAGACGAGATCATGGGTGGCGAAGCTCTGGTAAGATGGATCAAAAATGACGGATCGATGGTTTATCCTTCGGATTTCATTCCCATCTTCGAATCCAACGGCTTTATCGAAACACTTGACTTTTATATGCTCGAACAGCTTTGCATAAAGATGAAGGAAATGAGGAAAGAGGGTAAGAAATACAGATTCTTCCCCATAAGTGTCAACCAGTCGAGAGTGCTTATCAATAACCCCGATTATGTTAAGAATGTTGAAAAGACGCTCAAAAGATACGAAACGGATTTCTCTAAGATACAGCTGGAGATAACGGAAAATCTTTTCTTCGATCAGCAGGACAAGATGGTCGACGTAGTAGGTCAGCTTAAAAAACTCGGACTTGAACTTGCAATGGATGATTTCGGATCCGGTTATTCATCCCTTAATATACTTAAAGACGTTCCGTTTGACATACTTAAGATCGATAAGGATTTCTTTGACGAATCCATTATTTCGAAAGCCAGTTCCGTTATCCTCAAAAAGATATTCGAGATGGCTGAAGAACTTGATATCGATGTTATCTGTGAAGGTGTTGAAACCAAGGAACAGGTTGAAATGTTAAAAGGCTTCGGGTGTCATGCGGTTCAGGGATACTACTACGGAAAACCCATGCCCTGTGAAGAATTCATAGAAAAATACTGTCTGATCAAAGAGTAGCGGTTGTATGGACCAGATAAACAGGAATCTGCCGGGCGATCACTATATCAGGCGGATGAACGAATCACTTTCTGCAATTGAAGAACCGAAAGTTTTACTGCATGTCTGCTGCGCTCCGTGCAGTAGTTTTTGTCTGCTGACTTTGAGAGAAGTTGCAAATATCGGTGTATATTATTATAATCCCAATATAACACTGAAAGACGAATACGATTTCAGATATTCCGAAGTAAAGAGACTGGTTAAAATATATAATGAAGACCGTGATCTCAGACTTGAGAAAGAATGCAGGCAGATATCATTTACAAATAGTTATGTCAACCGTGAGATAACTATCGTTGAGGCGCCTTTTGAAAGCGAAAAGTATCTTGAGGCAGTGAAAGGATACGAGGATTGTCCCGAAAGGGGAGATCGGTGCGGTATCTGCTTTGAAATGCGTTTAAGGAAAACAGCGATCGAAGCAAAAAATAAAGGATATGATTTTTTTGCGACTTCTTTGACATTAAGTCCGTTAAAAGACGCTCATATTATCAATCATATCGGAGAAAAGATCGGAAAAGAAGTTGACATAAAATACCTTCCGACTGATTTCAAGAAGAAGAACGGATATAAAAAATCCATAGAACTTTCGGCCAAATACGATCTTTACAGACAGAATTACTGCGGATGCGTATTTTCCAAGAGGCAGGACATTGATCCGTGATACTTAAATCTTTTGAAATCCGGATTTCGGTATAAGATCAAATAATAAATAGGAGTTTACATAAAATGGAACAATTGTTAATCAAGCTTGGCAATGAAGTTGCCAAAGCGTTCAAAGAAGCGGGTTATGATGAGAATCTCGGAAAGGTTACCGTTTCGAACAGACCCGATCTTTGCGAATATCAGTGCAACGGTGCCATGGCCGGAGCCAAGATCTACAAAAAAGCACCGACAATGATCGCCAACGAAGTTGCTGAGATATTAAAGAGATCCGAAGTGTTTTCCAAAACGGAAGTATGTCCTCCGGGATTTATAAATCTGAACATCAGCGATAAATATCTGTGTGAATATGCAGGCGAGATGGCCTGTTCGGAAAAATACGGCGTTGATCAGCCTTCGGAAAAGAAGGTGTTCATGGTCGATTACGGCGGCCCCAATGTTGCAAAGCCTCTTCATGTAGGTCATTTAAGAAGTGCCGTAATAGGAGAGAGCATAAAAAGGATCATCAGATATATGGGTCATGAAGCCATAGGTGACATTCATCTGGGCGACTGGGGACTTCAGATGGGTCTGGTAATTGCGGCTTACAAGGAAGCACATCCCAATCTTGTTTTCTTTGACGAGAGTTATGAAGGAGAGTATCCCCAAGAAGCTCCGTTTACCGTAACGGATCTCGAAGAGATATATCCGAAAGCCAGTGCAAGATCCAAGGAAGATGCGGCATTCAAGGATGAAGCAATGCTCTGCACCAAGAAACTGCAGGACGGAGTAAAAGGATACAGGGCATTCTGGAAACTTATCATGGAGGTTTCCATAGCCGATCTTAAGAAGAATTACAATAATCTTAATGTAGAATTCGATCTCTGGAAGGGTGAATCCGATGTTTACGATCTGATCCCCGGAATGGTTGATTATCTTAAAGAAGGCGGATATGCGTATATAAGCGACGGTGCTCTGGTAGTCGACGTCAAAGAAGAGACCGATACAAAAGAGATCCCTCCCTGTATGATCCTTAAATCCGACGGGGCTTCTTTATACAATACGACCGATCTTGCCACGATCATGGAAAGAAGAAAGGAATATGATCCGGACTGCATAATATATCTTACGGATAAAAGACAGGATCTTTATTTCGAGCAGGTTTTCCGTTGTGCCAAAAAGACGGGACTCTGCGATTCCAAGACCAAGCTCGTACATATAGGATTCGGTACCGTCAACGGAAAGGACGGTAAACCTTTCAAGACAAGGGACGGCGGTGTTATGCGTCTTGAATATCTGGTTAAGGATATCAATGAAAAGATGTATGAAAAGATCATCAGCGGTCGTGAAATGAATGAGGAAGAAGCAAAGAAAGTTTCCGAGACAGTTGCACTTTCAGCTATAAAATACGGAGATCTTTCAAATCAGGCTTCCAAAGATTACATATTTGATACCGAAAGATTCATGTCCTTTGAAGGAGATACGGGACCGTATCTTCTTTATACGGTAGTAAGGATCAAATCCATCCTGAAAAAATATTCCGAAAACGGCGGTGATCTTAAAGAGTGCAGTATTAACGGAACGATATCCGATGAGACACATAAGAACCTTCTTATGAAGATCGCCGGATACAATGAAATGATGAATTCCGTTTTTGAAGAACTTGCACCGCACAGGATATGTGCTTATCTTTACGATCTGGCGAATGTATTCAATTCGTTTTATCATGAGAACAAGATCCTCACTCAGGAAGACGAAGAGTTAAAGAAGAACTATATCGGAGTTCTGAAACTCACTCTTGGTATCTGTGAGGATTGCATGCAGTGTCTCGGATTTGAGGCACCCGACAGGATGTAAAAGTTCATTAAGTATTATTGCATACGGTCATTGGTTTTAATAAATATAATATTTTGATTTCGGTTTAATAGGTGTATCGTCACACACAGAAAGTGTGACGATACGATATAATTTCCTGTGAATATAAAAAATCCTTGACATTTGTTTGATGATTTTGTATATTAAATAGGCAGTTGTTTCGGCGAGATGGCTCAACTGGCTAGAGCATCCGGTTCATACCCGGAAGGTTGAGGGTTCGAGTCCCCCTCTCGCTACTTTTAACACCGATTTATTCGGTGTTTTTCTTTTTTTTGCACAGGAAATTTTTTTTTAGAGGTTATTGTGAGTAAAAGTTTTAAAACATTGCTTTGGGCAATTTTCATTATATATTTATTTGTACTTTTGTTTGTTACACTGATCTATAACAGAGCAGCGATGGTCTATTCGGATATTTCAATGTGGCAGTATGCCAGAAGGTTCAGCAATCTGATCCCGTTTAAGACTATTTCCATGTATTTAGACTGGATAAGCGACGGAGACAGGAGCAACAATTCCATTCCATTGATCAATCTGGGAGTAAATATAATACTTCTTGTTCCCTTGGGATATCTGTTACCGAGCCTGATAAAGATATTCAGGAATCTTTTCGCTTACTTCGGCGGATGCATAGTGCTTCTTGCGATGATTGAATTCATTCAGCTGCTGACAAGAAGAGGATCTTTTGATATAGATGATTTTATACTGAACATATTCGGTGCGATCGTTGCTTTCTTTATATGGAAACTCAGCACATCAAAGAACGTAAAAAGTGAAAAGAGCTGAAACAGGAGACGAAAATGTTTAAAACACTTTTAAAACACGTTAAGAATTATTCCCTTCCTTCGATACTGACTCCTGTCTGTATGATCCTGGAAGTAATATTTGAAACGATCATCCCCATGTGTATGGGACTTATGGTCACCTATGGAATAGAAGGAAACGACAATACCGGGGATATGGATTATATCCTCAAAATGGGCGGGATCATGGTCATCCTGGTAATAGGTGCTTTGGTTTCCGGTATTCTCGGGGCGGTATTCGGTTCGGTTGCATCATGCGGTCTTGCCAAGAATCTCAGGAAGGACATGTATGAAAATATTCAGTCCTTCAGTTTTTCCAATATTGACAAATTTTCCACTGCGGGACTTATCACCAGACTTACCACTGACGTAACAAATATTCAGAATGCTTATCAGATGCTTTTGAGAATGGCTTTCAGAGCACCCGTAAGTATGATCTTTGCGCTTTTTATGTCATATCTTGTTAATGTGAAGATCGCAAATATATATCTTATCGCCACGATATTCCTTTCGATCGGTCTTGCGATAATCATGCTTAACGCAAGGAAATATTTTTCGAAGGTTTTCGAAAAATACGACGATCTGAATGAGACCATTCAGGAGAATGTCAATGCCATAAGAGTGGTTAAGGCTTTCGTAAGAGAAGATTACGAATCGGAAGAACTCAAAAAGGCTGCAGGCAATATCTACAAGATGTTCGTTAAAGCAGAGAACGTTGTTATATGGAACTCGCCTCTCATGCAGTTTACCATGTATGTGACAATGATCTTTATCAGCTGGTTCGGAGCTCATCTTGTCGTATCGACAGAACTTGAAGTCGGAGAACTTCTGACGCTCTTTACATATTGTATGAACATCCTCGGAAACCTTATGATGTTCTCGTTTGTCTTCGTTATGCTTACTCTTTCCGCAGCGAGCGGCAAGAGAATTGCGGAAGTCCTTAATGAGGACAGCGAACTTAAGGATCCGGAGAATCCCGTTTATGAAGTAAAAGACGGAAGTGTGCAGTTTAAAAACGTCTGCTTTACCTACAAAAAGGGCAGCGGTAAAAATGTATTGAACAATATCAATCTTGATATAAAATCCGGTGAGACCATAGGAATAATCGGCGGTACCGGATCGGCAAAATCCAGTCTGATAAGCCTTATAAACAGACTTTATGATGTTACCGAAGGAGAACTGAAAGTCGGAGGGGTAAATGTCAAAGACTACAGCATGGAATCCCTGAGAAATCAGGTTTCTGTCGTTCTGCAGAAAAACATCCTGTTTTCCGGCAGCATATATGACAATCTCCGCTGGGGCAATCCCGATGCGACGGATGAAGAATGCCGCGAAGCATGCAATCTTGCCTGTGCGGATGATTTTATCGAATCATTCCCCGACGGATACAATACCAGGATTGAGCAGGGCGGAACAAATGTTTCCGGCGGTCAGAAGCAGAGAATCTGTATCGCGAGGGCACTGCTTAAAAAACCCAAGATCATAATATTTGACGATTCGACTTCGGCAGTCGACACGGCTACCGATGCACGGATCAGAAAATCATTAAAGGAAGCGATCCCGGGAACAACGAAATTTATCATTGCACAGAGGATCTCATCTGTTCAGGATGCGGACAGGATAATCGTTATGGAAGAAGGCGAGGTTAATGGCTTCGGTACTCACGAAGAACTTCTCGCTAATAACGAAATCTATAAGGATGTTTATGAATCTCAGACCGGAGCCAATGCCGATTTCGACGAAATGAAAGGGGGTGCAATCTGATGGCAAGAGAGAGCAAACCCATTCAGATGGGAAGAAACAGAGGAATGGGACCTAAACCCAAACTCGATCACCCCATGAAAACATTTTTAAGACTTGTACGTTATTCATACGGAAGATATCCGATCCCTTCCGTTATCGTATTTATCTGTATCATTTTTTCAACCATTACGCAGATAAAGGGAATGATGTTCTTACAGGTACTGATCGATGATTACATCAAACCTCTTACGCAGGTGGATGTGCCCGATTACACCGGACTTTTGCATGCACTGTTAAAGATCGCCATTCTTTTTGCACTGGCAGGTCTTTCAACATTTACTTACAACAAGATAATGGTTTATGTTGCACAGGGAACCATGAAAAAACTCCGTATCGATCTGTTTACGCATATGGAAAAACTTCCCATAAAATATTTCGATACTCATTCGCACGGCGATATCATGTCGATTTATACGAACGATATCGATACCACAAGACAGATGATAGCACAAGCGATCATCCAGCTGGTTGCGAGTCTGGTAACGATAATCGGTACTTTCATAAGCCTTTTGAGACTGAGCCCGAGACTTACTCTTGTTTCGATCGCTATGATTGGACTTACATTTATCTCGACAAGGATAATCGCAGGCAAATCGGCAGGATTCTTCGTTTCGCAGCAAAAGAATCTCGGTGCAGTGAATGGTTACATCGAAGAAATGATGGAAGGTCAGAAAGTTGTAAAGGTCTTTTGCAGGGAAGATATATGTGAAAAAGAATTCGACGATCTGAACGAGGAATTGTATAAAACCGCATCCACGGCAGGAAAACTTATAAATATCCTCGGACCGGTTAACGGACAGCTCGGTAATCTGAGTTTCGTATTAATATCGATAATCGGCGGTTTCTTTGCGATAAAAGGAATCGGAGGACTCACCATAGGTGTTCTGGGAAGTTATCTTATGCTTAACAAGAGCGTTAACATGCCCATCATGCAGATCTCTCAGCAGTTTAATACCATAGTAATGGCTCTGGCAGGTGCTGACAGAGTATTCAAGCTTCTTGACGAACCCGTTGAAGAAGATGAAGGATACGTAACTTTGGTAAATGCCGTAAAGGAAAACGGTGAGATAAAGGAAAGCGAAAAAGAAACAGGTCTCTGGGCTTGGAAACATTACCATAAAGCCGACGATACCACGACTTATGTTGAGCTTAAGGGCAATGTGGTCCTTGATGATGTTGATTTCGGATATACCGAAGAAAAAATGGTTCTGCATAATATTGATATTTTTGCAAAACCCGGACAGAAGATCGCTTTTGTAGGATCGACCGGTGCGGGCAAAACCACGATCACGAACCTTATAAACAGATTTTACGATATTCAGGACGGAAAGATCCGTTATGATGGTATAAACGTAAACAAGATCAAAAAAGCAGACTTAAGAAAATCCCTCGGAATGGTTCTTCAGGATACGCATCTTTTTACCGGAACCGTAATGGAAAATATCAGATACGGCAAACTTGATGCTACCGACGAAGAAGTCATCGCGGCTGCAAAACTTGCGAATGCGCACGGATTCATCGAAAGACTTCCTCAGGGATACAATACGATGCTCAAAGGTGATGCGGCATCTCTTTCACAGGGACAAAGACAGCTTTTGTCCATTGCGAGAGCAGCCATAGCAAATCCTCCCGTACTTATCCTGGATGAGGCTACAAGTTCCATCGATACAAGAACCGAGAAGCTTGTTCAGGAAGGCATGGATAAGCTTATGAGCGGACGTACCACTTTTGTTATAGCTCACAGACTTTCCACCGTAAAGAATTCCGACTGTATCATGGTCCTTGAAGGCGGTCATATAGTGGAACGCGGAACACATGACGAACTGATCGAGCAAAAAGGCAAGTATTACGCTCTTTATACGGGCATGCACGAGTCTGCATGACATATAAAATCACTTTACAGAGAAAGTGCAAATATAGTATAATAATAAAATATGACACACTATATATGCTGTTTTTAGCAAAACTTGGAGGAAATATTCATGAGTGAATGTACACATGACTGTTCCACATGTTCATCGAACTGTGCGGACAGAGAAAGTGAAAGTTTACTGCAGCCCTGCAACGAACTTTCACATATAAGAAAAGTAATAGCTGTAGTATCGGGTAAGGGCGGTGTAGGAAAATCTCTTGTTACATCCTTACTCGCAGTAAACATGAAAAGAGAAGGTTATCAGGTTGGTATTCTTGATGCCGATATCACAGGACCCTCGATTCCGAAAATGTTCGGTATCACAGGAAAATGTGAGGGAAGCGAACAGGGCATTTATCCCGTAAGAAGCAAACTTGATACAGATGTTATTTCGATCAACTGTCTTCTGGAGAACGAAACCGATCCCGTTGTATGGAGAGGTCCTGTTATCGCAGGTACGGTAACACAGTTCTGGACAGATGTTATCTGGGGAGATAAGGATTTTCTTTTCGTTGACATGCCTCCCGGAACCGGCGATGTACCTCTGACGGTATTTCAGTCGATCCCCGTTGACGGCATCATCGTAGTGGCTTCTCCTCAGGAACTTGTCGGAATGATTGTAGAGAAAGCTGTTAAGATGGCGGATCTTATGAAGATTCCCGTACTCGGAATCGTTGAAAACATGTCATATTTCGAGTGTCCGAACTGTAATGAAAAGCATTATATTTTCGGAGAATCCGGAATCGAAGAGATCGCAAAGAAACACGACATACAGAATCTGGCTCGAATTCCCATCAATCCAAAACTTGCGGCTGCAGCCGACAAGGGAATGATTGAACTTTATGAAGGCGACTGGTTAAACGATATGACTGCCGCCCTCAAAGAAATCTGATTGATTATGTGAGGTGAATTTCGTGAAAAGAACCGTACTTTCCATGGCTGAAGAAAACTTTGACTTTTCCGTTCATGACGGGAATGTTACTTTTTCGACCGAAAGAATAGAGTTCGTTTTTGACAGTGATACCGAAAGAAACGGTTCTTTTAAACTATATTGCGAAAGTGAAACCCCCGTACTCGGAGTCTGCCAGGCCAATAATCCCAGAATGAGAGTCAACAATCCTCAGTTCAGGGGATTTGAGGCGGAAATTGATTTTACATTTGATTCGACCGGCATGGAGCCCGGCGATGTATCAAAGGGAGAGTTTATTCTTCTTACGGATAAAGGAGAATATTCTCTTCCTTTTATTTGTATCAGGGAAACGGGATATATCAATTCCACTCTCGGACATATCAAAAACCTTTTCCATTTTGCCAATCTTGCGAGAACCAACTGGAACGAGGCGGTCAATGTCTTTTATTCAAACGATTTCATTTCCCTTATAAACGGAAGTGACGGACAGTACAAAAGTCTTTACAGAGGCTTGAGCGAAAACGTTTTAAACGAACAGAATATTGACGAGTTTCTTGTAGCCATAAGGAAAAAAGACAGGATCACTTACAAGGTTGATGACAAAGATATCGTGATCGTTAATCCCAAGAATGAGATCACAAAGAGGATAACGGTCAATAAGAATACGTGGGGCTATGTCAACATTGACATCAAGTCCGACGGTAATTTTGTTTTCCTTCCCTGCAATCATTTTTCGGGAGATGATTTTGAGGATGACGAACTCGAGATCGAAGTCAAGATAATACCCGAATTCCTGAAAAAGGGAAGAAATTTCGGAAAGATAACCATTATCACTCCGAGAGAATCCTTCACGGTAAATATAATCGTTGACAATGAATGCTGCGATGTTTTGAAACTTGAGAATCATATGTTCAACAAAGCTCTGGATTCTCTTTTAAGACTGTATCTTGATTTTTCTTTCGACAGGATATCACAGGATACCTGGTGCAAGGAAAGTCTTAAGATCGCTGAAGGAATCAACGGAACAAACGAACACAATATACTTGCAGGCCTTTTTAAGGCACAGATATATATTATCAGCAAAAAAGACAAGGAAGCGTCGAGAATACTTGACGGAATAGATGAGATAATCGAAAACGAAAGGCTTTCAAACGAGACTTACGGATATTATCTGTATATTACAAGCCTTCTTTCAAAAGAAGCGGATATCGTCAGCAAATCCCTTCGTAAGATCAAAAAATTCTATGCCAAAGATATGGGCAATTCGGTTTTGTCCTGGCTTATTTTATATCTTACCGAAGACTTCTATTCAAAGAGCGACAAGAAACTTGAGTTTCTTGTAGAACAGTTCAGATTAGGCAATAATTCGCCTCTTCTTTATGTCGAAGGCATAAATATCTTAAATGATAATCCGTCTCTTCTGATGAAACTGGATGATTACGAAGAAGCGGTACTTCGTTTCGGTCTTAAATACAAAGCCATCAGTGCGAATCTGGGAGAGAGGATCCAGTTCTTTGTTTCCAGACTGAAAGAATTCAAGCCTTTATGGTTTGAGATCCTCAAATATCAGTATGCATATATGCCCAGCAAAGAACTTCTCAATACGATAGTATCGTACCTTTGCAAGGGAAATAAGATCGGTGAGGAATATTTTGAATGGTATTCGCTCGGCGTTCAGGCAGAACTCAGGATCACAAGACTTTATGAGTTTTACATGGACTGTCTGCCTCAGGGATATGACAAAGATCTGCCGCAGATGGTAATGATGTATTTTGCTTACCAGAATGACCTTGATTACAGAAAGAAAGCATTTCTTTATCACAATGTTCTGACAAGAAAATCAAAATATCCCGAAATTGCCGTTTCATACAGAGAAACTCTTGAAGCATTTGCAAGAGAGCAGATCAAAGACAGACATATAAATGAGGATATGCTGTTCATTTACGCCAAAGTCATGAATCCCGAATTTGTTACCGAGGATATAGCCAATGAATGCGTAACTTTACAGTTTATTAGAAGAGTAACGGTTCCCTCGGGAATGAGGAGAGTCATTCTTATACATGACAAGGTTATCGGAGAACAGAAATTCACTCCCGAAGGCGGTTATGTATACTGTCCGATCTATTCCAGGGATTTCAGACTGTTTTATGAAGATATATACGGCAACAGAATGGTAGTTCCCGAAGAAAACATATCCGGTGCCATCCTGAACAATCCGATGCTGCTCGAAAAGATCGCTCATATGGTTTCGGACAAGATTGGGATCATCATGTGCAGAGTGGAGAGTTCTTATTCATACGAAACGATCACGGATGACAATGTTTTCGATTATGAAAGACTCTTACATTCGGATATAATCACATATACATACAAGAAGATCATAGTCAAAAATCTTCTGACTTACTATTTTGAAAACGATTATTATTCTGAACTTGAAGAAATATTAAATACAGTTAAACCCGAGATCTTCGAAGGAAGCGAAAAAGGAACTTTCCTTCAGATCCTGATAGCCCGCGGAATGTATGACACCGCATTTTCGGTATTGAACAGATTCGGAACCGAACATGTGGAAATAAAGAGTATTTTGCGTCTGGTATCCAGACTTCTCGAAAGAACCGATTTCGAGGAAAACGAGATGCTTATTTCATATGCCCAGTATGTTTACAGATCGGGCAAGTATGACGGCAATATCCTCGCATATCTGGAACAGCATTTCAGAGGCAACGTAAAAGAACTTAAGAACCTGTACAAGGACTGCGAGGCATTCGGACTCGATACTTATATTCTCATAGAAAACATTATCATTCAGATACTGTTTACGAATGTATTTTGTTCTGACAAGATCAAATATCTTGATGCGTTCATAGAGATGCAGGGTACCTACGGTCTTGAAAAAGCATTTCTCGCTCAGTGTGCATACGATTATTTTGTAAAAGACACAATAACGGACGATTATATTTTCGAAAGAATAGAGAAGCACCTCAAAGAAGGTGAAAAATTAAACAGAGTCACCAAACTTGCTCTTTTGAAGAATTATTCGTTTGTTGAAAAAGAGAACTGGAACAAAGCTCTTATCGACAGGATCGTCAACGAAGAACTTGAAAAAAAGATATGCTTCCCGTTCTTCATGACTTTTGAATCGATCGTTAGAAATCTTCAGAGTTATTCTGATTATTCTTTCGTGGAATACAGAGGTAATCCCAACGGACATGTTGTGATCCATTACTGTGTTGAACACGATGACGGTGTGGCTACCGAATACAGAAAAGAGGAGATGAATCATCTTTACGGAGGAATATTCGTAAAGGCATTCATTCTTTTCTGCGGAGAGACGGTTCAGTATTATATCACTGAAGAAAACAGGAATGTTGAACAGCTCACACAAAGCTCTGTACTGACACGACCCGAAGCGGAAACGGAAAGCAAGCCCTGGAGATTTACGGCTCTCAACGACTGTATCATCGCAAAGCAGCTTGATGACTATGTTACGGTTGAAAACGATCTGGTTTCCTATATGGAAAAAGATTTTCTGACCAAGGAACTCTTTAAGATTATCTGATTTACGAGGAAGATAAATGATTTCCGAAATTAAAGAAGTTTTTGACAAAATAAACAGAGACAGATACGTGATCGGACTCGATATCAACGATTCGTTCGCTCAGGTTTCGGTATGCAAGGTGGATTCCGACAATCCCACAACTATCAGCGTATCGGAAGATACGGACGAATTCAATGTCGAGCTCTATATGCTCAAAAGAAGGACCGACGGTGTCTGGCTTTTCGGTAAGGAAGCGAAAGAAGCTGAGGAAGACGGAGTTCTTGTAAGCAATCTTTTTGAGAGAGCAAGACTTAAGAAGACCGTCAGGATCGACAGGGAAGAATATCTTGCAAAAGATATATTTCTTTTGTTTTTAAAGAAAGTCCTTCTGATGTTCCCGGGAATGATGACGCCCGATAAGATCATATCGATCACCATCACGTTAAAGGATGCGGATTCCGATACCATCATGATGCTTCAGGAACTGCCTTCGATGCTCAAGGTAAATCCCGAGATCCTTCATTTCATTACCTACGAAGAGAGCTTTTATTATTACATGCTCTATCAGCCCGGAGAACTGCAGAATCATAATATACTTCTTTATGATTCGTCGGGAGAAAAGCTTCGTTCTTATTCTTTGATGAGAAATTATTTTAAAACGCCCGGAGTTGCTACCGTTGACGTTAAGGAATACATCAATTTTTCCACCGAAAGTCCCGCTGAATACGACAGAAGGGAAAAAGATGCGCTGTTTTTGCGAATTTCGACTGAGATATGCAATTCGACCGTTTACTCAGGTGTTTACCTCATCGGAAATCTTTTCTATTCCGAATGGTCTTCGGAATCTCTTCAGTATTTATGCAAGGGAAGAAAGGTTTTCAAGGGTAATAATCTTTTCTCCAAAGGTGCATGCTATGCTGCCAAGGAAAAGCATAATCCTTCGGGAAGAGAAGATAAGATCAAATATCTTGGAAATGACAGACTCAAAGTTACCATCGGAGTGGAAACCGATGATGATCCCAAAGAGCAGATACCTCTTATCGAGGCGGGTTCTCAATGGTTCGAATCCATCGGAAAATGCGAACTCATTCTGAAAGAAACGGATAAGATCAATATTTATCTGTCATATGTATACAATAATGTTTTTACAAAAGGCGAGATCACTTTACCCGGTCTTATAACATCGAGTAACAGGATCACCAGAGTTTCGATAGAAGTTAAGATGACAAACGAGAATACCGTACTTTTCAAAGTATGGGATATGGGATTCGGTGAATTGTTCCCCTCCACGGGAAAAGACTGGGAACAGGAATTAAAATTGGAAGGATGATTTTATGGGAAAGGTATATAAACCCATATCGGGAAAAGCCGGCAAACCTTTTTTTCTGGACAGGATCTGCACTCAGGTATATTCTGCCGATGAACTGATATACTGTCTCGGAGAAAATCCCGAACTTCTCACCGTTGACATGTTCGGAAAGGAACTTTGCCAGTGGCTTGAGGAAGACTGCAATGCCGGAGAACTTGCCGAAATGATAGCAAGACTTGTCAAATCGAAGGCTGACATCATAAAGATAGTAACCGCTCTTTTAAACAGCGCTGCTTTTATCTCACAGGATGAGATCAGAAGGATCGTTAAGATCATTAAGGATGAGGAAGGAAGCAGCGAATTCGACAAGAGAAAAGCAAGAGGCGATTTTTTCCTTACAAAAGAACGTTATGAATATGCAATCAGGGAATATGAAACATTGCTGTCGACACTGAATAACGAAGAGTCGGACCGTGTTGCAAATATTTATCACAATATGGGTGTTGCAAAAGCAAGACTGTTTTTGTTTGAACAGGCTTCCGAGGATTTTCTTCGTGCTTATGACTGTAACGAAGAACCGATCCATTATTATGCATATATCGCAACCCTGCGTTTTACGCTTACCGACAGGGATTATGTAAGAACCATCGGAAATGACGCGAAAATGAGGGAAGTGACCCTTAAGCTTGAAGAGGATCTGGACAACGCCAAGAAAAAGTTTTTGGAAAGTCCCGAATATACGGATTTCCTTAACAAGAAAGAAGAGAGCAAAGAAGGCGGAAGATATGCTTTCTGCAGTTTTCTCGACATGAAACTCAACGAAAAGAAAGAAGAGTATAACAAATACGTTTATTAAAGGGACAGTATGGGATTTTTAAAAAATCTTTTTAAAAAAAGAGAAAAAATCGAAGAAAATTCCCCGCTTGACTTTTTCGATTCTCAGATCCACAACGATGAGGAACGAAGAAAGTATGTTTCGACCGCCTTCATGCAGATGAAGGAAATCTCGTCAGAAATAGACGATCTGCGACTGGAATACAGTGCGATCACACAGTTTTTAAATGACTGTGATGAGATCGACAAGATTCCCGAGGAAGTCAAGATCCCGATAGAAGATGCGGCCAATGAGATACTGACCGTTAAAACCAATAAAGAAAAGTACTATCTTGAAAAACCTTTAATGGATGAAGATATGTACAACAGAATGGACAAGATAGAAGATGAGTTTCCCGAGATCTACAATAAGATCAAAGATGCGGAAGAATTCCAGGGAAAGATAAAATCGGATCTGAAAAAAGTCGAAGGAGAAAAACAGGCTTATTTTTACAGACGTCATGAACTGAATGCGATGCTTAAAAACATAATAGGGGTTATCGTCATCGCACTGGTTGCGTTTGCTGTCTGCAATATAATCCTGATTGTTCTGGCGATCGCGCTTAATATGGATGTAAAGATAGGCTTCCTTCTTTCCGTTACTATCCTCATAGTGGTTTACTCACTGCTTTTCATGAAAGGAAATGACTTGAGAAAGGAGTCCGATAAACTGGACAGAACGATCATCAAGATCATTCAGCTTCAGAATTCCGTAAAGATCAGACTTGTAAACAATACCAATCTTCTGGATTATCTGTATTTAAAATACAATACCGATTCTTCAAAAGAACTTAAGAAGAATTTTGATCTTTTTTCTGAAGAAAAACACAGGCGTGAACAGTATGAACGGGCTAATAAAGATCTGCCTGCAGCCAAGAGAAAACTCATGAATCTTTTAAGGAATCTGCCTCTTTACGATCCGGTATCCTGGGTTCATACGCCGGAAGCGCTCGTCAATCGTAACGAACTGGTTGAGATCCGTCATGAAATGATAGGAAGAAGACAAAAGCTTCGTGAACAGATCGAAGAAAACACGAAGAGTGCAGAAAAGATCCGTGATGAAATAAAAGAAATGATCAGACGTTATCCCAAATATTCCGTTGAACTTATGAATATGATGAGGGATTTTGACAAATAAAAAAGAAAGTTATTTAAGGAAGGAACTTGCAATGAATACAGATGTTTATGTATCACCTCTCTCGGAAAGATATGCTTCAAAAGAGATGCAGTATATTTTTTCGCCCGACATGAAGTTTTCCACATGGAGAAGGCTGTGGATCGCTCTGGCCGAGACGGAAATGGAACTCGGACTTACTCAGATCACACCCGATATGATCGAGGAAATGAAGGCTCATGTTAAGGATATCAATTACGATGTTGCCAAAGAAAGAGAAAAACTCGTTAGACATGATGTTATGAGTCATGTTTATGCTTTCGGATGTCAGTGTCCCAAGGCCAAAGGTATCATCCATCTTGGTGCGACAAGCTGCTATGTAGGTGATAATACCGATATAATCGTTATGAACGAAGCTTTAAAGCTTGTAAGAAAAAAACTTCTTAACGTAATATCCAATCTTTCCAAATTTGCGGAAGAGTATAAGGATCTTCCCACACTTGCATTTACTCATTTCCAGCCCGCTCAGCCTACGACACTTGGCAAGAGAGCTACACTTTGGATAAATGAATTTATGATGGATCTTGAAGATCTCGATTATGTTCAGAGCACTCTTAAACTTCTGGGCTCCAAAGGAACAACGGGAACACAGGCAAGCTTCCTTGAACTTTTCAACAACGATCAGGAAACGATCGATAAGATCGATCCTATGATAGCCGAGAAAATGGGATTTAAAAACTGTTATCCCGTTTCAGGTCAGACATATTCAAGAAAAGTGGATTCTAGAGTACTGAATATTCTCGGAGGAATAGCACAGTCCGCTACCAAAATGAGTAACGATATCAGACTGCTCCAGCATTTAAAAGAAGTTGAAGAACCGTTTGAAAAGAATCAGATCGGATCTTCTGCAATGGCATATAAGAGAAACCCCATGAGAAGCGAAAGAATTGCATCTCTTTCAAGATACGTTATCGCAGATACACTTAATCCCGCGATCACGGCTGCCACACAGTGGTTTGAGAGAACACTCGACGATTCTGCAAACAAGAGACTTTCCATTCCCGAAGGTTTCCTTGCGATAGACGGTATTCTCGATCTTTGCATGAATGTTACGGACGGACTTAAGGTATATCCTAAAGTAATCGAAAAGAGACTTATGTCCGAGCTTCCTTTCATGGCAACCGAGAACATCATGATGGATGCGGTTAAGGCAGGCGGAGACAGACAGGAACTTCACGAGAAGATAAGAGTTGCTTCCATGGAAGCCGGCAGAAGGATCAAAGAAGAAGGAAAAGACAATGAGCTTCCTTCGCTCATAGCACAAGATCCCGCTTTCGGAATCGGTGAAGAAGAGATCAAATCCATTCTCAAACCCGAACTTTATACCGGAAGAGCAAAGATACAGGTTGAAAACTATCTCAGGAATTATGTAAACCCGATTCTTGATGCCAACAAAGAATATCTCGGAGCAACTTCGGAGATAAATGTATAGTATATTTTTAATCAGAATGATTAAGCTTTCGTATACGACGGATTTTTAATATGGTATTATAAACAAATTTATATACAACTTGGAGGACACGAAAATGAAATATTTCGGAACTGACGGATTCAGAGGAAGAGTAAATGAGACTCTTACGGTAGATCATGCGATCAAGATCGGAAAATTCCTCGGTTATTATTTTTCGAATACACTCGGAAACGTAAGATGCGTAATAGGTAAGGATACAAGAAAATCCGGTTATATGTATGAGTACGGACTTGTTGCGGGACTTACAGCTACAGGTGTTGATGTATCGCTTCTTCATGTTACAACAACTCCTTCGATCTCATACATTACCAGAACAGAGAAGTTTGATTTCGGTATTATGATCACCGCGAGCCACAATCCTTATTATGATAACGGTATCAAGGTTATCGACAGGGACGGTTTCAAGATGAGCGACAAGATACTTGAGCTTGTTGAAGAGTATATTGACAGTAAAGTGGATATCGAACTTGCCAAAAACGAAAAGATCGGACGTGCTTCCGATTATATTCAGGGCAGAAACAAATATATTTCCTATCTCGCTCAGATACCCACTCATTCATTCAGAGGATACAAAGTAGGTCTTGACTGTGCAAACGGCGCATCCTTCATGATCGCAAAGAATGTATTTGACATGCTAGGTGCCGAAACATATGTTATCAACAATCAGCCCGACGGACTCAACATCAACAGGGATTGCGGTTCAACACATATTGAATCTTTACAGGCACTTGTTAAGGAAAAAGGACTTGATATAGGATTTGCATTTGACGGCGATTCCGACAGATGTCTTGCGGTAGACGAAAACGGAGAGATTGTTGACGGAGACATGATCATTTATATCTACGGCTGCTATCTGAAAGAAAGAAATCAGCTTGTTAAGGATACGGTTGTTACAACAGTTATGTCTAACATCGGTCTTACCAAGGCTCTTGCTGCAAAAGGAATCAAAAACGTACAGACTCCCGTAGGAGATAAATACGTATCTGCAGAGATCCAGGCAGAAGGTTATTCAGTAGGCGGAGAGCAGTCAGGTCACGTAATCTTCAACAAATATGCTACGACCGGTGACGGTATTCTTACTGCCATCAAAGTGCTTGAGATCTGCATTGAAAAGAAATGTACTTTATCATCACTTGTTTCCGATGTAACGATCTTCCCTCAGCTTCTCATCAACGTAAGAGTTGAAAAGATGGATGAAGTTCTCGAAAGACCTGAACTTAAGGCTGTTACCGACGGAATACTTGAAAAACTCGCTGATACCGGAAGGATCGTGCTTCGCAAATCGGGAACGGAACCTGTGGTAAGGATCATGGTTGAAGCGCAGACCGATGAAGAATGTGAGAAATACTGCAATGAGATCAAGGATAAGCTTCTTGAATTATCCGAAAGCATGAAATAATATTTTTAGCTGAAAAATTTAAGACAGGGGGGTAAAGTTATGGGTATTCAGTTTAAGAAAAAGCTTAAGAGTGCTGTTTGTCTTGCACTGTCACTGATGATGATCGCAGGTTTGATCCAAATCACATCATTTCCGGCAAGTGCTGACGGAAATGTCGTCGATATCTTCGATGATGTTCAGGAAGGACAGTGGTATGTTAATGCCGTTCAGTTTGTTTACGACAGAGGTATCATGATCGGAACAAGTGCCAACATATTCGGAGTTTCAAATAAACTTCAGCGTGAACAGTTTGCACAGGTTCTTTACAGTATGGCAGGAAAGCCCGCAGTTGCCGCAGATGCCGAGAATCCTTTTAAAGATGTGCCGAATAATCCGGGATATCCGAGAGACGCCATTCTCTGGGCATTTTCCGAAGGCATAGTAGCCGGAAACGGTGACGGAAATTTCGGTGTCAGTCAGCCCATACAAAGACAGGCGATAGCTGCAATGCTTTACAAATATGCGCAGTTTTATGGATATGATCTGACTGTGAACGAAACTGCCATTGACGGATTTGCCGATAAGGATAAAGTATCCGCATGGGCCGTTAATTCCATTAAATGGGCCGTCACACAGGGTGTTATTTCCGGAAAATCCGGCAATCTCCTTGATCCTTTGGGAAACGGAACAAGAGCGGAATGCGCTCAGATGATAATGAAACTCATAAAGATCAATACCGAATACGGAGAACTGCCGAAGGTCGGCGATATCGTTACTTTTGGCAGATATGAACAGGATAATAATCTTGAAAACGGAAAAGAACCCATTGAATGGCAGGTTTTGGATATCGATACCGAAAACAGGAGAGTATTTGTATTAAGTAAATACGCATTGGATCAGGTAGATTGGAATTCTGACTGGAATAATGATGCTACATGGGCCACATGTTCATTAAGAAACTGGATGAACAATGATTTTAAGAATGAAGCATTTTCATTTGCAGAATTGAACAGGATTCCTACGGTAACTGTTTCGACAGAAGATAACAAATATTTCCATACCTCCGGCGGCGAGGATTCACAGGATCAGATTTTCAGTATCAGCGTTGAAGAAATGGAAAAATATCTTGGACCGTATAATATATATTCCGAAGATTTGATGTGGGGAATGAACCAGAATTTAATCTGTGCAGTTACACCGTATGCACAGTCAAAAGGAGTATGGAATGGGACTATTACCGAGGAGGAGTACTGGAGTGACAATACTAACTGGTATAATCCCGTAACCAGAACTTTTGACTTGCAAATACATGATATTTATACCGAGGATGTAATAGGAGTGACAGGCTCTTTATGGTGGCTTCGTACTCCCGGAATGAATAGCAGAAGAGGCTTGTTTATTCGTTCAAACGGTGACGGAGGCTCTAACTGCCGTACCGATACTTATACCCCATATACCGCAGCTCGTCCTGCTATGTGGATACAGTATTAAAAAGCTGATGGTTTATTAAGATATAATATCAGGTAATATAATAGTAATTCGCACGTAGTTTTCATTTTCCGAAAATTACGTGCGTTTTTTACTAATTTTGAAGAAAGAAATACGGGTGTTAGGGATTTTTTGCAATTACACCCGTAGTATACAGAGATTGGTTTAAACTATTTGTAAAATGAACTATCAAAATTGACAAAAATTTAAATATGCATATAAAAAACTGATTGTTGATATCTGTGAATAAATCTTATGATTTTTAATAAAATAATGAGAAGACGAAGAAGAATTAAATTATTTACTTGATAAGTATTATATAATTGTGTTTTAATTGATATGCGGTTCGAAAACGAAAAGTATGATGAGTGTATATAATATATACTTCATTCAATATGCGGCTCGTGGAACGAAAAGCAAAATAAATATCTGATATGCCAAATGATTTATGTTTCAATAAGCATAACTAAATTTGCATATTAAGAAATAAATTAAGGAGGAAATGATATGGACTATCGAAGTAGCAGTACCGACGCAGGCGCGGACCGAACGTGCGGAAACGAAGACCATTTCGTTTCCTGTTTTAGTAAAAGGAATGCGTAAGGGATTAACGGTCAAAACGTACGCATCCTGTCAGTCGGGCAGAGGGATTTTATCATCACTGCGCGATTGAATACATTACAAAGATCCCGTTTCGGTTATGTCTGCATCGGTGAATTAATTCCTGTGAGATATTTTCATAAAGGAGGAGGACCGATGGCAGAAACAAAAGATGTATCTATTATAGTGAGCACTTTGCTTACTCTTCTTGAAGAAAAGAAATACCCTACCATAAAAGAAATACTGGTTACCATGAATCCGGCGGATATAGCGGCGGCTTTTGAAGAAATGGATGAGAACAGACTTCCCATTCTTTTCAGACTTATTCCCAAAGAAACCGCAGCGGAAACATTTGTTGAAATGGAATCCGATCTGCAGGAACTTCTTATCCGCGGTTTTTCGGATTCGGAATTGAAAGAAGTCCTTGATGAACTCTACGTCGATGATGCGGTTGATATCGTAGAGGAAATGCCCGCCAATGTTGTAAAAAGAATACTTGCGCAGGCGGATCCCGAACTCAGAAAGGATATCAATGAAATACTAAGATATCCTGAGAACTCCGCAGGAAGCATCATGACCATCGAGTATGTAACCTTAAGACCGGATATGACGGTCAAAGAGGCAATACTTCGTATAAGACGTACCGGATTTGACAAAGAGACGATATATACCTGTTACGTTACTTCATACAGTAAACTGATAGGTTTCCTGACAGTTAAGGATCTGCTTCTTGCTCAGGATGAAGATACACTGATCAAAGATATAATGGATCAGAATGTTATCTTTGCAAATACCCATGATGATCGAGAAGAAGTAGTTCAGATGCTTTCAAAGTACAATTTTATCGCACTTCCCGTTGTAGACTCGGAATTGAGACTTGTCGGAATCGTAACATTCGACGATGCTATGGATGTCATGGAAGATGAGGCTACCGAGGATATCGAGATCATGGCAGGTATGATGCCTTCCGACAAAACATATATCAAATCAAATGTTTTCGATCTTTTCAGGCACAGAATCCCCTGGCTTTTGCTTTTGATGGTATCCGCAACATTTACGGGACTTATCATCACAAAGTTTGAAAATGCTCTGGCTACACAGGTTGTTCTGACTGCATTTATCCCAATGCTGATGGATACGGGCGGTAATTCCGGATCTCAGTCTTCGGTTACCGTTATCCGTGCATTATCGCTCGGAGAACTTGAATTTAAAGATCTTCTTACCGTTATCTGGAAAGAGATTAGAACAGCAATCCTCTGCGGTGCGGCACTTTCGCTGGCCTGTTTTGCGAAGATAATGCTTGTCGACAGATTTTTGATGCATAATCCTGATGTTTCTTTTATTGTGGCATTGACAGTCTGTCTTACGATGGTATTGACTGTTTTGGTAGCCAAAGTTATCGGATGTACACTGCCTATGATAGCAAAGCGTCTCGGATTTGACCCTGCGGTTATGGCTTCACCTTTTATTACTACAATGGTAGATGCGATTTCGCTTCTTGTATATTTTACGATCGCGACGGTTTTATTGTTTTAGAAGAGCAGTTGTTTGACCATTTGATTAAAGGAAAAAAGTATGAGAGTAGGAATGGGATATGACGTTCATCGCCTGACAGAAGGAAGAGACCTTATAATCGGCGGTGTTAAAATTGAATATGAAAAAGGACTTCTCGGACATTCCGATGCGGATGTGCTTACACATGCAATTATGGATGCTCTTTTGGGAGCTGCCGGCTTGGGAGATATAGGATTGCATTTCCCTGATAATGCCGGAGAGTTTAAGGATATTTCTAGTATCATACTTCTTAAAAGGGTTAAAGATTTAATTGAAAAAGAAGGATATACGATAGGGAATATTGATGCAACGATAATTGCACAGGCGCCCAAAATGCGTCCGTATATTGATGAAATGAGAAGTATAATCGCCGATGCCCTGAGTATTGATGTTAAACAGATCAATATCAAGGCTACAACAGAGGAACATCTCGGATTTACCGGAAGAGGCGAAGGAATTTCTGCCGAAGCGGTATGTTTGCTTAATTGATCATAAAATTCTGAGGATATAATCTCTTTGTCAGAGATTAACGATTGCTTTTAAGTAAATTTTATAAATATTAAGAGCGAATTTTTTTTATTGTTTTATATGTGAATTTTCGAAAGGAAACAAATAAATGGAAGTAGAATTAAGGGTTGAAGGCCGAAATATGGTCTTTGCCGCCAAAGAAAAAGAGCAGGTCATTTCCACTCTTGCACTTTCACCCGATATCGGCGGAGACGGAACAACCGTATATCAGATTAAAAATGCGTTTACCAAAGGATTGTACAGAAGACGCGGATACATGGATGCGATACTAAAGGATGTATTTGCCTGTATGCTTTCCGAATGTGAACCTTTTGTTTTTCTCGGAACGAGGGAACCGAAGATATTTAAGAAATACGGTTTTGTGAACATACTTCCTCCAACCGATCCTTTTCCCGATACTCTCGGTAGAATAGTAGATGTAAGAAAATTCATGGGCTATTTTGAAAGCAACAAAGAATTTGTTATGTCCATGCGGATCATTGACGATATGCTCCCTGAAAATGACGGTATTTTTATGGTTCATTGCGGACCTGAAGGCGGAAGACTAAACTGTGTGAAAATTGTCAATTCCGATATGACTAATGATGAAGGCGAAAAACTCGCTGCAGAAGTAAGTATCAGTGTGGATGATCTGATACAGTTCGGATTCGGCCTTAAGAAAGCCAAAGAAGCGTTTAAAGCGACGGTTTCTTTTAAGGAAGAGGAGATTTGTACGAAGCTGGACGAGTTTGTGTTTAAACAGTCAGTATAATTATTTTGAATAAAATAAGAATTCGATATATTTAGAAAACGGGACTGAATCCAAGTGATTCAATCCCGTTTTTAATTTGATCAAATTCAAGATACATTAAATATTTATTTAATGGCTTTATTGATTTTTTCCAGGAATTCGTCAATATCGTCATAACGGATATTGCCTCCTGTGAAGTATAAACCGCTTCTTAAAGGAGAATACATCATGCCGGCATATTCCATTTCTTCATTTATGGATTCCATTTCGACTTCGCTCTTTTCGCGATCGGGATTACCTTTGCCGATATATTCTTTTACAAGATCCGAAATTCTGGGATCGTCGAGCAGATCTTCGGTGATCGTATCATAATCATAACTGTCGGGAAGGATGGGAGTAGAAGTTATGTTAACTGACTTCGAAAGGATGATGTTTCTTGAATCCTTACCGATCTCTATTTCATATGTTCCTGCAGGTACAACCCAGTCCTTAACGATTTCCTCGTAATAAGCGAATGATCTTTTGCAAAGTTTGAATTCCACGGTTTTGGTTTCACCGGGTTTAAGACTGATCTTTTCAAAACCTTTAAATTCTCTGATCGGTCTTAAGACTTTTGTATCGCAGTTTTTAACGTAAAGCTGTACAACCTCTTTTGATTCGACAGAACCTGTATTAGTTATGTCAACCAAAACTTTTAATTCATCATTCTCGTTTATGTTTTCGGAAGACAGACGAAGATTATCATATTTAAATTCCGTATAACTCAAACCGAATCCGAACGGGAATAGAACATTCATTTTCTTCTTGTCGTAATATCTGTATCCGACAAAAATATCCTCAGCATAGTTAACATTGTTCTTGCATCCCGGAAAGTTGAGATATGACGGATTGTCTTCAAGTCTTATCGGGAATGTTTCAGCGAGACGTCCGCTCGGAGATTTATCGCCGAATATGATATCATACTGTGCACTTCCCACAGCCTGTCCACCGAGATAGCATTCAAGGATTGAATCCACATCGTTAACAAATGGCATTTCAATGGGAGAACCGTTATGCAGAACTACAACGGTTTTTTTGGCCGCTTTGCTGACTTCAGCGATAACCTTAAGCTGGCAGGAAGGCATGCTCATATGTTTTCTGTCGTAACCTTCGGATTCGAAGATATCGGGAAGTCCTGCAAATATTAATGTTACATCAGCTTCTTTGGCAATTGAAATCGCTTCTTCGCAGAGATTTTCATTAAAATCATCAGCGACGGGAGAGAAGCCTTTTGCAAATTTTATGTCAACCAATCCGTTTTCCTTGCATGCATCAAGAAATCCGGTTATTTTAGAACAGTTGATGTGAGCACTTCCTCCACCCTGAAATCTCGGTGTTTCTGCATATGCACCGACAACTGCTATCTTCATGTTTTTGTTCAAAGGCAACAGATTTCCTTCGTTCTTAAGGAGTACGAAAGTTTCGGCAGCAATGTCTCTGGCAATATCGTGATGTTTGTCGCGGTCAAAAGTATAGTCATCGCTGTTATTTATGTTGTCGTATGCATCAAATGTAAGCTTTAAGAGAGAAAAGACATTGTCGTCCAGGATCTTTTCATCGAGCTCACCTTTTTTAACCGCTTCAACTATTAACTGATCGTTTTCACCGTATGAAGTGGGCATTTCGAGGTTAAGCCCGTTTTTGAGAGCTTTCACTCTGTTGCTTACAGCGCCCCAGTCACTGACGACATTGCCTTCAAAACCCCAGTCGTTACGAAGTATATCTGTTAACAGGTATTTGTTTTCGCTTGCGAGTTCACCGTTTATTCTGTTATATGAACACATTACCGTCCAGGGCTTTGCATTTCTTACGGGTCCTTCGAACGCTGCAAGATATATCTCTCTGAAGGCTCTTTCGGAAAGATTGCTTGATGCCGAGAATCTTCTTGTTTCCATGTTATTTACAGCAAAATGCTTTATGGATGTACCGACATGTTTACTCTGAACGCCTTTAACATATGAAGTGGCCATTTCGGATGCAAGATAGGGGTCTTCGGAAAGATATTCGAAATTTCTTCCGCAAAGAGGGGATCTTTTTATATTAACTGCCGGACCGAGTATCACCGCGACGTTTTCTGCACGGCATTCTTCACCGAGAGTCTCACCCATTTTTCCGTAAAGCTCCCTGTTGAAGGTTGCAGCCATTCCGACTCCTGCGGGGAAGCATACCGCTTTTATGGACTCGTTCATTCCGAGATGATCTTCGATATTATCCTGTTTTCTCAAGCCTACGGGACCGTCGGAAACCATTATTCTAGGAACACCTTTTTCGGGTATTTCCTTGGTAAGCCAGAATGTATTTCCCGAGCATAACGAAGCTTTTTCTTCAAGTGTCAGTTTTGAAATTATTTCTCTGATTTCTTCTGCTGATTTCATATAACCCTCCGTATTTTTTATTTTCATTAATTTTATCATTTATCGGCGCAAAATCATATAAAAACATATATAAAATTATTAAATAATATAACGTTTGGAATAGTGTTTATTAATATTCACACTTTTCGCCAGCCCTATCTTTCAAACATTAAATTCCCTATCTATCAAACATTAAATTTGCCTCGATCTTTGCCTGGAGTTTTAATCTTACGCGCGTTTCAAACTTTTCCTTCTAATCGCGCGTAGTTTTCTGACAGCGGGCTCTATTTCCTACGCGCATTTCAAGCTTCTCTTGTTTTTTGCACGTAGTATTTTTGACTTCGGGGTCTTTTTCTTACGCGCGTTTTAAGCTTCTCCTGCTAATCGCGCGTAGTTTTCTGACAGCGGGCTCTATTTCCTACGCGCATTTCAAGCTTCTCTTGCTTTTTGCACGTAGTATTATTGACTTCGGGGTCTTTTTCTTACGCGCGTTTTAAGCTTTTCCTGCTAATCGCACGTAGTTTTATGACAGCGGGTTCTTTTTCCTACACGCGTTTTGAGCCGTTCTTGGATTCAGCGCGTAATAAATCGATTTACTTGTTTTATAAAACTAAATCCGAAATAGAAAAACTCAAGAAGAAGTAACAGCAAATATAAGACATTACGTTATATTAAATGCAGATTCAGATGCAAGAAGCAGGCGGGAAGTCAATTCGGTTGTATGAAGGTGAATGAAAGGATGGCGAAAAGTGTGAATAAAAACTAGTGTTTATTATGTGCTTCTTTTTTATCTTGTTATTGCTTATCAGAATTGGTAAAATAAAAGTTGTGGGTTTTACTGAGAACAATTATCCAGTGAAAAAATTCGACATTAAATATTGTAAATAATAAAAGAAATATAAAGGTTATGTTTTTGAATGAGTGCCGGTGAATTGGATTTGACACATATAATTAAAAGGGATTTTGAACTTGCCGATGTGGATATTAATACATATTCGCCTCTTACTTTGGCATTTATAGGTGACGGTGTATATGAAATAATCATCAGAACTTTTCTTGTCGGCAAAGGCAATAAAGGAGTAAATGCGCTGGCAAAAGAAAAGAATTCTCTGGTTAATGCCGGAACACAAAGCCGTATAGCCGAATTCCTGAAAGAGTATTATACCGAAGAGGAAGCGGATATTTACAGAAGAGGCAAGAATGCCAAAACGGCAAATCATTCAAAGAATGCAGCGTACAGCGATTATCACAGAGCCACGGGACTGGAAGCTCTGTTCGGATATCTTTATCTGACTGACAGAGTTGAAAGAGCGGTGGAACTCATGAAGATCGCATTGGATAATTTAGAGGAAATATAAATGGGATATAATGAATCGCTGGTCGAAGGAAGAAATGTGGTAATTGAGGCCTTCAGATCGGGAAAAAGCGTGGATAAGGTATATGTTCTGGACGGATGTCAGGACGGTCCGATCCTTACGATCAAAAGAGAAGCCAAAAAGACAGGTGCTTTGATCAAGTATGTCGACAAATCGCTTCTGGATAATATGTCACCGACCGGAAAACATCAGGGAGTGATCGCTGTTACGGCAGCATATGAATACGCTGATGTGTCCGAAATAATGGACAAAGCGAGAGAAAGCGGTGAACCGCCTTTTATTGTTATTCTCGATAACATAGAAGACCCTCACAATCTCGGTGCGATAATAAGAAGCGCACATCAGGCGGGAGCTCACGGAGTCATAATTCCCAAGAACAGAGCAGTGGGACTTACCGCTACGGTTGCAAGAACATCCGCAGGTGCACTGAATTATATTCCCGTGGCAAAGGTAACCAACATTTCAAAAACCATAGAGGATCTGAAAAAAGAGGGACTCTGGTTTGTATGTGCCGATATGGACGGCAAAATAATGTATGATCTGGATCTTAAAGGCCCTATCGGTGTTGTTATCGGATCCGAAGGTGAAGGTGTTTCCAGACTTGTTAAGGAAAAATGCGATTTTGTCGCTTCAATTCCGATGAAAGGACAGATTGATTCTCTCAATGCTTCGGTTGCTGCCGGCATACTCTGCTTTGAGATAGTAAGACAACGGTTAAAAGGATAAAATGGATTTAACGAATTTACAGGATGAAGAACTTGTTCTTTTAAGTAAAAAAGACGACAGAGCGATGGACTATCTGCTCAACAAATATAAAGGCATGGTTCTTCTTTGCTCAAGATCTCTTTTCATTCTCGGAGGCGACAATCAGGATCTGGTTCAGGAGGGAATGATCGGGCTTTTCAAAGCCGTAAGGGATTTTGACGAACACAAGAATATAAAGTTTTCAACTTTTGCACAGATCTGTATTAAAAGAAATATTTATACCGCAATCAAGAATTACAACAGTCATAAACATGATCCGCTAAACCGGGGAGTATCAATCTCCATGACGGATGCATCTGACGACAGTTCCGATTACCTTGCAAATCTCTCGACGGACGATCTTGGATTGTCGGAGATCTACAATCCGGAAGATAAACTTATCAATAAAGAAAAATATGATGAGATCATCGAATATATGGAAAAGGAACTTTCCAAACTTGAATATCAGGTTATGGATCTGTATGTGATAGGGCTTACAACGTCCGAGATAGCCAAGGTTTTGAAAAAGAATGAGAAAACCACGGACAACGCTCTTCAAAGAGCAAAAAGCAAGATAAGAAAGTTTTTGGAGGACAGATAAATGATCAATCCCGCAGCTATACTTACAATCAAGAAACAGTGGCATGAATTTTCGGGAAGACATCCCAAATTCGTTGCCTTTTTACATACCATTAAGTCTAAAGGACTTGCTGAAGACACCGTTATCGATCTGAAGGTAACGCTTCCGAACGGAGAAGTGTATCAGTCCAATTTAAAGCTTACCGCAGAAGATGTTGAAGCTATTAAGAATTTCGTGGGAAGTCAGAGCTGAATTAGTTGATATTTGCCAATCGGGGATTTGCGGAATGAGAGTTGCTACCGATGAAGAGGATGCTTTACTTAGAAACATATCCGATCTTCAGACTAAAATATACAATACCGAAAACGATATAATGATATATGAGAGTCAGATAAAAGGCTATAAAGAACAAAGACGTCAGATGACGACCAAGTTTTTTACGGTTCTTTTTATTCTGGCTTTTGTTTTACTTATCAGTTTCGGATATTTGATACATTTATTCCATAATCCTTCTTTAACGATCGCACTTTTTTTGGGCTCCGGCGGACTCGGATTTTTTGCCACAGGATTTCTTATTTATTCTATTTTGTATTTTATTAAATATTTTGCTTCCACATCACGTACAGAATTCTGGTTTAATATGGCCGAGAAAATGATGATCGATAATATTACCGGAATGGAACTTGCAAACTCCACCAAGCTTATTCAGAGCAGGAACGAAGTAAAAAATGACAGGGATGTTCTTGATACCAAAATGAAAGAATATCTTGATCTGAAGGATAAAAATGACAAAATCTTCAAAAAAGAACTGGAAGCGGGAACGAAAAAAGCCGGCTTTAATTTTGAAGCGTTTAACTCATATACCGAAGTTAATAACGATCTGATCATATTTAATAAAAAACGTGTGGATCTGAATATTTTAAACAATAGAATAACAAATGCCGAGAAAGATATTCAGGATATGTTTGAAAAAGAAAAAAATTGTCAAAAAAGTATACGACTGTTTTTTATTGCTCTGCTTCTTTTGATACTTGCAACGGGTGGGCTTTTCGTTCTTTCCTTACGTTTGAGCGATTCCATTGAATTGTGGATGATCCATATAGCCATAGTTATTTTCATATTGATTCTGGGTATTGCGGTAATAATCGGTGCCGTGAATTTTATGGTGAATCTGCCGTATGTATCCGATTCAGGTTTTGCGAAACTCGTGGCAGACAAACTCGGTCTAGATCATACCAAAGCGGATCTGAACGATTTGATCGAACAAATGAAAAGAGATGATGAACAGACGATCAGACTGAAAGAAGAAATTCAAACATTAAAAAAGAAAATAAATGAGGATAAAGAATAAAAATCAGGAAGGGGATATTTTATTATGAAAACGAAATTAAGATTAGGTTTATTGTCTGTTTTCGGTTTATGTCTATTGTTATGTATGGGGTTAATGCCCATTTTTTCATTGACGGCAAAAGCTGAAAAACTGACAACGGGGTCGGGCACTGAGGATGATCCGTATGTGGTTGACAATTGGGATGAACTTAAGTCAAAAATGGCACAGGGAGGCGTCATTCGTTTGGGACATGATCTTTGGTCGGATGATTCTGAGCTTTCGGATTCCGATAAAATGTTGGTGGTTCCAAAGGACAAGATTGTTAAACTCTATATGGATTTTAAAGTAATTGACAGAGGTCTTAAGTCACAGTCACCTGTTGAAGAAGGAAATGTTATTCTCGTAGACGGTGGTGAACTTTATATTTATAACGGTACTGTTTATGGCGGAAATACAACCGGAAACGGCGGTGGAATTGTTGTTAATGACGGAAAACTCTTTCTTAATAAAGTTGATGTTGTCGGAAATAAAGCTGTCGGAAACGGCGGTGGTATTTTTGTAAATAACGGGGAATTATATCTGAATGATGGTGTTGTCAATGAAAACAAAGCCGAAGGAAACGGCGGTGGAATATATTTATCATCAGGATACTTTGAATTTAATGGCGGCGAAATCGGTAATAATGAAGCAGACGGATATGGTGGAGGAATTTATACAGCGGCAAATAAAAATGTTATAAAAGCTGGATTAGTGCATAGAAATATTTCCGGATTATACGGCGGTGGTGTTTTCCTAGGCGGTGATAATTCTGAATTTACATTACAAGAAGATAATGAATTAACTCAAATATTTTTTAACAAAGCTCAGAGAGGCGGAGGACTGGCATCTTCAGGATCAAACAGTTTTTATATTCTGGGCGGATTAATATCTAGAAACAATGCAACCGGTGATGATAACGGATGTTTCGGCGGAGGGATTTACAGCGGAAACGGAAACAGCATTTTCATTAGCGGTGGGGGAATAACAGGAAATACAGTTGATGACAGCAAATCATCAGGGAATGTAAACGGTGGCGGAATTTATAAAGAAGGTATTGGAACGATTAATATATCAGGAAGGCCATATATTCTTGATAACCATAAAGGAGAAGAAGATAACAATTTATATTTAAAAAAAGGTCAGAAAATAAATGTTACCGGTCTTTTTGAAAGTCATGCACGTATTGGCGTTATTACAGAGGAGAAACCTGTATTAGATAATTCTGTTACAATAACAACAGGATATTCCGAGTATAATAAAGACCATGAACCTAATGAGTTTTTTGTCGACGATACAAGGAAATATCTGATTGAAGAAAATCTTGGGGAAGCTTCGGTTGCTTATAATTTTAATGGCGGATTTGGTCTTTTTATTTCGGGAATGGAGGTGACATCTGACAATAAGGATGATCTGACTGTAATAGATGGGGTTACTGTTACAAAAGAAGGCGGGTATGCGAAATATGATGATTCGACCAACACACTGAAACTTAAAGATGTTACAATTAACGGAAGCAACAGTAGTGATATAATCGGATTTCCTGTTTGCTATTATAATGAATATAATCAATTTGAAATTGAAGTAGACGGGAAAGTAGTTATAAGTGACTGTGATACTGAAACTGGAGTTCCTTTTGACAGGGTAAACGATTCAAAAGGTTTGGCTTTCGGAATAAACAAGAATCCGAATGAACCCAAAAATGCAAATTCATTTTTTATAAGACTGGCAAAGGATTCGGAATTGACGGTTAAAGCTGGAAAGGCTGTGAGCGGAAGTTCTTCAAGTTCAACGGGTATTTTTTCAAATTCAATTGGAGGGCTTTATGTCAGGGGAGAAGGAACATTGACTGTGGTTTCAGATAATGCAGTTAATTCCGAGGGGATTCATCATAATGGACTATTTAATGTTGATGATAATGCAAAAGTTGATATAAGAACATATAATGATTCAACGGATTCGATTGTTCAGCATGCATCTGGAATTTATGCCGATAAAATACAGACTATATTAGGAAATATTTTAACAAAAGTCGGATGTGCTTCAACATCGGCTGTTTCTCTTAATTCAGACATGATTTTGATTGTTAATGGAACTGTTGAAGCCTCCGTAAATGCCAAAGCAAATGAGGCAAGAGCACTTAAAACATCGCCAGAGTTTGAATTAATAGAACAGCTGGCATATGCAAGCATTAATGCTGACGGAAGCAACCGCGAGATTTATTCGAGTGAAAAGAATGATTCATACAGATGGGTTAAATGTTGGGGAGGAGTAAATCCGCCGGTATATGAAATTTTTGATGATATAGATGAAACTGACTGGTATGTAAAATATGTTCAATATGTATTTGACAACAGAATCATGACCGGAAAAGGAGTTAAATTCGGACCGAATGATCCCGTAAAACGTGAGGAATTTGCTCAGGTATTATACAGCCATTCAGGAAAACCCGAAGTGAATATTGAAAATCCCTTTACGGATGTTAAAGATTCCTGGTATACCAAATCAGTACTTTGGGCATATAAAAATGGTATTGCCGCAGGTAAAGTCAAAGACGGAAACAGAGTGTTCGGAATCGGAGAGAATATAACCCGTGAAGAAATGGCATTAATGCTTTATAAATATGCAAAACTTAAGAAATTTAATACTGATCGCACTGTGGGAAGTACAGAAGGATATAAAGACAGCGAAAAGATCAGCAGCTGGTCAAAAGAGGCAATGGAATGGGCGATTACACAGGGCATTATTTCAGGTAAAGGCGGAAAGGGCGCACCAAAGAGTGAACTGAGTCTTGATCCCCAGGGAAATGCCACAAGAGCCGAGTGCGCGACCATGGTCATGAATCTTTTGGAAAAAAATAATTAATGTACAGACTATCCAACACCTGATTCGATACCAAAGACAACGAATCAGGTGTGGAAGGTATAAAAAATTTAAAGGATAGTGTTAATATAGAAATAAAAAATATATGATTGACAATAAAAAAAATATGTGATAGTTTTAAAAAAGTTAAATAAGTTTTATAAAAACTGTGACGAAGACTGCGTTTGATGTCGAATTTTCAGAGAGTCGTCGGTTTGGTGTGAGACGACAATTCAATTCATTTGGCTATCCCTTCCGAGTTGGAATTCCGAAATGTTAAGAGTAGACAATTCCCGTTATGCTGCGTTAAGGCACTTGGCTTGTTGGAGTCAGAAGAGGAGGCACTTTAAAAGTGCAATTTGAGTGGTACCGCGGGTTAGCCCGTCTCAAGCAATTGAGACGGGTTTTTTTAACGAGAATGACGAAGTCGTGCAGCAATCCGTCATCGCGTAACACTGGAAAACTCGATTCTTCACAGGATTTCAACGTGTAATATTAACACTTTGATCGCAAAGAAAAGGAGACAAAATGAGCGAAACAAATCAGAATCTTGAATTTAAAATCCATGAAGTGGTACGAAGAATCAGGGATTTGAGGGAAGTTCTTAATCTTTCCGAAGAAGATCTTGCCGGCAAAATCGGTTTGGATGTTGAACAGTACAGACTGTACGAATCTGGAGAAGAAGATTTTCCTTTCACATTCATTTATAAAATTGCCAATGCCTGCAAGGTTGATATGAATGACCTTTTAACAGGTGAATCACCCGCGCTTAGCGAATATATTGTCACAAGAAAAGGCGAAGGAGCCGAAATCTTCAGACGTGAAGGATTTACATATAAAAACCTTGCTCCCAATTTTAAGAATAAACTTGCTGAGCCTTTTTATGTAAAGATTCCTTATTCGGAAGAAGCTCTTTATCCGCCTTATCATTTTAATACACATATCGGACAGGAAATGGATATCGTCATCAAAGGCAATCTTAAGATGATGGTTGGCGATTCGGTTGAAATCCTTCATGAAGGCGATTCGATCTATTATGATTCTTCAACGCCTCATAACGAGATCGCCCTCGGCGGAGAAGATTGCGAGATCTATGCTATCGTTATGAATCCCGAAAAGAAAGGCCTTTCGGAAGTTAAAGATAAAGTCAGAAAGAATGCGACAACAAATGTTGATCTTGCAAAACTTCTGAATCCCGTATACGAGAAATTCGTAGAGACAACCGTTGATGAAAACGGAATCGTAAATTCGGTTAAGTTCAAAAACGATGATACATTCAATTTTGCATATGACATCGTTGACGAAATGGCTAAGAAGAATCCTTCGAAGACTGCCATGGTTTATCTTTCCGAACTTAAGGAAAAGAGAAGATTTACCTTTAAGGAAATGTCAGAATATTCAAATCAGACTGCAAATTACTTCAAGTCTCTCGGAATTGAAAAAGGAGACAAGGTTCTCGTAGTACTCAAGAGACATTATCAGTTCTGGTTTACGATCCTTGCCCTTCATAAGATCGGTGCGGTCATCATTCCCGCAACACATCTTTTAAAGGATCATGATTTTGAATACAGATTCAATTCGGCTCATTGTAAGGCTATCGTTTGTACAGGTACCGGTGATGTTGCGGATCAGGCGGATTTCGGTTCAAAGAACTGTCCGGATCTTAAGATAAAAGTACTTGTAGACGGTCTTCAGAGAAAAGGATGGCACAATTTTAACGAAGAAATGCCCAAGTTCTCAAAAGAATGGGAAAAACCCGAAGATTATGCATGCGGAAACGATACAATGCTCATGTTCTTCACATCGGGTACAACCGGATATCCCAAGATCGCGGCTCATAACTTCAAGTATCCTTTAGGACACTTCCTTACTGCCAAATACTGGCATAACGTAGATCCCAACGGATTGCATTTCACGATCGCAGATACAGGCTGGGGAAAAGCTCTCTGGGGCAAACTCTACGGACAGTGGATGTGCGAAGCAGCTACATTTGTTTATGACTTTGAAAAGTTTAAGGCTGAAGACATTCTTCCTCTTTTCAAAGAATTCAATATCACTACATTCTGTGCACCTACAACAATGTACAGATTCTTCATCAAGGAAGATCTGTCGAAATATGATTTGAGTTCCATCAAATATGCTACCGTTGCCGGTGAAGCAATGAACCCTGAAGTTTACAATCAGTTCCTTAAAGCAACCGGTGTACGTATTATGGAAGGATTCGGTCAGACAGAGACAACGCTTTCCATTGCAAACTTCGTAGGAGAGAGCAATAAAGTAGGATCAATGGGAAGACCTTCACCCATGTATGACCTCGATATCGTTGACTACGACGGAAATCCCTGCAAGGTCGGTGAAACCGGTGAGATCGTCATCAGTACGCAAAACGGTGTTCCCAACGGTCTTTTCATGGGATATTTCGAAGACGAAGAGAAGACCAAAGAAGTATGGCATGACGGATTCTATCATACAGGTGATACGGCATGGAAAGATGAAGACGGATTCTATTGGTATGTCGGAAGAACGGACGACGTTATCAAATCTTCCGGATACCGTATCGGACCGTTCGAGATCGAAAGCGTTATCATGGAACTTCCTTATGTACTTGAGTGTGCAGTTGTAGCAGCACCCGATGAAGTCAGAGGTCAGGTTGTAAAAGCAAACATCGTTCTTACAAAGGGTACAGAAGGAACAGATGAATTAAAGAAAGAAATCCAGACTTATGTTAAAGAGCATACGGCTCCTTACAAATATCCGAGAATCGTCGAATTCAGAGATGAGTTACCCAAGACGATTTCCGGAAAGATCAGAAGAGTGGATTTAAGATAGAGTTGAAGTATCGGAGGGCAGGTTTTTTGTGAATCACAGGAATTGTCCCCTCGGTTCAAAAAGAGGGAAGCGGGATTTACCGCTTCCTTTTTGCGAAAATGGACCATGAACTCCGTCCCCCTGGTCCACTTTGCGGAAAATGGACCTAGAACTCCGTCCCCCGGTCCACTTTGCAGAAAATGGACCTAGAACTCCGTCCCCCTGGTCCACTTTGCGGAAAATGGACCTAGAACTCCGTCCCCCTGGTCCATTTATGAAAAAAAAGATAGATAAATAAATAACAATATGATATTATCTTAAAGTAGATTAAAAACAGGTTAGAACAAACTAACCGTATATATAAATAAAAAAGGAGATTTATTATGGCAAATGCACCGAAAGTATTATTGATTCTTGACGGATACGGTTTAAATGATAAGACCGAAGGAAATGCCGTAGCTCAGGCTAAAACGCCGGTTATGGATAAACTCATGAAAGAATGCCCTTTTGTTAAAGGTAATGCATCAGGTATGGCAGTAGGACTTCCCGACGGTCAGATGGGTAACTCCGAAGTAGGACACCTTAACATGGGTGCAGGAAGAATCGTATATCAGGAACTTACAAGAATTACAAAAGAGATCCAGGACGGAACATTCTTTGAAAATCCCGGACTTATGGAAGCTGTAGACAATTGTAAGAAGAACAATTCCGCGCTTCATATGTACGGACTTGTTTCGGACGGCGGTGTACACAGCCACAACACACATATTTACGGACTTCTTGAACTTGCAAAGAGAAACGGTCTTGATAAAGTATTTGTTCACTGCTTCCTTGACGGACGTGATACACCTCCTGCAAGCGGAAAAGATTTCGTTGCCGAACTCGAAGGCAAGATGAAAGAGATTGGTGTAGGTAAGGTCGGTGTTATTTCCGGACGTTACTACGCTATGGACAGAGACAACAACTATGACCGTATTGAGAAAGCTTATGATGCACTTACAAAAGGCGAGGGCATTAAGGCTGATTCCGCTACGGGAGCTATTCAGGCTTCTTACGATAACGGCGTAACCGATGAATTCATGATCCCTACTGTAGTTTGCGAGAACGGTGAACCCGTTGCAACTGTTAAAGACGGCGATTCTATCATCTTCTTTAACTTCAGACCTGACAGAGCAAGAGAGATCACAAGAGCATTCTGTGATGATGATTTCAAGGGATTTGACAGAAAGAGGCTTGATATCAAATATGTTTGCTTTACGGAATATGATCCCACAATCCCCAACAAGTCAGTAGCTTTCCATAAAGTAGAAGTTACAAATACATTCGGAGAGTGGCTTGCTGCCAACGGACTTAAGCAGGCAAGAATTGCAGAGACAGAGAAGTATGCACATGTTACATTCTTCTTTAACGGCGGCGTGGAAACACCCAACGAAGGCGAAGACAGAATCCTTGTTAACTCACCCAAGTATGTTCCCACATATGACAAGAAGCCCAGAATGAGTGCATACACGGTATGTGATAAATTAAGCGAAGCAATCACCGCAAAGAACGAAGACGGTTCTTCAAAATATGATGTTATCATCTGTAACTTCGCTAACCCTGACATGGTTGGTCATACAGGCGTTCTTGAAGCTGCAATCGAAGCGATCGAAGTAATCGACAAGTGTGTTGGTGAGATCGTTAACTTTGTAAAAGAAGTAGGCGGAACAATGTTCATCTGTGCTGACCACGGAAACGCAGAGCAGCTTATCGATTACGAAACAGGCGAACCTTTCACAGCACATACAACAAATCCCGTTCCTTTCATTCTCGTAAACGGACCCGAAGGAAAGAAACTTCGCGAGGACGGATGCCTTGCAGATATCGTTCCCACGATCATTGAACTTATGGGAATGGAACAGCCCAAGGAAATGACAGGAAAATCACTTCTGGTGTAATAACCGGTCAATAAGCAAGTATACAAACCTGCAGATATTGTTTTTGATATTTGCAGGTTTTACTTATAAAATATACCTTGCAAAAAATATCCTGTTATGATAATATACAGAAGCGGTTGTTTGTTTGACCGAAAAGATTTAGAATTTAAGGATGAGAAATGCAACAAATTATTAAAATAATCGTAATGGTAATATTTATTCTTATATGTGTAGCGCTTACATTCCTGGTACTTATGCAGGAAGGTAAACAACAAGGCCTGGGCGCCATAGGAGGTATCGCAGATTCCTACTGGGGCAAAAACAAAGGTCGTTCGATGGAAGGTGTTATGGTTAAGGTTACCACATGGCTTGCTGTAGCTTTTATGGTGATCGCTTTACTGCTTAACATCCCCATTATTTTCGGATAAATGTTGAGATCGGCGCTTCCGTAAGGAAGCGCTTTTTATATATACAGGCTCGTAAAAAGAAAATGTCGTCTTCGACGATGCACGGGCCGTACGCGAGCAGTGTGATTTCATCACTCATACTCAATCGTACAGGTCTTAAGAAAAAGGTATTTTTTATGGCACAGGAAAATATAAAAATAATTGCAAATAACAAAAAAGCATATCATGATTATTTTGTGGATGAAACTTTTGAAGCCGGAATAGTTCTTGTCGGAACAGAAGTAAAATCCCTCCGTATGGGTAAATGTTCCATCAAAGAATCGTTTATAGGTATCGATAATGGTGAACTTTTCATTTACGGTATGAATATTTCTCCTTACGAAAAAGGTAATATTTTTAATAAGGATCCTTTGAGAAACCGTAAACTTCTGGTTCATAAAGCCGAGATCTCAAAACTTTCCGGTAAAATCAAAGAAAAAGGATTTACACTCATTCCGCTTAAGGTTTATTTTTCAAAAGGAAAGGCAAAAATAGAGTTCGGTCTCTGCAGAGGCAAGAAATTGTACGACAAAAGAGAAAGTATTGCCAAAAAGGATTATGAAAGAGAGACGAGAAGAGATTTTAAGAATGCTCAGAATATGTAATAAAAAATGTTATTTTATAAAATGTTTTGGAAAAATCTTTTCTGTCTGATATAATATTATTATAGATTTTAACCGAATATATATTCGGATGAAATAAACAATTGAATAAGGGCCAGTAATGGTTTCGACAGGGGTTTTGCACCTTTAGAAGCTATCCGTAAGTGACGCGTCAGTTCACAAACCTAAATATAAACGCTGATAATAACAAATTAGCTTTCGCTGCCTAATCGCAGCGTGTCCGTGGTATCAGTACCTGTCTTGATATCTTAGGGCATCATCCTTGACAGGAAACGACGTTAAGTTTGTTCCGGCTTGACGGGCGTATAAGGAACTACCGAGTTGCAAAGTCTGTCAAACGTCTTTGCGATGAGGGAATCTTGAAGTTTGACTGTGATAGGAGAAGGAGAGGGAATCTGCTTTTGGACACGGGTTCGACTCCCGTCTGGTCCACTTTTTCAAGGCATTTTTAATGTTACAATTATTAATGCCATTTATTATTTTTATAATAATTATTAAATTTATCTTTTGGGGGAGAGTATGGGACAAAAACATTTTCTTAATTTGAAAAGAATGCTTATTCTTATGGCATTGGTACCTCTTACAAGTTCTATCGTTATTCTTGGATTGATCAGCAATAAGATTGCGGTTAATTCTCTCGAGAAAAATATCAGGGAAGAATTGAAACTGGCTTCGACCGGATTAAAAGAATATTATCAGTATGATCTGATAAACGAAAATGACCTTGTTAACGGCTTTTGCGAATACGATACGGATTATATCGACAGAATGGCTGAAACAGGCATTGATTTTACATTGTTTAAAGATGATGTAAGATTTATGACATCCATAAGAGATGTTAAAACGGGACTCAGGATCGAAGGTACCAAAGCATCCGAAGCTGTCTGGGCAGCCGTAAAGAACGGTGAAGATTATTTTTCCGATGATGTTAAAATAAATAATACCAGATATTTTGTTTACTACATGCCGCTTAAGGGCGCCAATAATAATGTAGTGGGTATGGCTTTCTCCGGTAAACCCGCGACTGATGTAAGAAAAGCCGAATTGACCATAAATATTTCGATCATTATTACCGGTGTAATTCTTGAGTTTATATTTTTGGTTATTGTGATCATCATTTCAATTAAAGTCGCAAATCCCATTAAGAAAACATCACTGGCTATTCATGAGATCGCAGACGGTAATATTAATACTACGGTAAATCTGAAATCGAATCTCGAAGAGAGTGCAATGCTCATTGAATCGACTCAGAAACTTTCGAAAGTTCTTACCGAATCAATAAATGATATCAGAAACAAATATGATCAACTGAAAGATACCATAGCCAATTCTTCAAATCTTGCACGTACTTCATCGGAAGGCACAAGCCAGATATCAGAATCCATGAGCGGTCTCGCAAATACAACGGAGACTATGGCTGACAGCGTTCAGGGAATCAACGAGAATGTTATTTCCATGGGCGGAATGATCGAAGGTATCGTATCCAATACGGATCATTTGAACCTCAGTTCGCGTAATATGACGGCAGCCAATAACGAAGCCGGAGACTGCATCAGAAAGATGAGCGAGAGCTCTCAGAGATCACTTGATGCGATTGAGAGTATTTCGGAAAAGATCAATGATACTAACAATTCGGTAGGCGAAATAGATGAGATGATGAATCTCATCACCAATATAGCTTCTCAGACGAATCTTCTTGCTCTGAATGCTTCCATTGAAGCTGCAAGAGCAGGTGAAGCAGGCAAAGGATTCGGTGTTGTTGCTGAAGAGATCAAAAATCTTGCGGAGCAGTCAAATCAGTCTGCAGCAAAGATCAGGGATGCAGTTATTCAGATATTCAAAAAATCCGACGAGTGCGTAAAAGACTCCGAAAAGGTTAAAGAGATAATTAACGAACAGCGTGAACTTCTTGAGATCACACTTAAGAAATTTGACGAACTTGACGGCGAGATCAATAATTCGGTATGTGAAATCGATTCACTTTCCCGGGTTGCAAAAGAACTGGATGTTATTAAGAACGGTCTTGTTGATGCTGTCAGCGATCTTTCAGCCATATCCGAAGAGACGGCTGCTACCAATCAGGAAGTTACCGCTTCAATTGAATCGATCGCAGATAATGTTCGTTGCGTAAGTGATGAAAGTTCTCATATGAACGATCTGTCAGACGGATTAAAAGATGCGATCGCATATTTTAAATAATACTGTTTTGAAATTGATTTTTTTACATAAATATTGTATAATAATAAAAACCTGAAATATGACGACTTGTTATTTTGACCCTACAATACTTTAAACGGGATTCCTATATCTTTAATCCTATGTCAGGCCAAATTTGTTTTATCCATTGGAAGGCAGAAGTTTATTTGCGGACACCCACCTAGCCTTTAGCTAGGAGTCAAAATACGAGATCATGTTTCGGGTCATTATTATGAAGAAATTTAAAGCATTTTTTAACGGTTACATGGAAATATCGATGATGTATCGGCAAACTAATGCGAGATTATTTGCATCGAGTGTTGCCTTTTTTGTGTTTCTGGCGATATTTCCCACCGTTCTTCTTGTTTTTTCGATAATCCCTTTTACACCATTGTCTGAAGCGAATATTCTTGCTTTTCTGGGAAAGGTTCTTCCCGAAGTACTGGATTCCCTTACGATCAATATCATAAAACAATTATACGGTCATTCGCCGACGATCTTATCGATCACGACATTGATACTTTTGTGGTCATCTGCAAAAGGCATCCAGGGGATCAAGAGCGGACTGAACGTAATAAACGGATGCGCCGAATTGTCCAATTTCATTATGTTAAGACTAAGGGCGATCCTTTATTCTCTGGGGTTTGCCATGTTGATCGTCATTATGGTTGCAGTGATCGTATTTATTAACTATGTATATGAACTGCTCGGACAGTATTTCGGTTTCCATTTCGGATGGCTTGAAGCAATATTTAATTTCCGATTCCTGGTACAGTGGATCTTTTGTGCATTTGTTTTGTGCTTTGTTTATGCATGGGTTCCGGACAAAAAAACGAGACCCCGCAAACAGTGGAAGGGTGCGCTTTTTACCGGTACCACATGGACTGCATTTAACTGGGCATTTAACTTTTATCTTATGAAATTTTCGACCTTTAACCTTTACGGTTCCATGGCGACGGTCATAATCCTTCTTATCTGGGTATACACGCTTGCGGTTCTGTTTATGTACGGCGGAATCATCAATGTGTATTTTAACTCAAAGAGAGAGGAAGGAAGGCTTACCAAGGAAGAAGCCGCGTGAAATATCAGACATTGGATATGTTAAACATTTTGGATTTACGGTATGCGGTTTTTCGAGGATTTAAAATTCCTGTTGACTGTATCGGTATTTCTTGAATATAATAACTCTATGATTTCATATTCGAGAATGAATATGCATATTTTATATAGAACGGCATTGATGGTGCAAAAGTCCGTATTATTCTTTCAGAGAGAGAAAGTGATCCGCTGAAAGCTTTCTTAAGACAATGTTACGTGATCAATTTCACACCGGAGCCTGCAAATTGAAAGACTACAGAAATTCATTAAAGGAAAATGACAGGATTTAATTGTTGTTTTACTTAGGGATTTCAGATGAGTAGGTTTGCACGTATGAAGGCGTTAACTGAAATGAGAGCATTTGGTTTACATAAAAATAATTATGCTAACTGAATGAATATGGGTGGTACCGCGTAAATAACGTCCCGTAAGAATTTATCTTACGGGAATTTTTGTTTTTATAATCCGATATTTTTAAACGTGTAAGTAAATTTAGTTTTTAATACAGAGGAGAGAAGGATATGAACGAAAAATTATCTTCAATCAAACAGGAGATTCTCGACAGTATCGAGAAATCCGCAGTTTCCAGAGCGACTGCTTTTGAATTGAGAAAACAGTATCTTGATTCGAAAACCGGTCAGATTGGTCAGCTCATGAAGGAGATGAAGAACATTCCCAATGAGGAAAAGGCCGAGTACGGAAAACAGGTTAATGAACTTAAAAACTGGGCTACCGAAGTTTTTGAAGAACTTGATGCCAAAATGAAAGATAAAGAATTAAAAGAGAGATACGAGAAAGAGAAGATTGATGTTACTATCGATGCCGACTCTGACAAAAAAGGAAATCTTCATCCGATCACTCAGATGAGAAACCAGCTTATCGATGTATTTGCGGGAATGGGATTTTCAATCTACGAAGGAACTGAGATCGAGAACGATTATTATAACTTCACTGCACTTAACACTCCTGCGGATCATCCCGCGAGAGACATGCAGGATACGTTCTATCTGTCTCCCGAATTTCTTTTAAGAACCCAGACTTCATCCGGACAGATCCATGTTATGGAGAATACCAAGCCTCCTATCAAGATCCTGTCTCCCGGTAAAGTTTTCAGAAGCGATGATGATGCGACGCATTCACCCATGTTCACTCAGATGGAAGGTCTTGTGGTTGATAAGAAGATCACACTTTGCGACCTTAAGGGAATGCTTGATAACTTCGTAAAGAAGATTTACGGCGAAGATACAACTACAAGATTACGTCCTTCATACTTCCCATTCACAGAGCCTTCAGTAGAAGTAGATGTAAGCTGCTTCGAATGCGGCGGTAAGGGCTGTAAACTTTGCAAGGGTACAGGCTGGATAGAGATCCTTGGTGCAGGTATCGTTAACAAGAAGGTACTTGAGAACTGCGGTATAGATTCTGAAGAATATTCAGGTCTTGCATTCGGTATCGGTATTGAGAGAACAGCAATGCTTAAGTACGGTATCAATAACATCAAGTTGTTATTTGAATCAGACTTAAATGTTCTTAAGCAGATTGATGATAACTAAGATTAATTACGAAATATTGATATATATTTGAGAGGATAAAAATATGTTAGTAACTTTGAGTTGGTTAAAAGAATATGTAGATATTAATGATATCGAACCTTCAGTTCTTGAAGAGAAGCTTTTCTCCTGCGGATTTGAAGTAGAAGAAGTAATTGAAATCGGTAAAGATATATCGGGTGTTGTAGTTGGTCTTGTAAAAGAATGCGAGCCTATTCCCGATACACATCTTCATGTATGTAAAGTTGATGTCGGACAGCCGGAACTTTTACAGATCTGCTGTGGTGCGGATAATGTATGTACAGGTAAGAAATTCCCCGTTGCATTGGACGGAGCGAGCGTAATCGCAACAGCAAAAGATCATAAGACGGTTGAAGGCGTAATGACGATCAAAAAAGGCAAACTTCGCGGATATGATTCGGAAGGCATGCTTTGTTCGGGTGTTGAGATTGGTGTTTCGGAAGGTATGTATCCCGGAGCATCATATAACGGATTACTTGTGCTTGATGATTCATGTGAAGTTGGTGCGGATGTAAAACCCATAGTCGGAATTGATGATTATATTTTCGATGTTTCCATCACCGCAAACAGACCTGACTGTCAGTGCATTACCGGTATTGCAAGAGAAGTTGCTGCAGTTTTGAACAGAGAATACAAAGCTCCTGCTCTTGATTATCATGAAGACAGTGTTACTAAGGATGGTTTCAGCGTTGAAGTTATCGCTCCCGATATCTGCCCGAGATACATCGGACATTATGTTCATGATGTAGTTATCAAAGAATCTCCTCTCTGGATGCAGAGAAGACTTGCACTTGTAGGTCAGACACCTATTTCGAATATGGTTGACATAACAAACTATGTATCTCTTGAAATGGGTCAGCCCATGCATGCTTTTGACTGTGACTATATCGAAGGAAACAAGATCGTAGTCAGACGTGCGGATGATAAAGAAAAGATCGTTACCCTCGACGAACAGGAATATGAACTTACAAACAATAACCTCGTTATCTGCGACGGTGTAAAACCTGTTGCCATAGCAGGTGTTATGGGCGGTCTTAATTCGGAGATCAGAGATACAACCAAGGAAGTTTTATTCGAGTCTGCAAAGTTTGCAAGAGACAATATCAGAAAGACTTCAAGAGTACTCGGTAAGAGAACGGATGCTTCCGCCAAATACGAAAAGGGTGTTGATGAATATTCAACATTCAACGCAATGAAGAGAGCTCTTCATCTTGTAGAAGAATTAGAGTGCGGTAAAGTTTCATGCACTCATGTAGATGTTAATACGGGCAATTCAATTGAGCCCAAGGAAATGAAGGTCAGCATCGCCAAGGTTAACAGAGTACTAGGTATAGAAGTTCCCACTGATGATATTGTAAGAATCCTTAAGAATCTTTCATTCGATCCCAAGGTTAACGGTGACGAACTGACACTTATGATCCCCGCATACAGAGAAGATATGGAAAGTTATCCCGATGTTGCCGAGGAAGTCATCAGAATGTACGGATACGAGCATATCACGGATACATTCCTTGCAGATGCTCAGGTTACAATGGGCGGACTTAATGCCAAACAGAAAAAAGAAATTAAACTCAAAAAAGATCTTTGTGCACAGGGAGCATATGAATGTATTCATTACTCATTCATTTCTCCTTCGGATTTCATTCTTTTGAATCTTTCTGATGATGCGGATGAAAGAAAAGCGATCAAGATCTTAAATCCCATAAACGAAGATCTGTCCGTTATGAGAACAACACTTGCACCTTCAATGCTTCATGCGGTTTCAAGAAATCAGAAGAAGGGTAATCTTGAAGGAAAACTTTTCGAAGCAGGATCAAGATTTATCGCAAAGAGCCTGCCTTTATCTGAGTATCCCGATGAAAAGCAGACACTCTGCATAGCGATCTTCGGAGAAAAATACGATTTTTATTCGTTAAAGAGTATTGTTAATTCCGTAGCCGATTCTTTCTTCACGAGTTTCAAATTTGAAGCCGGCGAGAAAGCATTCCTGCATCCCTTTCAGACTGCTTTGGTTAAAGAAGGCGATAATACTATCGGCTACCTCGGAAAAGTATCATACGAAGTTGCAGAAAAACTCGATCTTAGAACTGATGCATATATCTGCGAGATCGATCTTGATTATCTTTACGCACTTGATACAAAGGCATCCTACAAGCCGTTAAGCAAATTTGCATCCGTTAACAGAGACCTTGCACTTTTGATGAACAAGGATGTAGCCTGCGGTACGGTTGAAGATACGATTAAAGATGCGTGCAAATATGTGACTGACGTAAAACTCTTTGATGTATATGAAGGCGAGAACATTCCTTCAGACAAGAAGAGCCTTGCGTTCTCCATAACATTCACGCCCGGAGAGCAGGATTTCGAAGCAGACAGCGTTGATAAATACGTTAAGAAGATTCTCGGTAACCTTAAATACAAACTGGATGTCGATATCAGAAGCTGATCAAATGCGTATGATAATCCTTTAGTTGTATAAGTTAGATGAAAAAAAAGGAGCACGGTATTTATGGAAAACAAATGTGTTTGGAATAAATATAACGCTACTCAGTTAAAAGAACTTGATTCATTTACAAAAGAATATGTGGATTTTATTTCGGATTGCAAGACTGAGAGAGAATGCGTTGAAAAAATAGTTAATGAGATAGAAAAAGAAGGCTATACCGATATTAATAAAGTTATTAAATCGGGTAAAAAGCTGAAAGCAGGTGATAAGGTTTATTCCGTGAAGATGAATAAGTCGATCATCATGATGAATGTCGGAACGGATAAACTCGAAGACGGTGTTAACATCCTCGGAGCCCACATCGATTCACCACGTCTTGACGTAAAGTCAAATCCTTTATATGAGGATTCGGGAATCGCATACCTTGATACCCATTATTACGGCGGCATCAAAAAATATCAGTGGGTTACGATCCCTCTTGCGATCCACGGAGTTGTTGCCAAAAAAGACGGTACAAGCGTTATCGTTAATCTGGGTGAAGAAGAGGACGATCCCGTATTCTTCATTTCAGATCTTCTTATCCACCTTTCTCAGGATCAGCTTGAGAAGAAAGCTTCGAAAGTAATAGAAGGCGAAGCACTGGATATCATTATCGGTAACAGGCCTCTTGCAAAAGAAGATAAGAAGAGCAGTTCGAAATCAAAAGACAAGGAAGAGAAAGAAGAGAAGGAAGCTGTAAAGAAATCTGTTCTGGATATTCTCAAAAAATACTATGACATTGAAGAAGAAGATTTTCTTTCGGCCGAACTGGAGATTGTTCCTGCAGGAAGAGCCAGAGAAGCCGGATTTGACCGTTCAATGGTCCTCGGTTACGGACAGGATGACAGAGTATGTTCGTTCCCTTCATACAAAGCAATGTTAAAGGTTAAGAAGGTTAAAAGAACTGCAGTATGTATTCTGACCGACAAAGAAGAGATCGGTTCCGTAGGTGCTACGGGAATGCAGTCCCAGCTTTTTGAAAACGTAATGGCTGAATTACTGAATCTCTGCGATGATTATTCCGAGATCAAACTCAAGAGAATGCTCGCAAATTCTAATATGCTCTCAAGTGATGTTTCAAGTGCATTCGATCCTTCCTATGCCTCAAGCTTCGATAAGAAGAACGTTGCATACCTTGGAAGAGGTCTTGTGCTCTGCAAATTTACCGGCTCCCGTGGAAAATCGGGATCCAATGATGCCAATGCCGAATATCTTGGCGCAATCAGAAGTATTTTCGCCAAAGACGATATTTCCTTCCAGCTTGCGGAACTAGGCAAAGTTGACCTTGGCGGTGGCGGAACGATCGCATATATGCTTGCCAAATACGGTATGAACGTTATCGACTGCGGTGTTGCCGTATTAAATATGCATGCGCCTTATGAAGCTACAAGCAAGGCGGATATCTACGAAACATATCGCGGATATATTTCATTTATAAAGAATATGTAATTTTATGCCATGGAATTAAAAAAATCAGATTTTTATTACGATCTTCCCGAAGAACTCATCGCGCAGGACCCTCTTGCCGACAGAAGTTCTTCAAGACTTCTTAAACTGAATAAAAATACCGGCGAATTCTCGCATCATCATTTCAGTGATATTATCGATTTCCTTCATGAAGGCGACTGTCTTGTACTTAATAACACGAAGGTTATTCCCGCAAGACTTTTCGGTGTAAGAGAAGGAACCGGTGCAAGTGTTGAGTTTTTGCTTTTAAAGAGACTTTCCGATACCGACTGGGAATGTCTGGTCAAACCCGGAAAAAAGGCTAAAGTCGGATACAGATTCACATACGGGGACGGAATTCTTAATAGCGAGATAGTTGACATAACTCCAGAAGGAAACAGGATAATCAGATTTGAATTTGACGGAATATGGGAGGAAATACTCGACAGACTCGGTGAAATGCCGCTTCCTCCGTATATTACACATAAACTTCAGGATAAGAACAGATATCAGACTGTTTATGCCAAATTTGACGGTTCTGCAGCGGCACCGACCGCAGGACTTCATTTTACGAACGAGCTTCTTGAAAAGATAAGCAATAAGGGCGTGAAAATCGCTTATGTTACGCTTCATGTGGGACTCGGAACGTTCAGACCCGTAAAGGAAGACAATATTCTGGATCATCATATGCATTCCGAATGGTATCAGGTGACTAAAGAAGCAGCCGATACGATAAATGAAACCCAAAAGGCCGGAGGCAGGATAATCTGCGTGGGAACCACAAGCTGCCGCACCATTGAGTCCGCTTCGGATGAAAACGGTATGGTCAGAGCGGAGAGTAAAGATACGAGTATCTTTATTTACCCGGGATATAAGTTTAAGGTTCTTGACTGTCTTATAACCAATTTTCATTTGCCCGAATCCACACTTATAATGCTTGTTTCGGCACTTGCCGGCAGGGAAAATGTTTTAAATGCTTATGAAGAGGCCGTTAAAGAGAAATATCGTTTCTTTTCATTCGGTGATGCCATGTTTATAACAAACGAGTAACAGGGAATTCAAAGAATTTATGGAAGATAAAAAAACTAAAAAAATATCTTTTAAAAAGATCCTGAGATTTTTATTATTTGTTCTTGCGGGATTTTCTGCTGCTGCTCTGATCTTTTTTCTGGTTACCCATAAGATCATTTTTGACGGCATCGATCTGATAAGTAAAACAAGCAGAAACGACGTTTATAACGATGAATATGATTACGGAGAAGTGCATCTGACAAAAGAACAGATGCTGACGGATTTTGAATATTTTTACGATCACTTATATACCGATTCGCTTGTAAGAGAGCAGGCTGAAAAATATCTTGATATTGATTATTCTGCTCTTCATGATTCATACAGAGAAAGAATTGAAGATTGCAAGGATGAATTTGAATTTTTCTCGATAATGACCAGTCTTAATGCCAAACTTCCCGGAGCACATGATTATGTATCGGCACCCGGTCGGGATATGTCGGATACTACAGGTTTTCCTTTGTCATATGAACTTGTCACCGATGAAGTTGTAAATACGAATTTTGCTTACTATTCTCAGTTTGAAGACAGAATGTTTTCGTATTATGAGAAATATATTTATATGGTGTATTTAAACGGCGATTATGTTGCTATCTACGAAGGGTTTAATGAAGAAGAACTGATACCCGGGATAGAAAATGCAAAACTTGTTTCTTTAAACGGAAAAGAAGTTAAAGATGTTCTGCCGGAACTTGATACAATACATAAATTCAGTTACGATGCCATGAACGACAGCATGTATGTACATGAACTGATCTTTAATGACGGCGTCGGTAATAAATATGATGCTGTTCTGCAATTAGCTGACGGGACTCTCGTAAATAAGGAACTGTACTGTTCATGTGAATTCACTACGGCTTTATATTTCAGAGACAGAAGATATCCCGATCATTATGCTGCAGATTCGGAAACCGAAACATCAGAAACAGAAACGACGGAAACTGCAAGCGAGGAAGAAACCGATTCCGAAGTCAGTGTTTCAAGATGCTATTCCATACAAAAAGATCCAGAAAGAAATCTCGTTATCGTTTCAATTGCTTACTGCGACAGTTTTGATTCCGAGTATGCATTCAATGACATTACTGAGGCTCTTGATGAAGTTGATGCCAAAAGCGTAATAATTGACAACAGATCGAATAAGGGCGGAAACTGTAATTTTGTTATAAAAGGCATATGCCCGGCATTATTTAATTACGATTACAAATTAATAAGTTATGCCAGATCACCGATAAATGACATGACCGATTTATTGTACGGTAACTCTTTTTATAAAACATTTTTCGAACACGGACTGAAAAAACATATCGACTGCTACGAGTACTACGAGGATTTTTCATTTAAAGGCAAGGCAAAAAAGAAATACGATATTTATGTATTGAACGGAAACAGCACGTTTTCTTCGGGTGATATTCTTGCGGGAATCATGAGTGAACAACCCGATGTTATTCTCATCGGAAACAATACAGGAGGAGAGGGCTTCAGCGGACATCCCTTAAATTATTATCTCCCCGAAAGTAAAATTCCGTATACAATGGCGTTCAGCGTCTCTGAGAAATTCCCTGATGATAATTATCTGGGAATCGTACCCGATGTATATGCGGCTAACGGCTGGGAAAACTGGCTGGTAAGGAACGAATTGAAAAAATCTCTGGGGTCCGACGGTAATATTTTATCCTATGAAGCCAGAATGATCTGGGACGATGTAATGATCGAAGCCGTCAATATGATCGATTCAAAGAATCAATAATTCATTATTTTATCAAGTGTTTTTTTATAATTTGTCTGTTGATAATTATATAAAAGAGTGTCATATTTGTTGTAATATTGAATAAATATGGCATTTTTTATTTGTATATTGTTTATTTTGATTTGCAACGGAATAAATCAAATACTTAAAACTTTTTAGACAAGAAAGGATAAATCATGAATATTACTCAGGCAAAAGAAAAGATTGAATTGATCAGAGACAATATCGGAAAGGTAATAGTCGGAAAAGACGAAGTTATTAAAAATGTTTTGATCTGCCTTATTGCCGACGGACATGTCCTTTTGGAAGATCTGCCCGGAACAGGTAAAACAATGCTTGCAAAATCACTGTCTTTATCCATCAATTCCGGTTTTTCCCGTATCCAGTTTACTCCGGACCTGCTCCCTGCCGATATCATCGGACTTAATGTTTATAACAGAGCTACGGAAAAATTCAATTTTGTCGAAGGCCCGATCATAACCAATATCCTTCTGGCTGATGAAATAAACAGAGCGACACCCAGAACACAGTCGGCTCTTCTGGAAGCCATGCAGGAAAGACAGGTAACCGTGGACGGTGAAACCAGAAAACTTGATAATCCCTTCTTTGTAATAGCTACACAAAACCCTGTTGAAACCGCGGGAACTTTTCCGCTTCCCGAAGCTGAACTCGACAGATTTATGATGGAACTTTCGCTCGGAAATCTTTCTTTGGACGAAGAAATCAAGATGTTGAAAAGATTCGAGAACGATGAACCTATTGAAACGCTTGAAAGCGTAGTTGATTCGGCTGACATCTTAGAGATAAGGGAATTGCTGAAAGAGATAAGCATTCATGACGATCTTATAAAATACATTGCTCAGATCTGCAAAGTGACGAGGGAAGATTCCGGAACATATATGGGAGTCAGCCCCAGAGGATCGCTTGCGCTCTTAAAAGCAGCCAAAACTTCCGCTCTTGTTGACGGAAGAGATTATGTTTTACCCGATGATATAAAGAATCTTATCAAACCGGTTCTTTTGCACAGGATATTATTTATTAACAGAAAAGACAGGACATCCAGAGAACAGTATCTCAATTCTCTTGTAAGTCGTGTGGAAGTACCCAGTGAAAACTTTAATACAAAATAATTCAAAGGCGAGAATCGGATGAGACTGCTGATTGTACTTTTGATCGGTTTTATTCTGTATATTATTCAGAATATCGTATTCAGAAAAAACTGGTCCAAAGGTTTACAGGTGAATATTGATTTTGAAGAACCCATAGTAAGAGAAGGCGACAAGAATGCACTTGTCGAGGTGATAAAGAATGACAAATTTCTTCTTTTGCCCGTTCTTCAGCTGAAATTCTCGATCACGCGTACTTTTCATTTTCCAAAAGAGAAGAATGCGACGGTTACGGATCAGTATTACAGAAGTGATTATTTTACCTGCCGGCCTTTTCAGATAATTACAAGAAAATATGCTTTTCGTGCCACCAAAAGAGGCGAATATAAGATCACATCCATCGATCTTATCTGCAAAGATATTTTTATGAACAAAAGTAATTTTGCGACTTCCAATGAGTATTCGTCTGTTCTGGTTTTACCTGCAAAGATAAGAAAAGAAGATCTGCCGGATGACATCATTAGATTTACCGGTGATGTTGTCAAAAAGATCAAGATCAATGAGGATCCGTTTGAATTCAGATCGATAAGGGAATATCAGCCTTACGATCCGATGAATCACATCAACTGGAAGGCTACGGCAAAGAGTGATGTTTTGCATGTAAATACATTCAATTCCACCAACAGAAAAAACGTAGTCATTCTTTTGAATCTTGATATGAATCTCGTCAGAAACAGCGAGAATCTTGCCGAATGGTCAATAAGGATTGCTTCCTGTCTGGCGGACAGTTTTCTTGAAGAGCAGATACCCGTTGCATTATATACAAACGGTTCGGATTATGAAACCGACGAAATGATCTCGGTAGAAGCAGGTTGCGATGACGGACATTTAAGAAATATCGATATTGCTCTAGCAAGGATCAAGATCAAGGATGTATGTCCGTCGTTCATCAAGCTTATGGATGAACATATTGAATGTGATACGGATAACGAATATGTTATTGTTTCGAATTATCGTAAAGAGGATTTTGTAGATAAATTCGACGAATTACGCAAACGCGGTGCAAAGTTCACTGTTATCGTTCCCGATTACTCTTATGTTAATATTTCTCCTTTTTCTTCAAACGGTCCTGATTCGTTTAAGTGGAATATCGATGAGGAGATGTAATATTTTTGCAGAAGGGAATTAAGTAAAGTTTATGAAAAACAGAAAATATTATATTTTAGCTGAAATTGCCAATTTCATAATGTTTTATCTGTTTTATATCACACTGACCGAACTCTGGAATGTTTTTTTGAAAAGACAATTCTCGATCGTTCTTCCGGTCGGTGTATTTCTGATACTTTTTTTCTCGTATTTTATCAGAGTATCTTTAAAGAGACTTCCAACTATAATTGATAATGTTGTGGTCTATACTTTGGCTCATATTGTTCCCATATTTCTGATATTCCTTTTACCTTTGGATGTACAGTTCAGGCTTGTTCTCGGACTGTTTTATATGTATGTTCTCATCGCGGATCTGAGAGCCTGGTTTGTGACAAAAGGAGAGGGATTTGCCTATATTAACATAGGCTTTGTTGTTGCTCCTGCGATCGCCTATCTCGTAGCGGATATCCGGGGTAGCAAATTTGCAATGACTTATTTCTTTGTTGTCGGCATTTTGTTTATGCTTACGTTTTACTTAAGACTTTTCTTTGAAAATGCGTTTCTTCTTGCGGTTGAAAAGAAAAACAACGATAAGATGCCATTCGATGACATGTTGAAAAACGATTCGAAACTTGCCATTCCTTTTATTATTATTTCTATCGTTGTAATGGTTATTGCAAAGATCGATGCACTTGATAAATGGTCATTGTTCTTATACCTGAAATTTGCCAAATTAATCGGATTTTTGCTTACCAAATTCGGTGAATTTCTTGATTACATTTATGCGATTCTTTTCATGCATGATGAAGAGGTTGAGCCGCTTGTAATTGGTTTAGAAGAAGAGATTGTTTACGAAGATAATGTAGTATTTAATGTAATTGCGTACGGACTTTATATAATTCTTGCCGCTTTCTTGATCTTCATACTGGTTCGTGTCATCATAGCCATTGTTAAAACCATAATGGTTAAGAAAGAAATACAGACTCAGCTTATCGAAGACGAAGACATGATCGAGATAAGAGAAAAAATAGTCAGAAAGAAGTCTGAAAAGAAAGAGAAGATATCAAAGATCAGAAGGATGTACAAAAAGGCTATTGAGAAAAACATTAAGAAGGGCTATGAACTGAAGAAATATCAGACTCCGAGGGAGAGAGCGGATGATATTGAAAAACTGATGAATGAAAATATACATGAACTTAATGTAATGTACGAAAAAGATAGATACGGAAAGAACGCTGATTAAAGACCTTCTTGTAGTATTATAAAGAAAAAGGAGGTCTTTTTCTTATGCCGTTTCGAACATTGGAAATAACAAAACCATCAGAAATTCATATCAATTTCGGACAATTGGAAATAACACAGGAAGAAAAAATTTTTGTACCAATTGAGGACTTATATCAAATTACTGCACTCGGACCCAATATCCGGTTGTCAACGATGGACCTTTCAATTCTATCTCAAAACAATGTATCTATTATGACTTTGGATGAAAAATATCTTCCGACTGCTATTGTTTTGCCGTTCTCTGGAAATTCCAGACAATCGCAGATAATGCATGCTCAGGTATCTTATTCGGAAGAAAAATATAAAACTTTATGGGAACAAATAATTAAGAGGAAAGTAGAGAATCAGTCGAGGAATCTAACTCTGCTTGGATTAGATGGTGCTGAAAAAATTGCTACATATTCACAAGGTATCAGTGCGGATAATGTTGACTATATAGAGGCTATTTCGGCCAAGGAATATTTTCAGAAATACCATTGTGGTCTTAATCGTCGTGGGGATGATCCCGTCAACAATAGATTGAATTATGGTTATGCTATCGTACGAAGTGCTATAGCAAGAAGTTTGGTTTGCACAGGTTTTCATCCTGCATTTGGTATTCATCATAATAACCAGTTAAATGCATTTAATCTCGCTGACGATTTAATAGAGCCTTATCGTGCCATAGTTGATCAGACAGCATATTATAATATTGGGCCAAACGAGCGGCTTAATAAGGCAGAGCGAAAAGAATTATCCGGAGTTTTATTTAATGCTTGTTTGTTGGATGGTACAAAAGTAAATCTTATTTCCGCCATAGAATTGATGTGTGAAAGTCTTAAGAGGATTATTTTAGATGGGTCTTCCGAGAAACTTCAGTTGCCGACCATTCTTGCTATTGAGAAGATGGAGGGTATCACTGAATGAGAATAATTATTATCTTAAGCCCGACAAATAAATGGGGAACCAAGACAGAATATACAAATCTTCGGAAATTTCTGATTAAAGACGGTTATCTTCGTATTGCACCGGAAGTGTTTATGAGAATTGTTGCAAATAGAAAGAATTCCGAAAAACATTTTAGACGAATTGAAGAATACGCTCCCAAGACCGGTACTGTTAGAATGATGCGACTGACCGAAAAGCAGTATGCAAATATTTATATGGTCACACAGGAAGATGATTTTCAAGAAAAAACAGTTGGGAAGAATTGTCAAATCATGTTATAATGATAATGAAAAGAAGTAAATGTCTGTATATAGTATTTTATAGATTTTATCAAACAAGATGTACTACTAAAACGATACGCAAAAAATAGTGTATCGTTCAACAAAAATTTTACAGGATTGTCAGAGAATATGAATGGAAAGCAATGGGTGGTGATATAAATGGCATCAAATAAATATAGTTATTTATTTAATCCAAAAATTGAATCCAGTAAATTGACATTAATTTATTGTACATATTGTGTAAAGGTTCCCGAGAGTGACCGCAATGAATTAATGAATGCATATTTAGAAGCTTCAGATATTGCAGAGAAAAGAGAATTAAAAGAAGCTAAGCAAGGAATATATAGATAATCAGCACTTACGTAAGTAGGTGCTTTTTTAATGGGTTGCACCGGTGCAACTAATAAAATAGTTTAAAGAGCATCCGAAAGGGTGCTTTTTTAATACAAAAAATACGTTACGCAAACGGTAATTGCGGAAAGGAGATTACACATGGCAGAAGAAACTGTTAATCAGGTTACGCAGAGTGCAGAAGGAGAACAGAAAACCTTCACGCAGGAAGAAGTAAATAGCATAGTAGCTGAACGTCTCGGAAGAGATCGTCAGAAATATGCTGATTACGATTCATTGAAGCAGAAGGCAGAAGAGTTCGACAGATTGCAGGAAGCAAACAAAACGGAGCTTCAGAAAGCTACGGAAAGAGCGGAAATTCTCGAGAAAGAACTTGCTGGCATTAAGAAAACAAA
>JAILRA010000028.1 GCA_024698715.1 Lachnospiraceae bacterium
CCTAAGTGATTTTAATTTTCGAAATGCGGTTATTTTTTTCAACTCTTTAAAACAAAAAAATAATACCACTTTCCCGTCAAGAAAGTGGTATTACAAATGTCAATATTTTGTCAAGATTCGTTGAACTGTTTACTCCCACTCGATGGTTCCCGAAGTCTTAAAGATTCGTATTTGTCTTTCATTTTTCCGTCCTCCTGTCTGAATTATATCGCACGCGATATAATTTTGTCAAATCTTTTATTTGTGAAGAGATTCAAATAACACAAATACGGGAATTTTTTTTTACAGTTAAGGACAAAATAATACCGACCTCCAATCGTCAGATTACCGATCTGACTATTGGGGTCGGTACAAATTACTTTTTGAATTCTGTACTATAACAGTTTTGAAAATATCAGCAAAATATTAATCATGCTTTCTTTATTCGCCGATACCGTCCATCTTATAGATGAAGATTACGTTGCCGTCATAGTCATCGCTCTTTCCAGCAAAAGATTTATAATCTTTTCCAAGATCCATAAGAGTCTTAAGTTCAACAATCAGATTGTCGGAATTATCATCGAACGCTTTGTCTATCTTTGAAACAGCTTCATCATTGAATTCGATCATTCCGTTGTTAAGTTTTACAGCACCTGCGTTAAGTTCTCCGACACCGTCGTTTAATTTAACTGTTGCATCTTTAATCTTTGTTGTTCCTTCAGCCAGAGATCCGAGACCTGATACCAGAGAAGCCACACCGTTGTTGAGTTCGCCGCTCTTGCTTTTAAGTGTAGCAAGTCCGCCGGATAATTCTTTTGTTCCGTTTTCAAGAGTTGTTGTTCCGCGACCAATCTGATAAAGTGCCGAGCAGACTGTATTCTGACCGCTTGAAACGCACGCCTCTATTTCTTTTTCATCGTATGTACCAATACCTGCTTTAAGTTTGTTAAGGCCTGCAGTGAGGCTTTCTGCGCCGTCACAAAGTGCCTGAATGCTCTGTGCGGATTCGCCTTCGGTAAGCGAAGCACTAACCTGATCGAGAGCTGCCTGCGCACCGTTAACCTGTGCTTTTACACTCTTAAGCGAAACAATTACTTCTTCAAGCTTATTAATGTTTTCAAGAATTGCATTTCTGTATCCGGATGCAGCCGCCTTTACTGTCTCGGACGCTCTCATAACCTCTGCTTCATCGTTGCTCTGAGGTGTAATCTGCATTTTAACAACTGCATCCAAAGTTGCATCATCCATATCCGGATTCTCTGCTTTTACTTTCTGTGCAATTGCTTTATATGCCGCTTCATTATCCGAAATAAGAAGTTCGTTTTTAAGATAGTTTTCTGTCTCCTGAAGCTGTCCGATTACGGCATCAATATTATCAAGTGTTACCGTACAACCGACAAGTTTTGTAAGTTCTTCCTGAGCGGCAAGACCTGCGTTAGCCTGTGCTTTTGCATTTTCTTTTCCTGCAGCGATTTCCTCGGAAAGTCCGCTTACAAGCTGTCCGATACCGCTTTCAATACTTGCTGCTCCGTCTGCTAAAGTGCTTACACCGGGAACAATTGTCGAAGCCATGGTTTCGTTTAACTGTCCTACTGCACCGTCAATTGTATACGCACCGTTTTCGATAGAATTTGCACCTGCTGCCGCAGCATCCACACCGTTAGTATATGCCGATACGCCGCCCTGAATTTTTCCTGCACCTTCTTTAAGAGCATTCGCACCGTTTTCAAGATCTCCTGCTCCGTTTACAAGTTCGGGAATCTTTTCTGCAAGTTCACCGGTACCTTCCGCAATCTTATCTGTTCCGTCTGACAAAGCATCTGTTGCATCCTTAAGTTCATCTATTTTGTCTTCGAGTCCCTTTGTATCCAGATCGTCAACGTCAATATCCGTACTGATACTGGAAGTTACTACAGAAATAACAGTATCAAGTTTGAAATCCGTAACATCCGCTGTTACTTCAAAACAGTCAGGAATATCCATTGTTACATTGAGTTCATCAAGTTTTGAAGAAAGACTTTCTTCCATTCCTGGAAGCACGATTCCGATTGCAAGCGAATCATCTCCGACTTCGGTAACTTTACCGTTTGTTACTTCAATATTTGAAAAGTTCGCACTGTCAAGAAGCATGCCGGTTACAACCGTGAAAGGAACATACATTTCTTTCTTCTCGCCTGCAACTTCAACTTCTCTTTTTTCGTTGTTTGTATAATCAAATCTGATTTTCACCTTACCGCTCTTGCCCGCAAGATTCTGAGGTTCAATTTTTTCTCCGTTAAGGAAATATGTAGTTTTAATTGTTACGGGTGCTGCTTCATTACTCTTTCCCTGATATGTAATGGAATTACCCGATGCATACCAGTCAATACCGTCTGCTTTTGCTTCGTAACTCTCTTCTCCGGAAAGATTAATAATATCCTTAAGATCAGTTACATCGTGAATATCTGCTGCACCGTCGGGATTGCTCAATTTCTCATTAACGATTATTTCTTTCTGGGTACCGCATGCATCCGTAAATACATATACCGTTTCCTCTTTGAATTTTTCATCCGAAAAAGAAACATTTCCCGCGGGTTTTACCGTTTCTGTAAGAACTTTTGTTACCGCCTCTTCTTTTGCTTCGCTGTTTAAAAATGATGTGTCAAACGAACAGCCCGAAACGCTTGCCAGAACAAGGAATGAAGAAGCTGCAACCGATAACATTTTGACGTATGTTTTTTTCATAATATGCCTCCATATCATAAACTGTTTTTATAACTTAAACTGTTTTTGTTTAATCTGATTTCGCTTAAACTTTTTTTGCTTAATCTGTTTTTGCATAAACTTTTTTATTCAGATTTAATCTTATTTTGCCAGGACTCTAAATTAGTTTTTTATTTTCCGGAAAATCAACTGAGACTCAGTTTGTTTAACTTTTTGTCTTTCTTTTTAAAGCCCACACTTGTATGAATGATAAATCCGTCAAATACCATGAAGAATGAAGGAAGTATGAGGATTACCACGAACATGCTTATGATTGCGCCTCTCGCCATTAACATGCAAAGAGATGAAATCATATCGATACTTGCCAGCATTCCGACACCGAAAGTCGCGGCAAAGAATCCGAGCGCACTTACGATAATTGAAGGAATCGATGTTGCAAGTGCGGTTGTGACCGCGCTCTTTTTATCTGCGCCAAGGAATCGTTCTCTTTTATATCTGGTTGTCATTAAAATCGCATAATCTACTGTTGCTCCAAGCTGTATCGTTCCTATAACAACTGATGCGATAAAAGGTATTTCAGTTCGTGTGTAGTACGGAAGTCCCATGTTTATAAAGATTGCGAATTCGATGGTTGCAACAAGTACAACGGGAAGCGATACCGACTTTAATACGAAGAAGATGATAAAGAAAATCGCACCGATTGAAACAAGCGATACAATCTTGAAATCATGATCCGTGATTGTAATCAGATCTTTTGTACAGGGTGCCTCACCGATAACCATTGAACCTGCATCATGGGATTTGACGATTGAATTGATGTTGTCAATCTGAGTGTTAATCTCATCGGAAGCAATGATGTAATCGGAACCGACCAGGATGATTTGGTAATCTTCGCTCTTAAGATTCTTTACGATATCCGTCGGAAGCAGTTCTTCGGGAATACCTTTTGAAAGCGCCGAATCAAGTCCGAGTACAAACGAAATTCCGTCAAGACTCTTTATCTTATTAGTCATGGAATTTACTTCCTGTATGCTCATATCCGAATCTGCGAGAACCATATACATTGAATTCATGTCAAAGTTTTCTTTGAGCATTTTGTTTGCCTGCGAACTGTTAAGTTTATCGGGTAATGTATCAGACAGATCGTAATAAACTTTTGTGTTTTTATATCCGTAAATTGCAGGTGCAAGCAAAAGTATGAAAAGGATTAAGAAAATCCAGAACTTACCCGTGATAAATTCCGCAACCTTTCCGAAGTTCGGCATTATCTCGCGATGCATTGTTTTATCTATTGCTTTTTCAAATGTCATGATGAAAGCAGGAAGAATTGTTACACATCCGAAGACTCCCATTAAAACTCCCTTGGCCATTACGAGTCCCAGGTCTCTTCCGAGTGTAAAACTCATGAAGCAGAGCGCAATGAATCCGGCGATGGTGGTTATGGAAGAACCAAGCACGGATGTGAATGTGTTTCCGATTGCATGAGCCATTGCTTCGTTATGATCATCCGGATATTCCTTCTTCATTTCCTTGTAGCTGTGCCATAAGAAAATGGAGTAATCAAGCGTTACACCAAGCTGCAGTACTGCGGTAAGCGCTTTGGACACATATGATATTTCACCAAAGAAAATGTTCGAACCCAGATTGTAAAGAATCGTCATGCCAATACTTAACATGAAGAAAACCGGGATTAAGAAAGAATCCATGAATACTGCAAGGACGATACATACAAGTCCTACCGCAAGTGCTACGTAAAGCGGTGTTTCTTTCTCACTGAGCAGTTTCGTGTCGGTAACTACCGCAGACATTCCCGCGATAAAGCAGCGGTTCTCGGTTACCTTTCTTATCTCAACGATGGCATCCATTGTATCGTCGCTTGATGTTGTATCATCAAAGAAGATTGCCATCAGTGTTGTATCCGTTTCTTTGTTGTAAAACCTGCTTGAATATTTCTCCGGAAGAATCTCTACAGGAACCGTATCTCCCATTAAACTGTTAAAAGAAATAAGCTCGGCTACATGATCTACAGATTCAATCTTTTCAGAAAGTTTCTTTACTTCATACGGCGACATATCCTGAACCATTACAACTGCATAAGCGCCTTTTCCGAAATCATCAAGAAGGATATCCTGCCCCTGAATAGTTTCTATGTTGTTTGGCAGATAATACAGGACATCATAATTGACTCTTGTCTTCATGTATCCTATTACCGAAGGGATAATCAGAAGAAAACTTAAGATCAGAATCGGTATTCTGAATTTGACTATGAATCTTCCCGTCTTTTCCATAATGCATCTCCTTATTTTTGTGACTTTTAGTCAGTTTTTAAATTTATGACCATCGGTCATTTTTTTGTAAATGATTATAACACCGTTTTTTTGCTTGTCAATACTTTTTCTGACTATTGGTCATTTTTTATTTGAAATTATGAAAATTTGTGGTACAATTATTTTGGAACAAAGGGTTTTATGTGATAAAAATGCTTTAAACCCTTACCGTATGATATGCGTTGATCAGATATTTTTCAGGCGTGACCTTGGAGGAAAAATGGGAAAAGCCGAATTAAACAAAATAAAGAAACTAAACATGATACTGGATTCCGCCTTTGATCTTTTTACTTCAAAGGGTGTCGAGAACACTTCCATCGCGGAAATCTCCGAGCAGTCAGGCGTGGCCAAGGGAACTTTCTATTTATATTTCCGTGACAAACACGAGCTGAGAAACCGTCTGGTATATCACAAATCCAGTACTTTATTCAAGGAAGCTTCCGCTGCACTCGATCAGGTGATAGCCTGCAAAAGCACTCCGATGTCTTTCGAAGACAAACTTATTTTCATCATCGATTTCGTTATAAACAAACTCGAAGACAACAAGATTCTGCTTGCATTTATTTCCAAAAATTTAAGCTGGGGAGTTTTCAAGAAAGAACCGATAAATGCCGTATCGGACAGCGAAGTTGATTTTAAGGAAATATATTATAAGATGCTCACCGAAGAAGAGAAGAAATTCAAAGAGCCCGAGATAATGCTTTTTATGATAATCGAACTCGTCAATTCAACTGCCCATTCGGCTATTCTTTATAATGAACCCGCCGATATGGAAACGGTCAAACCGTGTTTGTTTGATACCGTCAGGGCAATAATTAAAGAACATGAAATTAAATAAAAAAAGACCACCGTTTACGGTGTGTACCTTAACGCAAAACGTTTTTAAGATACATTCCTAAATGTGTGGTCTTTATTATCTTTTATTCTGTTATTCTGTTATTCTTTTATTCTGCTAATCTTTTATTATTTTATTATCTTATTTTTTTATAATTAGCGACAAATTATTTTCAAAACCCTATATTTTTTTATGATAAAATGTCGCCATTTGCATTCAATGTGCATTCACAAAACAAAAAAAATCCCGCAAACCCCTGCAAATAGAGGCTTGCGGGAAATGCACTACTATTCCCACTCGATGGTTCCTGAAGGCTTGGGAGTCAGATCATAAAGGACTCTGTTGATGCCGGGAACTTCGGAAATGATCCTTGAAACAATCTTGTTAAGAAGTTCGTAAGGAATGGGTTCTACGGTTGCGGTCATTGCATCAACCGTATTTACGGCACGGATGACAACGAAGTTTTCAACAACTCTCTTGTTGTCTTTTACGCCTACCGATTTGCAATCGGGAACGATTGTGAAGTACTGCCAAACCTTGCCTGCAAGACCTGCGTTTGCAAATTCTTCACGAAGGATCGCATCGGATTCTCTTACGAGGTTAAGTCTTTCTCTGGTGATAGCGCCTGTGCAGCGAACGCCGAGTCCGGGTCCGGGGAACGGCTGACGATCAACCAAGTTTGAAGGAAGACCGAGTGCACGTCCTACTACTCTTACTTCGTCTTTAAACAATAATTTAATGGGTTCAACAAGACCTTCGAAATGAATATCTTCGGGAAGACCGCCTACATTGTGATGTGCTTTTACGGGGCCTGATTCGAGGATATCGGGATAAATGGTTCCCTGTGCAAGGAAGTCAACATCAGTTGCTTTTCTTGCTTCTTCCTCAAATACTCTGATGAATTCTTCACCGATGATCTTACGCTTTCTCTCGGGTTCTTCAACACCTGCGAGTTTGTCAAGGAATCTGTCGGTTGCATCGATGTAAATAAGATTTGCATTCATCTGATTCTTAAATACTTCGATAACCTGCTCGGGTTCACCTTTTCTGAGTAAACCATGGTTTACGTGAACACATACGAGATTCTGACCGATTGCTTTGATAAGAAGTGCGGCAACAACCGATGAGTCAACACCTCCGGATAAAGCAAGAAGTACTTTTTTGTTTCCAACCTGAGCTTTGATCTCGGCAATCTTTTCATCAATAAAAGCATTTGCCAAAGCTTCGGTTGTAATTCTTTCCATTGTTTCAGGTCTTACATTTGAACTCATTTTGTTTTCTCCTTTTTTATTTCTTTACTAATCCGTAATGGTAGCCAAGCCTTCAAGGTATTTAAATACCGTAAGTGTCATACCTGCCTGATACATATAGCCCTTGCCGTATGTATCTTCATATGACTGATAATATGTACTGCCAAGGCCCGAAATGTCCATAAATTCAGCCATATCGGCATCTGTAACGGTCAGGTTGGCATCCTCACATATAGCCTGAATGATCAGTTCATTGTCAAGCATGCTCATCGCCTTTGTTGAAAGGGACGCTTCATATTCTTTTTTGCTGAGTCCAATATATTCTTCGAATGTATAAGTCTCTTCCATTGAAGTTTTTATGGTATCGTAATTGCATTCGTCATTGTATTTGATAACGCCTTTAAGAGTATTCATATACTTCTTGGGATAACTCTTAACTTTGGAATAATCCACAATATATTTGGAAAGATAGTTTTTCATGTTTTCACTTAAAACGGTTTCCTTGTAATACTCAATATATCCGTCAGCCGTTGTAGCGACGTCGGAGAGGTTTTCCGCAACAAAATCATCATCAAATTCACTTTCTGTCTGTACAGAATTAACCGTTATATTGAAGACTGCATCTTTTCCGCCAAGTTCTTCCGAATATCCTTCGGGGAATGTAACATTTATATCAAAATTCTCACCGACTTTATGTCCGATGATCGAGTCTTCGAAACCGTCGATGTACTGACCTGAACCTATGGTAAGCAGTGTTCCCATTCCCTGTGTGGAACCGCCTTCAAATTCAACACCGTCAACGCTGCCGACATAATCAAGATTTATAGTGTCACCTTCTTTGATTACTCTTGATGTGTCAGTATCATAATTCGGATAATTTGACATGATTTCGTCAATATGTGCCTGAACCTCTTCATCGGTTACTTCAACTTCGCTTCTTTTGACAGTTATGTTTTTATAATCGCAAAGATCAACATAGTCAAGAGCTCTGACGCCTTCGATCATACCGCTGTCAGTGAGGCCGGCACTGTAGTTGTCCACCGATTTGGTCTCAAGAACCACACTTGTGACAACAGCCCATGCAATAAGTCCTATTATCGCGAGACCGACAAATGCTATTATGATCCATTTGATGCTTTTGGCTGCTTTTGCTTTCTGCATCGCAACCTCGCGATTTTTCTTTTGTGCTTCTCGTTTTTCGTTGCTCATTAAATCCTCCGGTAAATTTTTATTTCGGTATTATTAATCATAACACCGATATTTTTTTTCGTAAGTAGCTTTTACGATTGATTTTTATTCTGCTCAGCGTACATGCGCTCATCCTCCTCGCGGAGTTCCTTACGTTTGATCTTTCCACCGAGAGTCTTGGGCAGTTCTTTTACATACTCTACTATTCTGGGATATTTGTAAGGAGCTGTCGCATGCTTAACGTGATTCTGAAGTTCTTTGGTAAGTTCTTCCGAAGGAGTATAACCCTCGGCAAGTACGATACGAGCCTTAACTACCTGTCCTCTGATAGGGTCGGGTGCTGCCGTGATAGCGCACTCTACTACCGCAGGGTGTTCGATCAGGGCACTTTCAACTTCAAAAGGTCCGATACGATATCCGGAACATTTGATAACATCGTCATGACGTCCTACGAACCAGTAATATCCGTCATTATCTCTCCATGCAACGTCTTTCAGATTGTAGTTGCCGGAACCCATAGCCTCATCGGTGAGTTCCTTGTCTTTGTAATATCCTACAAAAAGGCCGATGGGTGGATTGTTTATAACATCGCAGATAACTATCTCGCCCTCTTCACCGTTTTCACATTCCTGGCCGTCTTTATCGATAAGACGAAGATCGTAAATGGGTGAAGGTTTTCCGAGTGTACCGGGCTTTGATTCGAACCATTCGAAATTCGCAATAAGAACCGTACCTTCGGTCTGACCGAATCCGGATGCGATCTTTTTGCCGGTCAGTTCTTCCCAACGGTTGAAAACTTCGGGGTTTAAAGCTTCGCCGGCCGTTGCCCAGTGTTCAACGCTTGAAAGATCGTAATCTTCAACCTTTTCCTGAAGCATGAATCTGTACATCGTAGGAGGTGCACAGAATGTGGTAAGTCTGTATTTTTCTATCTTTGCAAGAAGATTGTTTGCGTGGAATTTATCCATATCATAGCAGAAGATCGTAGCACCGCAGATCCACTGGCCGTAGATCTTGCCCCAGCCGAATTTTGCCCAGCCGGAATCCGATACGGACATGTGAAGCTTGTTTTCCTGAACTCTCTGCCAGTAATGTGCAGTAACAATATGTCCGAGAGGATGGAAATAGTTGTGACAAACCATCTTGGGCATTCCAGTTGTGCCGGATGTGAAATAAATCTGCATGAGATCCGTTCCTACAGTTCTCTGATCGTCTGTGGGACGTTCGAATGTATCGGGATATTTTGCTATCTCGGCATTAAAATTGATCCAGCCCTCGCGTTCCTTATTGTCAACAACAAATACACTCTCTACACAGGGTGCTTCGGGACGTGCAAGTTCCATCTGCTCCATTACGTAAGCATCGTCAACACAGATAAATGCCTTGATGTGAGCTGCATTTGCACGGTATGCAATATCTTTTTTTGTAAGCTGAAGTGTTCCCGGTACGATGATAACACCGAGTTTCATAAGACCTGTGGCTGCAACCCAGTATTCCCAGCGTCTTCTTAAAATAAGCATTACTACATCGCCTTTTTTAAGACCGCGTGATTTGAACATATTTGCAACCTGATTGGACATTTTGGAAATATCCGTGAATGTGAATGTTCTTTCTTCGTCATGATCGTTGCACCAGAGAAGTGCTCTTTTTTCCGGTTCTTCCTTGGCCCACGCATCAACTATATCGTAAGCAAAATTAAAATCCTTCGGAGGATTTACTTTATAATTTGCCTTAAAATCTTCGTATGAATCAAACTCTATTCTGGGTAAAAATCTTTCTAACATTTTTTCTCTCCGTTTCCTTACTCCGCAATCATGGTCAGGAACGTAGCGGGCGTGTCACCGCCGCATCTTTGTCCGTGAGGGTAATTGGGATTAAAATAAATACTGTCGCCTTTTTCCAAAACTAATTCCTTGTCACCAAAGGTGACGACGACGGTACCTTCCAATACGAGATTAAATTCTTCCCCCCTGTGTGTAACCAAATCCGCGGGCTTGTCTGACGGATCAAGCGTAACTATAAAAGGCTGCATGAGCATGTTGGAATAATGATATGCCAGATCCTTGAATTCATATCCGGGATATCTGTCTGCTTTTGCACCCTGTCCTGCACGAACGATCTGATATGTATTAAGTTTCGCAGAAACACCCGTAAGAATCTCTGACAAATCTACTTTATACATCTTCGAAAGCTGGAAAATGGTGTTGATGGGGATATCTTTTCCCGTCTTTTCATATTCTCTGTATGTCTCGACGTCCACACCCACTCGCTTAGCCACTTCTTCTTCAGTGTACTCGCAGATTTCACGAAGTTCTTTGATCCTTAAAGCTATTTCTCTGATTTCATCCATAGTTCGTACCTCTAATCAAATCATTTTTTCAAATGTATCAAATAGAAATCATAAACAGATACTTATAAAATATTAACACAAGTAAGCATCTGATTCACTAAAAAATAATTTTTCTTTAAAAAAGACTATACACGCCACGTACACCGGAGAGTCTTCCGATGGGTGGCGTGTGTGTGTTTAAGTCAGTCAATATAACGGTATGTCGTTATACAATTATGAATTAAGGCCAATCTCGATTGCCTTTAAGTTAAGTTCAACCATAGCTGCTTTTTTAGCAGGAATAACTTTCTTAACCGCATCGTTAACGATGTCCTGATTAAGGAAATCGATCTCTTTGAACATCTTTCCGATAAGGATGATGATCGCACAGCTCTTCATGTTGTTTTCATCAGCGATCTTTGTAGCGTCGATGTAGAATACTTTAACATCGTCTCTCTCAACCTTAATGTCAACCATTGAGCTGTCAACTAAGATCATTCCTCCGGGAACAACTGCGTTAACGAATTTCTCAAGTGAAGGACGGTTCATGGCAACAAGTACGTCAGGCTGTGTTACAAGGGGTGAACCGATGGGATCATCACTGATAACTACTGAACAGTTACATGTACCGCCACGCATTTCAGGTCCGTATGAAGGAAGCCATGAAAGGTTCTTTCCGTCAAGGAGTCCCGAATAAGCAAGAGTCTTTCCTCCGAAGAGAATACCCTGTCCGCCGAATCCGGCAAGTAAAACGTTAAGTGTACTCATTACTTATCTCCTCCTTCTTCTGCGGTAACATCTTTATATACTCCGAGAGGATAGTAAGGAAGCATGTTGTCTCTTAACCAGTTGATAGCTTCCTTGGGAGAAAGTCCCCAGTTGGTAGGACATGTGGATACAACTTCGATGATGGAGTATCCTCTCTTGTTGATCTGATTTTCAAAGCCCTTCTTGATGGCTTTCTTTGCTTCTCTTACATGAGCTACGGAATCAACTGTTACACGCTGTGCAAGTGCTGTTCCTGAAAGTGTGGAAAGAAGCTCGCATACACGGATGGGGTAACCTGCAGTCTTAACGTCACGTCCGTAAGGAGAAGTCTGTGTAACCTGTCCGGGAAGTGATGTGGGAGCCATCTGGCCGCCTGTCATACCGTAAATAGCATTGTTGATAAAGATAACTGTGATGTTCTCACCTCTGGTTGCGGCATGAACTGTTTCTGCCATACCGATAGCAGCGAGGTCACCGTCGCCCTGATATGTAAAGATCACATTATCGGGAAGCGCTCTCTTTAAACCTGTTGCAACTGCGGGAGCACGGCCGTGTGCAGCCTGTACCATATCACAGTTAAAGTAGTTGTAACTGAATACCGAACATCCAACGGAAGCAACACCTACTGTCTGTCCTTCAACGCCGAGTTCATCTAAAACTTCTGCCACAAGACGATGTACGATACCGTGTGTACATCCGGGGCAGTAATGAAAAGGCACATCAGCTAATGCCTTGGGTTTTTCAAATACTACAGCCATGATTAATTCTCCTTTCCTGCAAGCTTACGAATTTCGCCAAGTACTTCAGCGGGTGTAGGAATTATACCACCTGTACGTCCGAAGAACTCAACATCCTTGCGACCGTTAACAACAAGCTTAACGTCGTCAACCATCTGACCCATGTTCATCTCGACGCAAAGGAATTTCTTAGCTTTGTCTACATTCTTTTCGATAGTCTTGTCAGGGAAAGGCCAGAGTGTGATGGGACGGATAAGACCGGCCTTGATACCCTCTGCTCTTGCCTGCATAACTGCACTTCTTGATACACGTGAACTTGCGCCGAAAGCTACTACGAAGATTTCAGCATCGTCACACATGAACTCTTCAGCTCTCTGCTCGTTCTCTTTGATCTGTGCATAACGCTCATATCTTTCTTTAATGAGGTTCTCGAGCTCTTCGGGCTGAATGTATAACGAGTTGATGATATTTTTCTTTCTCTTGTTCTGGTGGCCGTTTGTAGCCCATGCCTTTTCAGCAACAGGGCCTTCCTTCTTCTGAGGGAATTCAACGGGCTCCATCATCTGTCCGAGCATACCGTCGGAAAGGATCATTGCGGGAACTCTGTACTTCTCACCTACTTCATATGCAAGTGAAACGAAGTCTACCATTTCCTGAATGGTTGAAGGAGCAAGTACGAAAAGCTGGAAATCACCGTGTCCCAAAGCTTTTGTTGCCTGCCAGTAATCTGACTGTGAAGGCTGGATACCGCCGAGTCCGGGGCCGCCTCTCTGAACATTTATGATAAGTGCGGGAAGATCAGAACCGCCGATGTAGGAAACACCTTCGGATTTAAGTGAAATTCCGGGTGAAGATGAAGATGTCATAGCTCTGACACCTGCACTTGTTGCTCCTAATACCATGTTGATAGCAGCAACCTCTGATTCTGCCTGTAAGAAACATCCTCCCTCTTTAGGAAGTCTCTTGGACATATATGCCGCAACTTCTGTCTGAGGAGTTATGGGATAACCGAAGTAATGTCTGCAGCCGCACTGGATAGCAGCTTCGGCAAGAGCTTCGTTACCTTTCATCAAAACTTTCTCTGCCATATTTATACTTTCCTCCTATCTTTCCACCTTAATGGCTACGTCGGGACACATGATTGCACATGAAGCGCAACCTACGCACTGTGATTCATCGGTCATGGTAGAAGGATGATATCCTTTAGCATTAATGTGATCCGTAGCAAGCACAAGTAATTTCTTTGGGCATGCTTCCACACACAGACCGCAGCCCTTGCACAAAGCTTCGTTAATCGTAACTTTTGCCATTTTTATTTCCTCTCTTTCGTTTGTGTATATAGCCGTTGTTTATTGACTTTCCAGGAGGAGCGACGACCGCATAATGCATCGTGGGCACTCATTTCGTTTTGGACGGGAGTGCCAACCGCACGATACACCGCGGACACGCTCTCGCTAAGATGTCACCGTAACGGAACTAAATTCGACTTCGCACTTCGTGCTTGTCTCATTAAGTACCGACGGTTCCATATTACCCGCTCGTGCATCATACGGTCGTCACTCCCGGGTAATCGAAATATATCGGTATAAATGACTTATTCCCAGGGCGCTCTTACAAAAATGTCGATTGGGAAGAACGTCTCCGGAGAAGATTCAATCTTATTTCTTGTTTCCTCATCTTCCAGAAGGAATTTCGGAACGGTACTTCCAATAAACGGAAGTCCTAACTTGTCTGAAACTTCCTTGGCATACTCTATCGATTCCTCGACAGTCTGATAAGTTGTTTCAAACTTCAGATGCGAATTGTTAATGACCTTTGTGGCTTTGCATCTTGATGCAGCTTCGATCTCTTTAAGGATCTCTACCGTATCTTCTACTGTTGCCGTAAGATTCCTGTATTTGTTAACGAGATATGTCATCTCATAGTTGATCTCGGAAAGCTGGGGTGAATATCTTCCCAGTACAACGGCGCCTGCATCATCTCCGCCGAGATCCATCACAACATCCATGTCGGTTTCGAACATAAGATTCAGATCTGCGGGAAGTGCCGGAGTCTCAACATTCGTGTTGGCAAAAAGCGGAGCGATCACTTTGATCCCGTTTTCTTCAAGCATCTCTTTGTAACCGGATGAAAGAAAATACGGATTGACGAGATCCAGATCGACAAGCATGACTCTTCTTCCGTTCTGTGCCATTTCAAGCGCAAGATTAATGGAATAATTGCTTTTTCCGCATCCGTAATGACCGCATATTATGTTGAACTGCCTGTCGCCCATATGCCGTTTCCTTTGTATATTTCAGACCGGACAGGCAGATTTTTTACCTGCACGGTGTTCGTATTATATCCTATATTTATGTAAAATTCGTGTTTTTATCGCGTCTATGATAATAACACAGCAGTTTTTATAAATCAAGACGCGTGTTGAATAGATTTTCAATACCATTGAAATGCATATATTTCTTTGAAAAAACAGGTTTTTTACCATCAATTCTTACAAACCTAAAACCTACTCGACGGCAGTTTCAGGCTTTTAAGCGCATTCTTGCTATTTTCGTTTATTTTTGTTAGAATGATAAAGCAGTTTTTTCAGGAGGATTATAATGATACCGAATATTTTAATGATTAATACATTCTCCATCGTAATGCTTTCCATTACCGGAGTTTTACTTATAGCAGTGATCGTTCTTTTCTTTGTGGGAAAGAAACTCGACAAAAAACAGTCAGAGCAGCAGAAAATGCTGGACGCAAACCGTCAGAGCGTTTCGATGCTCATCATTGACAAAAAGAAGGTACGTTTCAAAGATGCGGGATTTCCCCAGGCGGTAGTCGATCAGGCACCGAAAATGTCCAAGCTTCTTAAAGTACCCGTTGTTAAAGCAAAGGTCGGTCCCCAGATCGTAACACTGATCGCGGATGAAAAGATCTTTGATTCCATTCCGGTCAAAAAAGAAGTTAAAGCTATCGTAAGCGGTATGTACATAGTTTCAGTCAAGAATGCACACGGAAAGACAGAAGTTGTTCCTCAGAAAAAGAAAAGCGCATTCAAGAAAACCGTCGAGAAGCTTCAGGAAAAAGCAGGTGCTACTCCCGTCAGCAAAAACAAAAAATAAGAATGAAATGCTTATATATTTAAAAAACTTCAGTTAACAAAAACTGCAGTTTTTTATTCGGGTTATTTTATCCGATATTCAAAAACAAGTTTAAGATATCGTTTATGCCTGACGAATCGAATTTAAATATTGTACTCAACCTCGATCTTCATATTGCAGTGATTCATCTTATCGCTTTCCTGCATCAGATCATAATCAAGTTCAAGAACCAGTCTGTCGGCAATCTCATTTAAAACGAATTCATGGCAGATAATATTTATCTCTATGTCTCCCAAAGGAGTATTATAGATCTGGCTGGTTGCTTCATCCGGTGTGATCAGCATCTCCGTATTGATCAAACCGGTTTTTTTGTATACAAGTTTTCTGTCGCTGATTGTCAGAACGTTTTCTGTATCCGATCCGGTATCCGCATCTTTTTCATGATACTTAACGCTGATGGTTCCTCTTTTTTCGATAGCCACACAATCATATACGGACCTTAAGGTTTCTTCATCATCCATTGTCGACTGTATATTTATCTGTGCTTTTTTTCTGATTTCCTCGCTGCTTAAATCTTCAAAGCAGGTCACTATGACATCACTGACTTCATCAAGTCTTCTTAATTCTACGGCTGCTCTTTCAGCATTTGCCTTATTGTCATAAAGGCCAAATACAGTAGGACCGCTTCCGCTCATGAGCGAGTTCATCGCGCCGTGCTTTAACATTATATCTTTGATCTCTCCGATAAACGGATATTCCTTTATCGAAACGGTCTCAAGAATGTTTTCCATGTTTTCGGCTATGCCTTTAATGTCTTTGTTGTTTACACATTCTATAACCTTATCCATATCGGGATGCTTTTCGATTTTATCAAGTGCAAGATTGGAATAAACAAATCCGGTCGAAACCCCGAAATTCGGTTTTGCCACCAGAACCGTGCAATACGGAATATCCGGAAGCCTGGTAAGTTTTTCGCCTATTCCTTCGGAAAGATATGTTCCGCCATAGATACAGTAAGGAACATCAGCACCTATCGAAACTGCCATTTTGCAAAGTTCTTCTTCTGTGAGTCCGAGTCCGAAAAGTCTGTTCAGTCCTCTGAAAGCAGCAGCTGCATCAGAACTTCCACCGGCCATTCCCGCTGCGGTCGGAATGTTCTTTTGAAGTTCAATTTCAATGCCCTGTCTGACATTGTATTTATCCAGGATCAGTCTCGCAGCTTTGACTATAAGATTGTTTTCGTCCGTGGGAAGATCGGGATCGTCGGTTACAAGACTGATTCCTTTTGTTTCCGGAGTAGTCGAAAAATACAGTTCGTCGCAGATGCCTATGGTCTGCATGACCATCTTTACATCATGATATCCGTCTTCTCTTTTTCTTAAAACATCCAGACCGAGATTTATCTTTGCATATGCTCGTTCTTTTACAGATTTGCTTATCGCCATTTCTTTTCTCCGTACCGATCGAATTCGTCAAATGTATTCTCATTCCAAAATATGCTAGATATCAAGATATTAATTCTTAAACATATACTCTGACGAACGATCCGTTTTTATACACATCCGATGATCTCGTTAATATCCGAAACATTATGAGTACGCATGTATTTTTCTATTCCGTCAACAACATCCATCGTTGCATAAGGATTGATGAAGTTTGCAGCACCGACAGCCACTGCCGATGCGCCTGCCATAAGAAACTCTACTGCATCTTCTCCCGTCATGATCCCGCCCATACCGATGATCGGAATCTTAACTGCCTTTGCGCACTGATAGACCATCCTTACAGCAACGGGTTTTATTGCAGGGCCGGACATTCCGCCGGTCTTGTTGGCAAGGACAAATCTTCTTCTTTCGATATCGATCTTCATTCCCGTGATCGTATTGATCAGAGAGATCGCATCACTTCCCGCAGCCTCAGCCGCTTTTGCCATTTCGGTAATATCCGTCACATTAGGACTCAGTTTCATTATGATGGGTTTCTTCGAAACTTTTTTTATCCTGTCCGTTATATTGTACAGGTTATCCGCTTTCTGACCGAATGCTATCGCACCTTCCTTAACATTAGGACAGGATACGTTTATTTCATACATATCGACTGCTGTATCATTGAGTTTCTCAACGGTTTCAAGATAATCCTCAACAGATTTTCCGCATACGTTGACTATAACTTTTGTATCATACTTTGCAAGGAACGGAAGGTCTCTTTCTATCATCACATCCACTCCGGGATTCTGAAGCCCTATGGCATTAAGCATTCCGCCGTATACTTCAGCCACTCTCGGTGTCGGATTGCCTTCCCAGGGAATGTTGCTCACGCCTTTGGTTACTACAGCACCGAGTCTGTTAAGATCAACGAATTGGGAATACTCCATTCCCGATCCGAATGTACCGGATGCCGTCATGACCGGATTTTTAAATTCCACACCTGCTATGGTTACTTTTGTGTTCATCAGATATCCACCTCCTCGGCATCAAATACCGGTCCTTCGGTACATATTCTGGTATTGTTAACATGTGAATGATGATCCTTTGCAACTGTTTTGCATACACAGCCGAGACAAGCTCCCACTCCGCAGGCCATTCTTTCTTCAAGTGAGATATATGCCTGAATATTATTATCTTTGGCATACTGCTTTATGGCACGAAGCATCGGCATCGGTCCGCATGCCATGATCACGTCGGGTTTAAGTCCCGTGCAGGCTTTCGCTGCATCGATAACATTGCCTTTGACACCCACGCTTCCGTCTTCAGTTGAAATATAAACTTTCGAATACTGCATGAATTCTTCGGAAAGGAACATATCTCTGTTCCTGTATCCAAGGAAGGAATGAACGTCTTCGCCTTTCAAAATTTTGGCAACACCGAGCATGGGCGGAATGCCTATTCCGCCTCCCATTAAAACTATGCATTTTCCTTTTACCTCATCAACAGGAAATCCGTTTCCGAGATTGGCAAGGATCTTAACTTTATCGCCTTCATTAAGAGTCGAAAATTCACTCGTACCTTTTCCGGCCACTCTGTATACGAGACGGGTTGTTCCCTCAGCTGTATCCGTTTCGCAAATGCTTATCGGACGCATGAGAAGGGTATCTTTTGATTTTGGATATACACCGACAAACTGTCCGGGTGAAGCAAATTTTGCACCTTCGTTTTTGATCACGAGGCTGAAAATTCCTTCGGAAAGTCTTTCCTGCGATATCACTTTTCCTTCATCGATTTTTCTGTAAAACATTTAATCCTCTGTCCTTCTTTTTTTATATAAAATTTTATCTTTTAAAAACAACTTTTCCGTTGCAGACAGTCATCTTTATTCTTCCCGTAAGTTCTTCACCGATAAAAGGTGAATTGTGTGATTTAGAATATAAATCGCTTTCGCTTACAGTCCATTTTTCGTTAATATCCGCAATAGTTATATCTGCTTTTTTCCCGACCGAAAGAGTTCCCCTGTCAAATCCGTAAAGCACTGCCGGATTCACGGTCAGTTTTCTTACCACGTCGGAAAGGCTCATTCCTGCTTCGTTGCAAAGATGCGTCACGCAGAGTGCGAATGCCGTTTCAAGTCCGATCATTCCGCTCGGTGCTTCGGTGATGCTCTTCTCTTTTTCTTCCTTCGAATGAGGTGCATGATCTGTTGCGATCAGATCTATCGTGCCATCCTTCAGCCCCTCGATTATTGCCAGTCTGTCTGTTTCCTCTCTGAACGGCGGATTGAGTTTTGCAAGCGTACCTTTTTTTATAAGAGCTTCTTCGGTTAAAGATATATGCTGCGGTGTGGCTTCCGCATGAATATGTCTTACGAAAGAACTTCTCTCACCTTCTCCGGATCCGTTCTTCTGAGAGAGCATATCTTCTTTCAGTGCGTTCCTGACCAGTTCCACCCCTTCTTTGGTGGAAATATGCTGTACGTCTATCACACCGTTTTCTTCAAGTGCTATCTTAAGATCCCTTTTTATAAGACTAGCTTCCGCTTCGGCCGGCGAACCGTAAACTTCGAAAAACTCGGAAGCACGGCCGTGATTGATGCCGTTATTCTTTATAAGATTTTTATCCTCTTCATGAAGACTGACCGGAAGTCCTTTTGCTTTTTTAAAAGCTTCACGTAAAATGCTTTCATCCATGAGAGGAATACCGTCGTCGGTAAACCCTACGGCACCGTGTTTTACCATCTCGTCAAAATCGGTGAGTTTTTCACCTTTAAGTCCTATGGTAACAGCCGAGCACGACTCAACATTTATCGCCGTCTCTTTTCCCTTATTCAGAACATATTCGAGCGTCTCGACATTATCCACGACGGGTTTTGTATTGCACATTAAAACAACCGTAGTGTAACCGCCTGCCGCTGCTGCCTTTGCTCCGCTAGAGATATCCTCTTTATATTCGAATCCGGGATCTCTGAAATGTGAATGCACATCTATGAATCCGGGCATTACAGCAAAACCCGAGGCATCAATTGTCTCGACTTCGTCACCATTTTCCGATATGTCCGTTTTATCGGACATATCATTATTCGGTTTCACATACAGGATCTTGTCATCGGAAAAAGCTATATCACCGCAGCAATCGATATTATTTGCAGGATCGATTATTCTTCCATTTTTGATGACAGTTATTTTCATACCTGATTTTCCTTTGATATTTTAATATGAACTTCATCTTTAAACATTCTTAGGCAGATTAAAAACTAATATATTTAAAATCCGAAACGCCTTCTTTATAAACCTTGGATTTTCTGCCGTTGTATATCTTTATATATGTATAATCCGAAACGCCTTCTTTATAAACCTTGGATTTTCTGCCGTTATATGTCTTAATATCAAACATATTGCCCTGACCCTTGGTTCTGTAGATCACTTTCTTTCGGCTGAGTGCCGTCACGTTCATGTCCAGACTGCTGCCGATCTCCTTGATCGTCTTTCCGTTATACATGGCTATTTTGTAAAAGCCTTCATCGTCGCTCACCTGATATGCAAATACAAAATCCTTGCCGTACTCCGTTTTGTCCACGCTTCCGGGCTGAATGTTTCTGGCTACAAGAGTTTCTTTTGAATAAAGATCCTTGTTTCCCGAACCATCATCTTTGCATACAAATATATATCCGTCATCAAGGTACTCAACAGTATCGACATTCGAACTCTCGATGGTAACTTTCTTTTTATTTCCGATTCCTTTGGAAGATATGGAATAAAGATTGGATACTCCGGTCGCCGCATCACGACTTATAAAATATGCTTTCTTTTTGTCCGCACCGACCATCTGCATGCCCTGTCCGGGAGTGAAATCTTTGAGAATGTATTCTTTTCCGTCCTTAATGAATTTCCAGTTTCCGTCACCTGACATGGTCATAAGGGACGAATATCCGAATTCTTTGCCGAAGACTCTTCTTCCGTCATCACTGACCTTTTTCGGCTTTTTGGATTTAAATGAGAAATACCACAGATTCGAATCCGTATCCGTGTAATACAGTTTGTTTCCTTCTTCTTTTGCAATATAGATATCTCTTGCATCAGCCGCGATATTGATGATCTTCTTGCCCGATCTACTGATGAACAGACCTTCGTTCTTCATGTAAATTACATTCTTCAGTTTTTCATCGGTATAGGTGATCCCGTTTACACCCTCATCAAGTGCTTTAAGTGTATCCGGCTTGTCAATGCGCATGCTGCAGAGATTGCCCGAATACGTACGATAAACTATTTCTTTTTTGTTTTTGCCAAGATAATAGATCTCGACATTTTCCGCAACAAGATTGGTCTCACTGTTTTTTGCATTCAGTGTGTAGAGATTATTGTTTGAAAGATAAAGTATCCTGTTTTTGTTCAAAACATCATACTTCTTAACTTTACCTTCTACGGTCTGTATGTCTTTGCCTTTTTTCACATAATGCAGATCGTAATTTGCCTCACTGCCCGTAGCATAATAGAAATATTTTCCGTCATAACGAAGCGGAACATTTTCGTTTTCCGTATCCCATACCATCATGTTTTGGGATTCGGCTATCGTGCTGTCTTCTATCACACCTTTTACTATATATGACGAATTGATCTGATATACGATCTCGCCCTGTGTGGCCTTTTTATAATTATTATGTCTGACGATCCCGAATACTATTGCTGCAATGATCAGTACAACCGCAACAATTGCCACTATGATCATCAACTGTTTTCTTGCACTTTCTTTTTCTTTCTGATCGGCACTCTTCTGCTTTTTCGATGCCTTAGTTTCGGTTGTCGTGCCGGCCGGTTCCGTCGCAGAATTTACAGCCGAAGCATTCTCTTTTGCTTCCGCTTCCGTCTTGGCTCCGACATTCTTTATCTCGCTCATGAGTTCATCGAGATCCGCATTCGCAACACTTGATTTTTTGAAAAGTTTTTCTTCTCTTTTTTCGAATTCAACATCGTCTTTGGTAAGTTCATCTAGGATCCTGTTAAACTTCATACCGTTAGAAGCTTTAAGAAGGACCGTATCGTCTTTCTTTATAAATGTCTTGAGTTTTTCTATGGTCTCGTCAACCGTTTCAAAATAGATCACTTCCGTGTTTTCATTCACGGAGCCGATACTCATGGCCTTGTCGTACATTTTTTTCGAAAGAGGTCCGACGCAGCAGATTGTATTGATTCCTTTTTTCGCTGCGTATTCACCTATTTCTTCATGGCTTCTGTCTTCATTTTCGCCCTGCTCATACATATCGCCCAGTATTGCCACTGTGGGCGTAATTGCTTCGGTAAGAAGATCCAGAGCGGATTTCATGGATTCGGGACTTGCATTGTAACAGTCATCTATAATTGTGATGCCGTTCTTTTGCATCAGGTTGTTTCTGCCCTGAAGTGATTTTGCCATTGAAATACCAAAGCTCACCTGTTCGGGTGTCAGCTCAAGGATTCTGGCTACGCTTACGGCTGCAAGAGCATCGCAGATCATATGTCTTCCGGCAAGAGGAACGCTTATGTCAAATATCCCTTCTCCGTTTTCAACTGTACACTCGCTTCCCCAGAGACCTCTGTTCAGTATTTTGGTCGGATGAACCTCGTTCGTTTCATCAAAACCGAATGTTATGGGTTTCTTTCCGTTAACATCATCGATCTTCGAAAGTCTCTCGTCATCTCCGCATACGCATACATATCCCTCGGGATTCATATGCTCGAATATCTCCGTCTTGGCTTTAAACACACCGTCAAGAGAACCCAGTGTTTCAAGATGACATGTACTTATATTCGTAATGACACAGATATCAGGCTTTGCGATTTCGGAAAGCTGTCTCATTTCTCCGAATTCACTGATACCCATTTCGAGAACAGCCACTTCATTGTTCTCACTTATGTTTAAAACAGAAAGAGGCAATCCGATAAGATTGTTCTGATTTTTGCTGGTCCTGTATACATTGTATTTTTGAGAAAGAACGGTAGCTATAAATTCTTTGGTCGTAGTCTTTCCTATACTGCCGGTAACGCCTACAACTTTTACCGAAAGTTTTTCCCTGTAATAGGTCGCGATCTTTTTTAATGCCTCAACGGTATTCTCAACAACTATGCAAATTCCTTCTTCGCCTTCGGGAACATGCTCGCACACCACTGCCGCCGCACCGTTATCAAATGCCGCCTTGATGTAATCGTGACCGTCGACCTTTTCTCCTTTGAATGCAAAAAAGAGATAATCTTTTTCCACTTTTCTGGAGTCGATCGCCGCTCCTTCGATCTCTTTATCCTTAAATTCATCTCCGTTTACAAGTTTTCCGTTGCAAGCTTCGACAATATTACCGACAGTTAAATTTTTCATTTTTTCCTCCGGCTGATTTTTCTTAAAAACCACAATATCTTGAAATTAAATCTAAATTTAATTTAATGCCCCTTATTCATACTTCTTGAGAGATATTTCTATTATTTTCTCGCAAAGTGACGGATAATCAATTTCTATAACTTGTGCCTCCTGCGGGATCAAGGAAGTGGGTGTCATGCCCGGGATCGTGTTGGCTTCGAGGCAAAAATCCCTTCCTTCCTCATCCAGAATGAAGTCAATGCGTGCGTAGGTTTTAATGTGCAAAGCCTTGAATGCAGCCTCTGCACTTTTCTGAATTTTCATTGTATCTTCATCGGAAATTTTTGCGGGACAGGTCTCGATCGTGCTGCCGGCCTGATACTTATTCTTATAATCATAGAATCCGCTCACAGGTTCGATCTCGACAACGGGAAGTGCTTTTCCGTCAAGCACACCACATGTCAGTTCACGTCCCTTAATGTACTGTTCCATCAGCACATGATTGTCAAGTTTAAAACATTCTTCCATGGCAGTACGTGCTTCTTCTTCATTGTCCACGATGAAAACTCCGACACTGGATCCGCCGTTAGGTGCCTTGACCACCATAGGGAATCCTATTTCCTTAATTCCGTCGTCAAAACATTTCGGACATCTTAAAGTAAAAGCTTTCGGTGTACGGATATTGTTCATTATGAAGAAATCCTTGGTGATCGACTTATCCATACAAATGGCACTGCTAAGATAATCCGTGCCCGTATATTTTACCTGCATAAGATCAAGTGCGGCCTGAATCCTTCCGTCCTCTCCGTTTGCTCCGTGAAGCGCCATGAAAACGATATCCGATGCCATACAGATCTCACGAACATTCTCTCCGAAGAAATCTTTGCTGTCACCCTTGAGCGTTTTGATATGATCCTGATCGGGATTGTCTTCTCTTATCTTTCCGATGCCTTCCGACCAGTCTCTGTCATCGTTGAAGATATTCGATACGTCAACATCCTTCACACCGAGATATACATCAACAAGCACAACTTTATGTCCTTTTGATCTTAATGCTTCATATACCATTTTGCCGGACATGAGAGAAACATCTCTTTCCGTTGAATTGCCTCCTGCCAGTACAGTTATATTCATTTTGAAAACTCCTTTTAATCTGAATCAATATAAATATCATATGCACAAAAATGATCGGACCACCATCTGCAAAAAAAAATTATCGCATGGCGTTAATGTGCACACTCCTAAATATTATACAACTTTCTGTTCAAATGTGAAATAATATGCGAATGCATAAGTGAAATGTAAATAATCGGTTTAAGAATTATGTATATGATCCGTTAAGGAAATAACCGGAAATGATTCCCACAATGAAAAAGGAAACCGTGTCACCAGCCACTCTCGGGCTTTCACACCGTTTCCTATTTCAACTTTTCTAAATTCATTTCGACACCTCATCGATCTTGAGCACCGATATCGACTAATGTCGACAGCTCTCGGAGGACATCATCTTCGATCTTGGTCCTCCCTTCCTTTAAATCTTCCGGTGTTAAAATTCCTACTTCCGTATCCAATCAATCCGTCCCGCTTAACTTTCAACTTTCTTGTCACAGAATTCAACAAAAACCGTCACATTTTCATTATTATTATCTAAGAAAACAAGAAAATTAAAATTTAAGGTTCGGGATCAAAATTCAACTTCACCAGCAATCTTAAAACCTTCGATTTCAAAGGGTAACTGTTTGTTCCTTTTGATTGATATAACTATACCACGTCTGGAAATAAAAAAAAGGGGTTTTTCATCAACTCACAATATATTGACATGAAATAAATATATATTTTTACATATCAAAAACAGTTGATGAAAAAGCCCTGATTTACTGTATTTTGGTCTGTTTTTTGTCATACTTTGTCCGGTTGATTTTTTATTTTTTCCGGTGTAAACCTTCTTTTGTTTTTACGATCCGGACAAATATGAAAAAACCTGATAAATTATTTAAATACGATTGTAATTGATAAGGCAGCCCTTAAGGATGATCTGTCTTTCCTCGTCGGTAAGTTCGCCTATCCTTAAGTCGAATCTGCTCAATCCGCCATCCTTTACAACATATGCATCAATGATCTCTTTTTTCTCTGAAACAGCTTCCCTGATTCCCGGCAGGAATATGTAATCAAGATTCTTGAAAGGAAGATCGCCCTTTTCAATAATGAAAGGAAGCATACCCCAGTTAATGAGATTGGAGCGATATCTCTTTGTTGCATATTCATTTGCGATATTTGCCCATCCGCCGAGAACTTTCTGGCAGCTGGCAGCCTGTTCTCTGGCAGAACCGTCACCGGGTTTAACCGCAAAGATCGTCGAACCCACACCGAGATTATCCCTGCATACGTCGCTGAATGTCTTTTTGACAACATCCATGATCGCACCCACTTCGGGAACAGCTTCGCCTGCACACTTTCCTGCCTCGATCGCTTTCTGTGCAACCTGAACCGCTTTTGCACGTCCGACATACTCGGGATCCTTTCTCGAAAGTGCAAATTCAGCCAGTCCGAGAGGATTGGATCTGTATGAAGAAGTCTCACCCGACGGGATAAGTTCATCCGTCGTTGTTACGGGATCATGGATCTCCGATACGACTTTGAGAAGAAGATTCTCGGGAAGAGCCGACATCTTGGGCCAGTCCTTGATATTGGGGCCGAACTGGATCTCCTGATCGGGATCGGCAACACCCTTGGAATCAAATACACGATTCTCATAAATAGCCTTATCGAAGAAATATTTATACTTATTGAAATCACCGTCAAACTCTTCCGCAGAAGTAAGAACGCCCTTATTTGCTGCAGTAGCGGCGATCGATCTTGCATCCATGAGAGCAACCGAAGAGATCTGACCGTTCTGAAGTTTGGAGCCTTCTCTGTTAGGGAAGTTTCTCGTTGAATGACGTATACTGAACGCATTGTTTGCAGGTGTATCTCCGGCACCGAAGCAGGGTCCGCAGAATGCCGTCTTAAGTACCGCACCAGTCTCCATGAGCGTTGCAGCACAGCCGTTTTTGATAAGTTCCATATATACGGGCATTGAAGCGGGATATACGCTAAGTGTGAATGAACCGTTTCCTATATATTTACCTTTAAGAATGTCCGCAGCAGCACAGATGTTTTCAAATCCGCCGCCAGCACATCCTGCTATGATACCCTGTTCAACAATAAAGTTTCCGTTAACAACTTTATCCTTGAGAGAATAATTAACAGCACCGTCGAGTGAAACCATTGCCTTCTTTTCAACATCATCAAGGATATCGGATAGATTTGCTTTAAGTTCTTCAATCGTATATGCGTTGCTCGGATGGAAAGGCATTGCGATCATGGGTTTGATCTTGGAAAGATCGATCTTAATAAGACCGTCGTAATAAGCCACTTCACCGGGATTAAGTTCTTTGTATTCCTCGCTTCTTCCGTGAATTTCAAAGAACTCTTTGATCTTCTCATCGGTACGCCAGATAGAAGAAAGACATGTTGTCTCGGTTGTCATTACATCGATCCCGATCCTGAAATCGGCACTCAGATTCGAAACGCCCGGACCTACGAATTCCATTACTTTATTCTTAACATATCCGTTTGCGAATACGGCTTTGATGATGGCAAGAGCAACGTCCTGAGGTCCTACACCTTTAACGGGTGTACCTTCCAGATATACTCCGACCACGCCGGGCATATTGATATCATATGTCTGATTGAGAAGCTGCTTAACAAGTTCAGGTCCGCCCTCACCCATAGCCATGGTACCGAGTGCACCGTAACGTGTATGAGAATCGGATCCGAGGATCATTCTTCCGCAGCCTGCGAGCATTTCTCTTGCGAACTGATGGATGACTGCCTGATGAGGGGGTACATATACTCCGCCGTATTTCTTGGCACATGTGAGTCCGAACATGTGGTCATCTTCATTGATCGTTCCGCCTACCGCACAGAGTGAATTGTGGCAGTTGGTAAGAACATAGGGCATGGGGAATTTTTCAAGTCCCGAAGCTCTCGCAGTCTGAATAATACCCACGAATGTGATATCGTGGGATGTAAGTTTGTCAAATCTTATCTTCAGTTTGTTCATATTATCTGAAGTATTGTGTTCCTTCAGAATTCCGTAAGCCATTGTTTCTTTTGCGGCTTCTTCTTTGGTGATTTCCTTTCCGGATAGATTTTTAATCGCAGAAAGTGCATCGGCGTTGTCTTCGACAATAGTAGTGCCGTTAACAAGATAAGCACCGCCGTTTAATAACTCGATCATTTGAGTCACTCCTTTATGTTTTCTATTTTTTTTCGGCTTCGTCCATATAATTTTCTACGGCCTCTTCGGCATCATTTCCGACATTTCGAAGTATGATGACAAGGACATAGTAAACAGGAATTATCGTAAACACTATCCATCCGGGATTCCAGAGTCCCATTGTGATCCCCAGTACAAGGAAAACCAGAACACAAAGGAACGGGAAAATTAAAATGGTAATTCTTTCGCCCATGGTGAAACCGTGCTTACGGGAATTTCCGTTTGAGCCCGTTGAAGAACCTGAGTTCTTTCCGTAAGAACCCTGTTCGGCATTATACTCGGGAGCCGAAGAATCGTTGTAAAGCATCTCATCCATTGTCATCTGATAAACTTTGGAAAGTCCTATCAGATCGGATGCAGAGGGTACGACTTCACCGCTTTCCCAACCATTGATGACACTTGCATCTTTACCGGTCTTTTGTGCGAGATCGTCTACCGAGAGATTCTTCTCTTCCCTTATTTCTCTTAGCTTTTTTGATATATCCATATAATACCCCCAATATTAATGGCCACTATCTTTTATATTTTTGCATAATGTAGGGCAGTTGTCAAATTTGAGGGCATTTTAACGCCCTTTTTATCGCTTTTTTTCGAATTTTGAGGAAGCGAACCGTGTAATCTGTGGACACTAGTGTGACAAAGCATTTCGAATAAAGGCTTTATTTGACTTTGCTTACTTTTTATAATAAATTTTTTTATATATTCTTATATGGAAATGGATAAAAACAAAGTATTTTATATACTGATAAAGGGGGTTTTCTTATGGCATTTGGGGGCAAAAATTCTGCTGAAGTCAGAGCACTCAGAGATCGTATCGCTGAGCTTGAATCCAATCTTGAAAAAGAAACATATGAAAAAGAAAGAATCGTAAGAATGCTGGAATCCGTTAACGAAGCCAGTCATCTTTCGATCTGGATGGCATACTTCGATGAATCGGGCAATACAAATGCTGCCCGTTTTTCCGATGAGATGAGACGCGTTCTCGGCTACACCATTCACGATCTTCCTGATAATATCGATTCATTCGGAAAACTGTTTCACCCGGATGAAGCCGCAAAGGTATTCGCAGCTTTCAACGAAGCAGTCGCAAATAAAAACGCAAAATTTGACATTGATTATCATCTGAGGATGAAGGACGGCTCATACAAACTTTTCCATGCAGCCGGTGAGTGTCTGAGAAAACCTGACGGTTCACCGGATGTATTCATCGGAACCTTCAGAGATATAGAGGAGTATACCAGACAGCAGCAGATCTTCGAACATGATTCACGCCGACAGGGTGCCGTGGAACTCATGATGCTTGAAGGCAGCTGGAGTATGGATCTTACAAAATATGCTATCGATGATCCGAAATCTCCCATGGTCTTCTCCGATCAGTTTAAAAAGATACTCGGATACAACAATCCGAATGAGTTCCCGGATGTAATGGAAGCATGGATCACAAGAATGCATCCTGACGATGTTGCCGATGCTTCCGCCGCAATGGGAAAGCAGTTATCCGACCCTACCGGAAAGACTGTTTTCGATATGGAATACCGTATGCTCCACAAGGACGGAGATTACCGATGGGTAAGAGCATCCAGTATGGTAGTATGGTCGAAAGACAGAAAGACTCCTCTCATGGCAGCCGGAACCATACTCGATGTTACGGACGAGAAAAAGAGCAAACTCAGATTCCGCGAAGAACTCGCACCGAAGATCGGTTCTCTTCGTGACGGAATCACCAATATTTCTTCAACAGTCGGAATGGCTACCGAACAGATGAGGGATGTTACCGTTAAGCAGGAAGAAATAGCCGAATCTGCAAGAACCATCGTTAAAGCTGTTGATTCTTCGATGGAGATCATTTCAAGCATCAAGAACATCGCCGATCAGACAAGTCTCCTCGCACTTAACGCTTCCATTGAAGCAGCACGTGCCGGTGATGCGGGACGCGGATTCGCGGTTGTAGCAAATGAAGTTCAGAATCTTTCAAGTTCGTCCAAAGAAACAACGGATCATATTTCAAAGATCCTTAACGAGATGAACGATGCGATCAACGGAATGCTTGATAAGATCCTTAACATCAGCGACAACATTTCAACCGAAAATGCCGAAATGCAGGAGATCAACGCAACGGTTGAAAAACTCCACAATTTCGCAAATGAGATCGGTTCTATGGTTTCGGATCTTTATAAATGATCATAATAACAGGTTTATTCAAACGGGTGGAATCATTTCCGCCCGTTTTTTTATTCTTACACACCAAAAAAAGAAGTGCCGGAGCACTTCTTTTTTTATATTGGAATTTATTATATTACTAGTTGGTAATAACAAGTTCTGTTTCCTTATCGAATACGTGGATCTTCTCTACGTCAAGAGCGAACTTGATTGTATCGCCGGGTCTTGCTGTAGTTCTGGGATCTACTCTGGCTGTCATAGGGAACATCTCAAGATCGAAGTATAAGAATACTTCTGCACCAAGCAATTCGTAAACCTTGATCTGGGATTCGAATACGCTCATAGGTGATGTCTCTACATACATTTCTGAATCGTAAACGTCTTCAGGTCTGATACCGAATGTTACGCTTCTTCCGTCATAGCCACCCTCGATAAGTTTCTTTGACTTAGCGGGAGGAAGAGGAATTGAATGACCAGCTACGTTAAGGTAAGCTGTCTCGCCCTGTACTTCTACGATAGCATCAAGGAAGTTCATCTGAGGTGATCCCATGAAACCTGCTACGAAGAGGTTCTGAGGCTTGTCATAAAGGTTCTGAGGTGTATCAACCTGCTGGATGACACCGTCCTTCATAACGACGATTCTTGTACCAAGTGTCATAGCTTCTGTCTGGTCATGTGTAACGTAGATGATCGTGGTACCAAGTCTCTGGTGAAGCTTAGCGATCTCAATTCTCATCTGTACACGGAGTTTAGCATCCAAGTTTGAAAGAGGCTCGTCCATAAGGAAAACCTTAGGGTTACGAACGATAGCACGTCCCATTGCAACACGCTGTCTCTGACCACCGGACAAAGCTTTGGGCTTACGATCAAGAAGGGGAGTAAGATCAAGGATCTTAGCAGCTTCTTTAACCATCTTGTCTATTTCGTCCTTGGGAACATGTCTTAACTTAAGACCGAAAGCCATGTTCTCCTGAACTGTCATATGAGGATACAAAGCGTAGTTCTGGAAAACCATCGCGATATCTCTGTCCTTAGGCTCTACATCGTTAACAAGTCTGTCACCGATACGAAGTTCACCTGAAGAGATATCTTCCAAACCTGCGATCATACGAAGTGTTGTAGATTTACCACAACCTGAAGGTCCTACGAAAATAACGAATTCCTGATCTGCGATTTCAAGGTTGAAATCTTTAACAGCTTCAAATCCGTTAGGATAAACTTTGCAGATATTCTTTAAAGATAATCCTGCCATTTAAATTTCCTCCTACATTATAATCTGTATTAGTCTTTTTAATAACGGGAATTACCCGTCATTGAATATTTTATAGGCAAAGGCCTTAAAATACCATACCATATTTACACAAAGTTTTCGGCAATACTTGTAATATTTGTCATTCAAAATCGATTTACAGGGTTAATTTGTATGTTTTACAGGGTGTGTTTTTGTGCACGCTTTACATTTAACCCCTTTTGAATGTACATTTTTGCATCGAAAAATCTCTGTTTTTATCGGAAAAAGCATTCAAAACTCAATATATACCCTTATTTTTTCTTGTAATCACCATATATTGATTGATATTTATTACCGAGTGTCTCGTACATTTTTAATGCATTTGCTTTTTCTTTGGCTGCCAGATCCGTTATCTCGTCATAGGAATCGATAAAGCATTCCGCGGTCTGTTTGTGTATCTTGCCGTCTTTGATATCCTTCTTCAGGATCTTTATGACTTCTTCCTTGGAATACGGTTTTCTGTAGCTTCTTTCGCAGGTAAGCGCGGTTACCATATCGACAACCTGAAGGATATTCTGTTCCCTGCTCATCTGACTGCCCTTAAGTCCTTTGGGATATCCCGAACCGTCCAGTCTTTCGTGATGTGCCGTCGCTATGGCTACGATCTCGGGATCCATACGGTTAAGAAGGATCTTTTCTTCCCTGCTGACATGAGTACGCATCAATGCGATCTCTTCTTTGCTGAGTTTCCTCGGTGCTTCGATGATCGATGCAGGGATTGAAAGCATGCCGATATCATGGATCAGTGTGGCATAAAAGAGTTTATCCTCGCTATCGGGAGGAAGAAACAGTTTTTTTGCCAGCTGTTTAGAAACACACACACTTGTAACCGCATCCGTCAGTGCAATCTCGCTTCTGAATCCGATACAGTACATGAGCATTATCATAAAATTCTTTTTGTCTTCATTCGGGAAGATCATATATTCAAGCAGGCCGTCAAGTTCCGCCTGATAGGACTCATCCGCAAGATGGCTGAAAACATCGAATTTCGCAACCGCTTCATCCAAAAGATCCAGAGCCTCCTTGGAATAAAATGTTCCTTCCTGTCTTCTGAACATTTTGTGATCGAATCCTTCGCCGAGTGCAAGATGATATACTTCAGCTGCTTCCGCTAACGTCAGAAGCTGAGTTTCAAATTTGTATTCAAAATTTTCCGACGGGATCTTATTTAACGGAACACGATGATAAAGAAGCATTCTCGACATTCCGGCAAGCGGAGAAATGTTTTTAAGGAACAAAAATCCGTACACGGAATGAGGCATGGGTTCCTTGAACTCATAATTGAGTCTGTCGCCCATTTTGTCGGTCTTGTAAGCTCCGATATCATGAAGTGTCGCAAGCATCAGAAAATCTGCGAGTTCATACAATTCATATCCGCCCCTGCATTCAAGCATCTTGTAAAAAAGATAGCCCGTTCTGGAGCCATGATCCATCGGTCTTCTGTCATGCAATTTTAATGTATCTCTCAGTAAAAGAAAGATATTTTTGCTGCTGATATACTCCATTTTTTCCCCTTTTGAAAAAATACCGTTTTTTTAGATCAGTCTGTCAGTTTCTGTTGAAATCCCATCTCATCGGAGTAACCCTCATTCCCGAGTCGATGTATTCATCTCCCGTATCCTTAAATCCGACGGCATGATAAAAGTTCACACCGTACGGAGATGCGTTTACAGTGGCAAATGTTTCTCCGTTTTCGATCATGTATTCAGATGCGGTATAAATAAGATCCCTGCCTATTCCGAGTCTGTGATGTTTTTCATCGACAAACAAAAGGGAGATATGCCTTTTGGTCCTTACCGAGATCATTCCGACGATCTCTCCGTCCAGTTCAGCCACCCAGAGTTTGTATTCACCTATGAGAAACATTTTGTAAATATTGTTGTCGGAAATAAAATCATAAAATTCCTTTACACCGACTTCGGAATAATCATCGGCCACAAACTTTTTAAAAGTCCTCCATGCCAAAGCCATGGCATCTTCCCATTCATCCGTTTTGGCCAATCTCACAGCATATCTTTTATCCACTTTTTCTGCCTACTTTGAAGAAATATAATTTTTTACGGATTCAAAAAATGTTTTGAAAAATCCGGTTATCGACTGCCAGAAGCTCTTCTTGACATCATCGGTGATGATTCCGTTGATCGCATCTTTTGCCTCGGCAAGAATGCTGTCGCCATATTTATCGTACAGATCTCCAGCCTGTTCGATAAGTTTTTTCGGATCGATATCGAGAGAAGATATCTTGCCCATAAGGTTCGTCAGATCTTCCGTCTGTTTGTCGCTTAAATGAATGTCAAATTCATCCTCGGCTTTTTTGATAACGTCTTTGATATCGTCTGCATCTTCTATACCGTTTGCAATTACCTCGGCTTTGATGAAGTCGATCATTTCCTCGACTTTCTGAGGATCTTCTCCGGAAAGTTCATCTGTCAGATTTCCAATGGTGATGATCTCGTCAAGCGCCGTTGTTTTGGCTTCTTCATTAAGTTCCTCACCGGTCATTTCTTCGTATGCATGCCATGCTCCGATAAGTGCAGCGGTACCGGAGATCGGAAACGGACCGACAACGGTTACATCGGCATTTTCCACACCCGCGGTAAGAAGTGCGTTCTTATACATACTGACTGTACAGAAATTGATATTCTTTGTGGTAACCCTTATACCGTATCCTTCGGAATTCGGTTTAACCATAACACATGAAAGAGCCTTGGTTCCGATAACGGAAGGATCGATGTAAGAATCGAGTTTCTGATGCTCTTCCTCATTGGTCACATATATAACACGATATTCCTCAAGATTGTCACGGGAAATACCCATTTCGTTAAGAACATAAGTAAGCTGCTCTTCCGTCAGGTCTTTTCCGAGTGCGAGAAAAGGTTTGCTCTCCTTGGGTTTATCGTCTTCTGTTGAATCATCTTCGGGCTTTGCGGGATCTCCGATATCTCCTTCGGACTGATCTCCGGAAGGATCCGTATCATCTTCTTCCGCCAGTATCTCTTCAGTTCCCTCGCCTGCTGCCATTACGCTTACCGGCATGAAGAGAACCGAAGCCGCCATACATAAAACGGCCATAAATTTTTTCATTTTTATTACCAAAAATGTATATTACATTTTCCTTTCTTTTTTCGTTTAACGCCTAACAGATCTCGGCACCCGAAGGCATTTCTTTTTCGGGTGTAACAAGTGCAAGGTTTCCGTTCTCGTCTTCTGCGCAAAGAAGCATACCTTCGGATACTGCGCCTGCAAGTGTTGCGGGTTTTAAGTTAAGTAAAACCATTACCTTCTTGCCGACCATTTCCTCGGGCTTGTAATACTGCTTGATACCGGAAACGATCTGTTTTGTCAGATTGCCGATCTTAACCTGTGAGCAGAGAAGTTTCTTTGATTTGGGAACTTCCTCGCATTTGATTATCTCACCGACAACGAACTGCATTTTGGCAAAATCGTCATAAGTGATCTCATCTTTAAGTTTTACTTCGATCGCATTTTCTTCCGATGCGCTTTCTTCGCCCACACCTGCTTCAGCCTTCTGGATCTTTGCGATCCTTTCAGCCTCTGCATAAACATCATTGATGTCCATACGTGCAAAGAGTATCTCAGGCTTTTCGGTTACCTTGTTGCCTGATTCGTAAAGACCGAATTTATCAAGATCTTCATAGGATCTAATCGCAGTATTAAGCTGTGCAACAATGTTTTCGGCTGTAGCGGGAAGGAAAGGCCATAAAAGGCTTGCACCGATCGTAATGCTCTCTGTCAGATTGTAGAGAACCGTAGCAAGTCTGTCCTTCTTGGCTTCGTCTTTTGCAAGAACCCAGGGTTCCGTTTCATCGATGTATTTGTTGCATCTTTTGAAAAGCGTAAAGATCTCGGTGATCGAATCTGCTGCCTTAAGGTCATCCATCTTTGCACATACTTTTGCATATGTGGATGTGGCAACGCTCTTTAAATCTTCATCAACCGCATCAGTTACGTTTTTATTCTCAACAATTCCGCCGAAATATTTGTTGCTCATTGAGATCGTTCTGTTTACAAGGTTTCCTAAAATGTTTGCAAGATCGGAGTTAACTCTTTCCGTCATCAGATCCCATGTGATCGAACCGTCGTTTTCATAAGGCATCTCGTGGATCATAAAATAACGTACCGCATCAACGCCGAAGAATTTTGCAAGATCATCAGCATAAATAACATTGCCTCTTGATTTACTCATCTTGCCGTCGCCAGCAAGAAGCCAGGGATGTCCGAATACCTGCTTGGGTAAAGGCTCGCCGAGTGCCATAAGGAAGATAGGCCAGTAGATCGTATGGAATCTTACGATATCTTTACCAATCAAGTGAAGGTCTGCGGGCCAGTATTTTTTATATCTATCGGAGCTGTTTCCGTCTGCATCGTATCCAATTCCGGTGATATAGTTTGAAAGCGCATCAAGCCAAACGTATACAACATGCTTGTCATCAAAATCAACGGGGATTCCCCATTTGAATGATGTTCTTGAAACGCAGAGATCCTGAAGTCCGGGAAGAAGGAAATTGTTCATCATTTCGTTCTTTCTCGAAACGGGCTGAATGAATTCGGGATGTGTATTGATATGCTCGATAAGTCTGTCGGCATACTTGCTCATTTTGAAGAAATATGCTTCTTCCTTTGCGGGCTTTACTTCTCTTCCGCAGTCAGGACATTTGCCGTCAACAAGCTGAGCCTGAGTCCAGAAAGATTCACAGGGAGTACAGTAAAGTCCTTCATATGAGCCCTTGTAGATATCGCCCTGATCGTAGAATTTCTTGAACATTTTCTGAACCTGTCTCTCATGATCGGCATCGGTTGTTCTTATGAATTTATCATACGAAACATTAAGACAGTCGCAGATCGATCTTATCTCTCCCGCAACACCGTCAACAAATTCCTTGGGAGTAATTCCCGCTTCTTCAGCCTTTAACTCGATCTTCTGACCGTGTTCATCGGTACCGGTCTGAAAGAAAACATCATATCCCTGTTTTCTTTTAAATCTTGCGATACAGTCCGCAAGCACGATCTCGTAACTGTTTCCTATATGCGGCTTACCTGAAGTGTAGGCAATCGCCGTGGTAATGTAATATTTTTCGCTCATAATTTATTTTCCCTTCTTCTTATTCTTATTTAATATTTTAAATTTTTTGTTTCCCTCTTGATTATATTTATTACACCAATCGTTTAAAGTTCAATCATCTTCCTCGGTATCACCGTCATATGATGCTTTAGCGGGTACTCCGGCGCCGCCGGTACTTAACGAACGGAGCGCTTTGGCGCGAACGTAAGTTTAGTAACCGCTGCGTGCGACGGCGTAGCGAGAGCGTGCCCGCGGAGTATCGTGTGACGGTGATGCCGTCATTCGATTAACGCCTGGAATTCCTGACGCCTGTAAAGGCCATGATACTCCTGCCCATAAGATCGGCGCCGGTCTCACCGTCGTAATAGTCGTTGTCGCCGGTGCTCATCTCCTGCTTCCATCTGTAGCCGTCGGGAAGTTCGGGCATCTCTATATGTCTCGTTTCCCAATGCATGTTCATAAGAATCAGGACAATATCGTCTTTCTTTTTGACTTCATCATAACCGGCAAACATTATGCCTATGACTCTCGTTTCGTTATCCGTATGACTGTTCCATGGAACGGAGTTATGAATCGAAACATCCGGAAGACCGCATTTTGCCTGTGTAGTACGCCCTCTTATAACAGGATGGTTGTTTCTGTAATCAATACATTTTTTTATGAATCTGTACTGATGCTGATGCGTTGCAAGTCTGTCCCAGTTAAGCCAACTGACTTCGTTATCCTGACAGTACGCATTATTGTTTCCGTACTGTGAGTTGCCGAATTCATCACCTGCAAGAAGCATTGGAATACCACGGCTTACCATCAGTGTGAATATGGCGTTTTCACGCATTCGGTTCCTGAGTTTTTTGATCTCGGGATCTTTCGTGTCGCCTTCGAAACCGCAGTTCCAGCTGTAATTATCATTGGAACCGTCGGTATTGTTCCACCCGTTTTTTTCATTATGCTTATAATTATACGCATACAGATCGTGAAGTGTAAAGCCGTCATGACATGTGATGAAATTAACGGAAGCACTCTGTCCTCGGGCTTTCGGATTGTAAATATCAAGCGACCCGGTTATTCTTCTTATGGCTGCATCCGCCATTCCGGCATCGGATTTGAGAAATCTTCTGATATCGTCTCTGTAGCGTCCGTTCCATTCCGCCCATCTTTTCCATGAAGGAAAAGACCCGACCTGATACAAACCGCCCGCATCCCATGCTTCTGCGATAAGCTTGGTCTTTCCGAGAATCGGATCGAATGCGAGAACCTCAAGAAGAGGCGGTGCGCTCATCGGAGCACCATCCACCGCTCTACCGAGGATCGCCGCAAGATCGAATCTGAAACCGTCCACTCTGTATTCGGTCACCCAGTATCTGAGACAGTTTAAGATCATATTTCTGACTATCGGATGATTGCAGTTCATTGTATTGCCGCAGCCCGAGAAATTGAAGAAATATCCGTCGGGAGTAAGCATATAATATACATCTTTGTCATATCCCTTAAAAGAATATGTGGGACCGTGTTCGTTTCCTTCGGATGTGTGGTTGAACACGACGTCAAGGATGACTTCTATACCGTTTTCGTTCAGGGTTTTCACAAGGTTTTTAAACTCGTCGCCCTCGTGATTGTGTTCCTCTTTTGAGGAATAACTGGTATTCGGCGCAAAAAAACTTACGGTATTGTAGCCCCAGTAATTGAGTACCTGTTCGCCGTCAACGAATCTCTCAGCTTCAAGTTCATCGAATTCGAATATCGGCATGAGCTCGATAGCATTGATCCCGAGTTCTTTAAGATACGGGATCTTTTCTCTTATTCCGTCGAATGTTCCGGGATGTTTAACTTTGGAGCTCTTGTCTTTGGTGAAGCCCCTTACATGCATTTCATATATGATCAGATCGTTAAAGGGAATCTCAGGCTGTTTGAAATTTCCCCAGTTGAAATTTCCGTCAACGACCCTTGCTTTGTATTTTATTTCTTTATCAGGTTTTACGCCCCATATTCTCTGACCGGTCACGGCCTTCGCGTACATATCAAGAAGCTGGGGAGTACGTACTTCATTGCCTTTTTCATCCAGTTCGATCACACGATAAGCATACTCAAACTGAGATATGTCCAGACCGAACACAACCATCGCATAAGTATGTCCGATACGATAGGAATCGGGGAATCTTAAAACCGCATAAGGCTCAAGTTCTTCATTTTTGAAAAGCAGAAGTTCCATGCCGACAGCGTGTACGGAGTGGATCGTAAAATTCACACCGCCGTCAACCTTTTTTGCACCGAAGGATAAAAAATCCCCCGGACATACCCAGTATTTTCCGACTTTGTCTATATGCCTGTATTCAGCAGCCATCCTGTTTCCTCTGTGTTCTTATATTTCGTTTGAAAAAATCTATAACTGATCAAAAAATTTCTCAATGCTTTCTTTTTCGGCCGAGACGCTTCCCTGGATCATCTGCTCGCTTCCGCCGCCTCTCGCATTCAGTCCTTCACGCATTTTTGCGGCAAGTTCCTTAAGGGATATGTCTGCCGACATGTTCTTTCCGGCGACAAATCTGTACGAATCATCTTTTTTGTCAAACAGAACGATTATCGCCTTTTCTTTTAATCCGACAGTTTCGTTGATGAGTGTCCTTGACTGGATCTCGTCAAGCGTATCTGCAAAGAAAAGAACATAGTCCGATCTGCATTCTTCGATTTCTTTTTCCAGACCGTTCTTGAAAAGAGCAGTGATCTGTTTTTTCAATGAAACATTTTCTTCATGTGCCGATGCAAGTTTTTCACTCATTTTCAATACCGCATCCGAGCACTCTCCCCTTACGCATGAAAGGGTTTTCATCGAAGCTTTGTTATCGTTATGAAGCAAAACATAATCGTTGACCGCATCCAGTCCCGCTTTGAGAGTGAGTCTCATTCCGCCCCTGTGAGGCATATGATCAACTATCTTCACAAGCTGGATCTGTGCACTCGATTTAAGACAGGGAGCACAGCATGCACATACATCATATCCTTCAATGACCACGAGACGAAGGTTTTCTGCGATATCCATTTTGCTTCTGTAGGATATGTTTTTTGCTTCTTCCCCGGAAGGTAAAAGCGCGTAGATCGAAACATCTTCGGCGATTGCTCTGTTGGCTTCTTTTTCGATCTCTGCAAGTGCTTCGGCATCGACCGGTCCGTCAACGTCCATAACGGCTTCGATCGCGAGTAAAGCACCTTCTTCGTCAAAGGTCTCCGAAAGATGAAATCCGACATTGTCATATCCGAATCTTCTGTGAATAAGACCGCAGATAAGATGTTCCGCGTTATGATTCTGCATCCGTCTGAAACGAAGTTCAAAATCAATCTTCTGTTCCGTTTGTTTTCCTTCTTCTATCGAAGTTTCCAGAAAATGGATGATTTCTCCGTCAAACTCTCTGACATCGACAACTTTTATTTCGTCAAAAAATCCTCTGTCACATTTCTGCCCTCCGCCTTCGGGTGAAAATACGGTCGAGTCCGTGATCACTTCGAAAAGATCTTCAAATCCTTCCCTTTCGGAGATCTTACAGCTTAACACCTTCGCGGTATTGTTCTTTATATATGCATCGGTATCAAATAATCTTTTTGTTCTCATTTCTTAAACCGCTATTTTTTCTTTTTTGCCTTCTTGGATTTTTTGGGCTTTTCATCTTCGTAACCGTCAAAATCGTCATCGTCGTCATCTTCTTCCTCTTCTTCGTATTCCTCGACAACGATCTGATTACGTCCGTGTTCCTTACCGTAGTAAAGTCCTTCATCGGCGATACGTACTATCTCGTCCTGACTCCTGCCCATTCCGCCTCTGGCAAGGCCAATGGTCATGGTGACTTTTATGAAAGGAATGCAGGAAGGATCGACTTCAAGATACTGTTCGGTTTCGGAACCGTCATCTTCTATGATCTCGATCTCACCTGTTTTTCCGGCAATAAAATCTCCGAACAGTTCTTCTTCGCTATTCTTTTTGTTCTCTACCTGAAGCCCCCGTATTTCATTTAAGATCTTCTGCGCTATAAGGTATGCCGACTTTATGTTGGTATTGTTAAATACGAGAAGAAATTCCTCGCCGCCCCATCTTGACGCAAAACCGTTTCCGACCATATTGGTCTTTAATACTTTGGCAACTTCCTTTAATACCATGTCGCCGCTTTCATGACCGTAGGTATCATTAACCTTTTTGAAGAAATCGATATCGCAGAGTGCAACCGTAAATTCAACACCTGCTTCACGTTCTTCTTTGATACATTTTTCAAGTCTCTTATTGGCAAGACGTCTGTTGTAAAGTTCAGTGAGCGCATCCATTTCGATCAGTTTGTGAAGCGACTTCTGCATGGAAGAAACGGATTTTCCGATATCGGAAATTTCATCGTTTCTTACAAGAAGACTGTGGTCCACTTCACCGGTCAGATCACCCTTGGAAATACGATGAAGTGCATTTCCGAGTTTGTTGATCGCTCCCGCAAGTTTGGATGCGTACGAATATGAGATCAGTGCCGCTATTACAAGCGAAACCGCTATTATCAAGATCATCGGGAGAACGGATTTGAGTGCGAGAAGATTAACTTCACGACAGTCTTTCGCAACCGCGATCATTCCGACACAGCCGTCAACATCGTTTATTATGGGTTCATAATAAACATAATAATCCGTTCCGTTTATATTAACCTGTTTGTAAAATTTACTCTGTTTGCCTTCTATTACCGCCTGTCTTATTACAACGTTCGCACCGGTTCCGACAAGACGTACTCCGTTCTCGTCGGTAATGGTGGTGATCATTCTCGTATCTCTGTAAAATACGGAGATCTGAGCACCTGTCATTTCCCTGTATCTGTCGATAATATCATTATTGCCGGTAATCTCAGTCTCACCCTTGAAAAAGGCAACCAGATTTCCCCTTTTTATAAGCGTATATTCCCCGGGGTAGAGCATGTCATACGACAAAAGAACACTGCCCGCTATTTCTTTCAGTTCCGATTCGACTTTTTCGTAAATAACGGAAGTAAATCTGAGGCCGCAGAAGATCATGGCCAGAATTCCGAACAGAAGCAACGGTCCGCAGGTCATGGCCGGGATCGTATAATTCAGTCCGCCTTTTCTTTTTTTCGTTTTCTCCTTTTTATTATCCATATTATTTCCTCGCAGGGTTCAAAAATATTACGGATCTGACTAACCTTATGCACCACGTGCATAAAAAATGTGCGGACCGGACTGTTACAGTCCGGCCCGTTATATCATTCATTCATAAATAAGCATTATCTTCCTGTAGGAATGAAAGGTTTAATTGCTTCAGCAAGCTGAGATACAGGCATTGTCTGTAACCAGATCTTTCCGGGTCCTGTAAGTTTTGTATTAAAGAATCCTTCGCCGCCGACAAGTTTGTTTCCGAGTCCGCCCTTAACCGATTCAACATCCATCTGAACGGTTCCTTCCATAGCTGCAAGTGAGCCTGTATCAACAAGCATTACCTGTCCGGCTTCAAGAGTATACTCAATCATGCTACCGTCGATCTCAAGGAAAAGCTGTCCGTGTCCGGAGAACTTCTGCATGATGAATCCTTCACCGCCGAGGAATCCTGCACCTAATTTCTTCTGAACTGCTGTTGCCATTTCAACAGTTGTATCCGATGCAAGGAAAGATCTCTTCTGAGCTATGATGGTATCTCCGTCCTTAAGCTCAACAGCAAGGATTTTTCCGGGAACACCGGTTGTGAAAGCTATCATTCCGTTGCCGCCTTCAGCAGTATAAACATTTTCGAAAAGTGATTCGCCTGTAAGTGCCTTTCCGAACATCTTGCCGAGTCCGCCGGACTGGGTCTTCATGTCCATGTTGGGTGACATCCATGCCATTGCACCTTTCTGACACTTAACACTCTGGTTTGCTTCAAGATTGCAAACTACAACGGGAAACGGTTCGCCTTTGATTTCGTAATTCATATAATCCCCTCCTATTTGTGATATAAAGATTTAGTTTCGTATACAGGTTCGCAGGTCAGATTGACACCCAGTTTCCTGAATACATTTTTATCTACATGTGAAAGAATCACACTAGAATGCACTTCAGAGCCTCTTAAGTTTTGAAGCTGTTCCATCGCCGCTCTGGCATCTTCATCCTCAGCCGCACATATCGAAAGTGCTATCAGTACCTCGTCGGTATGAAGTCTGGGATTTCTGTTGCCGAGATGGTTAACTTTCAGATCCTGAATGGGTCCGAGAGTCGTGGCCTTTATCAGTTCTTTTTCATCATCAAGTCCCGCAAGTGCTTTTAACGCATTCAAAAGCATCGCACTTGATGCACCGAGAAGTTCGCTTGTTTTTCCGGTAAGTATCCTTCCGTCGGGAAGTTCTATCGCTGCCGCGGGTTCGCCCGTCGCTTCTGCCTTAACCTTTGCCGCAGAAACAACTTTTCTGTCATCCACGCTTATTTCAGCCTGCTTCATGAGAAGCTCGATTTTGAAGCATTCTTCTTCATCCGCATTTCCCTGTCTTCTCTGGCAGAGTGCACTGTAGTATCTTCTTATGATCTCCTGTTTTGAAGCTTCTCTTACGACATCGTCGTCGATGATTCCGAAGCCCGCCATGTTAACGCCCATATCGGTGGGTGATTTGTAAGGAGATTCTCCCATGATCTTATCGAACATGGCATTGAGAACGGGAAATACTTCAACGTCTCTGTTGTAATTTATAGTTGTCTCACCGTATGCTTCCAGATGGAACGGGTCGATCATGTTTACGTCTTTAAGATCTGCCGTTGCCGCCTCATATGCGATATTGACCGGATGTTTGAGGGGAAGGTTCCAGATGGGGAAAGTCTCATATTTTGCGTATCCGGCTTTGATACCTCTCTTGTATTCATGGTAGATCTGAGAAAGGCATGTTGCCATTTTCCCGCTTCCCGGTCCCGGAGCGGTGATAACTATGAGTGATCTGGTAGTCTCTATATAATCGTTCTTTCCGTAGCCTTCATCACTTACTATAAAAGGAATGTTGGAAGGATAACCGGCTATCGGATAATGTCTGTATACTTTAAGTCCGAGTGACTCGAGTTTTTTCTGATATGCAACCGCCGAAGGCTGAGAATTGAAATGTGTGAGTACGACGCTTCCCACATACAGTCCGTAACCTCTGAACGCATCAATAAGTCTTAACACATCCACATCGTATGTGATGCCGAGATCCGCTCTCATTTTGTTCTTCTCTATGTCGGCTGCGGATATTACGATCACTATCTCAGCTTCATCTTTTAACTGAGAGAGCATCTTGATCTTACTGTCCGGTTTAAATCCCGGAAGAACTCTGGAAGCATGATAATCATCAAACAGTTTTCCGCCGAATTCAAGATACAGTTTTCCGCCGAAATAATCTATTCTCTCCTTAATCTTTTCGGACTGCATTTTTAAGTATTTATCATTGTCAAAACCTATTTTATTCATATCATTTTTCCTCTTTCCAAAATCTATTTAATTATAATAAAAAAATACCTTGTTTTCAAGGAGTTTGTTCTTTCAAAAAGAGTAATCGGACAATAAAAAAAGGACCGGTTTTATTCGGTCCTTAAATATCTCATAATAAACGGATCATTCTCCGATTCCGGTATCCTTGAGAAGTTTGATAACATCTCCGACTGTTTCGATATTTTCAAGGTCATCCTGAGGCATTTCGATTCCGAATTCCTCTTCAAATGCCATTACAAGCTCAAACAGATCCAGAGAATCCGCACCGAGATCATCCTTGAAAGATGTTTCTTCCGTAATCTCAACACCCTGAAGATTAAGCTGTTCGATAATTATTTCTTTTATTTTTTCAAGCATCACAACACCTCATAATTTATATTTTTGTTTCTTATTTTTCATGCCTTAACGACTTTGAGTATATTATCAGTATATTACTTTGTCAACCTAAATTTATCCGATTCTTAAAATCTTTCGGGAAAAGAAAAATTTACCGTGTGTTATCAATTAATGCTTTATAAACATCGCTCTTTGAGATGCCTCTGTCGCCGGCCACCGCCTTCATGGCTTCTTTTTTATCCATGCCTTTATCAAGATACATCTGCAAATGTTCGTTTATATCGGTATCCATCCAGTTCTGTTTCTGTTTTTCCTTTTCCGCCTTCCTGTCGAGTCCTTCGGCCACCAGAACATATTCGCCTTTCGGCTCGTTTTTTTCATAATGATCTGTTGCCTCTTCCATCGTCATAAGAAGGGTTTCTTCGAATCTTTTGGTGAGTTCGCGGCATATTGCGATCCTTCTTTCGCCACCGAGAACTTCTTTCAGATCCGAAAGCGTATTTTTAAGATGATGGGGCGCCTCATATATGATGATCGTGCGGTACTCATCCTTTAAATCTTCCAGGATCTCCCTTCTTTCCTTCTTTTCGGAAGGAAGAAACCCTTCAAAGCAGAATCTTCTCGTTGAAATTCCCGATAATGTCAGTGCCACTATGCATGCGCAGGGTCCGGGCAGGGAAGTAACACTTATCCCTTCTTCACGGCACATTCTCACAAGAACTTCTCCGGGATCCGAAATACCGGGTGTTCCCGCATCGGTTATAAGGGCGATATTCTTTCCTTCTTTAAGCTTATCGATAAGGGTATATGCCTTTTGTGTTTTGTTGTATTCATGATAGCTTGTCATCGGTACGTGGATATCGAAGGCATTCATGAGTTTCATTGAATTTCTTGTATCTTCCGCAGCTATCAGATCGGCTTCCTTCAAAGTGGAAACAACACGCTCACTTATATCCGAAAGATTTCCGATCGGCGTCGGACACAAATATAAAGTACCGTTCATTAATTTTCCTCGTATATCCTGCTCACTTCCGGAGTATACTTTCCGGAATCGTCATAAATGATCAAAGGTTTTTCGATCCTCATTCCCGGATTGGCACATTTTCTGCCTTCCACAAGGATCATGTTAGGCTCGCTGTCAGTTCTCGGGTACACCACTCTGAGTCGTTTGGGTTCAAGCTTTACCTTCTTCATCCCGACAATGATCTCATCAAGTCTTTCGGGCTTGTGCACCATGAAGAAACCGCCGCCCTCTTTTAAAAGTTTTGACGAAACCGAAAGAACGTCCTCGAGCGTGCATTTGATCTCAAAACGTGCTATTGCCTTGCTTTCATCGGGATTCACAAGTCCCTTTCCGCTTTTCATATAGGGCGGGTTTACGGTGACCGCATCGAAGGAAGCATTCTTATATATTCCGTTTAAGTTTCGAAGATTCTCGCAGACGATATCTATCTTATCCTCAAGTTCATTGAGTTTTACGCTTCGTGATGCCATATCCGCCGTTTCACTCTGGATCTCAACTCCCACAAAATGAGAGGCCTGAGTTTTGGCTGATAAAAGGATAGGGATAACACCCGTACCCGTACAAAGATCGATGACATTGTCTTTGTTTTTTAATTTAACGAATTCGGTCAGAAGGACCGCATCCATACCAAAACAAAAACGGGTAAAGTTTTGGATAATACTGTACCCGTTTCTCTGAAGCGAATCTATTCTTTCGTTTTCTTTAAGTAAATCATTCTTCGCCATTTGGTCTCGGTCTGCTTTCGCGACGATTATTGTGATAATGGGCGTTGTTCTTCTTGCCCTGATTTCCGGTCTTTTTTTTGTCGGACTTGTTTTCGTTCTTGTTGTGTTCTTTTTTGCCGCCGTCCTTCCATTCCTTCTTTTCTTTTTTCTTTTCCCTGCCTTCAAAGGAATTGCGGTTTTCTTTTTTTCTGTCGTGATGTTTCTTCTCGCCGGGAGCCGCATCGCTTCCGAGGATCTCTTTCATCTCCTCTTCCTGCTCCCTCTCAGTTTCGATGATATCTTCTCTCTCCTGTTTTTCGAGAAGTTCAAGCGCTTTTCTTTCTTCTTCGCTTAAAACATCTTTTTCCTTATGTCCGTTCTTCTTGAATGACAGTTCGGTCGCGTTGTATTCCCTGATCTCCTTATCATCCTTTATCTCTATTACAACTCTTACTTTCTGTCTCAGTACGTTGATGCTCACTACCTCGCCCTTATAGCCGTCGTTGGTGCTTACGGTATCGCCGACATTGGGCATGGTCTTGTTGAGTTCTTCGTAGGTCTCTTCTTCGTTCTTAAGGCAGCACATAAGTCTTCCGCAGACTCCGGATACATTGGCCGGATTAAGTGAAAGATTCTGCTCTTTTGCCATTTTGATCGAAACGGGCGCAAACTCATGAAGATAAGAATGACAGCAGAATTCTCTTCCGCACATTCCCACTCCGCCGAGAAGTTTGATCTCGTCTCTCACACCGATCTGTCTTAATTCGATCCTGGTCTTGAAAACCGCGGCAAGATCTTTTACGAGTTCTCTGAAATCGATCCTGTTATCCGCAGTAAAATAAAACATGAGTTTCTTGCGGTCGAATGTATATTCCGCTTCCACAAGTTTCATGGGGAGTCCGTGTTTTGCTATTTTTTCCTTACAGATCTTATAAGCGTCTTCCCTTACCGCAAGGTTGTCCGCTTCCTTTTCATCATCCTCTTCGGTAGCGATCCTGATAATGGGTTTAAGAGGTCTGACTATATTTTCTTCCGCAACCTCTCTTCTCTCTCCGATCACCGTTCCGTATTCCATTCCTCTGGCGGTTTCCACAATTACATGGTCGCCTTTTTTTATTTCAAAATCGCAGGGATCGAAATAATACAGTTTCCCTGCGGTGCGAAAACGCACGCTGACTACTTCTGCCATTTATGTCCTTTCTTTTGTTGCCCGATTACTAATCATTGCCCTTGATGACTTCAAGGAGCAGAGTCATGCAGGTCTCAAAATTAGCCTTGGCTTTTATTCTTATCTTGGCTGTCTCAAGAGCACGTACGATATCATCTATTCCTTCGTAACTTGTTCTCTTTGCAACAGCTTTTATGGATTGTATTTCCTGTTTGAACACAAGGTCGTTTACATCGTTTGTCGCTTTAAAGAGCAGAACGTCCCTGTACCATACCGAAAAAATATCCAGATAATCGAGCTCGTCGTATTTGTACTCTTTTATCTTATTGATAGCTTCCATGATGGAAGGCTCATCCATTTCATTGATGTGTTTCAAAAGTGATACCGCTTCCGTTCTCATCTTGTCAAAATCCTCATTCATAATGAGCATTTTGGCTTTACCGAAATTGCCCTGTGAAAATGAAACTGCAATATCGGCTTTATAATCGGGAATCTTGTATTCCCTCATAAGGTATTTTTTCAGAACCTTCTTCTCGACGGGTTTAAGTGCGAGCTTTACGCATCTGCTCTGTATGGTCTGAAGAAGTTTTTCCTTTGAAGTGGTCAGAAGAATGATCACAACATATTCGGGCGGCTCCTCAAGAGTCTTTAAAAGAGCATTCTGAGCCTCCTCTGTCATTATCTCCGCTTCGTTGACAATATAAATTTTATATCTTCCCTTAAAAGGTCTCGTCGAAACTGTCTGAACGATCTGTTCCCTTATGTCTTTAACACTTATACTGCCGGGTTTGTCATGCGTTACGCTGTAAAAATCCGGATGGGCATTATTTTCCATCTGAAGGCAGGACTGGCATTTTCCGCAGGGTTTCTCGCCGTAGCCTTCGCAGAGAAGAGCTTCCGAGAACACTCTTGCGATGAATTCCTTACCGCTTCGCATCTCGCCTTCAATTATATATCCGTGCGCACATTCGCCCCCGTTTGTAACATTTTTGAAATACTCTATCAGATGTTCCTGTCCGACAATATCTTCAAACTGTGCCATAGTAATTCCCCTACATTAATATATCCAAAAGCAATCCCCTGATCTCGTCTATCCTTCCCAGAATAGCCAACGAATCCTTTTCTTCTTTTACCAGTTCCTGTGCAAGCTCGTCGAGAGCCTGATCGACTCTTCTTATGATGCCGTAAACTCTGTGTCTTCCTCTTCTGTCAAGGAAGTTCTCTCTGGAAAACTCATGGGATCTGTTCACGATCTCGTTCATAAAACCTTTGACCAGTGAACGGTAATGCTTCATATCCCTTATGTCCATTTTCTTTTTGATCTTGTCACCCTGCATCGTTATCTCTTCCATCATGCCGAGAAGACGCTGCTGAAGTTCCGCTTCCTCAACATTTGAAGACAAAACAAATTTAAAAGGAACATCCGGCTTTTCCGACTGTCTTACCTGCTCCGGCGCAGTTGCCTGTGTGATCTGATTAACTTTTATTTCCATCAGGCTCTCCCTTTTTATCCGTCATTACAACCAGGATCCAAAACCGTTTCCGGCCGATTGAAAAGTGTTAAGATCGCGTCAGTTGTTATTCGAAATATACTCCCTGACTTCGCTCATGCATTTTTCAAGATCGTCGTTTATGAAGACTTTTTCTATACCGGCATTTCTTATTTTCTCTTTGGAAAAATCCGCCGAGTCCGCCAGAAAACGCCTGCACATTTCATCGTATTTCGGCTCTGCCTGTCTGCGTTCCCTGTTAAGTGCCCTCTGAAGCCTCTCACCGTCATCCACGTCTATCATTATCGGAATGATAAGTTCTTTTCCAAAATGATTTCTGATCTGTGCGAACGATTCAAGAGTTCCGATAATAACATAACTCTTTTTATCCAGTTCAATGTCGCCGTTATCCACGGTCATGTATTTCCATATTCCGCATACTGTGTTATATGCTCTGGATTCTACTATTTTCCCTTCTTCATGAAGTCTTGCGGCTTCCACTTCATCGATAAAATAATATTCTCTTCCGTTTACTTCGCCTTCCCTGATCGGTCTGGTCGTATATGTCACGATCTGACTCAGGCCGAGTTCCTTATCGGCCAAAAGCCTCTTATATACGGTATCCTTTCCCGAAGAACTCTTACCGCAAATACAATATATCTTTCCCATTATTCCGAAAACTTAATTCAAGTCTCTCCTTAAAATACTTAATACTTAAATGCCCTTTTACAAAGCGGTTTCACGATCACGAATCGTAGAAAAGCACACCGAGTGTTGCCGGTCCGCAATGGCTTGTGATAACTCCGCCCGCCTGAGTCTCAAGTATCTCATCGAAATAATTCAGTTCCTTAAGATACTCGATAACAGGTTCCACATACTGATGGTCCATAACGGAATGTGTAACAAACACTCTCTTTTTGTCCGCCTTAAGAAGATCCTCTCTCATATCTTCCACATAGGCTTTAAGCACTTTGTTTGTCTTTCCCCTGTACTTGGTGCCCACACCCATTTTACCCATTTTAACTTCGATCCTCGGTTTCAGTTTCAGGGTGTTGGCAAGCAGTGCCGTAACGGCGTTGCATCTTCCGCCTCTTGCAAGGAATGTCAGTGTATCCACTACAAAGCTGGCTCTGACTTTATCCCTTGCGGCATCTATCGCTTCATATATTTCTTCCGTCGTTTTTCCGTCCTGAAGCATTTCCGCCGCTCTTATTACCTGAAGTCCTATTCCGGTGGAAAGGTTCATGGAATTGATCACGAAAACTCTGTCGTATTCTATGTCGGCAGCCGCAAGTCTTATGACATTGCAGGTGGTACTCATATCTTCCGATATTCCTATGTAGATAACATCATCCCCGGCTTCCTTATGAGGTTTCAGATATTCTATAGCCTCCTCGATGCCTGCAGCGGCAGTCTTGGGTGTTGTCTTGTGGGCATCCGACCACGCTATGATCTCTTCCGCCGTAACATCTATTCCGTCCGAATAGCTTTTGTCATCCATGATGATATACAAAGGAATGACTTCGATATTGTATTTATCCAAAAGATCCCGTGACAAATCCGCGGTACTGTCGGTCATGATTACGATTTTTCCCATAGTTGTTCTCCTAAAATGTACAGTTAATTTATTATATCATTTTTTAAGCATTTGTCCAATATTACGATAGTTTCGGTATGCTCCGTAAATAAAGAAAGCACGGCGTATGCCATGCTTATCTTTACCTTCTTTATGCTTATTTGTTCATATTCAGAAGTAATATCAGACCGTTATATACAAAATCTTCGATCTCTTCCTTGCTTTTATCCTGTTTTTCATCCTGAAGCAGAAAGAGGAAAAGCACAAGCTGCGAGCAGAGAACATCCTTTCTGTAAAGATCGTTTGTTTCGGTTATTATCCCTTCTTTCAGTCCGAGATTTATGAAATTCGCGAGCATGTCATCCATGACCTTGATCGCGGAGCAAGAAATGTCCTCTTTTCCGTATTTTTCTCTCAGTTCCTTTGTCAGCGAAGTATCCGAATTTCTTATAAATCTTAACAGCGACTGAAGATGGCCTTCCTTTATCCTGTTATCCCACATATAATCCATTATGCTGTAGAATTTTTCCTTGAACGTTCTGTCTTCCGTCGTGATTAAGAGGATTGATTTGACCGAATCGAAGAAAAGATAGTGGATCGCCTTGTAAACAAGTTCTTCCTTGCTCGTAAAATATTCGTATGTCGTACCCTTTCCGATACCGGCTCTCGAAGATATTTCACTGATCCTTAACGAAGCAACATCTTTCCCTTCTTTTATCAGTTCTTCCACTGCCTTATATATCTTTACTTCCTTTTCCGGAAGATTGTCCATCAGTATAAGATAATCATACATATTGTTTTCCAGCATTTATTTTCCTCTTTCTTTGTTGCGACACATTTATTATACACGGTTTTCATCAGTTGTTCTGCAAAGACAGGCCCTGTGTATTTTCATTCACCTCGTCTTCTCTTTCACCATACTCGTTGACCTTCATGGATTTATTGGAGTTGAAGATGTCATAGAGACAGGGAACTACTATAAGTGTCAGTAAGGTTCCGTAAAGAAGTCCGCCTATCATTACGATCGCCATGGGCTGCATCATTGCTGCACCTCCGCCCAGACCAATCGCCATGGTTGACATTGATATTACGGTCGTCAGCGTTGTCATAAGGATCGGTCTTAATCTGGCTTTCGCCGATTCAACGATAGCCTCTTTTTTATCCATACCGCCGGCTCGCAGCTGATTGATGTAATCTACCATAACGATACCGTTATTAACTATGATTCCGGCCAGCATGACAAATCCGAGAGCACCGATGACCGATACATTGTTTCGTGTAAAGAACAATGCAAAGAATCCTCCGGTAAACGCAAGCGGAATTGTAAACATTATGATGAACGGAGACAAAAGTGACTGGAACTGAGCTACCATTATAAGATAGATAAATATCACGGCAAGCGAAAGCATCAGAAATACCTGCTTCATCGCATCCATTATCATCTTGTCTTCACCGGTCATCTCTATCGAATATCCGTCGGGCAGATCGAGTTCATCGAATTTTGCTTTCAGTTCATTGCTGACGAAAGTGATGTTATGCTCGTCATCGATGTCCGCACTGACAGAAATATACTTGGTCTGTGCGTCTCTGTTTATAACATTGAGCGTTTCAGTTTCTTCGAATGTAACGATCTTCGATAAAGGAATTTTTTTATGATTTCCGTTCTTGTCGGTATAATCGAATTTAAGATTTCTGATATCGTAAATACTTGTATCCTTTTGTTCCTCGGCGATCACATAAATATCATAATCCTTGACATCCGCGGAAAGACTGGCTGTCGCATTGCTTGGCATCATGGCCTTCATTACTTCTGCAAAAACCTGCGCCGTTGTCATCTGATATTCCATAGCCTTGACTTTATCAACATGGATCTTAAGACATGGAGCGGTATCGCTCAATCCGTCCCTGACATTTATCGTACCGGGAGTCTCTTTTGTTATCTCGACTACCTTTTGAGTATATTCCCTGATCTTATCCAGGTTTCTTCCCTTGACTTTTATCGAAAGTCCGCTTCCCAAGAGAGAAGTGGTATCGCTTGAAGTCGTAGTAACATCCACCTTGCAGTCAAGATCGGAGGTTTTATCCATGATATCTTTCTGAATATCACTCATCTTTCTGTGACTTTTTTCATCAAGGATAATATAATACGTTCCGCTGTCACCTCCGCCGGTACCAAGCATACTCAGCATGCTTCCGCCGCCGATCATAACTCCGACCGTTTCAATACCGTCAATGTCCATTACTCTTTCGGTAACCGTATCACAAAGTTTCATGACTTCTTCCTGAGACATTTCCGAACCCTTGGGAGGAGACACGGTCATCGAGATCTGATCTACTTCAATATCCATATCGAGGAAAGAAAATCCTCTTGCAAATCCTGCAAAAACACTGGTGACAAGAAGAACAAGCGCAAGAAGGAGAACCAGCGGCTTTACTTTCAGCACTTTCGCAAGAAAGTTTCCGTAACCGTTTTGTACCTTATCAAACAGTTTTGTCTGTTTTTCTTCACCGTCTTTTATCATTACCGAAGCAGCGGCCGGAACAAACGTGAGCGCAACGATAAGGCTGGCTCCGAGTGTATATGCAACTGTTAAAGCCATATCTATAAATATCTGCTTTGTAAGACCGTCCGCAAAAACTATGGGAACGAATACACAGACAGTGGTCAGTGTCGAAGATGCTATTGCGGCACCGACTCCTTTTGCTCCTTCCGCAGCGGCCTTTTTGACTGTCACGCCTTCTTTTCTTAACCTGTATATATTTTCAATGACGACGATAGAGTTATCCACCAGCATTCCAATGCCAAGCGCCAATCCCGAAAGTGAAATGATGTTGAGCGTGATGTTCGAAAAATACATAAGCACTATGGAAAAGATAACGCTTAACGGGATCGAACATCCGATGATAAATGTCGACTTAAAATCCTTAAGGAAAATGATCAGTATGATGATCGCAAGAGCGGCACCTATCAGCATATTCTGAAGTACGCTTTTAATGACTATATCAATATAAACGCCCTGATTCATAAGAACGGCCATGTTCAGGCCTTCTTTTTCGGACTCCATCTGCTTGAATTTTTTCAGGAGCAGATCTGTAACGTTTCCGGTGGAATAACCGGTCTGTTTTTCGATCGTAAGCATGACTGCAGGGTTTCCGTTTATTTTCGAATAAGATTCGCCTGCATTGTTTATCACTTCAACACTGGCAACATCTTTAACCTTAATGGGTTCAATGTTTTCCATGCCGAGATCTATGAGTACCATTTCCTTAAGGTCTTCGACATTGTCAACGCTGTCGCCGACATTGACCAGATACTGTTTATTTCCTTCTTCAATGTAACCCGCAGGCATTGAAAAATCCTGAGCAAGGATAAGATTGCCTAGCATTTCCGCAGTAACGATCTCGGATATATCGGCTGCGTTCATCGCATCTTTTTTAGCCTGATCCAATTGCGCCTGGCCCTGGTCGAGCGCGGCTTTTCCGTTCGAGATCTCGACGGAAGCTTTGCTTATTTCGATCACGCCTTCAATAAGTCCCTGATTCAGTTTCTTGTATGCATCATCAAGTGTGATCTTTCCTTTTGCCAGAGGATCCTTGGCAGCTTCCATGGTCGCTATTCCGGTATTCACCTGTGCCAGCGCATTTGTAAGCTGAGCAGCCAGAACCGTAATGTCGCCGGTATCCGCCGTGATACCCAAAGCCTCCAGATCGATGCCCAGTTCCTTAAGGTAATCCAGTATCTGCTGGATCTCTTCCTTGGTCAGTTTAAGTTCATCAAGACTCGCCCTTAATTCATCCAGGGCAGCCTGCACCTGTTCCCTGGTCATTCCGGTTGCGATCATTATTTCTTCATCGGTCGCATTGTCGAGAAGATCCTGAAAATAATTGATAAGATTCAGTTTTTCTTCTATAAGATCACTGATCCTGATATATTCGTTCACCGCATTTACGGCGCGGACCAGGATCGGCTGGATCATCTTTAACGTCGAAAGATTGGATGTCAGTTCTGACTCGCCGACATAAAGCTGGATCTTGCCGTTAACTATTTCGTTGGCACCGTTTGACAGTTCCTTTTCAAGCTTATCCTGTCCTTCATGTAAAGCCTGTTCGCCCTCATCGAGTTTTTCCCTGGCGTCGTCTATCTTTTCCTGTGCTTCGGTAAATCCGTCTTCAATCTCCCTCATTACCTGAACATTGATCTTTTTGATCTTTTTCTCGTCAAGGGTGATCTGGATCTTTTCTTCAACACTTCCTATGGTGCTAACACTTGCAACACCTTCAATACTTTCAAGATAAGGGATGACAGTGGTATTGACATAATCGGAAATCTCGATCTGATCCATACCCTCTACATCCGCAGAAGCAACCATTACGGGAAGCATGGAAGGATCAAGTTTCATGATCATCGGACTGGTAACACCGGTAGGGAAACTGCCCGATAACTGATCGAGTTTCTGCTGCATTTCGATAACGATCGAATCCATGTTTGACGACTGTTCATACTCAAGGATAACAAGCGAATAATTGTTGTAAGATGTCGACTGGATCGTGCTGATATTTGAAGTCGTCGCCATGGAAGCCTCGATGGGTGCCGTAACATTTCTTTCAACTTCTTCGGGACTGCCGCCCGGATACATGGTGATCACGACAACATAGGGAAGGCTCATATTGGGAAGCAGATCGGCCGTCATCCTGAGCAGACTGACCAGACCCAGAACGATAACGAGCAGCACTCCGACCAAAACTGTATAAGGTTTTCTGACACTGTATTTTGACATATTTTTCTTATACTCTTTCCATATATTTACTGACCGACCGTTCGGTCGGTAATAAATATAATACTACGTTTTTTCGTTTTGTCCACCTTTTTCTGAAATAATTCACAATAAAAATGGATTCTTTTGTGTAATTTGATGACAAATGAGGGATTTTAAAGATATAAAGAAATAACAGAAGATACAGGGCAATACCTTTTTGCCATAACTCTGTTCGGAAATTATTTTTTGTTTTTAGGACGACTGAAAAAGCCGGTAATTCCGGGAATCATCATAAAATATGCCAGTGACAGGAGCACAGGCAGCGCTATATTATAAAAATTCAGAATGGTCATATCCGTCGCTTTTTCAAAAAGAAAAGCGGAGAACCAGACTATCGAAAAATCATATGCCAGGGCTATACCGAAAAGAGAAAGAGTGCAAATATAACAAAACAAAGGAAGCGCATCTTTTTTACGCACGGATCTTATCATTCCGGGAATCTTAAATACTCCGATGAGCAGATACAAAATAAGCGACAATAACAAAACCGTGTTTACGATCCTGTAGATCCACCATATTACCTCGGTGATAGTGTTTAATACGGAACTTTCACCTGTATGATTGGATGCCTTTCCCGAATCCAGATCTTTCATGTTAACGGAATTTCGAACATCTTCAACCGCGGAAGAATAAATATCCATTTCGGGCGCACCGGATGTGTTCATTATTCCGGTCCGATAACCCTTAAGTAATACGGCCCCTTTGAATCCGTCAATAAAACAGTTCCTTAATCCCGCGATCTCCTCAAATGTATATCCGCCTACTGAACCGAGAAGACGGAATCTTCCGGTCTGTTTCGTAAGTCTTCCGTCTTTAAAAGCGGCTTTTATTTCCGTATTTGCCTTTTGGAAGAAATCACATACCTTTTTTTCATCCCACTCTTCGCCTGAGATTTCAGGAAGATCATTCAGTGCGATCCTTAATACCCAGCCGAGATGATCACCCTTTATGGGATTTTGTTTGATATCACCGCCCAGATGGGGTGAAGTTTTGATCTTTTCAAGCAATTCGGGATGTGATGAGAGAGTTTCGGATACTTCAAAAGCTTTCTCTATCGCATCTTCGGGTGCCCAGACATAAATACTTCTGTTTTCGGATTCAATACCGTAAATCAGTTCACAGAATTCTCCGGGTGAGGAAGAATTTCTGGTCTCGGTCTCAAATACTCCGTAAGCTGCATAATTAACACCTCTGTAGCACAGGGAAGAAACGATAAAAACGGCAAAAGGAATGATATACCAAAGGCATTTGATACGATCCTTTTTGTTTAACCTGATCAAAGAGACCGCGATTCCAAAAACTGCCCAGAAGATGAGACATGCGAGTATCCATATGCCGTCTTCTTTCAGATAATAAGTGAATGAAAAAAGAAATCCCAAAAGAACAAAATGAATGATCTTATTTCCGTTTTCTTCAAATGTACTTTGATAAATAATGAGTATCATGGAAATAAAAAGAACGGCAACAAACGGAGCTATTATCGAATTCCTGTAAATTCTCAATCCGCACCAGTACTCAAATGCGGAAGGGAAAAAGAGAATGTACAGATATCCCGCATACTTAACAATTTCTTTTTTGCAGACTTTGCAGAGCATATAAAAACAGGCAAAAGCCACAGCACACCAGAGAAGCGATATCCATAAAGTGATCGGAAGGTGCGAAAATCTGACAAAAGCCAGAAAAACGGGATAACCGATATATTTTACCATCGAACAGTAATCGGGAATGCGAAAATGAGTACCGAAAAAAGAATATTTGAACATCAAAAGATCATCAAAATAATTCGGGAAAAACCATGCACCCAAAAGTATGCCGAATACACAACGAATAATCATCGTCGATAAAAAGAAAACAATCTGAAATTTCGAAACTTTATTTTTCATAAGCTTATTATATCAGACATAAAGATAATTTCGTTTTCAAAGACACGGTTTTATTATAATTTGATTTCTCTTTTATCAAAATAACCCATTAAAAGCAATATCATCGCAGTACATGCCAAGATTCCGTCTGCAATTCCCGAAGGTATCATGAATAACATTACTATCATTGTCACAATACAGTTTATCATTGCGAGTGCAAAGCCCCACATACGGTATATCTCAGTCATCACCGGAAAAGATCTTAACTATCGCAAGAATTGCCGCAAACAAAACGCCTGCAACGGGGAATAATACTCCGGCGATTTCCCATCTGTCAAACCCTAATCCCAGTACCAGGAATACGGCAACCACTACGCACCAGTATGCTCCCGAGATTTTGCTTATGATGCGTTTTCTTTCTCTCTGTTCACGATTAAGCTTGTTTTCCATAAGCAGATTGGAATATATTTTAGAGTTTCTGGCCAAATAAATAAATATACCTACAGCTATTGCAATCATTATAAGAAGCAGTCCTATCATGCTTATAATTAGCATCTCGGATGCTTCGAGAATTCCTGCGGTTATTACGCCAACAGGAGATAATATGCATAAACCTATCGCTACAACGAGTAAAGGCACCCTTTTTTTCTCAAAAGAAACTTTTCCTTCTTTTGCCATACCGTCTACTCCGTAAAGAGTATCATAATCTTCTTTTTCGAAAAAATCATATTCTTTTTCTTTTGCTTCAATGGCAATCCAGATAGCTACACCGGATATGATCGCGATCAATAGGACGATAATCCCGATGACAACCGCAACGGCCTCAGAAAACGATCCGGGAACATAGTTTGAAATACCTGCGAGCATAATAAGCGTAACGGGACATAGAACAAAAAGCATTGTAGCTATAACGGCACTCGGAGTATTCCTCTTTACAATATTGATATATCTCTGAGCATCTTCGAGAGAAACTCTTCTGATATTTGATGCATCATCAGCAAAATCCGACGAATCATTTTTCTCATATTCTTCAATATCATCTTTTAAAAGATAATCGGTACTTACACCGAAAATCTCCGCCATCTTAATGATCCTGTTAAGATCCGGTGCAGCCTGTGCACTCTCCCATTTCGATACCGACTGTCTGGATACCGAAAGCATCTCAGCAAGTTCTTCCTGCGACCAGCCGTTCTTTTTTCTTTCATTAATAATCTTGTCTGCTAATATCATATTATTTCCTTTCCGGGCCAAGCCCAATGAAATTTATCACCGGGCAATTACAGTTTATATTTTTGCCCTCGTCTTTACAAGGAAATAATACGAAATATGCCGGTTGCAGACTATAAAGTCAGCCTTTCAATTTGTCAACCGGCGGTTGCAAATGCGATAAAACAGGGATTTTTTGATCAAAAAACATAAAAACAGTATATTTCCTGCAGGCAAAAAAGAAAAATGAAAAATGATAAAAAAAATAACACCGAAAGGTGTTTATCAAATAAAAAATGCCCAGGACCGGAATCGAACCAGTGACACGAGGATTTTCAGTCCTCTGCTCTACCAACTGAGCTACCTGGGCATAATAGCGGGGGAAGGATTCGAACCTACGACCTCCGGGTTATGAGCCCGACGAGCTTCCAGCTGCTCTACCCCGCGACGTCGTTGAAAACTTCGCTTCGTTCGAGCTTTCGCTCTCACCACGCTGCGTTTCAACTCCTTTTCCCCAAAAATGCAAGCATTTTCGGGGACCCCTAAGGGACGAATGGATGGAGGTGGATTCGAACCACCGAAAGCGTCGCTAACAGATTTACAGTCTGCCCCCTTTGGCCACTCGGGAACCCATCCATAAATTATGAGTGGGGCCTACAGGGCTCGAACCTGTGACCCTCTGCTTGTAAGGCAGATGCTCTCCCAGCTGAGCTAAGACCCCACGCAAAGTGAAAAACGATTCTATTGAATCGACGACCCAGATCGGACTCGAACCGACGACCTCCGCCGTGACAGGGCGGCGCTCTAACCAACTGAGCCACTAGGCCAAGATTTATATCTTCAAAACCGAATACAGATCTCACTTTAATCAGAGTACTAACCTAACTGGATAAGCTTTCGACCTATTAGTGACCATCAGCTGAACACATTACTGTGCTTACACCTTGGACCTATCTACCTCGTCGTCTTCGAGGGGTCTTAAGAGGGAG
>JAILRA010000029.1 GCA_024698715.1 Lachnospiraceae bacterium
CTCCCTCTTAAGACCCCTCGAAGACGACGAGGTAGATAGGTCCAAGGTGTAAGCACAGTAATGTGTTCAGCTGATGGTCACTAATAGGTCGAAAGCTTATCCAGTTAGGTTAGTACTCTGATTAAAGTGAGATCTGTATTCAGTTTTGAAGGTTTGAAAACCAATGATCCTCAATAGCTCAGTTGGTAGAGCGCATGACTGTTAATCATGATGTCGTTGGTTCGAGTCCAACTTGGGGAGTGGATTAGTGATTGAGCGTGGGTAGCGACAATCAATAATTCGACAGACGTGCTTGCACAGTCGGGCGAATGGTTGATTGGCGCTACACAGCCGATGAAATCGGCTGATTAGAGATCACGAAATAAATCGAAGCGAAGCGAGATTTATGAGTGGTCTATAATAAGCGAAATCGCGATAGCAATTAAGTGGTCTGTAATAAGCGAAATCACGACAGCGATTAAGTGGTCTCTGAGAGACGAAATCGCGGAGTTGATGAAACAAGGCTCCGTGGTCAAGCGGTTAAGACATCGCCCTTTCACGGCGGTAACACGGGTTCGATTCCCGTCGGAGTCATTTATGCCGATGTGGCTCAATTGGCAGAGCAGCTGATTTGTAATCAGCAGGTTAACGGTTCGAGTCCGTTCATCGGCTTTTCCTTTTTAGGATAATTATCCAACAGGGTGCGGACCTTTAGCTCAGTTGGTTAGAGCAACCGGCTCATAACCGGTCGGTCCTGGGTTCGAGTCCCCGAAGGTCCATTTTTTGTTAACGAGGCCTAGTGGCTCAGTTGGTTAGAGCGCCGCCCTGTCACGGCGGAGGTCGTCGGTTCGAGTCCGATCTGGGTCGTTAGAATTAAAATATTCATATCGATACATGGGGTCTTAGCTCAGCTGGGAGAGCATCTGCCTTACAAGCAGAGGGTCACAGGTTCGAGCCCTGTAGGCCCCATTTATTTTTAAAAAATATGCCGGCGTGGCGGAACTGGCAGACGCACAGGACTTAAAATCCTGCGGGACTAACCTCCCGTACCGGTTCGATTCCGGTCGCCGGCATTAACTGCAAATTCTTAATTGAATTTGCAGTTTTTTATTTGTATTTTTTTGCATTTTTTACGTAAAAAATATACTGACCACACACAAACAATACATCCTTAGTTTATAATCTTATCATACAGATCTGTAAGGAGAACATTAATGAGTGAGAGAATACTTTTGGTAGAAGACGATGACAAAATCCGCGAGATAATGTGTGATTATTTTTCAGCCAAGTCAAACGGAAAATATACTATCGTCGGTGCATCGACAGGAGAAGAAGGAATGGAACTGATTCGTGAAAACGATTTCGACATTGTTCTTCTGGATGTAATGCTTCCCGGTATAGACGGTTTTAAAATGTGCAGAAGAATTAGGAAAACCATGGATGTTCCGATTATTTTTCTGACCGCAAAGATCAGAGAAGAAGACCGTCTTTACGGGTATGAAATAGGCTGCGACGATTATGTATGCAAACCGTTTTCATTTGCGGAATTATATGCTAAAGTAAATGCTCTTTTAAAGCGGGTAAATAAAACTGAAGAGAACAATATAATCACCTGCGGAAGGATCTCATTAAACACGGTTTCTCTTGTGCTTAAGGTGGATGGTACGGAAATAGAACTGCCTCCTAAGGAATTCGAAATTCTTTGCTATCTTCTGAATCATAAAGGATGGGTGGTCGGAAGAGAAACACTTCTTAACAGGATTTGGGGCGATGATTCATTTGTTGAAACAAGAGTTGTCGACAATCATGTAAAGAATTTGAGGAAAGCACTGGGAGACGCCGGAGCACAGATCAAAACCGTTGTGTCAAAAGGATATAAGCTGGTTGAATAAATGAATGCTTATGACAAAAAGATATAAGCGAGTTGAACAAGCGAACACTTATGTTAAATGAACATAAGGCTGTTGAATGGATAATCGCTTGCGACAAACGGAGACAGGAGACATGATGAAGAATACCGAAAAGAAAAGATTTAATAAAAAAGGTCTGATATTAAAAAGACTTATAATTCAAACCGTAATCGTCACGTTATTATTTGGAATCGTGACTTTGATATATCTTAAGAACGACTATAATGACTGGGCCCAGAAATATTACAGATATATTGAAGAAAAGAACAAGGATCTTATTATCAAATTGCAGGAATATGAGACAAAAGATGAGATTACGGCGGATTTCAAGAATTTTGAAGATTTACTGCTGGCTTCATCGACGGAAATGCCTGAACCAATGGGTTTTTATATTAAAATGACCGACAGGAAAACAGGGGAAGTGCTTGCTGATTCAAAGGAAAAATGCTTTTTTATCCTGCCGAAAGAAAGCGGAGGCTTCGCGGATGATACTAATAATCCGGCACTTCTTTATGAATGCGATGATGAATATCTTATAAAATGGATGAAAGATACAAGGGAAGAATATCTTTCTTTTGCGGACGAGGGAGATGAGAATCATCTGTTTTACCAGGTTAATAAGTATTGTATAAAAGATGGTTCGTTTTATCCTTTGGAAATGATTGCGTATTACAGACCTAATTATACTGACGGTGCTATTGTTACAGATAAAGATAAATATGAAACATGGTGCCCTGAGTTTGATATAAGAGACTATGAAAATATCGATGGCATCGATGAAATGGAAGAAATCGTAAATAAAGATAACGAAGGTGCAGTGTATTTAAGCGGAGGAATATATGATGTAAGCGATTTCCCTGAAGCTGGCAAAGATGACCCAAACTACATGGTTTCTTATGGAGAATCTCACACCTTTGAATTTGAAACACTTGTGAATCATTACATTGAACAACCGAAATATTTCTTTAAAGACGGGAAAACGATGATTATAATAAGAGATCCGTTTTACCTTACAAAGAGTGTGAATGGCGAGATTGCAGTTAAAAACTATGTACTGGAAAGTTTTTTTAAATCGAATTATTGGACGGAGAATATTTATACAAGAAAAATAATTCTTGCGTTGTATGTTTTAATATTTCTTTTGAGTACGGCAATCTCTGTTGTAATTAGTCTGATACAGATTTCGAAAAAAGAAAAAGAAGAATTCAGGAAAACGCTGATGGATTCAATTTCTCATGATCTTAAATCTCCGCTTACCGCATTGAGAGGATATGCGGAAAGTCTTAAAGAGAATTTAAACGCGGACAGGAAAGAAGCGTATGCTGATGCAATTCTCGAAAGTTCGGATTATATGGACAGGCTGATAAACGGAAACCTTAAGCTTTTGCAGTTACAGGATATGAAGTACGTAAGCAAAAAAGAAAATGCGGATCTGGTCGGAATTACAAAAGAACTATTCGAAAAATACAGACCGGTTCTGGATGAGAGAAATATCTCTTTGAAGATCACGGGAACGTTTTTCAGGAAAGTAAATAAAGAACTTATTTCAAATGCGCTTGAAAACCTGGTTTCCAATTCCGTCAAATATGTAAATGACGGTGGTGAAATAGCAGTAGAGGGAACAAAGAATGAACTTGTGATCTCAAATTCGGTTGAGCGTTTTCCGGAAAGAAAATCCGAAGAACTCTGGGAAACCTTTGTTAAAGGCGATGATTCCAGAAGCAATGAGAAGGGAAGCGGGATAGGACTGGCGATTGCAAAACGTATCCTGGAAATCCATAAGATAAATAACTGCATAAAATATGCGGATAAAGACAGGAAATATTTTGAGATTCATTTATCCTGATCCATATGAAACAATTGGCATTTTGTAAATATTGCAAAAAAAATAAAACCGCAGGTCATTGATCTGATCTACGGTTTTTTCTTTGTAAAATATCTGCAAAAAATTTATAAAAGTGTCTGATCGTAATGTGCTCTTTCGCCTCCGATGAATTTGGGACGTACTCTGGCTGCGCTGATATGTGCTTCGCCGATATGATTGTTTTCAAGTCGTACCGGAACGGCAACTTTCTTTAAATGCATTCCGATGAAAGTATCTCCGATATCTATGCCCGCATCGGCACGGATCTCTTCAACCGCAACCGGATTTTTGAATGTGTTATAAGCTGTGGTGGCAAAAGAACCGCCTGCTTTCGGCTGTGGAACAACATTCACGATATCCTGAAAAGGAACTGCATCTCTTTCAACTATGATTGCTCTGTTCAAATGCTCGCAGCATTGTGCTGCAAGGTAGATGCCTTTTTCATTGAGTGCGGAATAGATTCCTTCGAAAACCGCTTTGGCAACATCAAGATTTGAATTGCTTCCGATCTTGTCGCCGCAGACTTCCGACGAGGAACATCCGACTACAAATATCTGACCTTTCTGAAGTTTTGCTTTTTCGCATAGTTCCTTACAGGCAGCATATGCTTCTTTTGTGATCTCTTCGTACATATAATTCACCTTCTTTATGAGCCTGAATTGCCCACTATATTATTGAATAATTTTTTGAGTCCGCATCTGTATACCAGAAGCATTCCGAATACCGCACCGATCACTCCCTGCGCGATCTCATACGGAAGTTTTATGATGGCATACTCGGGAGTGCTGTATATGAAAGCTTTTCCGAAAGTATATCCGGCTACCATGATGACAGCTCCGACAGCTACGCCGATAGCGGATGCAACTTTTGGATGTTTCTTAAATGTATAATGTGCGAAAAATGAAATTACCAGTGCCTGAATACCGTGTGTGAAAAGGGATACAAACATGGGGAGAGGATAAAAGATCATATCTCCGAGGAAAGATCCGATTCCGCCCACAAGGAATGCTTCAAACGGATTTAAAAGCAGAGCTGCAGTACAGATAGCTATATCGCAGAGGTACAAATGTCCTCCGGGAACGGGAATTCCGAATGATGAAAGAGCTATGTTCATAGCCATAAACAATGCTGCGGTAGTAAGTCTGATCGTTGTGATCTTTGCCTGATTCTTTGTCATGATTTCTGCCTCTCTGTCTGTGTTGTCGAATACGTTAAGTTGATTTTTTGCGACTTTTGTTTTAAGTCAAAAAAAGAATACAACTCATCTGACAATATAAAAATAACCAGAATTGAAGAAAAAAACAAGACCAGATTAAATGAAATGATAAAATGTGAAAGAAAATGATCCGAAATGATCGATCAATATAATAAAAGAAAAAACTGCATTGCGATTTAAATGACCGGATAATCCTGACGATATTTTTTTATCAGATAAGGATGATCCTTTGCATAATCAAGTATATCGTTTCTAAGATCATCGTTGACATATTGTCTGACGGTTTCAATACTCAGACTGTTGATCGTGGGACATGTAGGCGTTAATGCTATGACCGGCTCTTGATCTTTTTTCATAACGCGAAGCGGCCAAATTTTACAATCCCATGGTTTTTCTTCCGATGAGAGAGTGCATCCATTTTCGCCAAGATAAGGACATGGAACCTCTTCAAAAGAATCCTGCGTTTTATAATCGTTACCGAGATCGTAAGATGCAAATTTAAATCCGTCTTTTTCGACAATATTCAGGACTTCGGAATTTAATCTGTTGTCCGCTTCGATCGCGGTTATGTTTTCTTCTGTAAAGATCGGGGTTTCCCAGAGAGAAGTCCTTCTGAAAGAACAGCAGAATCTGCATGATGCACAGTCTTCTTTTTTTAAAATTCCTGATAACATATATTTATCCTTTAAAATACAAAAACATTTATATTTCCGTTACTATGTATTTTTTAAGCATACGAAAGGGCTGATATGACATTTTTGCACGTCTTAATCCTTCCACACCCAGGTCCTCTTCACGGTTTATGTATTCATAGTCTTTGGCGCAGAGCAGAGCAAATTCGTTGCAGAGGAGCTGATAGATTCCGATTATGTCCTTTCGGCCTTTTTCGATGACTTCATCCATGCATTCATCATTAAGTGCAACTCCGGCGGCATATCCGACGACGGTTCCTTTTATATAGACCACGATTCCTTTAAATTCCAGTTCGTCAAAATTGGAAAGATAAAATTTTATGGCTTCGTTTTCACGCTCAAGCATTTCGTCGTATTCCGCGGCAAGCCTGTCATTTATCCAGTCTTTTTGAAAAAGAAAAACATCCGCAATATTTTCTTCGGTTATATCCTCTATTCTGATATTTCCTTCATATGCGGAATAGAAGGCACGTACTCTGTTTCTTTTCGGAGCAAGGGCTCTGCCGGGTAATATGCTTAAGTTTTCGGTTTTGTAAATGTATTCCTCATAGTCTCTGGATTCTTCAACCAGAAATGTATTCGGAAAGAGAACGGCAAGGATATCTTTAAATTCCTCGGTTACCGTAAAGAATGATAATTTCGCGTTATGCGCCGATGCATCGTCAAACAGTATTTTTATGAAATGGCCGGGGTCGGGATCGATATTTCCGAGCGGTGCAAGATAAACTCTTTTGACGGGAGTATCCAGTCTGCTCCGGTGAATAAAAAGAACATCTTCAAAAATCGCATATTCGTCACCGTATTTCATGGAAAGACCTGTTAAAAGATAAAGGGAATGCTGACATGACGAAGAACCGTAATTCTTTAGAAATCCGTTGATCAAAGGTTTGTCTGATAAAGTTACTGGTTTAAAATTTAGCATATTTTTCGTATTGTATATTTTGTCTCGGTAAATGATCCAATTTCTTTTTTGCATTATAACATATTTACCGTATAAAAAAGAATACGAAAGAAAAAAGACGGAATTTGTTATTGTAGTATACAGAAACGGAAAAACTGTAGTATTATGATTAAGGAAATATTCGAAACGGTTTTTAAGATGCGTCATTATGATCATAGTATCGGATATTTTAAAACAACCGGGAAAAGAAGAATACAGAAAGGCAGAACTTCAGATGGGCAAAAAGATGAGAAAAACGGTTAAGAGTACGATATGCGCGATACTTTCATTATTTATGATAGTAAGCGTTATTCAGATAAATACCGTTACATCAAAAGCAGCAGGAAATGTTGTAAACGTTTTTGATGATGTTGAAGCGGGTAAATGGTATGTTGAGGCAGTTCAGTTTGTTTACGACCGCGGGATCATGGCAGGAACTTCATCCCATGTTTTCGGAGTTAATCAGGCATTGCAGAGAGAGCAGTTTGCACAGATCCTTTACAGTATGGCAGGAAAACCTGCGGTTTCGGCAAGTGCATCCAATCCTTTCCGTGATGTACCGAATACTCCCGGATATCCGAGAGACGCTATTCTCTGGGCATATCAGAACGGTATTGCAAGCGGAAACGGAAACAATACTTTCGGTGTAGGCCAGGCGATACAAAGACAGGCAGTTGCCAGCATGCTTTACAAGTTTGCCGTAAAATTCAAATACAATCTCACAACCGACAGCAAAGCCATTGACGGATTTGCCGATAAGGGAAGTGTTGCAAGCTGGGCGCTGGCTCCCATGAAATGGGCTGTTACTCAGGGTGTCATCTCCGGAAAAGGCGGAAATAAGATCGATCCTACAGGCAATGCAACGAGAGCAGAGTGTGCAGCAATGATAATGCAGCTTGTTACCAGAAACGAAGTACCCAAAGTCGGTGATATCATAAAATTCGGTAAATACGAGCAGGACGGCAATACTAAAAACGGTAAGGAAGCCATAGAATGGGTGGTGCTCAAAGTTGACGGAAAGCGTGTTTTTGTTGTAAGCAAATATGCTTTGGATTTTCAACCGTACGATAAAAATTCAAACGGTGTTACCTGGGAAACCTGTTCATTGAGAAAATGGATGAACGATGATTTCAAGAATGCGGCATTTTCATCCGTTGAACAGAAAAGAATTCCTACGGTAACCGTTAAAAACGAGACAAATACTTATTACAATACTCCCGGCGGAAAAGATACAAAAGACAAAATCTTTTTACTCAGTACGAGTGAAGTGAAAAAATATATAGGATATAACTCGTACGATAATAATTTCCAAACCGGTTACAGCCAGAAAGCGATAGTTGCTCCGACAAAGTATGCTCAAAAGAAAGGGGCGCTTGCTTATACCATTACACAGCATGATTATGATAATTTCCTGAAAAAAAGAGGTTATAAATCGGATGTTGTAGGCTCAGTGGGAACATTGTGGTGGCTTCGTACACCCGGATATGATAATAACCGTGCATGTTCCGTAGGCGAAACCGGATCGGCCGGAATGGGCTACGGCAGTGCGGCGAACGGAGGATTGCGTTCCATACGTCCTGCAATGTATATAGATTATTAATTGGCATTTATCGGTTGACAAATAATTTATAGTTTACTAATATTGTTTTAAATATTTTAAAGGCTGTGACAAAGAGAGTAGTGTCAGGGAAAGTTCACAGAGACGGTCGCATATGCTGAGAGCGGTCGGTACGGACTGACATGAAGACCGCTTTTGAGCCGTGCGTCGAAAACCAAGTAGGCGTCTCCGTGTTGTTACGTTAAAGACTTAAACGAGTGAAAAATTAAGGTGGAACCGTGCAATAATGCACCCTTAGTATCCGAAAGGATATTACGGGTGCTTTTTTTATACAATAAAATAAAAAAACACCATAAAAACAAAAACGTCAATCGTATATTTGTATGATTGACATGATTCAGAGATAAGAAGGAGAAAAGAATCATGGTTAATTTCAAAGAAGACGAAAACCTGCATGTGCTCAATCATTCATGCGCACATATGATGGCACAGGCTGTAAAGCATTTGTATCCGAATGCAAAATTCTGGGTAGGACCCGTTGTAGACGAGGGATTTTATTATGATATGGACCTCGGTGAAGAAGTCTTAAACGATGAGGATATCGATAAGATCGAAAAGGAAATGAAAAAGATCGCCAAGTCCGGTATCAAGATCTACAGACGTGAGATCTCAAAGAGCGAGGCACTTGAAATCTTTAAAGACGATCCTTATAAGATGGACCTTCTTTCAAATATGGAAGACGGAAACATTTCCTGCTACGATCAGGGCGATTACACGGATCTTTGCCGCGGACCTCATGTGGACAATGTTAAACTCTGCCGTAACTTCAAACTCGTAAAGCATTCCGGTGTTTACTGGAAAGGTGATGCTGAAAATCAGGTACTTCAGAGAGTTTACGGTGTATGTTTCCCGACACCCGAAGAACTTGAAGCTCATCTTAAACTTCTTGAAGAAGCTAAAGAAAGAGACCACAGAAAAATCGGAAAAGACATGCAGCTTTTCATGTCAGACGATCTGGTCGGAAGAGGACTTCCGATGTTCCTTCCCAACGGATATCTTGTATGGCAGGAACTTGAGAATTATATAAGAACGAAAGAACAGAAGCTCGGATATCAGCATGTTCTTACGCCTTGCGTAGGTACGGTGGATCTTTATAAAACTTCAGGTCATTGGGATCATTATAAAGAAAATATGTTCCCGCCCATGGAAGTGGAAGGCGAAAGTTTTGTTCTTCGTCCGATGAACTGTCCTCATCACATGAGAATATATGCCAACAAACCTCATTCATATAAGGAACTTCCCATCAGACTTGCGGAGATCGCACATGATTTCAGATTTGAGTCTTCGGGAACGCTTAAGGGTATCGAGAGAGGAAGACATTTCTGTCAGAACGACTCACATATTTTCGTAACACCCGATCAGATCAAGGATGAAGTAAAATCCGTTTGCGATCTTATCTTCTCGACATATGAAGATTTCGGTATCACGGATTACAGATGCGTTCTCTCGTTAAGAGATCCTGCGGATACGAAGAAGTATCATCCCGATGATGAGATGTGGAACAATGCGGAACAGGCACTTCGTGAAACATTAAACGAGATCGGTATCGAATATAAGGAAGAAATAGGTGAAGCGGCATTCTACGGTCCGAAGCTTGATGTTAACGTTAAGCCTGCTATCGGAAACGAGATCACGCTTTCAACATGTCAGCTTGACTTCTGTCTTCCCGCAAAATTTGAACTTACATATGTTGATGCCGACGGCGAGAAGAAAACTCCCGTGGTATTACACAGAGCAATCCTCGGTTCGATCGACAGATTCATGGCTTATATCCTTGAAGAGACAAAAGGAAATCTTCCTTTGTGGCTTGCGCCCGTACAGGTTAAGATCCTTCCCATCAAGAATGATGATGACGAACTTAACGAGTATGTAAAGAAGATCAAATTTGCATTATATGACGCTGATATCAGAGTTGAGTCCGATGACCGTTCTGAGAAATTCGGATACAAGATGAGAGAAGCTCAGATACAGAAGGTTCCTTATATTGCCGTTATAGGAAAGAAAGAAGCGGAAGAAGGAAATGTTTCGTTCAGACTTCACGGCGAGCAGGAGACTGTAACGGTCAAGCTCGATGAATTTGTAGCCAAACTTAAAGATGAGATCGTTAATAAGAAACATTGATGAAGATGCCATCATTCCGTCGGTCTTTCGGACTGACGGAATGACGGTCTGAAAAAGAAAACAGCGGAGGGGTTATTATGCAGGAGTTGGAAAAGCAGTTTCATATTCATTGCGTTGAGGGAGATATCGGAAAATACGTGATTCTCGCCGGAGATCCCGGAAGAATACCGGCGATCGCAGAACTTTTTGATGATGCGAAACAGGTCGCTTACAACAGAGAATTCAATATATATACGGGCAGTCTCGAAGGAGTGAAGGTAACTGCGTGTTCAACAGGGATCGGCGGACCTTCCACTTCCATAGCGATCGAGGAACTGCACAATCTCGGTGCCGATACTTTCATAAGGACGGGAACATGTGGCGGAATAGATCTGGACGTAATGTCGGGTGATATTGTTGTTGCTACGGGTGCAATAAGATACGAGCATACTTCGGTAGAATATGCTCCGATAGAATTTCCCGCGGTGGCTGATCTGGATATTACCTGCGCATTAAAAGAAGCTGCTCTCGAAATGGGCAAAAGAACCCATGTGGGAGTGGTTCAGTGCAAGGATTCGTTCTACGGTCAGCATTCACCCGAGAAAAGTCCGGTTTCATACGAACTGTTGAACAAGTGGGAATCATGGAAGAGACTCGGCGTTAAGGCTTCCGAAATGGAATCGTCAACGCTCTTTGTGGTATCCAGTGCACTCAAGTGCAGAGCCGGTTCATGTTTTCACGTGATCTGGAACCAGGAAAGAGAAAAAGCGGGACTCGATCAGAAAATGAGCGAAGATACTTCCTCAGCAGTAAGAATAGCTGTTGAAGCGATGAGAAAAATTATTATAGCCGACAAAAGCCTGAAATAAGGCAACTTAAGTAAAAAGTGGACAAAAAAAGGTCATAATAATTTTATTTGCTATATACTTTTGCAATTTATTGTTATATAATTGTCAATGTTTGCGAAAGGAGAGAATAAAAAAGTATGAAAATAAAAACATTAAAAAAGGTTATCTGCACAGTGCTTTGCTCGACAATGGCATTTACGCTTGCAGGTTGTTCGTTTAATCCAAAGAATGCTATATCGACCATTCTTAACGGAAACAGCCAGAGCAGTTCATCAGATGTGGCAGTCAATGATAAAGTCAATAAGGATGCAGTATTCCACGAAAGCAAGAGTTTTTCGCTGGAGGGATTTGATTATATAGACAGTGTTATTTCCGCAAACGGAAAATATTATGCCGCTCAGATGATATATGATTATCCCGAAGAAGAAGGAATGCTTTACGGTGAAAATGACATCGTTGTTTCGGAAGAAGAGGATGAGGAAACTCCCGATTCGGAAAATCCCGTAACGGATGATGATAACAGTGCGGACGAAACGGAAGATACCGAAACCGAAGGCGATTCCGAAACCATCGATTATGAAGACGGTTATGACGGTGAAATAGTGGATGTAAACACGGAATTCATAATAGCTTCCTTTACCGATGAAAATGACGTTAAATACACATCCTTTAAATTTGAAACCGGCGAATACATTTCCGGAGGAAGCTCATGGGGAGTAGATTCCGAGGAAAACTATTATATTGTTGTAAGCGCCTATGATGAGCAGAATGAGAGCGAAAGTCATGTTGTCAGAAAATACTCTGCAGACGGCAATATGATAAAAGAACTGGCGATAGGAACCGAATCCGATTTCTACTATGTAAATTATATGCGTGTTTCAAGTGACGGAACCGTATTTATTACAAGTGAGAACAGTATCGATATATTTGATAAGGACCTGAACAAAACCGGTACTTATTCAATGGATTCGCAGAATTCATATATTTCATCCGCGATAATCAATACACAGAATGAGTTTATTGTTCAGGTTGAAACATGGACTGATGATTCTTCATCCGTTAAGGTTTACAAGATCGGCAAAGACGGAAAGGCGGAAGAAGATTCGTTCCTTTCGGGTATGTTCAACGGAAAGAGCATGATGAGCGGAGCCGGTTATGATTATTATTACAAGACCAATTCTTCAATCATGGGATTCAATGCCGGAGACAAGCAGGCAAAAGAGATCGTGAATTTCTACGATTCCGATATCAATACCGAATATCTCGGCGAAACAATCTGCTTTGCATCAAAGGAACAGTTCCTTATGGGAAGCATGGACGGCTCGCTTTGCGTATATGAAAAAGTTCCCGCCGATCAGGTTGCCGACAGAGAGATCATTACCGTCGGAACCGTATGGGGAAGCTATATGATCAACAGTCAGGTTATTGATTTCAACAAGGCTAACAATCAGTACAGGATCAAAGTAATTGACTACTCCGAATACGCTACTCCCGATGACTGGGAAGCAGGTGTTAAAAGATTCAATACCGACGTGACCGGAGGCAATACACCCGATATCATCATCGCGGAAGCAAACGAAGCAAACAATTATATTGACAAAGGCATTTATACGGATCTGACACCGCTCATGAACAATTACAACGGTGTTAAGAAGGAAGATCTGCTTCAGAGCGCACAGGATGTTTTTTCGAGGGACGGAAAACTTTATTGTGTATATCCTATCTTCACTGTTGAAGCCGTACAGATGAAAAAATCCAAATACAAAGAAGGCATGACTCTCGATGATGTTATCGTATGGGAAAAGAGCACCGGCAAAAAGGCATTCGGAAACGATTTCACAAAGAGCGGAATGTTGAACACAATGCTTTCTTTCAATATGGACTCGTTTTTGGATCCCTCTACGGGAAAATGTTCTTTCGATTCGGATGAATTCAAGAAACTTCTTGAGTATGCCAATACATATCCTTTGGAAGAGAATTATAGTGAATCCGATGATTATTACACGGAGTACATGAACAGATACAGAAACGACAATGCACTTTTCTCATTGGAATACATCAGCAGTTTCAGAGACTTCAACTGGTCAAAGAACTACAGATTCGATGAGGACACGGTTTTGATGGGAATGCCCATAACCGGAAGCGACGGTGCGATCCTTCAGATCGATACGATCATGGGTATTTCCGATAAGAGCAAGCATAAAGAAGCTGCATGGGAATTCATCAATTCATGTTTCTCGGATGAGTTTTACCAGAATCATAACTGGGGTCTCCCGGCTATTGAAAAGAGAATGGATGATATGGCAAAAGAAGCCACAGAACCGAGTTATTATATCGATGAGAACGGAAAAAAGGTAGAATACGAAGAAACCGTTTATATTCTTGACAGAGAAAAGAAGGTTCAGCCTCTGACTGCCGAAGAAGTGGCTGAGATCAAAAATTTCGTCGTCGGAATCCGCAATGTATATATGTGGGATACCGAACTCAACAATATTGTTGATGAAGAAACACAGCCTTATTTCAGCGGACAGAAGAGCGCCGATGAAGTGGCAAAGATCATTCAGTCCAGACTTCAGATCTATATTAACGAAAGAAAATAATAGGAAAAACCGTTTCCGTTCCATATCGGAGACGGTTTTTTATACGAAAATCCGATATTGATTATGATGTGAAATACAAGTAAAATAATAGCATTGATGAAATATGCATAAGCAGAATAAAAGAATCGAAAAAATGTGTACCGGGAACATGATAAGATAAAAGGAGGGTTCATATGAAGACAGCGATTTTTCTGGCAAACGGGTTTGAAGAAATAGAAGCACTTACCGTTGCGGATTTGTTAAGAAGAGTGAAGATCGAATGTGATATCGTGTCATCGGAAGATGAAATTGAAGTAATGGGTTCGCACGGAATCTGCGTTAAAGCGGACAGAATGATCTCTCAGATGGATTTCTCCGAATATGAATGCATGGTCCTTCCCGGCGGAATGCCCGGTACCAAAGGACTTGAATCCAACCAGTATCTTATGAGCAGACTGGATGAATATATAAAGGCGGACAAACTGGTATGTGCCATATGTGCCGCTCCCACCATTCTCGGACACAAGGGTTATCTTAACGGCAAAAAAGCGGTTTGTTATCCCGGTCTTGAAGGAGAACTTGCAGGTGCCGAAACACCTGAATGCGAAGTGGTAAGAGACGGAAACATAATCACGTCCAGAGGACTCGGAACCGCAATAGAGTTTGCAGCCGAAATAGTGAAAGCCGCAACGGATGAAAGCACGGCTGAAAACTTGCTTAAAACAATTGTTTACAAGCAGTATTGATCAAGTTTTCTTTTACAAAAACACTTGATTATGTTATAATAATCAATTGACTGTGATAATCACACATTTGAAAGGAGATTTATTTAAAATGGGTTTTAAGGTTGAAAAGCTTGAAGGAAGTATGGCTAAGCTGATCATTGACGTGAGTGCTGAAGAATTTGAAGCAGCTTGCGAGAAAGCATATCAGAGAAATAAAAAAAGAATTTCCGTTCCCGGATTCCGTGCCGGAAAGGTTCCCAGAAACGTAGTTGAAAAAATGTACGGCAAAGAAGTGTTCTTTGAAGATGCCGCTAATATCATCATTCCCGATGTGTATGAGAAGACATACGATGAAGCGATCAAAGAACTGGAGATCGTATCGGCTCCCAAGATCGAAGTTGTTGAGATGGAAGCAGGAAAGCCTTTTGTATTCAGTGCCGAAGTAGCTCTCAAACCCGAAATAAAGCTCGGAAAATACAAAGGAGTAGAAGTTGAAAAGGTTGATACCGAAGTTTCCGAAGACGAAATAAATGAAGCTATCGAAAAAGAAAGACAGAATGCCGCAAGAATCGTAAGTGTTGACAGAGCTGTTAAGAGCGGAGATACAGTAACCATCGACTTTGAAGGATTTGTTGACGGTGTTGCATTCGAAGGCGGAAAAGGCGAGAATTACAATCTTGAGATCGGTTCTCATTCATTCATTGATACTTTCGAAGATCAGATCATCGGAAAGAACAAGGATGACGAGTTTGACGTAAATGTTACATTCCCTGAAAATTATCAGGCAAGCGAACTTGCAGGCAAGCCCGCAGTGTTCAAGGTTAAGATTCACGAGATCAAGGAAAAACAGCTTGCTGAACTTGATGATGATTTTGCAAGTGATGTTTCAAGTTACGATACATTTGCTGAATACAAAGAATCCGTAAAGAAGAATCTTTCGGATAAGAAGACAGAAGATGCCAAGAAGCAGAAAGAAGATGCTGCAGTAGCTGCGATTATTGAAGGTTCAGAGATCGAAATTCCCGAAATGATGCTTGCAACAACTCAGAGAGAGATGCTCGACGAGTTTGCACAGAGACTCAAATATCAGGGAATGAACATCGAGCAGTACTTCAAATATACAGGTACAAACGCCGAGATCATGATGGAACAGGTTAAGCCTCAGGCTGAACAGAAGATCAAGACACAGCTTGTACTTGAAGCAGTTGCAAAGGCAGAAAACATTGAAGTTTCCGACAGCGATGTAGAAGAAGAGATCAAGAAGATCGCAGAAAACTACAAGATGGAAGTTGAAAAAGTAAAGGAAACTCTCGGAGAAGGCAACGAAGAGGCGATCAAGAAAGATATCATGATGCAGAAAGCTCTTGATTTCATTGCCGAGAATGCCAAGGAAAAGAAAGAAAAAGCTAAAAAAGTAAAAGAAGAGACTGCAGAGGCAGCAGAGGAAAAGCCTAAGGCAAAGAAGACCAAAGCAGCAGCTGAGGAAGAGCCTGCAAAAGAAGAAAAACCCAAGACCAAGAAGGTAAAAGAGGAAGAAAAGGCTTCTGAAGAAGGCGAAGAAAAACCCAAGGCTAAAAAAGCAAAAGCAGAAAAGAAGACCGAAGAATAATCCGGTCATTGATAAGGAGTAATCATGAGTTTGGTACCTTACGTCATAGAACAGACTAGCAGGGGCGAGAGAAGTTATGACATTTATTCACGCCTCTTAAAAGAAAGAATTATATTCCTCGGCGAAGAGGTAAACGAAGTTACGGCATCGCTGGTCGTTGCACAGCTTCTTTTCCTTGAAGCAGAGGATCCCGAAAAAGATATACAGCTTTATATCAACAGCCCCGGCGGTTCCGTAACTGCGGGAATGGCTATTTATGATACCATGCAGTATATCAAATGTGATGTTTCGACAATCTGTATCGGAATGGCTGCTTCAATGGGCGCATTCCTTCTTTCCGGCGGTACAAAAGGAAAGAGAATGGCTCTTCCGAATGCCGAAATCATGATTCATCAGCCTCTCGGCGGTGCACAGGGACAGGCAACGGAGATCGAGATCGCCGCAAAGCATATTCTTCATACCAAAGAAAAACTGAACAAGATGCTTGCCGAAAACTGTAATCAGCCGTTGGAAGTAATCGCAAAGGATACGGATCGTGACAACTGGATGACTGCCGAAGAAGCATGTGCATACGGTTTGATCGACAGTGTCATCACTTCCAGAGAGGATAATAAACAGGAGTAGTATGGCTAACAAAAAGAGCGGATCGGATAAGAATATCAAAATCAGATGTTCCTTCTGCGGACAGACTCAGAAACAGGTGGGTCAGATGATCGCCGGACCCGGCGGGATCTATATCTGCGACGAGTGCATAGGAACCTGTAATGAAATCCTTAAGATGCAGATGAAAGAAGATATGGAAGATGATCTGTTTGACAGTGATTTTTCCAAAGGCAACGCAAATATCAATCTTCTCAAACCGAAGCAGATAAAGGAGTTTCTTGATGATTATGTGGTTGGACAGGAAGAAGCCAAAATAGTATTATCCGTAGCCGTATACAATCATTACAAGAGAATTACCAGAGGCGCAGACCTCGATGTGGAACTTCAGAAAAGCAATATCATAATGCTCGGACCGACGGGGTCCGGAAAGACATATCTTGCACAGACGCTGGCTAAGATCATCAATGTTCCTTTTGCCATCTGTGATGCGACAACCCTTACCGAAGCCGGATATGTGGGTGAAGACGTGGAGAACATTCTGCTTAAGCTCATTCAGGCGGCGGACTATGATATTGAAAGAGCAGAATACGGTATCGTATATATAGATGAGATAGACAAAATAACCAAAAAATCCGAGAATGTATCCATTACCAGGGACGTTTCGGGTGAAGGCGTTCAGCAGGCACTTTTGAAGATAATCGAAGGTACCAATGCGAGCGTTCCTCCTCAGGGCGGAAGAAAACATCCCCAGCAGGAACTTATCCCCATCGATACCACCAATATACTTTTTATATGCGGCGGAGCTTTTGACGGACTCGAGACCATCATCGAGCAAAGGCTTAACAAAAAATCGATCGGTTTCAATTCCGAGATCACCAAGAACAATATCCTCGAAAAGAGTAATCTTTTCAAAGAGGTTACACCGCAGGATCTGGTTAAATTCGGACTTATTCCCGAATTTGTCGGTCGTGTGCCCATAAGTGTGTCTCTCGAAGGCCTTGATGAAGAAGCTTTGGTCAAGATCATCAAGGAACCGAAGAATTCGATGATAAGACAGTACACGGCATTGTTCAAGATTGATGACGTAAATCTTTTCTTTGATGAAGATGCAATCCATGAAATTGCCAAGGAAGCTTACGAAAGAAAGACCGGAGCCAGAGGTATCAGGTCCATTATGGAAAAGGTAATGACGAAAGTCATGTTTGACATTCCTTCTGACGAAAGCATTAAGGAATGCAGGATCACCAAAGATTCGATACTCGGTCTCAGCGAACCCGTTGTGACCAGGGAATAAAACAGTTAAACCTAAAAGGAGCAAGAAATTGCTCCTTTTTCATCAGGTTTGGAGAATTATATGAAAATAAAAAACATAAATCTTGAAACCGTATGCGGAGTTACGAGCAAACTTCCTAACAACACGCTTCCCGAATTTGCATTCGCAGGAAAGAGTAATGTGGGAAAATCCTCGCTTGTAAACGCATTTATGAACAGAAAATCGTATGCGAGGATATCGTCGCAGCCCGGCAAAACGCAGACGATCAATTATTACAACATAAACGGTGAGTTTTATCTGGTCGATCTTCCGGGATACGGTTTTGCGAAAGTCAGCGAATCCGTGAAGGTTCAGTGGGGAAAGATGATCGAAAGATACCTTAAGAAATCACCAACGCTTAAGGCGGTTTTTCTGCTGGTTGATATCAGACACGAGCCGAATGCAAACGATGTTCAGATGTATGAATGGATAACTGCAAACGGGTTCGAGCCGGTGGTAATTGCAACGAAAGTCGATAAGGTATCCAAAAACGAAGCCAATAAACAGGTTTCCGTTATCAGGAAAAAACTAAACTGTGCCAAAGATACCGTGATAATACCTTTTTCGGCACAGGATAAACGTGGATTGGAAGATATATACGCCCTGGTTGAGCGCCATCTGGACGAAATCGGAAAAAATGAATAAATGTTCTGAAAATAATGCTTGACTTAGAAATATATGTTGGATATAATAGTCGTTGCGGATTGAAAAACACGCAAATCGGGGTGTGGCTCAGTTTGGCTAGAGCGCTGTCTTAGGGAGGCAGAGGTCGCAAGTTCAAATCTTGTCACTCCGACTTAAGGTCAAAAGCGAAAAGTTACGGAAACGATGACTTTTCGCTTTTTTTTGTGTCCCTTTTTAAATATTCGGTATTTATTATAGGTTTTTTATGATATAATATCTGTGTATTTTCTAAAATAATGTTAACGGGTGAGGTGACAATTTATGGAAAGTAAAATTCTTATGGAAAGCGGAACAAATGAACTCGAGGTTCTGGAGTTTGTTATTGCGGGGAATTCATATGGCATCAATGTTGCCAAGATACGTGAGATAATCAATTATCAGCCGGTAACTCCGGTACCCAATGCTCATCCGAGTATTGAAGGTATATTTATGCCGAGAGATACAATGATAACCGCAGTGGATTTGTCAAATTGTCTTCAGCTCGGAGAAGCCAAGCCCGGCGGACTTTTCGTAGTAACCAATTTCAATAAACTCGATATAGCGTTTCATGTTGAGAACGTTGTAGGAATACACAGAGTTTCCTGGACTCAGATCATGAAACCCGAAGCCACCCTTTCGAATTCAAACGAAGGTATTTCCACCGGAATTGTAAATATAAAAGGCAAACTTATTGTTATTCTTGATTTTGAAAAGATCATATCGGATATAAATCCCGAAACCAGTATCAAGATCTCTGAAGTGGATCAGCTCGGAGAAAGAAAGAGAAATACGGTACCCATTGTGCTTGCCGAGGATTCCGCACTTCTTAACAAACTTGTAAGGGACGCACTTAACAAAGCGGGTTACACCAATGTTTTGTCATGTGCCGACGGACAGGAAGCGTGGGACATTCTCAAGGATGCTGAAAACAAGGGTATGATAGACGAAACTTGCAAACTTGTCATAACGGATATTGAAATGCCGAGAATGGACGGATTCAGACTGCTGAAACTGATCAAGGAGGATTCCAAACTGAATCATCTGCCGGTTGTTATTTTCTCATCGCTGGTTAACGACGAAATGAGAAGAAAAGGCGAGTCGCTCGGAGCGAATGCGCAGCTTTCAAAACCCGAAATAGGAAATCTTGTAATGGAAGTTGATGCATTGGTTAATGTCTGATTAATAAGCCGGGATTTTTTCTCGGCTGTTTTTCATAAAAGAACACTGCATGCGAATGTAATCGGAGAATATCAAATGGCCTCGGAAGATGAGATTTTAGAAAAAAACAACGAAAAAGATGATGCAGATGAAGAAGTAGCACGTCTTATGGCAGAACTGAATATTGATGAGGAATTGTCACTTCAGGGCATAGAAGAAAAGAATGATAACGAAAACGAAGAAACTGCTTTGGAAGATGAAGATGTAATTCCTACGGAAGAAATGCTGGACATGGATGAGATCGATGCCATTCTTTCCGACGTCTCCGACATACATCCGGAGCGTAACAAAAGTGCGAAGGAACTTGAAGAGAGGATAGCCAGATACGAAGAAGATCCCGAGGCTGCAGAAGAAGCACTTTTGGGTGATGAGGAAGAAAACGTTTCCGAAAGCGAAGAAATACCGTCGGATACGACCGAAGAAGCACCCGCTGCCGAATATTCGGAAGAAGATGCTCTTGATTTTCTCAGCAGTCTCGAAAATGTCGAAGACATGCTCGCCGATGTTGAAAATAAGGCCAATGAGGAAAGAGAAAGACTTGAAGCTGAAAGGAAAGAAGAAGAAAACATCGACAACGACCTGGATGAAATAAATGACATTCTTAAAAAATCGGATAATAACGAAGCCGTTAACGACGATCTTCTTTCGATGATAGAAGGACTGGATTCCGAAGGAGAAAGCGAATCGGAAGGTATGTTTGACAATCCCGATGAAACGGTCGAAGAGGAAGAAGAAAAGAAAAAAGGCAAGAAGGAAAAGAAAAAGAAGAAAAAGAAGAAAAAAGGAAGCGATGAGGGGGATTCGGACGAAAATGCTTCGGGTGAAGACCTTGAATTCGATGATAAAGACGTAAAAGAAAAGAAGGGCCTGTTCTCGAAACTCTTCGGATTCATGTTCGAGGAAGACGAAGAAGAAAAATCGGAAGAGGACGGAGAAAACGCCGAAAACTCCGAGGATGGTGCGGCTAAAGACGGCAAAAAGAATAAGAAAGACAAAAAAGGCAAGAAGGGCAAAGGCAAAGGTAAGGGCGACAAACCCGCCGATGAGAATGCAGCCATAGAAGCCGAACTCGAAGAAGAAGACAAGAAATCCAAAAAGAAAAAGAATAAAAAGGATAAACCCGCAAAAGCCAAGAAGCCCAAAAAGGAAAAGGCTAAGAAAGATGAGGAACCCGATAATTCCAAACCCGGCATCAAAAAAGCCGGCATTGTCGTAAGTCTGTTCTTCTGCATGACCATTCTTGCACTGGTTCTTCTGTTTGCAATGGGCTGGCCGAAACATCTGGCTAAAAAAGAAGCCAGAAAAGCATATTATGAAGGCGATTACGAGACGGCGAGCAACAAGCTTTACGGTATGAAACTCGGAGATTCGGACACACTCATTTACCGAAAGGCTTCACTGCTTTACAGACTGGAATTATTCACGGACAAAGCCGGATCGTATGAACTTCTCGGAGACGAAAAAAAGGCTGCGGATGCTCTGTTTGCAACGTATCAGGAATGCGATAAGGTATATTCCGATGCGAAGGAACTGGACATAACCGAAGAGGTTGATGCTTTCAAAAAGGAGATTGCGGACCGGATCATCGAAAAATACGGTTTGTCCGTACAGGACATAGACGAGATATGCGCACTCAAACCCGTATACTATACGATAGCGATCGAGAATATCACGGCCGGCAGGAATTTCAGATTCGGTTCGGATATTTATGTTAAAGACGATTCGGAAGATACTTCGTCAGGAACGAACGAAAAGAATGAAGAATCGAAAGATATCACTTTGGAAGACATGCTTCCCGAAGAAGAATTAATAAATACAGACAGCAAAGGTTCGGAGGAAAAATGATAGCGATAATCGATTACGATGCCGGAAACATTAAAAGTGTTGAAAAAGCAGTCGTTAAACTCGGATATGAATGTGAGATCACAAGAAATATCGAAACCATAAGAAGCGCCGAAAAACTTATACTTCCCGGCGTCGGAGCATTTAAAGATGCAATGGACAGACTGAATGAATACGGTCTCACGGATGTCATAAGAGAACAGGTATTGACGGAAAAGAAACCGATCCTCGGAATATGCCTCGGACTTCAGCTGTTTTTTGAATCAAGTGAGGAGAATCCCGGCGTGGAGGGACTCGGTCTTTTAAAGGGCAAAATAGTTAGGATTCCCGATACCGCAGATCTTAAGATCCCCCATATGGGATGGAATTCGCTTGAATTTCCGAAAAAGAGCATTTTATTCGATAAAGTGGTTAAAGGCAGCTATGTGTATTTTGTCCATTCATATTATCTTCAGGCCGAAGACAAGGATATAGTTGCGGCAAAGACCTTTTACGGAACAGAGATCGAAGCAGCGGTTGAGTGCGGAAACATTTACGCCACCCAGTTTCATCCCGAAAAGAGCTCAGCTGTAGGATTAAGAATACTCAGTAATTATCTGGAGGCATAAAACATGCATACTAAAAGAATAATCCCCTGTCTTGACGTGAATGCGGGAAGAGTTGTCAAAGGGGTTAATTTTGTAAATCTCATAGATGCCGGCGATCCTGTAGAATGTGCACTTGCTTATGACAGTGCGGGAGCCGATGAACTTGTTTTCCTGGATATAACTGCAAGTTCCGATTCGAGGGATACCGTTGTTGACATGGTAAGAGCGGTTGCCGAAAAACTGTTCATTCCGTTTACGGTCGGTGGCGGCATAAGAAGTGTTGACGATTTTAAAAAGATCTTAAGAGAAGGCGCAGATAAAGTTGCGGTCAATTCGGCTGCGATCATGAATCCCGGTCTTATCGCCGATGCGGCCGACAAGTTCGGATCGCAGTGTGTAGTCGTTGCGATAGACGCCAAGAGAAGAGCGGACGGAAGCGGCTGGAACATTTATAAAAACGGCGGACGCGTGGATATGGGGATCGATGCGGTTGAATGGGCAATGAAAGCCTGCGAACTCGGAGCAGGCGAGATCCTTTTGACCAGTATGGACTGTGACGGTACCAAGAACGGATATGATATCGAACTAACAAGGATCGTGGCTGAGAATGTTTCGATCCCGGTAATAGCATCGGGCGGTGCCGGATGCGTGGAACATTTTAAGGACGCTCTGACTGACGGTAAAGCCGACGCGGCTCTGGCTGCAAGTCTTTTCCACTTTAAGGAACTTGAGATCAGGGAAGTCAAGAAATACCTTGCCAATGCAGGGATCCCCGTGAGGTTATGATATGCCGCCGATCAAGGGAGAATGGGAAAAAGCATTAAGCGAAGAATTCAAAAAAGACTATTATCTGGCTCTATATAAAAAACTTTTGAGCGAATACAGGGAGCATACGATATTCCCGCCCAAGCAGGACATATTCAATGCTTATCATTTTACTCCGCTCGAAAAGGTGAAAGTTGTCATCATCGGACAGGATCCGTATCATGATGTCGGACAGGCTCACGGATTGTGCTTTTCCGTTCAGAAAGGCATTGATATTCCGCCTTCGCTTTCGAATATCTACCAGGAACTGCAAAAAGAACTCGGATGTTACATTCCCGATAACGGATGTTTGTACAAATGGGCAGAACAGGGCGTATTTTTGTTAAATGCCGTTCTTACCGTGCGTGCACACAGAGCGGGATCACATCAGAACATCGGCTGGGAAGAGTTTACCGATGCCACGATAAAGATACTCAATGAGCAGGACAGACCCATGGTATTCATGCTTTGGGGTAATTTTGCAATTTCAAAAAAAGCATTTATAAACAATCCGAAACATCTGATCCTTACAGCTCCGCATCCTTCGCCGCTGTCGGCATACAGAGGATTTTTCGGGTGTGATCATTTCAAAAAAGCCAATGAATTTCTCAAAGAAAACGGTTTGGAAGAAATAGATTGGCAGATTGAGAATATTAATTGATGATGTTAGGAAAAAATGTCTTAAATATTCGGCTTTATCTTTAGAATAAAGTTTGATTTTTGCCTATTTAAAGTATATAATAGATAATGGTGTGAATTTATAAAGGGGATTCTGCCAAACAGACATTTTGGGGAGGCATTCATGAAAGAATTAATGATAATGTATCATCCTGTGAAGAAGGAGATTCGTTTCCTGGCCAAGGCTAAGGGCGAATTTGTTGAAATTCCCTACGCAATGTGCCCCTGGCTCAACCAGTACGGCCCTGATAACGGCGAATTTCTGCTTCAGAATCACGGAAATAAATTCTTTGATGATATATGGGAACAATTTTTAAGAGACAACGTCAATTTGGTATTTAAAGGAACCAAAGTTGACTATGAAGATTTTGTTAAAAAAGTAAAAGAATACAATAAATCGGTCAAGGAAGACAGATTTAAAGTTACTCAGTTTATAGAGCTTCCTTCGGTTACCGATATCTATACGGCTATAGCGGAATTTTGTGATGATACGCTTGCAACATTTGACAATGAACTTCAGAACTCCGATATCAGAAAATCTTTTGTTGAAAGAAAGACTGAATTCGAAGCAAAGAAAGCCAAGCTCAACAATTCCGATGTCAATCTTTGTCTGGTAGGAACATATTCTTCGGGTAAGTCCACTTTCATCAACGCACTTATCGGTAAGAGAATCCTTCCCGAAAGCATCAATTCCGAAACAGCAAAGATGTTCAGGATAAAGAATGCCAAAGAACCCGCTGTTTCATTCGTGATCAAAAAGGGCGGAGAATCCGAGAATTCGATCATTGCCAATATCGTCTGGGACAAGGAAAAGAAGAGATTTGCTTTCCATGCCGAAGGCGAATGCGAGATCACTCAGGAAAAGATCAATTCCGAAGTGAATTCCGCGATCATGTTCAGACTTCAGCAGCATGAGCAGCTCTATCAGGTATTAAAGAAATTAAACGACATTCCCAATTCCGGAATCGACGAGAATGAAGAATACATCGACGGCATTATCGAAGTAAGCTTCCCGATTCCTCTTGATGAGAATATCAACTTTACGTTTTATGATACGCCCGGTACCGACTCGAACTCGAATGAGCATCTTCTGGTACTTCAGAAAGCACTTGCTCAGCAGACCAATTCCATCCTCATCGTTCTTTACGAACCGACCAAGATGGAAGGCACCGGCAACTCGATCCTTTACAACCTCATTAATTCGAGCAACAGAGAAAATGAGGCTACAACGATCGACCTTACGAGATCGCTTCACGTTATCAATCAGGCCGATACCAAATCCCTTACGGATCTTCAGCTTTTGAAGAAAAAGAAAGTTGAAGTTACGCTTAAGGAAACGGATAAGATTTACAACGAGGAAGCACAGCAGATCGACCTTTCGAAAGAGAGACTTTTCTTCGTATCATCAAAGGCCGCTTACATTGCCAAAGCGATCGGCAACAATGTCGATACCGAAGATGAAAGAAGATGGCTTGCCAATCATAAAAACGAGATCAACAACGAGCCGGTTGACGATCCTTTCAGAGTTGAGGATATCAAGGCGGATGTTGATACGGGTATGTACTTCAAACTTGACAAGCTTGCTCGTTCCGACAACGAGACCAAGGCTCTTATCAAGGATTGTATCGAAGAACTCAAAAAATGTAACAATCCCGAAGATTCCAGTCTTTATCCGATCCTTCAGAGAATATACGTTAACTCCGGTATGTATGCGATCGAAAAGGAGATCATCCAGTATGGTCGTAAATATGCACTGGCAGTTAAGGCAAAAGGATTATATGACGGCATCAAGAGCGTCGTAGATTTCATCCGTGAAGACTACGAAGTTATCGAGAATCAGGCAAGACTTTCAAAAGAAGAGATCGAAAGAAACATCAATACCATGAAAACAAGCATGGTTAAAGATATTGATGAAGCTTATGCTGATTATCTTCAGAATATGACTACCGAGAACATGGTATTCCAGATTGACGATATCAATCAGCTCTATACCGTAATGGGTAACCGTCAGATTCAGGCAGGCAAGATTGCCGACAAGATGAAATGGATCGCTCTTCGTCCCGAAGTTTTCGAAGAGAAGAACAACATCATCAGAAACGAACTCAACAGATACCTTCAGGAGATCGATGATAACTACAAGAACAATCGTGGAAGAATCCTCATCCAGCAGATTGATGAACTTAAAGGTATCATCATCAAGAAGATTTCCGGTTACAAGGGTATTGATGAAGAGATCATAAAGAGGATCACAAATGTTGCCGATACTCAGGTTCCTCCTTCAAGTCTTAAGGCTTTGAAGATGGATGAGTACATCAACAAGCAGAAGGCAATCTTCATCTTCTCAACAAACGACAAGAAATCTTACAAGAATGACGTTGAGACGATGTTTGCCAATACAACCAAGGTTCAGTTCGATTCGTACATCGAAGAGATTACCAAGGTTGCAATCGATAAGACTGCAGAGCTCGTTCAGGAATTCAAGAACAATATTGATATCATCTCTGCAAATCTTGAACTTCTCATCAAGGATGAGGAAAAAGCAAGTGCTGAACAGGCAAAGGCTAAAGCAGTACTTGATCTCGTAGAGAAGAAGGACAAAGAACTTAACATGAGGATCTGGGGCGAAGATAAAGAAGATAAGCCCATCGATGTTAACGATACGGAGTCCGGTGACGAGGATGAAGAATAAAATTTAAAACAGTCAGGGGGGTCTTTTGGGACCCCTCTTTTTTATGCTGAATTTTCGAGGTTATTGAAATGTGGATATTGCTTGTTCTTCTTTACGGCTTTTTAAAAGGCGGAAGAGAGATCGTAAAGAAGAAATCTCTTGAAAAGAATACAGTTATTGAGGTTTTGATCCTTTATACTTTGCTTTCGTTTATTTTTGTGCTTCCGGGTGCAAAAAATGCGATGAGCGTGGATTTCAGATTTCTTATACCGATCGCGTTCAAATCGCTCTTAATTTTTATCGCGTGGATACTTTCGTTTAAAGCCATAAAACAGATGCCGGTAAGTCTTTACGGAATAATCGATCTTTCGCGTGTCGTGTTTGCGTCCGTGCTAGGGATCATTGTTCTTCGGGAGAAGATGACTCTTACGACTTTTATCGGTTCGGTTCTTGTATGTATAGGTGTACTTTTATGTGAGAGAAAAAAGAATCTTAAAGAAGAAAAAGTCAGCTTTAAGATTGTAACCTTTACGATGATATCAGCTCTTTTTAACGCTATTTCGGGCGTCATGGATAAAATACTGACCAAAAGCGTTACAAGTACACAGCTTCAGTTCTGGTACATGCTGTTTCTGGTTCTCTATTACGTGATATATATTATCGTTACAAGAGAAAAGATAAACTTTAAAAGCGCCCTTAAAAACTACTGGATCTGGATACTTGCGATAATGTTCGTGATCGGTGACAAGGCACTTTTTATAGCAAACGCAATGCCCGAATCCAGAGTGACCGTTATGACGCTCATAAAGCAATGCTGCTGCATTGTGACCATACTGGCCGGTAAATTCGTCTTCAAGGAAAAGAAGATCGCATATAAACTTGTATGTGCGATGATCGTTATTGCAGGAATAGCCATAGCGATAATATAATTAATGCATTAAAGAAGAAGGGACAAAGACAATGAGATTTGTTATCCAGAGAGTGACCAAAGCAAGCGTAAAAGTAGACGGAGAGACGGTCGGAAAGATCGATCGCGGATTTCTGGTGCTTATAGGTGTTTCCAACGAAGACACGAAGGAAATAGCAGACAAAATGATAAAGAAACTCCTTGGAATGAGAATATTTGAGGATGAGAACGGCAAGACGAATCTTTCGCTCGATGATGTGAACGGAGAACTCCTTCTGATCTCGCAGTTTACTCTATATGCCGATTGCAGGAAAGGCAACAGACCTTCATTTACGAATGCGGGCGGACCGGATATGGCTAATGAACTGTATGAATATATTATTTCGGAGTGTGAAAAAGCAGGTAAAGAAGTTCAAAAGGGAATTTTCGGTGCCGATATGAAGGTCGAACTTTTGAATGACGGACCGTTTACGATCGTTCTTGACTCGGATGATTTATGATTCAGAGGAAGTCCCGAAAGGCATTTCGGTAGTGTAAAGGGAACTATGAAATAACTGAGGCATTTCCATAAGGAAAAAAATATGGATAAAAAAGAATTAAGAAAAAAATATACGGAAATAAGAAAGAATATAGGCATCGAAGACAGAAAACATAAATCGGAGCTTATTGTAAAGGAACTGACCGATCTGATCAACAAAGATAAATACGAAGCGATCCTTTTGTATGCGCCTTTGGAATACGAACAGGATGTTCTGCCTGTTTATGATCTTTGTCGAAAGGAGAATACCGTATGTTTTCCGAGAGTGAACGGGAATGAGATGGATTTTTTCATTGTCGATAGTTTATCCGAACTGGAAAAAGGGAGTTTCGGCGTGCGTGAACCGAAGAAAGAATGCAGAGCACTTGAATATAAAGACGATGCAAGATATCTTGTCGTTGTACCCGGAACGGTTTTTGATAAGAACGGATTCAGGATAGGGTACGGAAAAGGGTATTACGATTCCTTTTTTGCCGCTCACGAAGGAAAGAATTTCTTTAAGATCGGAATATGTTTTGATGAGTGCCTGATCGATGACTTTCCTCATGAAACTCAGGATGTTTCGGTTGACATGATTATAAGCTCATAGATACCGGATCTAAACTGAAAATTTTGGTCGTTGGATTATTTGAAATACAAGGAAAAGATCATTTTCAAAGCATTGAACAGGGTTCAGATTTTGTTTGTAATGATGGACAAAATTTGATAAAATATACATATGAATTTATAAATAAATTTCATATTTAAGGGGGGGGCAAAATTAAATATGAGACTTCATTTTATCGGGGCGGATCACGAGGTAACCGGAAGCTGTCACTGCCTGGAAGCATGCGGGAGATGGATTCTGATCGACTATGGTATGGAGCAGGGCATCAATGTTTATGAAAATGCCGAGCTTCCGTGCGCGGAATGTGATATAGATTATGTATTCCTTACACATGCGCACATTGACCATACGGGACTTCTGCCTCTTTTATATTCCAAAGGATTCAAGGGCAAAGTTATTGCAACGGAAGCCACAAGGGATCTTTGCAGCATAATGTTAAGAGACTGTGCGCACATTCAGATGCAGGAAGCTGAATGGAAGAGCAGAAAAGCCAAAAGAGGCGCAAAGGATTTTGATGTTAAACCTTTGTACACGATGGAAGATGCAGAGGGTATCATAAGAAAGATCCTTCCTTTTGCATACAATGCTCAATACGATCTTTGCGACGGCATTCAATTCAGATTTACGGATGTCGGTCATCTGCTGGGTTCTTCGAGTATAGAGATCTGGATCACCGAAGGCGACGAGACCAGAAAAATAGTATTCTCGGGAGACCTTGGTAATGTTAACGATCCCATATTGAAGGATCCGTCATTTACCGAAGAGGCCGATTATGTCGTAATGGAATCCACTTACGGCGACAGATATCATTCCAAGGACAGACCCGATTATGTTCTTGAACTTGCAGATGTTATTCAGAAAACATTTGACCGTGGCGGAAATGTCGTTATTCCTTCTTTTGCGGTGGGCAGAACGCAGGAAATGCTTTATTTCTTAAGACAGATCAAAGCAGAGGAACTGATCAAAGGTCACGAGGATTTCAAAGTATTTGTAGACTCGCCTCTGGCTGTGGAAGCAACTGAAGTATTCCAGAAGAATATTTATAACTGTTTCTCGGATCAGGCAATGGAACTTGTTAGACAGGGGATCAACCCGCTTCTTTTCCCGGGACTTAACCTTACCATTACATCCGAAGAATCAAAGGAAATAAATTTTGACCCCGAACCCAAAGTGATCATTTCAGCATCGGGTATGTGCGAGGCGGGACGTATAAGACACCATTTGAAACATAACCTCTGGCGAGAAGAGTGTACGATTCTTTTCGTAGGATATCAGGCAGTCGGAACGCTCGGACGAATTCTCGTTGACGGTGTCGATGAGGTCAAACTTTTCGGTGAACCGATCGAAGTTAATGCACATATCGAAGTTCTTGCCGGAATGAGCGGACATGCCGATAAGGGCGGTCTTATCGAATGGGTAAGCGCATTTAAAAAGAAACCTAACAAAGTATTTATCGTTCACGGCGAAGATTCCGTCTGCAATATATTTGCGGACTGTCTTAAGGATGAATACGGTTTTGATACATATGCTCCGTTCTCGGGTACCATATATGATCTTATGGCAGACGAGATAGAGTACGAGGCATATCCGAAGCCTGTCGAAAAGAAGGATCCGACGAAGAGAGTTACGGAAGTATTTGCACGTCTTCTTGCAGCAGGAAACAGACTGCTTCAGGTTATCGAAAGAAATCAGGGTGGAGCAAACAAAGACCTTGCAAAATTTGCGGATCAGATCAACTCGCTGTGTGATAAATGGGACAGATAGTTTAAAAGCTCATACAATAAGTCAACAAAAAAGGTATCGGTCAGGGATATTGACCGGTACCTTTTGTTCGTGTTTATGATTTGGAAATTTGTATTTATGATCTTAGAATTGTTTTATTTCTTCTGCTGATAAACGGGGTCTGCGGGATATCCGCCTTTAAGCTTCTGCATACCGCGCTGGATGGCATCCTTGGAGTTCTTCCAATCCGCATCTTTATTCCTGTAATCGTATTTTTCGATAAGCCATGAAACATCTTCCTGAAGTCTGTCCATATTTGACTGCATTAAAGGGAAGAGCATATTGAAAAAATCTTCTTTCTGTTTGTCATTGAGTCTTGTTTCGGCTGCTTCACAGACATCTCCGAAATGCGTCAGGCAGAATCCTTTGGATTTTTTGATCTTTTCTGCGAATTCGGGATCTTTTTTATACATAACGAAAAAAGTGTCCAGATATCTTTCGTACATTTCTTTGAAAGAATTGCAGATATAACAGGATTCCTCTTTGTTTTTTACCCATGCGGCAACCGAGTTTTTCATTTCGGCACTTGAAGATTTGCTGAATTTGGCCATAATGGATGTTTTGCCGGGTTTGTATGAATTCACGGCTTCCTTCATCTGGCTTCTCATTTCCATATAGTGAGTCTTTAAGATCCAGGCATTTCCGAGTGTGTTGCCGTAATCGAACATTTTTTTGAAATGCATTCTGCAAAAACCTGCTTTATCGGTCTTTTCGCGCATATCTGCTTCCATGTATGACGAGCCCGAACCAAGGACCAGATCGAGCAGATCCTGTTCAACGTCTCTTTCGACGAAACAGAAGGGACATTCGTCGCCTGCATTTACGGCATCGTTCATGGGAATTGTATAGAGTTTTTCTTTCATTTATATCCTCCGGAAAATAAATTGAATTACATTTATATATTTTATCAATCTAATGCTGTAAGTGTCAAACATGGGTTAACTTGTCAAACAGTGTGAATAATGGTATAATTTTTGTTGTTTTGGCATTCTTTTGTCATAAAGGAGATAATTATGATAAGTGTTGCAGTTATGGGCTACGGTACCGTTGGAAGCGGTGTTGTGGAAATAATCGAAAAAAACAAAAAAGAAGTGGGTGAAAAATCCAAGGATGAGGTGGGAGTCAAGTACATACTCGATCTGAGAGAATTTCCCGGCGATCCTTATGAAGATAAAGTTATTCACGATTTTGACATCATAGCAAACGATCCCGAAGTGGATATCGTTGTTGAAGCCATGGGCGGAATCGATATTGCATATAAGTATACAAAAGGCGCTTTGTTAAAAGGAAAGAGTGTATGTACTTCCAATAAGGCGGTTGTGGCTGAACACGGCCCCGAACTTTTGCAGATCGCCCGTGAAAATAACTGCTCTTATCTTTTCGAAGCCAGCGTCGGAGGAGGTATACCTATCCTTCGTCCTTTGAATACAAGCTTTACAGGCGAACATATCGAAGAGATTACCGGTATCCTGAACGGCACGACAAACTATATGCTTACGAAGATGGATGAAGAAGGCAGAGAATATGATGATGTATTAAAGGAAGCACAGGATAAGGGCTATGCGGAACGCAATCCCGAAGCCGATGTCTGCGGACATGATGCATGCAGAAAGATAGCGATCCTTACATCGCTCGGAAGTGGAAAAACGGTTTATTACAAGGATATCCGCACGGAAGGTATCACACAGATAGATAAAAAAGATTTTGAATATGCTAAGAAACTTAACGGCTCCATCAAACTTCTCGGATTAAGCCGTGATGTTGACGGAAAGATCCTTGCGATAGTTGCTCCTTTCATTGTAAGCGACAAGAGTCCTCTTTATGCAGTAAGAGGCGTGTTTAATGCGATCATGGTCAAGGGAAACATGGTCGGCAATACAATGTTTTACGGACAGGGTGCCGGAAAGCTTGCTACAGCCAGTGCGATAGTTGCCGACATTGTGGACTGTGCACTCAATAAGGGAAAGACGATCGACTGCACATGGAAGAGTGAAAAGGCTCAGATGGTAGATGATCGCGAAAAAGTATTTGAGTACTTCGTACGTGTAAAGAAAGATGCATTCGCTGAATTGTCCGAATGTCTGGGAATCAGGGAAAAGATTACGATCGATACGGCAGATGACGAGATCGGATTTGTCAGTGCTGCGGTTTCGGAAGATAAGTTTTTTGAAGCAAAAGACAAATATTCGAATTCGATGATTAATTATATCCGAATACTGGATACAGAGAATTGACGATTTGTACAGGATGGGTAAAAAACGATGAAGTATGTTGTATTGCTTTGTGAGGGGATGTCTGACGAACCTTTGGACGAACTTGAGGGAAGAACTCCTTTGGCTGTAGCCAAATCGTCGCATATGGATACTCTGGCCAGAGTGTCTGAAGTCGGAATGGTTCATACCATACCCAAGGGGGTGGAGATCAATTCCGGAACGGCTTATCTCGCCATACTCGGATACGATCCGGCTAACAAAGAGAATTCCGAAGAAGAAAGTTCGCTTTTGGATGATTTTTACACCAAAACCGGCAAAAGGGCTGCTGTTGTTTCCGCAGACGAAAATATAAAGAAGATTTCTGAAGCGGTTAATATAAAATATATGGCTGTTGAAGGTGCGACCGGCGGATTAAATACCAATTACGGCGGTAAAAAGGATGCAGCGATCGCGGCTCTTTTTGAAGAAGACATGGATATGGTATTCGTTCATGTTAAAGCACTTGACGAGGCCAGCAGACAGAAAAGCCTTGATAAAAAAATCCAGGGCATAGAAAGCATTGACGCTTATCTGGTCGGTCCTCTTATGGAAGAGATCCAGGGAAGGGACGTTGAATTCAGAGTGCTTGTCATGCCGGATTTTCCGACCTATGTCAGAATGGGTGACGCCACATCGGATGCGGTTCCCTATATGCTTTATGATTCAGGGATCGAGGTAGAGGGCAGTCAGTGTTACAGCGAAAAATCGGCCAAGGAATCGGGCAATTATTTTGATGACGGCAATCAGTTGCTCAGCCATCTTTTGGAAGAAGAATAGAATAATATCGAAAGCAAATAAAGTTTTTGTTGAAAAATAAAAAAACTCGCATTAAAATAATGATGTTTTGGGGTTATACATTCTAAATTTTTTAGGAGGAAAAAATGTTAGTTGTTAAGAAATTCGGCGGCACATCCGTAGCCAACAAAGAAAGAATTTACAACGTGGCACGTCGTTGCATCGAAGATTACAATGCCGGCAATGATGTTGTAGTTATACTTTCGGCTATGGGCAAGATGACTGACGAACTCATCGAAAAAGCCAAAGATATTAATCCCAATCCGTCAAAAAGAGAAATGGATATGCTCCTTACCGTAGGCGAACAGACCAGTGTTGCTCTTATGGCAATGGCAATGGCCAATCTCGGAGTTCCCGCAATAAGCCTTAATGCATTTCAGGTTGCAATGCACACCACATCCAATTACGGTAATGCAAGACTTAAAAGAATCGACACAGAAAGAATCAATCATGAGATCGAGAGCCGTAAGATCGTTATAATCACCGGCTTTCAGGGAATCAACAAATATGATGATTATACAACGCTCGGAAGAGGCGGTTCGGATACTACCGCAGTTGCCATAGCAGCAGCTCTTCGTGCGGACAAGTGTGAAATATATACCGATGTGGACGGTGTTTATACTGCCGATCCCAGAATCGTTAACAAAGCAAGAAAACTCGATGAGATCACATATGACGAAATGCTTGACCTTGCAACACTCGGTGCCGGAGTACTTCATAACCGTTCCGTTGAAATGGCCAAGAAATACGGAGTTACTTTGGTAGTTCGTTCTTCACTTACCAATGAAGAGGGAACAATCGTTAAGGAGGATGTTAAAGTGGAAAAAATGTTGGTTAGCGGCGTAGCCGTTGATAAAAATGCTGAAAGAATTTCTATTATCGGTCTTGAAGACAAGCCCGGAACTGCTTTCAGAGTATTTGATGCTCTTGCAAAGGCTAATATAAATGTTGATATGATCCTTCAGTCCGTAGGACGTGACAATACAAAGGATATTTCATTTACCGTTGACGGTACATTCGGTGACGACGCTCTGAAAGTACTTGAGGAAAACAAAGCAAGACTTAAATATCAGAATATAGATATGGAAAAGAATGTCTGCAAGGTTTCCATAGTAGGTGCCGGAATGATGTCCAATCCCGGAGTTGCCGCAAAGATGTTTGAGTGTCTCTACAACGAACATATCAATATCAAGATGATCTCAACATCCGAGATCAGAGTTACGGTTCTTATCGATACAAAGGATGCCGAGAGAGCAGCTAATGCGATCCATGATATCTTCGGTCTTGACGAATAATATAAACGGAAATTTATGAATCGTGTTTAATATTACAGGGTAAACAAAAGGCGGGTGAAATTTCTTTCACGCCGCCTTTTTAGGTTTCTCTATGTTTTTACTTGATAAGTATTATTTGTTTTTATCGGAGCCCTTACGTTTCCGTACCGCTTCCGACAACAGATATTCAATCTGTCCGTTTATGGATCTGAAATCGTCTTCCGCCCAGGCTGCGAGTTCATTGTGAAGTGACGGGGAAAGGCGAAGCAGTATTTGTTTTTTCTCCTGAGGTTTGTTGTCGTTGTTCTTTTCATTAGCCATAGCATTCACCTTTACCTAACCGAACAGTGAAATCTTAGTAGATCGAACCGCTGTTCACAATGGGCTGAGCTTCTTTGTTGCCACAGAGTACAACCATGAGGTTGGATACCATCTGTGCTTTTCTTTCATCATCGAGATTGACGATCTGATTTTCGCTGAGCTGATCGATAGCCATTTCAACCATGCTGACTGCACCTTCAACGATTTTCTTTCTTGCTGCGATGATTGCAACAGCCTGCTGTCTCTGGAGCATTGCTGCGGCAATTTCTTCCGAGTATGAAAGATGTGTGATCCTGACTTCGATGATCTCAAGTCCTGCACCTGTAACACGTGCCTGAAGTTCTTCTTTCATTCTGTCTGCGATTTCCTGAGAAGATCCTCTTAAGGTCTTTTCGTCTACGCCGTCTTTATCATCCATGTCGTCGTAAGGATATAATCTTGCGATATTTCTTATTGTTGAGTCACACTGGATCGAAAGATAGCTGTTGTAGTTTTCTACTGCGAATACAGCCTTTGTGGGATCAACCACTTTCCAGATTACAACTGCGCCGATGATGATCGGGTTACCGAGAATATCGTTAACTTTCTGTCTCTGGTTATCAAGTGTTCTGACTTTCATCGATACTGTTTTGGAACCTACGGTAACTTTCTGTCCGTTTGCATTTGTTATCGTCTGAAGTCCGGGTGCAAAAGCTGATGCAAAAGGATTAACCAGGAAGAAACCTGCTTTCTTGATCGTTCCGTGATATTTACCGAAGAGGGTAAGCACCATTGCTTCATTGGGTTTTACAACCTTCAGTCCTCCGAAAAGGATACATGAAAGGATGAAGAACACGATTGCGATAACGATGATCAAAAGTCCGACCGCCGCGCCCCATCCGCCGGCTCCGCAGAAGATTACACCTGCGATGAAACCGATCACTTCGAGGCAAAGAGCAAATATGTTAAGAAACAGCATCAAGATGCCTGAAGCTGGTCTGAGCTCTTTTTCGTTAATAGTAGTTTTAATGTTATTGTTGTTGTCCATAGCCATTTCCTCCTTACGCTATATGTTCGATATCATTTGATATCATTTTGATATTATTAAGATAACAGATAAGTCAAACAGTGTCAACCGTATTTCCTTTAATTTGCCGATAAAGTCGAAGAGAAGCATTATATTTTGACGGACGGGATGATTTGAAAAATGCTTTTGAGCTGTCCGGGATAAAATAAACTTGATATATTTACCGAAAAAAGTTAATCTTTTATGTGGAGTATTTTGAATAAATGCTTCTTTATATAAGGAGAAACAATTTGAATTTAAAAAGAAATGATAAAAGAAACAAAACAATCGGATTAAAAGGGATCGTGATCGCATTGCTTCTGACGGCTTTTGTCACGGCTCTGACAGGGATCACCGCGAAGGCAGCGATAAGAGTTCCTTTGGATTCATCGGTGGAAACCGACAGAAATGCCGGAACGGAACTGTTTGACACGAAGTGTTTTTACAAAAACGTTCTTCCTCTTAACATATCGCTTTCAAACGGTCAGGATACTTCTTTATTAAAAGACGAAAGATATTCCACATCGATCTCGCTTTCAGAGGGTACGGAGATCATGGTCAAGTCGGATACGGCGATGCACGGGATATATATTATCTGGGACAGCCATATCAAGGAATGGACATTAATCGTAAACGGCAAAGATTATACCTACGGCAAATACGGCTTTCTTCACGAATATATCGAACTTCCCGAAGAGAGCAATGAAGTAGTGATAAAAGTTCCGGCACCCGATAACGATGCCGAAAAGAATATTTCTTCGGCACGCGTGTCCGATATAATCGCCTTTGCCAATGACGATCTTCCCGTATGGGTTCAGAAATGGGAGCCTTCAACGGATGAAGCGGATATTCTGGTATTTTCCACCCATTCGGATGATGAACATATTTTTATGGGAGGTGTACTCCCGATCTATCAGGCTGAGCGAAATGTCAGGGTTCAGTTTGCTTATTTTACGCAGCACTGGGGCGGCGAAAAGATAAGGGAACATGAGAAATTAAACGGCCTCTGGCTTGCGGGAGCAAAATATTATCCTATACTCGGAACCTTTGCGGATGCATATTCCAAAACGTATGAAGGTGCGGCGGAAACCATTAACGAAGATGAAGCCGAACTGTTTCTTACGCGTGTGATAAGAAGAACACATCCTCAGGTTGTAATTACGCAGGATGTTAACGGGGAATACGGACACGGTCAGCATATCTTCATGACCGCCAATGTTATCAAAGCCGTTGAGGATTCCAAAAATCCGGATTATGACGCGGATTCCGTTTCGCAATACGGAACATGGGAAGTGCCCAAGTTTTATATTCATATATACGGCGATGACCAGACAATACTCGATATGCGTTCGCCGCTTTCGTATTTTGACGGAAAAAGAGCGATCGATGTTGCAAGACAGGCATATCTCTGTCATCAGTCACAGCAGTGGTGTGATTTTACCGTTGATGATTACGGACCTTATAACTGTGCCGCTTTCGGACTCTATTCGACTACCGTAGGAGAAGATGTTCAAAAAGATGATTACATGGAAAATCTTGTTTCTTACGATGAACAGGCAGAGATAAAAAGACAGGAAGAAGAAGCTGCACGACTTGAAGAAGAAAGGATAAAAGCCGAGCAGGAAGAAAAAGAGAGGCTCGAAAGAGAAGCGGCCGAAAAGATAAAAGAAAACGAAGGCCCGGATGTTAAACCTGAAAAACCCGCCAAAGAACATTCACTCTCGGGAATGGAAATATTCATTATAATCTCGGCTGTCATTGTTCTTTTGATGACTGTTGGCTTTGTCGTTTATCTGGTGGCTTCGGCTCAGAATAAAAAGAAAAGAAGACACCGCAAAAAACGCAAACATCATTAATGTATCTTTTATATGAAATACAAATTTTCCGAAAAGAAAAGGCTTATAAATATGAAACATTTAAAAATTAAAGGAATAATGATTTTAGTGCGCTTCGTGCTTGCCGCTTTAACGGTCGCATCCGTATGTATGATACCTCTGACCGGCAATGCCGAGGGAGAACCCGTAAAGATATATTCTGCAAAGGATATGGAATTGATCGCAAAAAATCCCGACGGCGATTTTGTTCTGATGGATGATATCGACATGAAGGATGTAAGCTGGAAACCGGTTGATTTTACAGGTACTCTGGACGGAAACGATCATGCGATCCTTAACCTTAACGTAACGGAGACATCCGAAGCAACTCGTGTGACATATGACGGCAATTACAAAACCTACGATACATATTTTGCCGGTCTTTTCGGTGTTTTGGAAGATGCTGAAGTTAAGAACCTCATTTTAAAAGGCATTAATGTGAACGTTGAAAAAGACGAACCCTGCTTTGTCGGATCCGTAGCGGGATTTTGCGAAAAGAGCAGGATAGTTAACTGCAGTATTGAAGGTATCATAAGACTTGATGCAAATTCGAAAATGTTCGGTGTGGGCGGAATAGTCGGCTACGGCGGGGATGCTTCGATCACCGAAACGGATGCCGATGTGACGCTTATATGTATCGATCATGACAAAGAGAACAGAGACGAGCAGTTCATGGGCGGCGGATACAGTGCCGGCTATATTGATGTGGATAAATGCAGTATCAAAATAGACGGATATGATTCAGATCATGGTTACGTACATGACGGCGGTCTTGTCGGAATGTATATTCTTTATCCTCTGGGCAACAATTACGCAGGTTATATCAACAATACCAGAGTGGAAGGAATGATAACCTTTTTTGAGGATAACACGGACAGAAGAGCTTACTGCAAGGATTTTATCGGCGAAGTAATGAACTGGACATACGAGTATGTCGGCAATTCTTCCGATTTTACGAGAAATGAGATAAAAGATTACTCAAAGGATCTGCTCCCTCATTATTGTGAAGGAAACGATTATACGAAAGAAACTGTAGAAGGTTCATGCGAAGAGTACGGATATACTCTTTACAAATGCAATGAATGCGGTTATTCGTACAAGGCGGATTATACTATGAAAATCCATACGGTTGATTCATGGGAAACCGTTATAGAGCCGACTTTCGAAGAAGAAGGAATGGAAGAAGGTACCTGCAAGCTTTGCGGCGCCAAAACATACAGAAGCGTTCCTGTTAAAGAAGAAGAGGTTATTGAAGAACCTGAACCGGTCATTGAAAATATCGAGATAACCGAACCCGAAGAACAGAAACCTGCCGTAAAGGAAAAAAACGGCGGATCGGACAGCCTGCTGGGTATATTCGTTGCAGTCGGACTGGTTGTATGTGTGGCTTTAACAGTGGCTATAGTGGTTGTTCTGATACGTGGCAGAAGACGAAGATAAAAAGCTTTTTTAAATCTTTCTCTGTTTGCATGAGACATTGATTCGTGCTATAATAAAAGCCTATTGCGGACTGAAACCGATAAAAGATTGTCTGCGAGAAGGAAGATAAGATGTTAAATTCGAAAGTTATTCTATTAACAGGTGGAACAGGCTCTTTTGGTAAGGCTTTCACAAGATACGTACTTAACAATTACGACCCTAAAAAGATAATTATTTATTCTCGTGACGAATTCAAACAATTCATCATGCAGAATGATTTCAAAAAGGAATTTCCCGATAAATTTTCTAAACTCAGATTTTTTATAGGAGATGTCAGAGACAAGGACAGACTCAAACGCGCTATGGAGGGCGTTGATTTTGTAGTGCATGCAGCTGCTCTCAAGCAGGTCCCCGCATGCGAATACAATCCTCAGGAAGCTATCAAGACAAATATTCACGGTGCACAGAATGTAATTGATGCGGCACTTGATTCGGGTGTTAAAAAGGTGGTTGCCCTTTCTACGGACAAAGCGGTTAATCCCGTTAATCTTTACGGCGGCACCAAACTTGTTTCCGACAAACTTTTCATTGCTGCTAACGCATATGCGGGTGAAAAAGACATATGCTTTTCGATCGTAAGATACGGAAATGTTGCGGGAAGCAGAGGAAGTGTTATTCCTTTCTTCAAAGACCTTATCGACAAGGGTGAAAAAGAACTTCCGATAACCGATTTCAGAATGACAAGATTCTGGATATCTTTAGAGGAAGGCGTTCAGCTTGTTATCAAGGCTCTCGATGAATCAAAGGGCGGTGAAACATTTATTTCCAAGATCCCTTCTTTCAAGATAACCGATCTTGCGGAAGCCATGCTTCCCGGATGTGCGAAGAAAGAAATCGGCATTAGAGAAGGCGAAAAGCTTCACGAGATAATGATCACCACGGAAGATTCGTTTACCACATACGAATTCGACAAGCATTATATCGTTTATCCGCAGATGATATTTGCCAACAGAATGAAACCCGACGAGAACGGCAAAAAAGTCGAAGAGGAATTCAGTTATTCTTCAGGCAATAACACATGGTGGCTGAGTGTTGAAGAGATAAGAGAAAGACTGGCAACATTGAAGGCCTGAATCTCTTAAAACAAAAGAATCGTGATCATACCGCATGGCTTGAAAAAAGTCATGAAAAGTGTAGAATAAATAAGTTAAAAAATTTAAGGAGGATACAATTATGAAGTTAGTACCATTAGGCGACAGAGTTGTATTGAAGCAGTTAATCGCAGAAGAAACCACAAAATCGGGGATAGTACTTCCCGGCCAAAGCAAAGAAAAGCCCCAGCAGGCTGAAGTTATTGCCGTAGGCCCCGGAATCCTTGCTGACGGAAAAGAAGTTAAGATGGAAGTCAAGGTTGGCGATCAGGTGATCTACTCCAAATACTCGGGAACCGAAGTTAAGATCGATGACGAAGAAGTAATCATCGTAAAACAGTCAGATATTCTTGCTATCGTAGAATAATTTCATTTATAAATATCAGGAGGTTTAGTTAAAAATGGCTAAAGAGATTAAATATGGTGCAGACGCACGTGCAAGTCTTGAAGCCGGCGTTAATCAGCTGGCTGATACCGTCAGAGTAACACTCGGACCCAAAGGAAGAAACGTTGTTCTTGATAAATCTTATGGTTCACCCCTTATTACAAACGACGGCGTTACGATCGCAAAAGAGATCGAACTTGAGGATGCATTCGAAAACATGGGTGCACAGCTTGTTAAGGAAGTTGCAACAAAGACCAACGATGTTGCCGGTGACGGAACAACAACCGCTACAGTACTTGCACAGGCAATGATCAATGCAGGTATGAAGAACCTTGCTGCAGGTGCTAACCCCATCATCTTAAGAAAAGGTATGAAGAAAGCAACCGAATGTGCGGTTGAAGCGATCCACAGCATGTCTTCAAAGGTTAACGGAAAAGAGCAGATCGCAAGAGTTGCAGCTATTTCCGCAGGTGATGACAAGGTTGGTGAGATGGTAGCCGATGCTATGGACAAAGTTTCCGGCGACGGTGTTATCACGATCGAAGAATCCAAGACAATGCAGACTGAACTCGACCTCGTTGAAGGTATGCAGTTTGACAAAGGTTATCTTTCAGCTTACATGTGCACTGATATGGAGAAGATGGAAGCTGTTCTTGAGAATCCTTACATCCTTATTACAGACAAGAAGATCTCCAATATTCAGGAAATCCTTCCCGTACTTGAAACGATCGTACAGAGCGGTGCTAAGCTTCTTATCATCGCTGAAGATATCGAAGGCGAAGCTCTTACAACACTTATCGTCAACAAACTCCGCGGTACATTCAATGTAGTAGCTGTTAAGGCTCCCGGATACGGCGACAGAAGAAAAGAAATGCTTAAGGATATTGCAATCCTTACAGGCGGACAGGTTATAAGCGAAGAACTCGGCCTTGACCTTAAAGAAGTTACACTTCAGGATATGGGACGTGCTAAATCCGTTAAGGTTCAGAAAGAGAACACTATCATCGTAGACGGTGCAGGCAATTCCGATGAGATCGCAGCAAGAGTTGCTCAGATCAAGTCAGCTATCGAAACAACAACATCCGATTTCGACAGAGAAAAACTTCAGGAAAGACTTGCGAAACTCGCAGGCGGCGTAGCGGTTATCAAAGTCGGTGCAGCTACAGAAACAGAAATGAAGGAAGCTAAGCTTCGTATGGAAGATGCTCTGGCAGCTACAAAGGCAGCAGTTGAAGAAGGCATCATCGCAGGCGGCGGATCTGCTTACATTCACGCTTCCAAAAAGGTTAAAGAACTTGCGGATACACTTGAAGGCGACGAGAAGACAGGTGCTCAGATCGTTCTTACGGCACTTAAGGCTCCTTTGTTCCACATCGCAGCCAATGCGGGACTTGACGGTTCCGTGATCGTTAACAAGGTTTACGAATCCGAAGTAGGTTTCGGTTTCGATGCTCTTAAGGAAGAATACGTTAACATGGTTGATGCAGGAATTCTCGATCCTTCAAAGGTTACGAGAAGTGCTCTTCAGAATGCGACAAGCGTAGCATCCACATTCCTTACAACTGAGAGTGCGGTTGCAAACATCAAGGAAGATACACCCGCAATGCCCGCAGGTGCCGGCATGGGCGGAATGGGATATTAATATACTGAAAAGTACTATGAGAGGTATTATAATGAAGAAATTTTTATGCATGGTTGCAAGTGCACTTATGGTTATATCTTTGGCAGCTTGTACATCCAACAAGGATGAACTTGTAATGGCCACAAACGCGGAATTCCCTCCTTATGAGTATCATGACGACGAAACTCAGAAAATAGTCGGAATTGACGTGGAAATCTGCGATGCGATCGCCAATGAACTCGGAAGAAAACTTGTTATAGAAGACATGGCTTTTGATTCCGTTCTTACTTCTGTTCAGACCGGTAAGGCTGACATAGGAGCAGCAGGACTTACGATTACCGAAGACAGACTTAAAAACATCAATTTCTCCACACCTTATGCTACTGCAGCGCAGGTAATCATTGTTCCCGAAGGTTCGGATATAACCACACCCGATGATCTTGTGGGAAAGAAGATCGGTGTACAGCTCGGAACTACCGGTGACATCTATGCCGAAGATATCGAAGATGCCACACTTGAGCGTTACAACAAAGGTTTCGAAGCTATTCAGGCACTTGCTCAGGGCAAGATCGATGCGGTTATCATCGACAACGAGCCCGCAAAAGTATTTGTAAGTCAGAATGACGGTCTTTATATCATTGATGAAGCATTCACATACGAAGAATATGCTATCGCGATCGCAAAAGACAACGATCAGCTTTTAAACGATGTTAATGCAGCTATCAAGAAGCTTAAAGAATCCGGCAAACTTGATGAAATAGTTAACAAATATATTTCTGCCGATAACTAGAGGTTTTTATGAATTTTCTGATTGGTTTTGCTGACAGTTTTCAACAGAATTTTATTAAAGCAAACAGATGGAAATATATATTAAACGGTTTGGGAGTTACTCTGAGGGTAACTCTCTTTGCCGTTTTAATCGGTATAGCCATCGGCTTTATCGTAGCGGTCATCAGAGCTACGTATGAGAAGACGGGAAAACTGAAAATTTTGAATTTTATTGCAAATATTTATCTTACAGTGATCAGAGGTACGCCTGTGGTCGTACAGCTTTTGATCATCTATTTTGTAATATTCGGAGCTGTGAGGATCGACAAGGTTCTGGTCGCCGTACTGGCATTCGGGATCAATTCGGGCGCCTACGTGGCTGAGATTGTCCGAAGCGGAATCATGTCCATAGATCCCGGTCAGATGGAAGCCGGAAGATCTCTCGGTTTCAATTATATTCAGACGATGTGGCATATCATTCTTCCGCAGGCATTCAAAAATGTTCTGCCGGCACTCGGAAACGAGTTCATAGTACTGCTCAAGGAAACATCCGTAGCGGGCTATATTGCTTTGGAAGATCTTACAAAAGGCGGCGATATCATTAGAAGCCAGACATATTCGCCATTTATGCCGCTACTTACCGTGGCAGCCATTTATCTGGCAATAGTTATGCTGCTTTCATTCCTTCTCAAAAAACTCGAGAGGAGGTTAAGAAACAGTGAGCGATAATATGAATAAAGACGAAAAACAACTCTTAATAAGCGTGGACAATCTTTCCAAACATTTCGAAGATCTGCACGCATTAAACGGAGTATCCATAGATATTTACAAGGGCGATGTTATCTTTGTGGTCGGACCTTCAGGATCCGGCAAATCCACTTTCTTAAGATGCCTTAACAGGCTCGAGGAACCTACCGGAGGAAAAATACTTTTCGAAGGCATAGACATTACCGACAAGAAAACGGATATCAACAAGCATCGTCAGAAAATGGGAATGGTATTTCAGCAGTTCAACCTGTTTCCGCACATGAGCGTTATGAAAAACCTGACTCTTGCGCCCATCAAACTTCAGGGCAAGAGCAAGGCCGAAGCGGAAGAGGAAGCAATGAAACTGCTCGAAAGAGTCGGACTTGCCGACAGAGCAGATGCCTATCCGAATCAGCTCTCCGGCGGACAGAAACAGCGTATAGCGATCGTCAGAGCTCTTTGCATGAAACCCGACGTAATGCTTTTCGATGAACCGACTTCGGCACTCGATCCCGAAATGGTAGGCGAAGTACTTGAAGTTATGCGCGAACTCGCCAAAGAAAACATGACAATGGTGGTTGTAACACACGAAATCGCTTTCGCCAAAGAAATCGCCAACAGAGTCATCTTCATGGACGAAGGCAAGATCGGCGAAGAAAACGACGCCAAAGAATTTTTCGACAACCCCAAGTCCGAACGCCTTAAAAGCTTCCTGGCCAAGGTATTGTAAAAAGATTTCCCGGGGGAGTGGCAACCGCACGATGCTCCCCGGTACGATGATGGCGGGGCAGTGCCCCATGCGATACATCGCGGGCACGCTGATTTTCTGGGGGGAGTGGCAACCGCATGATACTCCGCGGGCACGCTCTCGCTAATCTTTTGTACGTAGCGGATGCTAAATTCGACTTCGCACGGGTGTGCTCGTCTCATTAAGCACCGACGACAAAAATTACCCGCTCAAGCATCATACGGTTGCCACTCACGGCAAAATGATGATGCCCGCTGAAGAAAAGATGGAAGTGGCCCGCGATATTACAAAGATGTTTATACAAGTTATTTTCTAATATATTTACTACGGAGGTAAGTTATGAGTAACGTTAGACGAATTTACGTTGAAAAGAAAGAAGAATATGCGGTTAAAGCGAAGGAACTCTTTAAAGATATAAAGGGTTATCTTGGCATTAATTCCGTTACCGGAGTAAGATATCTTATCCGTTACGATGTTGAGAATATCTCGGATGCTGTATTTGAAAAGGCATGCAAAACCGTATTTTCGGAGCCTCCCGTAGATAATTATTTTCTTGAGGATTTGAAAGTAAATGATACCGATAAGGTATTCAGCGTTGAATATCTTCCCGGACAGTACGATCAGAGAGCGGATTCGGCTGTTCAGTGCGTACAGTTCCTTAATGCAGAAGAGAATCCTACGATTCAGACTGCGATTACTTATGTTCTTGAAGGAAATGTAACAGATGAAGAGGCTGAAAAGATCAAAGCTTACTGTATCAACCCCGTTGATTCGAGAGAAGCTTCGATTGAAAAGCCCGAGACTTTGCAGAGCGTATTTGCAACGCCCGACGATGTTTCGATCTTTGATAACTTTACAACTATGCCCGAGGACGAATTCAAGAAGCTTTACGATTCGCTCGGACTTGCAATGACATATAAGGATTTCAAGTTTATCAGAGAATACTTTGCTAACGATGAGAAGAGAAATCCTTCCTTTACCGAGATCAAAGTTCTCGATACGTATTGGTCGGATCACTGCCGTCATACAACATTCTCCACTGAACTTGAGAATGTAAAATTCCTTGCCGGAGATTATGCGGATGTTCTTGAAGATACATACAAAGAATACCTCGGTGTAAGAAAAGACGTATACGGTGATAATTCTAAGAAGTATGTCTGCCTTATGGATCTGGCTTTGATGGCTATGAAGAAGCTTAAAAAAGACGGCAAACTTGAAGATATGGAAAAATCCGATGAGATCAATGCATGTTCGATCGTTGTTCCCATCGATGTTGAATATGAAGACGGTAAAGTGGTTAACGAAGAGTGGCTCATCAACTTTAAGAACGAGACACATAACCATCCTACAGAGATCGAGCCTTTCGGTGGTGCTGCCACATGTCTCGGCGGTGCTATCCGTGATCCCCTTTCGGGAAGAACATATGTATATCAGGCGATGAGAGTTACTGGTGCCGCAGATCCTACGGTATCCGTTAATGAGACATTAATGGGTAAGCTTTCACAGAAGAAACTTGTACGTGGTGCAGCAGCAGGTTATTCATCATACGGTAACCAGATCGGACTTGCTACAGGACTGGTAAAAGAAATCTATCATCCCAATTACGTAGCTAAGAGAATGGAGATCGGTGCAGTTATGGGTGCAGCTCCCAGACGTGCCGTTATAAGAGAAACATCAGATCCCGGAGATGTTATCGTTCTCCTCGGCGGACGTACAGGACGTGACGGCTGTGGCGGTGCAACAGGTTCTTCCAAGGTACATACCGTTCAGTCAATCGAGACTTGCGGTGCGGAAGTTCAGAAGGGTAATCCTCCTACAGAAAGAAAGATCCAGAGACTCTTCAGAAGAGAAGAAGTTTCAGCACTTATAAAGAAATGTAATGACTTCGGTGCAGGCGGTGTATCCGTTGCGATAGGTGAACTTGCTGATGGCCTCAGAGTAAATCTTGATCTCGTTCCCAAGAAATATGAAGGTCTTGACGGAACAGAACTTTCAATTTCCGAATCACAGGAAAGAATGGCAGTAGTTCTCGATCCCAAGGATCTTGATCAGTTCCTTAAATATGCAGAGGAAGAAAACCTCGAAGCGATCAAGGTTGCTGATGTTACCGAAGAACCCAGACTTGTGCTTGTCTGGAGAGGCAAAGAGATCGTTAACATCAAGAGAGAGTTCCTTAACACAAACGGAGCTCATCAGGAAACCGATGTAGAAGTTGAATCACCAGTTAAGGCAGACAATTACTTTGAAAAGATCGCAAATGCAAAGGTTGACAAAGACCTTTCTGCAAATGATATAAAGGCAGCAGTCATCGACAGTGTTTCAGACCTTAATACATGTTCACAAAAAGGTCTTGTTGAAATGTTTGACTCATCGATCGGTGCAGGTACGGTTCTTATGCCTTACGGCGGAAAGAATCAGCTTACCGAGGTTCAGACAATGGTTGCAAAGGTTCCCGTAATGAAGGGCAAATCCGATGCGGTTACAATGATGAGCTACGGCTTCGATCCTTATCTTTCAACATGGTCACCTTACCATGGCGCAATCTATGCGGTAACAGAGTCAATGAGTAAGATCTGTGCTGCAGGCGGTGATGTAAATAAGATCAGATTCACATTCCAGGAATACTTCAGAAGAATGTCGGAAGTTCCTTCAAGATGGAGCCAGCCTTTCGCAGCTTTGCTTGGTGCATTCAAGGCTCAGATGGAATACGGCCTTCCCTCGATCGGAGGTAAGGATTCAATGTCCGGAACATTCCAGGACATCGATGTTCCGCCCACACTTGTATCTTTTGCGGTTGATGTTGCTAAGGAAAAAGATGTTGTTACACCCGAACTTAAGAAAGCAGGAAACTTCCTTGCAATCTTCAGAATACCCAAGGATGACAAGTCGTTACCCGTATTTGACAAGACACTTAAGCTTTATGATGATGTAAGCAAACTTATAAAAGAGGGCAAGATCGTATCTGCATATGTGTGTGATGCTCACGGTATCGTTCCAGCACTTTCAAAGATGGCATTCGGAAACGCTTTGGGAGTAAAGGTTTCGGGAAAAGATGTAAAAGCACTGTTCTCAAATGAAATGGGCAGTATCTTATGCGAAATGACTGATAAAGTCAACAATGATTTTGTGGAATATATCGGTGAAGTTACTGATAAAGACTTCGATATTCAGGGCGTTAAGGTTGCATACGACGAAGTACTTGCCAGCTTTAAGAAACCTCTTGAGAAAGTATTCCATTCAAGAGTAACAGAAGATTATACAAAACTTGACAGACCCGCATACAAGGCAGAGAGCGTTTACATCTGCAAGAACAAAGTTGCAAAGCCTCACGTATTTATTCCGGTATTCCCCGGAACAAACTGCGAATACGATTCGGCCAGAGCATTCGAGAGAGCAGGTGCAACGGCTACAACGAAGATATTCAGAAACCTTACATCTTCAATGATCAAGGAAAGCATTGAAGAGTATGTAAAAGAAATAAACAATGCCCAGATCATCATGTTCCCCGGCGGATTCTCCGCAGGTGACGAACCTGACGGATCTGCTAAGTTCTTTGCAACCGCATTCCAGAACGAAGCTATCAAGGAAGCAGTAACAAAGCTTCTTGATGAGAGAGACGGTCTTGCACTCGGTATTTGTAACGGATTCCAGGCTCTGATCAAACTCGGTCTGGTCCCTAACGGAAAGATCACCGGTCAGGATGAGAATTCCGCAACACTTACATTCAATACGATCAACCGTCACATCTCCAAGATGGCATACACAAAGGTTGTTTCCAACAAATCACCCTGGTTACAGCTTGCTGAACTTGATGGTGTATACACATCACCTGCATCACACGGTGAAGGACGTTTCGTAGCACCCAAAGATGTGATCGAAAAACTTTTTGCAAACGGTCAGGTTGCAACAAGATACTGTGACAATGACGGAAACGTAAGCATGGATGAAGAATATAATATCAACGGTTCATTCGAATCTATCGAAGGTATCACATCACCCGACGGACGTGTATTCGGTAAGATGGCACACGCAGAACGTCGTGACAGAGGTGTTGCTATCAACATCTACGGCGAGCAGGATCTTAAGATCTTCGAATCAGGTGTTAAGTACTTCAAATAGTTCAAATGACTTTACACGGAAAATGTATTTCGGATGTATTTTCTGCTATGCAGATTTTTAGGTTAACAGATATCAGGCTAAGGAGGTAAAAATGAAACATATAAAATATTTTGCTGTATCACTGGGATTATGTTTATCATTTTTAATGCCCTTAACGGCGTGCGGCAATCCGGTGGATGATGCATGCGATACTGTAGAGGATATGGCCGAACAGAAAGACAATACAAAGGATGCACTTGATGATTTTCATCAGAATGCAGACGACAAAGAGGCCGAAGCCGATGCAATACTCGATATGGTCGAGTAAATAAATATTTACGGAGAAAAAATGAACTGGAGAGAATATGTTAAAAACGTTACCCCGTATGTTCCGGGGGAACAGCCTAAAATAAATAATCTTATCAAACTAAACACAAACGAAAACCCGTATTCTCCATCGCCAGTCGCTAAAGAAGAACTTCTCAGACTGGCAGAGGACTATGATTCGTTGAGACGTTATCCCAAACCCGATTGCGATGCGTTAAGGGATGCTTTGAGCGAATATATGGGTCTGGCTCCCGAAAAGATATTTACGGGTGTAGGTTCGGATGATGTCATTTGTACCCTCTTTACGACATTTTTCCATTCGACGCTTCCGGTTCTTTTTGCAGACATAACATATTCATTTTATGAAGTATGGGCTGATTTTGTGGGATTCCCCAAGGAACTTATTCCGGTTAAGGATGACCTTTCAATCGACATTAACGATTACAGAAAGGAAAACGGCGGGATAGTAATAGCCAATCCCAATGCGCCGACGGGGCTTTCGCTTCCGCTTGAAAAAATAGAAGAAGTACTTAAGTTTAACAGGGATTCAATAGTTATCGTAGATGAAGCGTATGTGGATTTTGGCGGTGAGTCGGCTGTTAAACTCATCGACAAGTATGACAATCTGATTGTTACACAGACTTATTCCAAATCAAGGAACCTTGCGGGCTTAAGGATCGGTATGGCTTTTGCAAACGAAGAAGTGATCTCAAAGATCAAGGCAGTTAAGTTCTCGATCAATTCCTATACCATGAATGAGCCTTCTTTGCGTATAGCTTCCGCGATCCTTAAGGATGAGGATTATTTCAGGGAATGCTGCGGAAAGGTTATAAAGACAAGAGAGTGGTGTGTTGAAGAGTTTAAGAAACTCGGATTCGTATTTCCCGAAAGCAGTGCGAACTTCGTATTTGTTACACATCCTAAAGTGAATGCCAACGACATTTACAAGGCGCTTAGAGAAAGAGGGATTCTGGTACGCCATTTCGGTATGGAGAGGATCGACAATTATCTTCGTATCTCTATCGGAACCGATGACGAGATGAAGGCATTGTTCAGTGCTCTTAAGGAAATAGTATAACGGACACTTGAAAAACTTTTACTGAAATATAAACGGACTAATCAAACGAAAGGATTTCGCAATTCGCGAATTATACCGATATGACAGCAATTAGAGACGGACTGGTAAATATGCTGCTCGAACATCATATTGCGCCTGTATGGATCTGCTTTATCGTGAGCATGATACCGCTCATCGAATTACGTGGCGGCCTGATAGTATCGAGCATATTGAATGTTCCCATTTGGAAGGCGATTATTTTCTGTATAGGCGGAAATATAATTCCCATTCCTTTCATCCTTCTTTTCATCAAGAGGATATTAAAGTGGATGAAAAACATTCATTTTCTGAAGATTGATAAATTTGCACAGTGGCTTGAAAACAGAGCCAATAAAAAGAGTGATGCTCTAAAAAAAGGCGAGTTTTTGGGACTGATGCTCTTTGTAGGAATTCCGCTTCCCGGAACCGGGGCATGGATGGGTTCGCTTATGGCGGCACTTTTTGACATTAAGCTTCCCAAGGCTGTAGTTGCGGAACTTTGCGGACTTATTCTTGCAACGATCATAATGACGATTCTTTCATACGGTGCACTTGGATCCATTTTCCATTTCCTCGGATAGAATTTCCGGAAAATGCGGATCTGTATTTCCGATTTTATATTTTGTTTTAGGAAGCATTCGTTAAATGGACAGTTATATTGAATTTTCAAAATATTATGATGAACTGATGGAAGATGTTCCTTATGACGAATGGCTTGGATTTGTCAGGAAAACTCTTTCGGATAACGGAATAAATGACGGACTTGTCTGCGAGCTCGGAGCGGGTACCGGGAATTTTACGATGCGTCTCGCAAAGGCCGGTTACGATCTCATAGGAATAGATAATTCCGAAGAAATGCTTTCGGTTGCAAGAAGCAAAAAAGAAGAGTTTCTTAACAGCGGAGAGACTTTCGAAAGCGAAGATAAGGTGTCCGATATAATGTACATATGTCAGGACATGAGAGAATTTGAATTATACGGAACCGTCAGAGCGATAGTAAGCATTTGTGATTCGATGAATTATATTCTCGAGGATGATGAGCTAGTTCATACATTTAAACTCGTGAACAATTATCTGGATCCGGACGGCTTATTCATATTTGATTTTAATACCGAATACAAATACAGAGAAGTGATAGGTGATTCCACCATAGCCGACAGTAATGAGGATGTTTCGTTTATCTGGATGAATTATTATGACGATGAAAGCCGGATCAACGAATACGAAGTAACGTTTTTCGTCAAAAATGATGAAGAGAACGAAGAAGACTGTCTGTACAAAAGATTTGTGGAATACCATTATCAGAAGGGATATACGCTTGAGGAGATAAAAGGATTCTTAAAAGAAGCGGGGCTTATATTCGTTGATGCTTTTGACGCCGACGGATTTGCCAATGTTAGCGACAGGTCCGAAAGAATATTCGTTATTGCGAAAGAATCCGGAAAATCTCATTGTCAGGAAAAATAAGTTATGGATATAATAGTCAGGGCCACGGCGGCCGATGCACAGATAAGGATTTTCAGTGCATATACAAAAGATATGGTAGAAGAGGCGAGAAAGAGACATAATACTTCCCCCGTCTGTACGGCGGCGCTCGGAAGAATGCTCACCGCCGGATGCATGATGGGTGCGATGCTTAAAGGTGATAAAGATATTCTCACTTTAAGGATCAATTCCGACGGCCCGATAAACGGGATTACGGTAACCGCTGATTCCAAAGGATTTGTCAAAGGATACGTGGGAAATCCCAATGTGATCCTTCCTGCCAACAAAGTGGGAAAACTGGATGTTGCCAAAGCAGTCGGAATAGGATTTCTGGATGTCATCAAGGACATGGGGTTAAAGGAACCTTATGTCGGACAGACGGTACTTCAGACCGGCGAGATAGCCGAGGATATCACATATTATTTTGCAAGCTCCGAACAGATCCCATCAAGTGTAGGACTCGGAGTTCTCATGAACAAGGACAATACCGTAAAGCAGGCAGGCGGATTTATAGTTCAGCTTATGCCCGAGGCTTCCGAAGAAACCGTATCTGTGCTTGAGAAAAATCTTTCGAAGATTTCATCGGTCACTACGCTTCTGGACAACGGAATGGGTCCGAAAGAAATACTTGAGATACTTTGTGAGGGACTGGAACCTCAGATCATAGATATTATCCCCACGGGATTTAAATGCAACTGCTCTAAGGAAAGAGTTACCAAGGCTCTTATAAGCATAGGCAGAAAAGAACTGGAAAAACTGGCAAACGAAGAAGATGTCATTCATCTGCATTGCGATTTCTGCAATACGGATTATGAATTTAGGAATGACGAATTAAAAGATATCTTATTTTTGGCAAAATAATAATTATCATGAAAAGAGGAACGATAAAATGACTACCGCAGAACAGGCACTGAAACTGCACGAAGAATGGCAGGGTAAAATGGAAACGAAGAGCAAAGTGGAGGTGAAATCCAAGGAAGCACTTGCTCTTGCGTATACACCCGGTGTTGCAGAACCTTGTAAGGTTATAGCAAAAAATAAGGAAGAAGCATACAGATATACTGCAAAAGCAAATACGATTGCGGTCATATCCGACGGTTCGGCGGTACTCGGACTCGGAAATATAGGAGCTTCGGCCGGAATCCCCGTAATGGAAGGAAAAGCGATACTTTTCAAGGAATTCGGCGGGGTAAACGCTGTTCCCATCTGTCTTGATACGCAGGATACCGAAGAGATCATCAAAACGGTCACATATCTGGCTCCCAATTTCGGCGGTATCAATCTTGAAGATATTTCCGCTCCGAGATGTTTTGAAATAGAAGAAAGACTTAAAGCCACACTTGATATTCCGGTTTTTCATGACGATCAGCACGGAACGGCGATCGTTGTTCTTGCAGGACTTATAAATTCGCTTAAAGTCACGGGAAAGAAAAAAGAAGAATGCAGAGTAGTTGTAAACGGCGCCGGTTCGGCAGGCGTTGCGATCACAAAGCTTCTTTTGAGATACGGATTTAAAAATGTCACGATGTGTGATAAATTAGGTATTATATCAAAGGATTATCCCGAACTTAACTGGATGCAGAAGAAAATGGCCGAAGTGACCAATCTTGAGGGCAAAAACGGCACTCTTGCCGATGCGTTATGCGGGGCGGACATTTTTGTCGGTGTAAGTGCTCCGAATATCGTAACTGCAGATATGGTTAAGTCAATGAATAAGGATGCGATACTTTTTGCCATGGCCAATCCGGTTCCCGAGATCATGCCGGATGTTGCCAAAGCGGCAGGTGCGAGAATAGTCGGTACGGGTCGTTCCGATTTCCCGAACCAGGTTAATAACGTTATCGCTTTCCCGGGTATCTTTAAGGGTGCACTTGAGGCAAGGGCAAAGCAGATAACCGAAGATATGAAACTTGCTGCCGCTGAAGCCATAGCAAATCTTATCCCTGACGATGAGTTAAGCGATGAGAATATCATAGTTCCGCCTTTCCATCCGACCGTTGCCAAGGTTGTATGCGATGCGGTCAAAAAATACGTATAATACGGCAGACCGTTATAAAATCAGATTATTAAGAGGATTAAATGAATTATAATTCCGAAACCCTTTACAAATTAATGATCCTGTATATGCTTAAGTCGGCGGCTGAACCTTTAACGCTGATCCAGATAAGCAAGTTTTTTGTTGAGAAGGAATACACGGATTTTCTGAAGATCCAGGCACATGTCAAAGCACTTGAAGATCAGAATTTCCTTGCCGTAAAACAAAATCACAATAAGACGCTTATTTCCATTACCGAAGAGGGAATGGAATCGCTCCAGTATTTTCTGGGTGACATCAGTTCGGAAATAAAATGCGATATCCAGGAATATCTCAAAGTCAATTCAACAGAACTGAGACGTGAGGCTTCCATCGTATCCGATTATTATAAAAATCAGTTCGGCGAATATGAAGCGTTCCTTTGGGCGAAAGACAGGGATACCGAGCTTGTGACCATCAAACTTACAGTTCCGAGCGAAAAGATGGCTGCCACCATTTGCGATAACTGGCAGGAAAAGAATCAGGAAATTTTTCAGTATCTGACTGATAATTTATTATAAAGAATTACCGGGGAATTAATATGGATAACCGTAAAAGAAAAAAGAAGAAAAGAAAAAAACAGTCCAACGGGATATACAAAGCGATAGCTGCCGTAGTCGGAGTTTCAATGGTAGCACTGATAGCGCTTATAGCCGTATATCTCATAAGCAATCTGGACATAGGTGTCAAAAAAGTTCCGGGCACTATTTCGGAAGTCAGACTTCTTCCTTCGTACGAAGCAGTCGTAACACCTTCCGAATGGGCTTCTTTAGAGGAATTTGTCCCGACGGAGATCAATCAGAGTGTTAAGATCATGATGATCGGCGATATGCTGATGCATCTGAACGTTACCCAGTCCGGATTTAAGGATGACGGTACAAAGAATTACGACCATCTCTTCCAGAGGATCTTACCCGATATTCAGGAAGCGGATATCAGGATAGTTAACGAAGAGATCGTATTCGCAGGCGAAGATATGGGATTTTCGGGATATCCGCTGTTTAATACCGCTGAGGAAGTAGGAGATGCCGAAGCTGCAGCCGGATTTAATGTTATTCTTCATGCCACAAACCATACAATGGATAAATGGAAACAGGGACTTATGAATACCATTAATTTCTGGAAAAAATATCCCGATATCCATGTGCTGGGCGTTAATGAAACAAAAGAACAGCAGGAAACTATCACCGTTTTTGAAAAGAATGGCATGAAGATCGCTCTTCTTAACTATACTTACGGATTAAACGGATTGCAAATGCCCGATGATATGCCTTTTGCGGTAAATCTTATTGATGCCGATCTTATGGACAGAAACATTAAAAAAGCTCACGAAGTTGCAGATTTCGTTGTTGTTCTTATTCACTGGGGCAATGAATATCAGCTTTATGCATCTAATGATCAGAAATACTGGTGTAACTGGTTTCTTGAAAGGGATGTCGATCTTATCATCGGAGCACATCCCCATGTAATACAGCCTATCGAATGGTATACGGATCCCAAGGACGGGGATGAAATGCTCGTATATTATTCACTGGGCAATTATGTCACCGGAACAAGAGCTGCCAGAGCAGGTGTTTACGAACAGGCTGTGGGTGGTCTCGCAAAGGTGGAACTTACAAGGAATTCCAAAGGTAAAGTTGTTATTTCCAAATACGGAGTGGAACCTTTGGTAGCTAACATTGGCCGGCCGGGATACGGAAATATATATACCTGTCCCTTAAGCGAATATACTGATGAAGAACGCAGGAACACGATCCTTGCAGGAAACGATCCGACATTCACGATCGAAAACTGCGAAAAACTGTGTGAAAAGGTATGGGGTGATCTTTATAATGCCGGTGAAAAAGAAACTATTATTACGAGAGAGTATTAGGAGGGAAAACACATGAAAAAAAATGATGAAAAAAAATCATCAAGAACACCGTTTTTATTGCTTTCCGCAATAGCTTTTATTGTACTTGGCGTAGTTGTTATCATGTTCAAAACACAGATAACGGATATGCTTGACAATATTATCAAATGGGTTGCTGCGGGTATACTCGGTATAGTTGCGATAATAAACATCATCGCATTTACCAAGAATATGAAAGAGAATATTAAGGAACTGATCATAGGTGCACTTGCACTCATTGCAGCAATTGTTCTTTTGATTTCACATCTTTTGGGTGTTCCGAATCTTCTTATAATGGTAATTGGCTTTATGTTTGGTTTGTATCTGATCATTGAAGGATTTTTCAAACTGAAAGATGCTTTCGGAAGCAAAAAGAGCGAAAACAATTTATGGTTTGTTCCTTTGATCTTCGGAATCTTAAGTATCTTACTCGGTGTTTTGATCATTTTCTTCGGAGTAAAAGTTACTACGATCTTCGTTCTTGTTTTCGGTATTTTACTTATCTATGCCGGCGTACAGAATCTCGTCAATCTTTTCATCGGAAACAAGAAATGATCCGCATAGGCAAATATGTAATTGACACGGAATAATTAACAGAATATAATTTTATACGTCACGGGAGTGCTTAAGGTAATTAGGCTGAGAGACGGCATGAACCTGCTGTTAATCCTTGGGAATGACCCAGAACCTGATCCGGATAATACCGGCGTAGGAAGGCGGAATGAAAAGTGATTCTAAGGGCTTTTTCTCGTGAAGAAAAGGTCCTTTTTTATTCGTGATTAAAAGAAAAAGGGAGAACAAAATGAGCGCAAAATTAAATGCCAATGTGGCAATTCAGGTATTACCGAGTGTACAGGGAGACGAAGAGATCGTAAGAGTGGTCGATGCGGTCATCGATTATATAAAAAGTACGGGTGTCGAATATTATGTGGGGCCCTGCGAAACTGCAATGGAAGGTGATTACGAGGAACTTATGGAGATTGTTAAGCAGTGCCAGTACATCGCGATAGAAGCGGGTGCACCCAGTGTAATGAGCTACGTAAAGATCACTTACAAACCCGAAGGCGAGAAGCTTACCATCGAGAGAAAAACCGCAAAGCATCATAAACATGATCTGGCAAAGTCATTAAAGAACCACAGTGCATAGTTTGATTTATGAATAAAAAAAAGAAATTTCAAAAACAGAAATTGATACCGGTTGCGGTAATAGCAGTCCTTATTCTTATATGGCAGGCAGCCTGCTCATTCGGATGGGTGCCCAAATTCATGCTTCCGTCACCTGCGGATGTGATAAAGGCATTTGTTACTGATTTTCCGCTTCTTATGAGTCATGCCAGAGTGACGCTTCTTGAAGCGTGCCTTGGGCTTGTTATCGGTGTTTTAACGGGATTTGGATGTGCTGCGCTTATGGATTCGTTTCCACCTGTTAAAAGTGCGCTCTATCCGATACTTGTGCTCACACAGACGATACCGCCTGTTGCGATAGCACCGCTCCTTATCCTCTGGTTTTCCTACGGGATAGCACCGAAGGTTATCCTGGTCGTTCTGGTTGCTTTCTTTCCGATGGCGGTAGGGCTTCTCGAAGGATTTCAGTCCGTGGATCAGGATATGATAAAACTCATGAAATCCATGAAAGCATCGAAGTGGCAGATTTTCTGGAATGTGAAATTCCCAAATGCCCTCGGTTCGTTTTTTTCGGGACTTAAGATCGCGGTTGCATATTCGGTTGTCGGTGCGGTCATTGCCGAGTGGCTGGGCGGATTCAACGGCCTCGGGGTTTATATGACCAGAGTGAAAAAATCATTATCCTATGACAAGATGTTCGCTGTAATATTACTGGTTTCCGTTATAAGCCTTTTACTTATGGAAGCGGTAAAAATTATACAGTACAAATCGATGCCCTGGGAGCATCTTAAAGATGAATAAAAGGCAGAAATGCTTTTTAATATATTTGACCTGAAAGGAAGAAAACATAATGAAAAGATTTGAAAAACTGATCGGAAAAGCGATAGCTACCGGAATTGCGGCATTAAGCGTTTTTTCCATAGCTGCATGTGACACGGCGAATAATAACGCCAATACTACGGCGAATTCGGAGCCTAAAAAGGATATCACATTTGTTCTTGACTGGACTCCCAACACAAACCACACCGGACTTTATGTGGCATTAAACAAAGGCTACTATGAAGAAGCGGGACTTAATGTTTCGATAGTTCAGCCGCCCGAAGACGGAGCTACCACGATGGTTGCATCGGGACAGGCACAGTTCGGAGTCGATTTCCAGGATTATCTTGTACCCGTATTCACATCGGAAGAGAAGATTCCCGTGGAAGTATGTGCAGCGATCCTTCAGCACAATACATCCGCAATCATTTCCTTAAAAGAGGACGGTATCGAATCCCCTAAGGATCTTGAGGGTAAAAACTATGCTACATGGGATCTGCCCATTGAAAAAGCAATGATCCAAAACATCATGGAAGCTGACGGCGGAGATTATTCCAAGCTTAACCTTATTCCCGAATATGTGGAAAATGAGGCTGCAGCACTTCAGCAGGATATTGATGCCGTATGGGTATATTATGCATGGGGCGGTATAGCATGCAAACAGGCAGGACTTGATACGAATCTTATTTTCTTTAATGACATCACACCCGAATTCGATTATTACAGCCCAGTTATCATAGTTAATTCGGACTGGGCAAATGCAAATAAGGAAACCGCGATAGCTTTTCTTGAAGCAACGGGAAGAGGTTATGAATTCGCTGCATCGCATCCCGATGAAGCAGCTGATATTCTCTGTGCTGAAGTACCCGAACTTGATAAGACTCTCGTAAAAGAGAGCCAGGAATGGATCTCAAAAGAATATATCTCCGATGCAAGAAGATGGGGAGAGATCGATCAGAAGAGATGGGATGCATTTTTCAAATGGCTTTCCGATAACGGTCTGGCAGATGAGATTCCCGAAGGATACGGCTTTACAAACGAATATCTGGAATGGCCGGAAAGATAAATGGTTTACATAAAATGAGCGAGATTCTTCGTGCAGAGCACATATCCAAAAATTTTACAGACAAAGATGTTTTAGGCGATATCACACTGACACTTAATGAGGGAGAGCTTATCTGTCTTCTGGGTGTCAGCGGTGTCGGCAAAACAACTTTATTTAACGTGCTGTCGGGTCTTACAAAACCCGACGGCGGTGCTGTGCTTATGAACGAAAATGCTCATACGGAAAGTGACGGTACCGAATGGACCGACATTACTGGAAAAACGGGATATCTAAGCTATATGCTTCAAAAAGATCTTCTGCTTCCCAACAAATATATAATAGACAATGTCGCACTGCCTCTGACTTTAAGAGGTATTCCAAAGAAAGAAGCCAGAAATAAAGCATCGGAACTTTTCGAAAGGTTCGGTCTTCAGGGATGTGAGAAAAAATATCCCGCACAACTTTCGGGCGGTATGAGACAGAGGGCCGCACTCCTCAGAACATATTTATGCGACAAAAGGGTAGCGCTTCTTGACGAACCGTTCAGTGCTCTTGATACCATAACCCGTACATCCATGCAGGAATGGTTTCTGGAAGTAATGGACAGTATCAGAATGTCAACGATATTTATCACTCATGATATTGACGAAGCGATCCTTATTTCCGACAGGATATATATCATGAAGGGCTCGCCTGCAGTACTCAGCGATGAGATCGTTGTTGAAAAGAAAAAGCCCAGGAACATCGATTTTACGATGACCGAAGAATTTCTGGAATACAAAAAACTGATAAAGAGCAAACTGTCTGACGACTGATAAAATTCATTTGTGAAAATTTAATGTTTTTTGTTGACGTAAAAAAAAATCAGTGATAATATACAAACTAATTTAATAAGATTTTTAAACCGATGAAGCGGAAGAAAAAGCATTTTATCGCCTAAGCGAGTCCGGGACGGTGCGAGCCGGATGGTATGAGGGATGCGTGAATGATAATTCTTATATGGTCCGCTGAGGGCATGGGGAAAGGATTTATCCAAGTATCCGTGACGTGAGGGCAGGCGTAACAAGCCCGGGATATGATGGTATCCGACAAGAGCACGGGCTTACGTGAATCAAGGTGGCACCGCGGATAGTTTATAATTATTCGTCCTTGGCAGAACAAATTCTGTCGAGGACTTTTTTATTCGCAGGACCGCATAAGGATTTCGACTTACGTCGGTTGCGGTCCGCGCGCGAGTAGGGAGTATTTCAGTATCCCTCCTCGATTAGAAAAGATAATTTAGGAGGTACAACATGATCAAGGAAGCAATCGTAAAAATCGTAAACAAAGAGGATCTAACTTATGACGAGGCTTATGCCGTAATGAATGAAATTATGAACGGTGAAACAAGCCAGACTCAGAATGCGGCATTCTTATCCGCATTATCCACAAAGAGTGCTAAAGCCGAAACTACGGATGAGATCGCAGGATGCGCTGCAGCCATGAGAGAACATGCAACAAGAGTTGAGACCGGAATGGATGTTTTTGAAATCGTAGGAACAGGCGGAGACAATGCGGGAAGCTTTAATATATCCACAACATCCGCGATCGTTGCGGCAGCGGGCGGAATGAAAGTTGCTAAGCACGGAAACAGGGCAGCTTCTTCTCTTTGCGGTACGGCTGACTGCCTTGAAGCACTCGGTGTGAACATAAGACAGAATCCCGAGAAATGTGTTGAACTTTTAAATGAAGCGGGAATGTGTTTCTTCTTTGCACAGGAATATCATTCATCCATGAAATATGTGGGCGGGATCAGAAAGGAACTCGGTTTCAGAACGGTATTTAATATCCTCGGACCGCTTACCAATCCCGCACATCCTTCAATGCAGCTTCTCGGAGTATACGATGAATACCTTGTGATCCCTCTAGCACAGGTACTTACATCACTCGGTGTAAAGAGAGGAATGGTTGTATACGGACAGGATAAACTCGATGAGATTTCATTATCATCACCGACCACGGTATGTGAGTTAAGAGACGGATGGTATAAATCATATGTGATCACTCCCGAAGATTTCGGACTTAAGAGATGCACCAAAGAAGAATTAAAGGGAGGAAGCCCCGAAGAAAACGCTGAGATCACAAGAAGGATCTTAAACGGCGAAAAGGGAGCAAAGAGAGATGCAGTTCTTCTTAATGCCGGAGCATCGCTTTATATCGGCGGAAAGGCTGACAGTTTTGAAGACGGAATAAAACTCGCCGCAGAGATCATTGATTCCGGAAAAGCAGCCAAGACACTTGAGAAGATAATTGAGGTAAGCAACAGATGAGTATACTCGACGAAATAGCCGGATATGCGAAGATCAGAGTGAGTAAAGCCAAAGAAGTAAAGCCTTTGGAAATAGTTAAAAAAGAGGCTTTTGAAAAAACAGATCCGAATGCTTCTTTCGTATTCGAGGAAGCTTTAAAGGGCGATGATATTTCTTTTATCTGCGAATGCAAAAAGGCATCGCCTTCAAAAGGACTGATAGCACCTGATTTTGATTATTTAAACATCGCAAAAGAATATGAAAATGCAGGAGCAAATGCGATCTCGGTACTGACCGAACCAAAATGGTTTTTGGGTAGCAACGAATACCTTAAAGAAATCGCGAATGCTGTTAAGATCCCTGTTATAAGAAAAGATTTCACCGTTGACGAATATATGATCTACGAAGCCAAGGTACTCGGAGCTTCTGCTGTGCTTCTTATCTGTTCGATCCTCGATGAAAGCAGGATAAGAGAATACATTAAGATATGCGATGAACTTCGACTTTCGGCTCTCGTGGAAGCACATGACAGGGAAGAGATAAAAAAAGCGTTAAATGCCGGAGCAAGGATAATAGGTGTTAATAACAGGAATCTCAAGGATTTCAGTGTTAATACCGGCAATACCGTTTCACTCAGAAAATTCGTTCCGAATGATATTGTATTTGTGGCTGAGAGCGGGATTAAGAGCCATGAAGATGTTGCAGGGCTTAAAGAAATCGGCGTAAATGCACTTCTTGTCGGTGAAACACTGATGAGAGCCGATGATAAAAAGAAGAAACTGGAAGAACTCCGTTGCGGATCAAAGTAAGAATAAATAAAAGATATTAAGGAAAAATCCGATTATCTTAATTTTTTTCGGAGAGTAAGATGAGCAAAATTAAATTTTGCGGAATGAGGTCTGCAAAAGATATCGAATCGGCAAATGAAATAAAACCCGAATATGTAGGCTTTGTGTTCTGGGATAAAAGCAAACGTTATATCACAAAAGAACAGGCAGTCGAATTAAGAAAGATGCTTGATAAAGATATTAAAGCCGTCGGAGTTTTTCTGGATGAAACTGAAGAAACGATCTGCCGGATATCGGAAAGCAATGCCATAGACATCATTCAGCTTCACGGACACGAAGATGAGATTTTCATAAATAGTATCAGGGAAAAGACCGGAAAACCGGTGATCAAAGCTTTTGTGATAAGATCCGAAGAGGATCTAAAAGAAGCGGAAAGATCTTCGGCGGACATGATACTCCTGGATTCCGGTACAGGAAGCGGAAAGACATTTGATCATGAACTTTTAAAAGATTTTAAAAGACCGTTCTTTCTTGCCGGAGGAATGAGCTGCGAAAATGTGGGAAGTCTGATCGAAGAATTTGATCCCTATTGCGTGGATGTAAGCAGCGGCATTGAAACTGACGGAATTAAGGATAAAGATAAGATGACAGAATTTGCAAAGAAGGTAAGGAGAGAGATATGAGCAATTCAAACGGAAGATTCGGAGTTCACGGCGGACAGTACATTCCGGAAACACTGATGAACGCGGTTTTGGAACTCGAAGCTGCATATAACAGATACAAAGACGATCCGGAATTCAATAAGGAACTTAATACACTTTTTAATGAATATGCCAACAGACCGTCAAGACTTTATTTTGCGGAAAAAATGACGAAGGATCTCGGCGGGGCAAAGATATATCTTAAGAGAGAAGATTTAAACCATACCGGTGCACATAAGATAAACAATGTTCTCGGTCAGGCCCTTCTTGCAAAGAAAATGGGAAAGACGAGACTCATAGCTGAAACCGGTGCCGGACAGCACGGTGTAGCAACAGCTACGGCAGCTGCACTTATGGGAATGGAATGTGTAGTATTCATGGGAGAGGAAGATACGATAAGACAGGCTCTTAACGTATACAGAATGAGACTTCTCGGCGCCGAAGTCATTCCCGTAAAAACAGGAACTGCCACATTAAAGGATGCTGTATCCGAGGCAATGAGAGAGTGGACATCAAGGATCAGCGATACGCATTACTGTCTCGGCTCCGTAATGGGACCTCATCCTTTTCCCACGATAGTAAGAGATTTTCAGGCAGTCATTTCCAAAGAGATTAAGGAACAGATAATGGAAAAAGAAGGAAGACTTCCCGATGCGGTTCTTGCTTGTGTGGGCGGCGGTTCAAATGCTATCGGAACTTTCTATCATTTTATTGAAGATGAATCAGTAAAACTTATCGGATGCGAAGCAGCGGGAAGAGGAATAGACGGATTTGAAACCGCAGCTACGATAAACACCGGAAGAATAGGGATCTTCCACGGAATGAAATCATATTTCTGTCAGGATGAGTACGGTCAGATAGCACCCGTATATTCGATATCGGCAGGACTTGATTATCCCGGAATCGGACCCGAACATGCATATCTTCACGATATCGGAAGAGCTGAATACGTACCAGTAACGGATGAAGAAGCTGTATGTGCATTTGAATATCTTTCAAAAACCGAGGGGATCATTCCCGCAATAGAATCGGCACATGCGGTTGCACATGCAATGAAGATCGCACCGACAATGAGCAAGGATCAGATCATGGTAATAACCATATCGGGACGCGGTGATAAGGACTGTGCTGCGATAGCACGTTACAGAGGAGAGAACATCAATGAGTAAGATAAAAGAAGCATTTTCAGATAAAAAAGCATTTATACCTTTCATTACCTGCGGTGATCCCGATCTTGAGACAACCAAAAAATGCGTGATCGAAATGGTAAAGAACGGAGCAAGTATCATAGAACTCGGAATCCCTTTTTCGGATCCGACAGCCGAAGGTCCGGTGATACAGGAAGCCAATATGCGTGCGTTGTCGGCAGGAACCACTACGGATAAGATATTCGATATGGTAGTTGAATTAAGAAAAGAAGTTTCGATCCCTCTTGCTTTTATGACATATGCGAATGTCGTATATTCGTACGGAAGCGAAAGATTCATAAAGAAATGCAGTGAGATCGGAATGGACGGACTTATCCTTCCCGATGTTCCGTATGAAGAAAAAGAAGAATTTTCCGAAATCTGCGAAAAATACGAAATAGATTTGATATCCCTTATAGCACCCACATCCAATGACAGGATCGCAAAGATCGCAGGGGATGCAAAAGGATTTTTGTATATAGTTTCGAGTCTCGGTGTAACGGGTATGAGAAGCGAGATAAATACGGATCTTGAAAGCATGGTTGCACTCGTAAGAGAAAACTCCGATATTCCGTGTGCGATCGGATTCGGTATTTCAAAACCCGAACAGGCTGCGAAAATGGCAGCAATTTCGGATGGTGCCATAATCGGTTCCGCGATAGTAAAAATCGTTGCCGAATACGGAAAAGATGCACCAGAACATGTTGGTGAATTTGTTAGATCAGTAAGAGAAGCATTGGACAGATAACAGGAGACAGGAATGAAATTTAAACCCGATTTGGAAGAGATCAAAAAAGCAGAGTTACAGAAGAATTACGACGTATGTCCGATAAGTACCGAAATACTATCAGATTTTACGACACCCATAGAAACCATGAGAGTACTTCAGAATGCCTCGACACACTGTTATATGCTTGAGTCCGCACAGGCCAATGAAACCTGGGGAAGATATACTTTTATGGGATACGATCCCAAGAGAGAGATCAATATAAAAGACAGTGTTCTTTTTGATAACGGAAAAGAAATAAAGACCGGCGATCCTTCCGAGTATTTAAGAAATATACTCGCCGGTTACAAGAGCCCGAGATTTGATTTTCTTCCGACGTTTACGGGAGGTTTTGTAGGATATTTTTCGTACGATTATCTTAACTACAGCGAACCCACCACAAAATGCAACGTTGAAGATTCCGATGCTTTTAAGGATATGGATGTGATGCTTTTTGATAAGGTGATCGCGTTCGACAATGTCAGACAAAAGATCGTTCTTATTGTCAATATGAAGCTCGATGATATTGATAATAACTATGAAAAGGCAAAAGAAGATCTCAAAGAAATGGTAGGACTTCTTAAGAACGGCAAAAAGAAGGACGATACTTCCGGAAGGCTTTTAAGCGAATTCAAACCTCTTTTCAACAAGGAAGAATACTGCAAAATGGTTGAAAAGGCAAAGGATTATATCAAAGAAGGCGATATCTTCCAGGTAGTTCTTTCGAACAGAATGGCAGCAGCTTATGAGGGAAGTTTATTGGACGCATACAGAGTGCTTCGTACTCTTAATCCTTCGCCGTACATGTTTTATATGTCAGGTATGGATATAGAGGTTGCGGGCGCTTCACCCGAAACACTTATTAAACTTGAGAACGGCGTACTTCATACATTTCCTCTTGCGGGCACCAGAAAAAGAGGAAAAGACAAAGAAGAAGACGAGAGACTTTTTGCGGATCTTTTATCTGACGAAAAGGAACTTGCCGAGCACAATATGCTTGTGGATCTCGGAAGGAACGACCTTGGAAGGATAAGCATATTCGGCAGTGTTCAGGTGGAAAAACTTCATTCAATTGAACTGTATTCACATGTAATGCATATCGGTTCGACTGTAAGAGGTGAGATAAGAGACGATAAGGATGCACTTGATGCGATCGAAGCGGTTCTTCCCGCGGGAACATTATCCGGTGCACCGAAGATAAGGGCCTGTCAGATCATAGGAGAGCTTGAGAACAATAAAAGAGGCATATACGGCGGCGCAATCGGATACATCGATTTTTCCGGCAATATGGATACATGTATCGCCATAAGAATTGCGTATAAGAAAAACGGAAATGTTTTTGTAAGAAGCGGAGCGGGTATCGTAGCAGATTCTGTTCCGGAAAAAGAATACGAAGAGTGTATCAATAAAGCCAAAGCCGTGGTAAACGCACTTTCGGAAGCAGCAGGTATCGATTGATCAAAGACATCAAAGAAAAGGATTGAATATGATTTTACTTATAGATAATTATGACAGTTTTTCATATAACTTATATCAGCTTATAGGAACGATAAATCCGGACATTAAGGTTATCAGAAACGATGAAATGACGGTGGAAGAGATAAGAGAATTAAAACCTTCGCATATTGTACTCTCACCGGGACCCGGAAGACCTGAAGATGCGGGAGTATGCATGGATGTGATCAAGGAATTAAAGAACGAATTTCCGATTCTCGGAGTATGTCTCGGACATCAGGCAATTTGTGCGGCATTCGGTGCGACAGTAACTTATGCCAAACAGCTTATGCACGGAAAACAGTCAGAGGTCAGCATATCGAAGGATTGCATATTATTTAAAGGATGCCCCGATAAGATTCTCATTGCAAGATATCATTCGCTGGCAGCAGACGAGAATACAATGCCGAAGGAACTTATCGTGACTTCGAAAACGGCTGATAATGAAGTTATGTCCGTTATGCATGAAACGCTTCCGATATATGGTCTGCAGTTTCATCCCGAATCGATCCTTACGCCTGACGGAAGGGTTATTTTGGAAAACTTTTTGAAGATATGAATTGTCTTGACAATGAAGTTCAATTGGGATAAAATATCTTTTGCTGTTAAATGTGCGCTTAGCTCAGCTGGATAGAGCGTTTGGCTACGGACCAAAAGGTCGGGGGTTCGAATCCTCTAGCGCACGTGAGAACGAAAAAGAGAGATGCAGACGCATCTCTCTTTTTTGTTCAAGCGGGCGCGTAGTCTCAAACCCATGCAAATGCATGGGTTCGGTCTACGCTCCGCTTCGGTCGGCGCTAAACGGATGTCCACCGGACATCCAGCGCCCTCTAGCGCACGGGCAAGTCGAATTCGAACGGGGTTCGAAGTCTCGCCTGCCGGCTTGGTCGGCTCGTAAACAGCGGTCCACAGGACCGCACTGTCTTCGTTTCACTACGGTCGGTGCTAAACGAACGTCCACCGGACGTTCAGCACCCCTCTAGCGCACGTGACTAAAAAAATCCCGAAATCCTTATAAATAAAGGGTTTCGGGATTTTTCTTTTGTTCTAAAAGAGGTGGGACCTAGTTTTTAAGATAAACAATCCTTATTTTAAAAGGTTTGTCTGCAGTCAGAAATGATATACGGACCGTTTTTGTATATAAACTCTTTATTTTGTAGTATAATATTTTCATTAACAAATTATCATTTCCAAAGGGGGTTATATTACCTTATGAGCAAGCACATGAAAACTATATTAAAGAGCACTCTAAGCATAATGCTTTCGCTGTTTATGCTTATCGGTCTGCTTCAAATCAGTACTATTACTGCAAAAGCTGATGGAAATGTCGTGGACATATTTAGTGACGTTCAAGCAGGACAATGGTATGTCAATGCGATTCAGTTCGTTTACGACCGAGGAATAATGGTCGGTACAAATGCTACTACTTTCGGAGTTGGTCAAAAGCTGCAGCGAGAGCAGTTTGCGCAGATTCTTTACAGTATGGCAGGAAAACCTGCTGTTGCGGCTGATGCAGAGAATCCGTTTAAGGATGTAAAGAACAATCCCGGTTATCCCAGAGATGCGATTCTTTGGGCATATTCGGAAGGAATAGTTGCAGGAAATGCGGATAAAACTTTTGGTGTCGGTCAGGCGATTCAGAGACAGGCTGTTGCTGTAATGCTTTATAAATATGCAAAGAAATTCAATTATATTCTGACTGCAAATGATACTGCACTTGACGGTTTTAATGATAAGGCAAGCATAGCAACATGGGCTCTTCCTTCAATGAAATGGGCGGTAACTCAGGGTATTATTTCCGGAAAAGGAAACGGAAAAGTTGATCCTGTCGGTAATGCTACCAGAGCAGAATGTGCAGCCATGATAATGCGTTTGATTACTGTAAATGATAACGGTCCCAAAGTTGGAGATATAATTAATTTTGGTAAATATGAACAGGATGGGAATCTTGATAATGGCAAAGAAGATATTGAGTGGCAGGTATTGAAGGCAGAAGATACACGAGTTCTTGTCGTAAGTAAATATGCACTTGATTGCAAACAATATCACGAAGAACAAACAAATGTTACATGGGAGACATGTACATTAAGAAAATGGTTAAATAATGATTTTAAAAATGCTGCATTCACATCCGATGAACAAAAAAGAATACCGACTGTTACTATAACTAATGAAAAGAATCCGAGTTCCAACACACCCGGAGGAAACAATACGAAAGACAAGATATTCTGTTTGAGTCTTACAGAGATGGAAAGTTTATTTGGAGACTACCATTGGCATGACCCAGATGAAATGAACGGATATAACCAAAATCTGATTTGCACTCCAACGCAGTATGCAATAAACAACGGTGCATGGTATTTAGATATTACTGATGAGTATTATGACAGTGATCTGAAAGAAAAAGGATATACACGCGATGTAATAGGGCTCCGCAGCGCCTTTTGGTGGTTGCGTTCACCGGGATTGGACAACTGCCACGCATGCGATATAGGCGTTGAAGGACGTGCCGGTGCGGACTTCTACAGCTTTGTGAATCGTGATATTAATGCTATTCGTCCTGCTATGTGGATCGAATACTAAAGATTTTAAAAATCTGCGAAGCATAAAAAGCGGAAACTCAAGTGGGACTTGAAAAAAAGAAGATTGTGAAAGCCCCTATTTACGGTGTTTTTCATGAATCAGTATTGTTCGAAGTCTCGCCTGCCGGCTCGGTCGGCTCGCAAACAACGCCCCACCGGGGCGTGCTCGCCCTCTAGCGCACGTGAGAACGAAAAAGAGAGATGCAATGCATCTCTCTTTTTTCGTTCGAGCGGGCGCGTAGCTCGAACCAATGCTTCGCATGGGTTGGTCGACTCCGAACTTTTATTTCATTTTTATTGTTTTGGCAATATTTTTTATTTATAATTTTTTTGTAGGTAAAATCTTTTTTTGGATACTGAAAGTCCGTGAATTGACGGTATGGAAAGCGATTTTATGTATTACGACGATGATGAATCAAAAATTGAAGATGATGTTAAAAAGAAATATATTTCCGGGCCTATTATTTTATTGATATTGGTGTTGATCTCGATTGTCGGTTTCTTTGTATGGCTGGTCTGTACTGCAGTCAGTAATATTCAGGACAGATGGGATTCCAGATATGTTTCGTCGGAAAGTGAAATAGTGAGTTTTGTTAATTCCTATTATTGTGATGCGGTTTTGCTGGATTCGGTTTTTGTTAAAGATCCAGAACCGCAGAGAATCTGTACTTTCAAAGATGAAGAACATGGATTTACATTTACTGCCGTTTCCAAAAGAGGACCGCTCAATCAGCTAACTCTTATCCCTCCTTATATGCCAAGGACGGACAGTGATTATGAAGTGGTCTTTTATTCCTGGATTGAAGAAAAACTCAAACCTGTTCTTGATAATGAGGGTATAGAACTTTTTCAGTATTCATCTGCGGATGATGAAGATAATGTCAGAAGATTTTCTTTTCGTCAGAGAGCCCTGATAACTACATATGATCGGGAATACCGGGATAAAAAATTTATCATGGATACGATTAATTCATACGGACTTCCCATATATTTCAACGATTATGATATAGAGGTATACTGCTATGAAGATTTTAGCGGTCCTGCTTTCGACGGGGGAGCCCTGACAGTTTTTGATGATGAAGAGGAAGTTGATAGCGGTCCTGCTTTCGACGGGGGTGCCCTGACAGTTTTTGATGATGAAGAGGAAGTTGATAAAAAGGAATTGGATGAACGGATAATCGATATCTTCGGATTATGTGCCATGTATCTGCCAAAGGATGCTGATATTAAAGGCGGAAGACCGTTAAGTTCCAAAGAATATGAGGATATCAAAAACTTTTTGTTTTATTTAAGATGCAATGAGGGCAGTTCGGGTCAGAGACTCGATCCGGAAACTCTTGAAGAGAACAGTTCGTACGTATATTTTTCATATGAAAACTGGTCTTATATGCTTAAAGAAGTTTACGGTGAAGAACATCCTGAAGATATTAAAGCCATGCTTGAGGAAGGATTTAACGGTGAGCAGAGCGTTTACTATAATCCCGATGAAGACAGAGTTTATTCGGAAGCCGGGAAGATCACTCTTTTTGAATTATTTACCAGGGTAAAAAATGTTGAGAATGAAGAGGATAAATTCATAATCACATATGATGTATATTCAATCCATTCCTACAATGATGGACCTATGGATACAGTTGAAATTACCATAGAAGAAAGAACGGATAACATTTACGGATATAAACTGATAAGCATAAAGTAAGGTCAACTGATTCTGAAAAAGTTTGGCAATTCTGACAGAGTGTTAATGTTGATTTTATACGGTATTTTCTATATAGTTAATATATAAAAGAAAAGGGGGGCTCAAAAGAATGGGTAAGCAAATGAAAAGATATGCTAAAACCTTGTTGTGCGTAATCTTGTCAATGCTGATGGTTATCAGTGTTTTTCAATTTGGCACGATTAAAACCAATGCAGAGGGTAATGAAACTGATATACCTGCTGAAACAAATGAAGAAGTCTTCGATTTACTGAACATTTATGAAGGCGAAATTATTAAATTAGGCAAGTATGAACAAGATGGCAATCTTGAAAATGGAAAAGAAGACATCGAATGGATAGTGGTGGAATTGGATTTTGAAGAAGACAGAGCATTGCTTTTAAGCAGATATGCCCTGGATGTAGTGCAGTACCAAAATCCATATATTGGTGCTGTAACATGGGAAACATGCTCATTAAGAGGGTGGATGAACAACAATTTTTATAATACTGCATTTAATGATTTAGAAAAGAATATAATACTGACCACTTCAGTGAAGAATGATGACAATCGAAAGTACGATACAGATGGCGGAAGCAGAACCAATGATAAAATATTCTGCTTAAGCGTTAATGAACTTGAAAAATATATCGGATATGATTATCGCGACAACGAAACCTGGTATGGCCAGGAATTTATATGCACTCCTACACAGTATGCAAAAAATAACGGAGCATTTGTATACACGATTACGGAAAATGATTATAACAATATCTTAGCAAATAAGGGTTATACTCCTGATGTTATAGGTCTTAAAACATGCAGATGGTGGCTTCGTACTCCCGGTTGCCAAACTGATTATGCCTGTCGTGTCGGTGAATGGGGCAATATGTTCTTGAGCGGTGTTAATGTAAACGAAAACGGAACGGCAGTTCGTCCGGCTTTGAACATGGATTTAAGTATAATTTATCCTACTTCGATAAGTTTGGATAAAACGGATGAAACTATTAAAATCGGTGATGAATTGACACTTAATGCTACGCTCAAACCTGATGATGTTACTGAAAAGACAATTAAATGGTCTGTCAGCGATCCTTCAATTGCAAGCGTAAATAACGGAAAGGTTACTACAAAGAATAAAACAGGAAAGGTTACAGTTACTGCAGAAACCGTAAATGGACTTAAGGCATCTTGCAATATTACCGTAGTAGGAATTTATCCTAAATCAATAAGTTTGGATAAAAAAGAAGCAACAATGTATTATGGCGGCGAATTGACTCTTAAGGCCACACTTAAGCCGGACAATGCTACTGAAAAAGAGATCAAATGGTCTTCCAGCGATCCTTCAATAGCAAGTGTAAATAACGGAAAAGTTAAAGCCAAGAGTAAAGCGGGTACTGTTAAGGTTACCGCTGAAACCGTAAACGGATTGAAGGCTACCTGCGATATTACCGTATTATGTGAAAACAATCCCAACAATCCTTTTGCGGATGTTAAATCAGGCGATTGGAAATATAATGCAGCTATATATGTTTACGAAAAAGGTTATATGACAGGTAAGGGAACACTTGCAGGAAAGGTTTTGTTCGGACCGGATGCAAATATTACCCGTGCTGAGTTTGTTCAGATATTGTACAGTGCGGAAGGAAAACCGGCAGTTGAATACACAAACAGATTTAAGGATGTTCCCAAAGGTCAATGGTTTACAAATGCAGTATTATGGGCGGAAAGTGAAGGAATAGTTGCAGGAAATCCTGACGGAATATTCGATGTATACGGAAATGCAACCAGGGAACAAATGGCTGCGATGTTCTATAAGTATGCAGTATATAAAGGTTATGATACAAGTGTAAAAGAAGGCGGAAAGACACTCAAAGATTTTACCGATTCGGGAAAAGTCAGCAATTGGGCAAAGCCCGCGGTTGAATGGGCAGTTTCCAGAGGTATTATTTCCGGAAAAGGAAAACCGGAGACAGGTTATCAAATCGACCCTCAGGGAAATGCAACGAGAGTTGAGACAGCTGCAATCCTCAGAACTTTCATTAACAGTTATGCCGAACTGGAATCAGATCTGATAACGGAAGAATACATTTATATCGATGATGTTGATAATGACATAGAAGAGAATGATGATTTTTCTGAAGAAAGCAAAATCGATGTGTTAAATTAATGACATAATTTCCGATGAAAAAACGGATGTTAGTTATTGTCTGATTAAGTAACTGAATTTATTGATGATAAAAAGAGGCGGTCTGGTTTTCAGACCGTCTTTTTACATGCAAAAGTGGACCTGGGGGACGGAGTCGGTGGTCCAAAAAGCAAAATGGACCATGGGGACGGAGTTCGTGGTCCATTTTATTTTATAGTTGGGTAATAGATAGAGTATTTGAGTTGATTTTATCCTGTATATTCTATATAGTTAATATATAAAAGAAAAGGGGGCTCAAAAGAATGGGTAAACAAATGAAAAGATATGCTAAAACCTGGTTGTGCGTAATCTTGTCAATGCTGATGGTTATCAGTGTTTTTCAATTTGGCACGATTAAAACCAATGCAGAGGGTAATGGAACGGAAGATACTGACATAAATCCTTTGGGCGTACAAAAAGGCGATATTATTAAATTCGGAGAATATGAGCAGGACGGTAATTACGATAACGGAAGAGAACCTATCGAATGGATAGTGCTGTATACCGAAAACGATAAAGCTTTGGTAATGAGCAAGTATATTCTTGATGCTCAAGAATACAACAATCAATATACCGAAGTGACATGGGAGACATGCTCATTAAGAAAATGGCTTAATGATAGTTTTATCAGATCAGCTTTCAGTGCGACAGAAAACAAAAAAATAATGTCTGTAAAATTGATGAACATGGATAATCCTTATTGGAACAATACGGAAGGCGGAAACGATACAATTGACAAAGTTTTCTCGTTAAGTCTGGATCAGATAGTAAACTATATTGGATATCAAAAACAACATACAGACGGATATTATTTCGGAGCCAACCAGATGCTGATTGCCGAACCGACAAAATATGCGGATGCAAGAATTTCGCCTTTATTTAAACATACAATTACTGAAGAAGATTATGAAAGTCGTTTGAAAAGTATCGGATATACAAGAGATGTTATAGGATTAAATGCTGCAGATTGGGGCCTTCGTACCGTAGGACAATCAAACTTTTATCATCTTCATTCAAGTTATTTCGGATGGGTTAGTGCTCACAGTGATGTTAGCGTAGACGCCACTTATGGTGTCAGACCCGCAATGTTTTTGGATTTAAAGAAAGTATATCCTTCATCCATATCTCTTGATAGAACCAGTGCAAAGATGTTTTATGGGGAAAAAATTATTATTAAGGCTAAAATTCAGCCTGAGAATGCTACCGAAACGGATATCAAATGGTCTGTCAGCGATCCTACAATGGCAAAAATAGAAACGGTATCAGGTGTGGAAAACGCATTTATCACTATTAAGAACAAAGCCGGAGTGTTTAAAGTTACGGCTGAAACCGAAAACGGAAAGAAGGCAGATTGTTATATTACGGTTTTATGTGAAAACAATCCCGATAATCCTTTCGCGGATGTTAAATCAGGCGATTGGAAATATAAAGCGGCATTATTTGTTTACGAAAATGGTTATATGACCGGTAAAGGTACTCTTGAAGGAAAGGTTTTGTTCGAGCCGGATTCAAATATAACCCGTGGGGAGTTCGTTCAGATTTTGTACAGTGCTGAAGGAAAACCCGAGGTGGAGTATAGCCCCAGATTCTCGGATGTTCCTAAAGGAAAATGGTTTACAAATGCGGTATTATGGGCTGAAAAGAACGGAATTGTAGCCGGTACTCCTGACGGAATCTTCGATGTATACGGAAATGCAACAAGAGAACAAATGGCAATGATGTTCTATAAGTATGCAGTATTTAAAGGATATGATACTAGTGTTAAAGAAGGCGGAAAGACTCTCAAAGATTTTACCGATTCGGGTAAAGTAAGCGGTTGGGCAAAAACTGCAGTTGAATGGGCAGTTTCCAGAGGAATCATTTCAGGAAAAGGAAGTGCGGCAACAGGTTTAACGATCGATCCTCAGGGAAAAGCAACGAGAGTTGAGACAGCTGCAATCCTTAGAACATTCATTAGCACTTACGCCGAAACGGGATCAAATATGATAACGGAAGAATACATTTATATCGATGATGTCGATAATGACATAGAAGAGAATGAAGATTTTTCCGAAGAAAACAAATTTAATGTTATTAATTAGCTGAATACAATTAAGCAATAAAGCGAAAGAGGCGGTCTGTTTTTCAGGCCGTCTTTTTGCATGCAAAAGTGGACTAGGGGGACGGAGTTCCTGGTCCAAAAATTGTGCAAAGAAAAAATGGACCAGGAACTCCGTCCCCTAGGTCCATTTGGGGATGAGGTAGTATTAAAATTCATGAATATATAGTATAATGTTTTCAGTGGTGTTTATTTTGGAGAACTGTTTTATGACTAAGCGAATTATTTATTCTTTGATGGGGTTATTGATGATTATGAGTATGTTAGCATGTGGAAAAACCAAGTACAATGTGGAATTTGACGGATACGGATTTAAGTCCGACAAGAAATCGTATGAAGCCGGTGAAAAGGTTACCGTTACGTATGATATGGTTGCAACGGATACGAATTACAATTTTTATACCGACAGTGATGATGTAAAACTGCAACAGGAATTTGACGGAAGTCACGGATATGTGTTTACGTTTACAATGCCTGCACATAATGTGAAAATGTATGTTAAATCAAAAAACAGCATGACGATGGATCCGAGCGCGAACAATCCGTGGCCATCCATTCCGAGTTCTCCCGAGGATTGTATTAAAGATGATAACATCAAATTTGATTATTATGATGCAACAGTGGCTACCGATGGCGGTAAAGAATACGATGAACTGGTTTTATACGATTATACGGCAGAACAAATGGTTCTTGTTCATTACCATAAGGAAGAGGATCAGGATGAGACAAAAGAATTTTGCATGGTTCCCGCATCCGTTCTCGATGAATGTATGAAGGTTACGGATAAGTATCAGATGGATTCGTGGGGTGGCGGAAGCGGATTAGAAGGCAGAGTTTACGTGGTTAAATTTTTGGTCGAAGGAAGCCTTATCAGAGTATCTTCCGATAACATGCCTAAGGATGGTGAAGCAGCGTTCGACGAAGTTGCTCAGATCCTTTGGAAAGTATGGAGAGAAGGAAAAGATTCTTTACAGACCGAAACCTGGTTCTGTCCCGAATGCGGTACCAAGAATGACATGAAATATTGCAGTACATGCGGTTATAAGAAACCAGAATAAAAATGAAAGTTTTTTTGCTTGAAGACGATGAGGCAATAGGGATGGGACTTAAGTATTCTCTTGAAAAGGAAGGATACGAAGTCACACATGTCAAGACAGCCCGCGAAGCCAAGTCCGAATGGAAAACAAAAGAATACGATATAAGTATTTTGGATATCAATCTTCCCGACGGAAGCGGATATGATATCTGTAAATATCTAAAAGAATCGGAAGACATTCCGGTTATTTTTCTTACGGCTGCCGATGCGGAAGTAAATGTAGTAATGGGACTTGAACTCGGTGCGGATGATTATATCTGCAAACCGTTCAGAGTGAACGAACTGATGGCGAGGATCAAGAGCGTACTTCGAAGAGCGGGAAAGAGCGAAGAAAAAAACAATCAGGAAGCAAACGGAAATATTGAGAGACTCGGAAATCTCTGCATTTATAAAAGCGAAGCCAAAGTTACTCAGAAAAACGACAAAACGGGTGAAGAAGAAAGTGTTGAACTTACGTCACTTGAATATCGTCTGCTTCTGACGTTCTGCAATAACAGAGGGATCGTGCTTACAAGAAACAGGCTTCTTTCGGATATGTGGGATATAAGTGGAGATTTCGTTAATGACAATACGCTTACCGTGTACATTAAAAGACTCAGGGATAAAATTGAGAAAGATCCGTCAGATCCTAAGATCATCAAAACCGTTCGAGGAATGGGTTATATAGTGGACAAATAATATTTCCGCAGTTGCAGGAAAAAATGGACCATGAACTCCGTCCCCCTAGTCCACTTTAATATATTTTGGGAGGATAAATGAAAAATAAGGAATTTCGGAATATGATCATTCTCGGATCTGCATTCGTATTAGCTGCGACAGTGTGCGGGTCCGTTTTTTTGGGGATCAAATCGGGAATCGCACTGCTTTTGACCGGAATTGTACTGCTCGCGATTTTTATTGTTTATACCCGTAAAAGATATAAAAAGATCGAGCGGATGAATGATTATCTCGTAAAGGTTCTTGCCGAAAACGATGACGGGGAAATAATGGATCAGGAAGAGGGAGAGTTATCCATCCTTAAGTCCAATCTGTATAAGACCACATCCACTCTGAAATACCAGAAGGAGCTTCTGACGAATGACAAGATAAACCTTGCGGCTGCTCTGGCAGATATAAGTCATCAGCTTAAAACTCCCCTGACTTCAATGATGGTAATGAACGATCTTTTGATGGATGAGCAGGATGAGAGCAAAAGAAACGAGTTTTTGAAAACACAGTCATCACAGCTTGACAGGATGAACTGGCTGATCCAGACACTGCTCAAATTATCGAAACTGGATGCGGGAACCGTAGTATTGAAAAAAGAAGATGTTTCGGCCGAAGAGATAATTGAAGAAGCCATAAAGCCGTTTGAGATTCAGCTGGAATTAAGGAATATTTCCTTTGAAAAAGATGTGTTCCCGGCTGATATAAGATGTGATAAAAACTGGACTGTCGAGGCAATTCAGAATATTTTTAAAAACTGTATAGAGCATATGGATAACGGCGGAAAACTTTTTGTGACTCTTTCAGATACCAATATTTTCACGCAGGTAACAATAAAAGATACAGGATGCGGGATCGCATCGGAAGATCTGCCGCATGTTTTCGAAAGGTTTTATAAAGGCAAAAACGCCGGTAAGGACAGCGTCGGTATAGGCCTGGCTCTTTCAAAAACCATCATTGAGGGTGAACAGGGAGAGATAAAAGTTGAAAGTACGGAGGGTGAGGGAACAAGATTCATAATCAAGTTCTACAAGACTCTGATCTGATAAGATATGTGTTAAGGAGGAAAAAATGAAAAAACTGCTGATTTGTGCTTCGTTTCTTTTATTCCTGTGCGGGTGTGAATTTGCCACGCAGGATATAACGGGCAAAGACAATTCCAATGATGTTGCCGTGATCGATGATCAGGTTATCACTGACAATACGAACGATAACAATGGCAATAATACGGAGGTTAACGGCAACGATAACGAAAATACTGCTGATAAAGAATTATTTGAACAGTTCAAAGATCAAAAGTTCCTGTTTATGAGCGGAGCCGGCGGCTGGGAAACCCATCTGCAGATCGATGAAGACGGTTCTTTTTTCGGAATGTATTATGATCTGGATATGGGTGATACCGGAATCGGATATGACGAAGGCGGAACATTTTATAACTGCAGATTTCACGGTAAACTGAGCAATCCCGTTAAGATCGACGATTACAGTTACGAAGTTTCCGTTTCAGAACTCGAATACGAAAAAGAAAGCGGAACTTCCGAAATAATCAAAGGCACAAGATATGTTTATTCCGATGCGTACGGTCTTACAGGTACGGATAAACTTGTTATTTATCTGCCCGGAATGCCTACAAAAGATCTTCCCAAAGAATATATCGACTGGGTTGGTTATATGACATTTTCCAATGAGAATTTTGAAGTTGAAGTTCCGGAAAAACTTCCGTATGCCGGTATCTACAATCCTGCTAATTCCGAAGGATTTTACTCGGAAGAATTAACCGAAGAGGAAAAGAATCCCATAAGCGGAAACACATTGTTCATGTATAACAAAAATTCTTTCCCCGGAATGGTAAACAAAGAATATATAGTTAACGATGACAATACGTATTTTGTGACGGACAGCGATGTATACGGAACTCATCCTTTTTATAACGGATGTCTTCCCGACAAAAATCCAGATGATACGAGAGAGAACAAGATCAAAGCTGCAATAGATTATATCGGACTTTCTTCGAATCTTTCCGACCTGACGATCATCGGTGAGGAGGAACAGCCGCTTGAGTATGAAATGACCCATGTTGACGGTAAACCGGCATATTATGTTTTATGGCAATCCGGTTCGAATGAAGACACGAGACAGAACTGCGCAAAAGTATTGTGGGAGAACGGATATATTTACATATTTGCCGTTTCGGTCAGCGAATACGATATTCTGTTTAACAGTGAACTAAAAAATATGTATCTTAATTCGCTTGTGATCAATTCAAACCAGGCATTTCTTTCATCGGGTACGGACAGAGACGCGCAGTACTGGTCCTATGCATATGTAAAAGGCGATATGGCAAATCTTATGCTTCTTGTCGACGAAGTCGTATGGGTAAGTTCGGATGACGAGGAACTTATGAAAACGTACGGACTGACAATAGATGATATGCCTAACGACTATGCGATAGTTGAAAAAGATAAATTCGAAGAATTCGATTTTGCCATGGATTGTCCCTGCTATCTTCTTTTACCCTATAACGGAATTTCAGGCCCCGTAACCGTCGAGCAGTTCGCAGATTATGCAAAAGATTCTTCGGACGGTAAGCTCATGGTGATCGTTAAGGATCACAATAACCGCATAACACTTATGTATGAACCGTATACGCCTTGATATTCAAATGATTAAAATAATACGGTAAAAAAAAACTTATGGCGGTTTAAAACACGAGAATACGGGCTTACGGCGGTTAAAAATATAAGGATACAGCCGATATAAAATGTATAGAACGGATTTCTGTGTTTTGTTATTCTTCATGGAGGAAGAGTATGAAGATTTCGGAAGCAAAAAGTGCATATTACAAGCAATATCAGAAGTTTTCTTTTGCTGCTTCCGATGTTGCGAGAAAGAAGGAAGAGGCCGAAAAGAATGCGAGACTGCATCCCGATAAGGCTGATGAATTCAATAAAGAAGCGGCCACTCTTGAAATATCGCTGGAAGGTTTGCAAAAACAGGCTGACGAGTACATGAAGCATAACGAAAAGATAGCCGAAGCCGAATGTGCCTATGCCAATATGATCGCTTCGGAACAGAATGCGGAAGCGATGGAAGATTCGGCAGCAGAAGAATTAAAGATTCTTGAGACCGCGAGACGCATCATGAAGGGTGATATAGTACCCCCTCAGGATGAAGAAAAACTCATGAAATACAATTTTAAGCTTTATATGGCTGCAAAGAACATGGGCATACTTGCAAAAGAGCACGAAGAGGACGATTCTCTCTGGAAAGATGAGGAAGAGATCGGAGAAGAAGAAAGAATAGATCCGATGGAATACGCCGGAGAACAGGAAGCCCCGGAAGGCGGACCTTCGCTTGATATGGAAGTATCGGATGTTATAGGAGAATAGCTGTTTTTACTGAAACAACAGCTCAAAAATTAAATTAGAATTTAACTTTTGCGACCGCAAATTGATTTTGATTATGACAAATTGGATCGAAGAATACATCTTCGGTCCTTTTTATGATAAAATGATTGGGTAGCTTGTGCTTTTTATAACGATATTTCCAAGTTTGATTTTTTATGGAAATCCGATCATCGGGATAAGAAGAATGTTTTTGGGAATATCCTGATTGCAAATATTATATTGCGGAAAGAGGTAAATGTATGCTTGAAGTCAGCCATGTAACGAAAAAATACGGAAGAAACATCGCTTGTGATGATGTCAGTTTCACTCTGGAACCCGGAAGCCTTACGGTTTTGCTTGGACCGAACGGAGCGGGAAAGAGTACGATAATGAAATCCATTATCGGATTTTTGAAGTTTGACGGAAGTATTACCGTAAACGGAATAAAGAACAAAACACCGCAGGCAAGAAAGATCCTCGGATATATTCCCGAAATGCCTTCGCTTTACTCAACGCTGACGGTAAACGAGCATATGGAATTCATAGCCCGTGCATACAAGATGACGGATTATAAAGAGCGTATCGAAATGCTTCTTAAGCGTTTTGAACTTTTCGACAAGAGAAAGAAATTCGGCGATGAGCTTTCAAAAGGTATGCAGCAGAAGCTGAATCTTTGTATCGGTTTGCTGCCTGACCCCGAAATCCTGCTTCTTGACGAACCGCTTTTGGGACTCGATCCTCACGCAATAAAGGAACTTAAAAACTATATTGAAGAAATGCGTCAGGCAGGTAAAACGATGCTTATCAGTACGCATATCATCGACAGTGTGGATATGCTCTGGGACAGGACCATAATCATGCAGAACGGCCATGTAAAAGCCAATATTACCCGACAGGAAATAGAAGGACTCGGCAAATCTCTTGAAGATCTGTTTTTTGAAGTTACGGAAGGTCTTGATAAAGAGGCTTTGAGTGAGCCGACAAATGAAGAGGATAAAGAAGACCGGGATTCAGAAGAAAACGAAGAAGAAAAAGCAGTCGAAAAAACGGAAGATAAAGTGGAAATTGTAAAAGACAAAGAATCCAAAACAGACGAAAAAGATAATGAAGAAAACGCGGATTATGAACAAGCAGGGGAGGATAAATAATGAGACTCTTTATCTACTATGCTTTTCATACTGCGGTTAACAGTCTGAAAAAACTGCTGAAAACATGGGTCGCATTTATAATTGTTATTTCACTCGGAGCAGGTCTTGTAGGTCTTTTGTTCGGGAAAATGATACCGCTTATCATAAACGGAGTAACAGAGACCGAGTCGGTCAACGAGGCTGTGGAAGAAGAAATCGATGAATATACTGAGAACCACGAGTCAAAACTGTCGGTTTTTCTTGATGAAAGAGGTCTCGACAAGTACGACGTTATTGATGTTATCGTTACGGCTATATTTTTCTTTATTGTAACAATGTGTCTTACGACGGTAAACAAGGGCGGACAGATCTTTAAACCGGCAGATGTTCCGTTACTTTTTGCATCTCCAATGAAACCGCAGTCGGTTTTGATGTTCAGGCTTATAAATAGCCTGGGTGCCAATATATTTGTTGCGGTATACATGATCTTCCAGATTCCCAATTTCATGAAAAATTTTCATTTCAGTCTCTGGGGATCGGCAGCCATTCTTATCGGATATGCGTTTGTGCTTTTGTTTTCAACCCTGCTTCAGGTAGGATTTTATGTGGTGGCCTGCAGGAAGGAAAGCGGAAGTCTTAAAATAGCTCCGGCTTTGCTGACATTCTATATCCTAATCGCCGGCGGATTTTTGCTTTATACCGGACTGACTCATGAAGAACCGGCAACGGCTGCATTTCATTTCTTTGCCAGCAAAAAAACATTCTGGATTCCTTTCCTGGGATGGCTCAGGGGAATGATATATTATGCTCTGATCGGAGAGAACATAAAATCCATAATCTATATGGCTATCCTTTTCATTTCGATCGTAGTCATCATCCTGATCATCTGGAATGTAAATGCGGACTTTTATGAAAATGCGATGTTCGCTACAGAAAAAATAGCAGCCCAGCTTGAAAATCAGCGCAAAGCTTCTCAGGGCGGAGTAGGAACCAGAAATAAAGACCGAAGTGACAAACTCGAAAGAGACGGATTTCATTACGGAACCGGAGCAGGAGTATTTTTCTATAAGGCAATATACAACCGTTTAAGATTTGCCAAATTCGGGATCTTTACGGTTAAGTTTTGTATTTATCTATTCTCTGCGGGGATTGCAGCTTATTTTGCGAGAAACATAAACAACAAGGATATCGCGTATCTTATACCCGCGGTTATCGTTATGATGATCGCTTATTTCGGATCGATCGGCAATCCTTTGCAGGAGGATACTTCCAGAGAATTCTTTATTCTGATTCCGGAAACTCCTTTCAAAAAGGTTTGGGCTTCACTGCTCGGATGCATGGCTGTTAATGCCATAGACATCATTATCCCGATGATTGTTGCGGAAGCTTTTATAAAAGCAAATCCTCTTACCGTTCTAGTATGGTTTGTATTTATCCTGTCCGTGACTTTATTTGGTTCGACGGTTGGAGCTTTTATCAATCTTTCGGTACCGGGTGACCATTCCGAGACATTAAAAGCAATGTTACAGGTAATAATAGTTTATTTTGGTTCCATTCCTTCGCTCGGATTTGTGGTAGCCGGACTAGCATTAAAGAACATCGCGCTTCTGATGATACCGGGAATACTGTTAAATGTGGCGATAGGGTTATTATTTACCGCATTGTCTACAAAGTTTTTGGGCAACGGCTGAATGTGAAATGAGATAGAAAAGGAATTATTGCTATGGTATAATTAATTATCTGATTATTTGCGACTGACAGGATGGTTGTGTTGGGGATTTTGGCTGTTAAATGTTTTTATCATTTAACGCGGAACGGAGGAAATTATGCAAAAAACTTGTACTAATTGCGGTGCTGCTGTTGAAGATGATATGAGGTTTTGTCCTAAGTGCGGAACACCGGTCCAAAATGTGATACAGGAAACGAACACGGAAAGTGTTCAGCAGACGCAGGATCAAAGTCAGCCTCAGGTTCAGGAACAACCTAAGGCACAGAGTCAGCCACAAGTGCAGAGTCAGCCTCAGGCACAGAACCAGCCACAGATGTATAGTCAGCCGCAGATGCAGGGCCAGCCTCAGATGTACGGTCAGCCGCAGGTGCAGGGCCAGCCTCAGATGTATGGCCAGCCACAGATGTATGGTCAGTCGCAGATGCAGGGACAACCACAGATGTACGGTCAGCCGCAGATGCAGGGACAACCACAGATGTACGGTCAGCCGCAGATGTACGGCCAGCCTCAGATGCAGGGCAGACCACCCATGCAAGGCCAGCCTCAGATGCAGGGCAGACCGCCCATGCAGGGACAACCACAGATGCAGGGCAGACCGCCCATGCAGGGCCAGCCGCAGATGTACGGCCAACCGCCCATTCAGGGCCAGCCGCCCATTCAAAACGGAGAGGTTCCTCCGAAGAAAAAAGGAAAAGCGGGCAAAGTTGTCGGAATCATTTTCGGTGTACTGGCCGGAATCGTCGTTCTGATCGTTTTGATAACAGCGGTTATTTTAGGCGTAATATTCCTGCCTAAGATGCTTAAGAATCCGAAGATGATGTTTGCTGAAAACGTCGTTGAGGTTACCAGGAATTTCAGTGATGATTTTTCCGATTTCGGAGCAAAGCCCGTAGAACTTATGTTCCATATCGGAAAAGATGATACAAAAGATTCTCATACTACCACCAAAGTTACCTCCATCGAAACGGATGCCGCCGGTGACGGACAGCAGTATGATTTTATACAAACCTACAGTTATGATGCCGGAAACGGTGATTCGGCATATACTATATCGGTCAGCCAGGGTGATTATACTCTCGGTACGGGCGGAATATATTATAACGGAAACGAATTCATTTATACTCCCGTAAATGCTTCTTCGCCCATGGTAAGATATGAATTTGATTCGGCAAGCGCATCTTCTTTGGACGCATATGAAGCCATTGACAGATACTCGCTCATGCTCATGGGAATGTCCGCGGAAAGCGAAGTTGACTGGGATGAACAGTTAACTGATTTCCTCGAGACTGCTCTTGCGGGTCTGGATAAAAAAGATTTTGTAAAATCCAAAGAAGATTACACTATTTTCGGAAAAGCGAAACAGTGCAATACGGTAAGTGTTACCGTAACCGGTCAGGAAGCAGTCGATCTTCTTAACGGAATGAAGAATCTTATTGCTGCCGGTATTTCAAGCGGAACCGATGTTGATCCGAATGAGATCCTCGGAGATCTTGATACAAGCAGCGGTATATATGACAATCTTGAAATTACCGTGACCGCGTATTCATACAAGAACGATCCCGCAGGCGTTAAGATAAGTTATTACAACGGTGCGGATTCATACGACATTAACTTAAGCAGTTATAAGACCGAAAAGGAAAAACAGACTCTTCTTGATATGCCTTCTGATGAGGGTAAAGGCTTTTATTATGAAGACGGAATTTATTCCATCGGATTGGGCTTTTATAAAGTTCTGACATATATCAATTTCGGAGATCTTTCGGTATCGATCGATGAAAAGGGAACAATAAACGGAGACAATAGAAATTTAAGCGGAAGTTTTGACATTCATTCCGAAAAAGAAACTAACAGCGCTTATATGTCCGAAGACGGTTTTACAGGCACGATCAGTCAGGAAATAACCGACGGAAAAGGCAAATTTGTGACCAATACCCAGACGGAAAAAGGTTTCTTGAAAATTACAACATCCTATGACAGAGGAAGACTCCAGAGCGACAAGATCAATGCACCGATGTTCCTTCCCGAATCGGGCGTTGACTGCGGAAGCAATCTGGATATGTTAAAAGAAAATCTTCACGCAAGTATGTTAAGTGATACGGGAAAGATAGATCCCACTTTGGCAAATATCGGAAACAAGAATTCTCTTGTTCGTGTGGCGTACGTTCTATCACTTATGGTCAAAAAATAACAGGGATATCGGAAATGATTGAAGCAAAGGGTCTCGTTAAAAAATTCGGCAAATATACTGCAGTGGATAGTATTTCCCTGACACTTGAAAAAGGGGAGATCATTGCACTGCTTGGCGCAAACGGAAGCGGAAAGAGTACTCTTTTGAGCATGCTTGCCATGGTCCTTAAACCCGATGAGGGAGAGGTTGTCGTGGACGGTCTTAAAGGGAAAAAGGCCAAGGCAAAAATAGCTTACGCTCCTCAGGAAATAGTTCTTTTTGAGGAACTTACCGTTTTGGAAAATCTGTATGCGTGGTCCTCGCTCAAAGGAAAAGAAAATGTTGAACGTGCCGAATATCTTATTAACGAACTTGAAATGACGGATTTTAAAAGAAAACGTGTAGACAGGCTTTCCGGCGGCCAGAGAAGAAGAGTAAATCTTGCTGTCGCATTAATGGGAAAACACGATTATCTGTTGCTTGACGAGCCGTTAGCGGGAATAGACGCACACGGAGCGGAATGTGTTGAACATCTTTTGAGGAAAGAAAAAGAAAAGGGATGTTCCATGATAGTTACAGAGCATAATCCCACGATCCTTTTGCCTCTGACGGATCGTTCTTTAAGGATTGACGGGGGACATTTTATAAGATGAATCCTTTTTCGTTCGTTTTATATGATATAAAAAGACTTTTCGGACACGGGAAGACTGCTTTTATCGCCATGTTTTCCCCCATCCCCGTTGTTTTGATGTTCGGATTGTTCATGGCACCTTTGCTTATCGACAAAGGGGATGCGTTTTATTCGGTCGCGATCCTCAGCGAAGACGATAATAACAGAGTCAGCCAGCTGATGAACATAATCATTGATTATGAAGTTAAGACAGGCAATATCGCCATATATCCGGTAAAAGAAAGAGAGACCGGAGAAAAACTCGTAGACGACGGTAAAGTCGCAATCTTTATTTATATCCCACCGAATACATATCTGGATTCCATGAGCGGAAAAAAAGCGGTCATGGAATTTTACTATTCTCCGACACATGCATTCGATGCGCTGGTGCTTTATACCGGATTGAAAAGCAGTGTTTCGGTTTTCGGTCAGGGGATCGGTGTAGTGGATTCGGGCATTCAGATCGCGCAAAAACTCGGATTGAGCGAAGACGAGATCCTCAATATCTGGAATGAGGGAATAAGTGATCTTCTCAATCTGTTCATTCATCGCGGAAGAGTGATCGGTAAAAACGGCATTTTTAATTTCGGCGCGGATTATCATTTCAGACTGGTAATTGCGGTTCTTTTTGCAACCTGTTCATATTTGTCTTCATTTCCGGTTATTTATCTTACAAGTCTTGATCTTTCCGAAACATTCAGCAAAAGAAGTATTCCGACGAAAAAACTGTTCGGATATTATGTTGCAAGGATTATTTCCGGGGCGATTTTGATAATATCTTCTTTTTTGATAATGTTTCCCATAGCACGTGCATTAAGAAGCATCAAGATCAATTTTGCATTATCAGTAATCCCGGGTATCATACTGACTTCTTTTGCTTTCTCGGCATTGGCGGTGCTTCTGGGTTCCTTGTTTAAACGCGGACAATCTGCTCTCTGGGCGGGACTGTACTTTGGAACCGCGTCGATTGCGGCAGTATCATTCTTATCAGATAAGGCCGACCTTCCGAAGGTTTTGTCTTTTCTTATGCGTATATCACCTTTCAGAGCGAGTGTGAGTATTTTTTCAAATGCCATGTTTAATTTTGTGGCGGAACGATATACTTTTGATCTGTTTATTCTTTTCTGTGCATTTGCAATCTTTTCCGTAGCAGGATTTATCATATACCGAAAAAGGAGTGCCCTATGAATTATTTCGCTTTGCTAAAAGGCCGTACAAGGGCACTGCTTACTGATTTTTCTTCATTGGCAGTTATAATCATTGCCGTGGCCGTTTCAATTTATATTTCCCAATACAGCGGCACCGAGAACGCTAAAGGTATTATGATCGAGGTCGTAAATGAAGACAGAGGAACACTCGGAGAAAGACTTACTGAAATCCTGTCCTATGAAGAAGGGTATGAATTCGAGGTAAAAACATATGATGAAGCCATAAAAAATCTTGCAGGCAACAAAGCGCAGGGTATAATTGAGATTGCACCGGATTTTTCCGAAAAGATCTCAAGAAGCGAATATGAATCTCTGGTTCGTGTTACCGTAATGGCGGATTCGTATGAGATGAAAACATTTACCGAAATGGTGATAAATGATGCGATAAAAGTATGGTCCGAAGAACTCGTAAAAAAGAGGATCGGTGAGATCGAAGGCGCGACTCAGGACGATATTGACGAGTTTTGCGAAAATACAAAAGACGCCTGGTACACCGACGGCCTTCTGGATATAGTAAGCGTTATGGGTAAGGAAGATGATACGCAAAAGGAAGAGACCTTTTTCGGTATCAGATGGTATGCGTTCTTTGCGATGTTTTATCTTTGCATCAGCGGAACGTGGATGTGCGGTTATTCCAGTACCGGATTGCTTAGAAGAGTAACGGGAAGAAGAGGAAAAATATCTTTGCTTTTTGCATTTCAGTCACTTCCCGGAATAGTCGTTTCGTTACTCGGATTTATTCCGGTCCTTTTGACAAGCGCTCATCCGCATCCTGTTAAAGTGTTTATATCTTTTGTGATATATATTTGTTCGTCGGCGGCTTTTGCTTTGATTATATGCTGTATTTCCGGCAAGTTTTCGAATCTTGTTTTGATCTCGCCAATCGCAACAATGGTCGTATCGCTTTTTTCTGGACTTCTTTGCGAACTTCCCGACTGGGCAAAGGTATGGGATCTTACATCGGTAATCGTTCCGGGACACTGGTTTTATAATGCGATATTTGATAAAAGATATTTCGCGGGTGCGATCCTTGTACTTGCGGGCTGGTTTATGACCGGAATGTTTATATCATGGATTTTCAGTAAGAAAAAAAGGAGTGAATAGGGGAAAAAGAAATGGAGATGGAAGAGAAAGAGTATAATAATAAAACGGTATTTATTTTAAGCCTGGTCGGCATACTTATTCTGGTTTTGACGAATAAGCTCTGCGAGATGTTCTGGCCGGGATACTCGGTATCGGAATTCAAAAATCTGCTCATTAAAATATTTATGGCCGTTGTAAGCGTGGTTGCGGTAATTATGGTAGCGCGCGGCAAATTAACGTTTTCGTTTTCGTGTTTTAAGATTTCCAAAGAATGTAATTTCAAACGTGAGATATTGGAAGCAGTTATAGTGGTTCTGATCTACACGGCATTTATGCTCGGATACAGATTTTTCATGAATACAAAAGATCCTGTTATCGTAGCCCGTCCGTATTTCGGACTTTATCTGACCAAGAATTTCAGATGGACTTATCCGATCATTGCACTGTGGCAGGAAGTCCTTATCAAACCCTTCTGGCAGGACAATGTCAAAAAGGCGATGGGAGGTAAGAAATGGATAACACTTTTATACATAGGATTATTCTTCGGCATTTTACATATGCACTATGAAATATACACTGTGATCGGTGCGGGAATAATGTGCTTTGTCACCGGAATCCTTTATGAAAGAGATAAAAATATCTGGGGCGTCTGGATCATGCATTTCTGCCTCGGATTTATACCGGCTTGTCTGGGCTTGTAAGATCGAACGGAAAATGGGTAACAGCATTCAGAACAGGAAAAATGTATGAATAACAGTCTTTCCCGAAAAATAAAAAAAAGAAAAGGTAAGATCATATATCTTCTTGTCATAGAGATCATTTTATTGATTCTGGACGGTTATTATCTTTTTGTCGGAAATGATTATGTTAATGTTGTGAGAGTGACGGTTACTTTTATGCTTGCAATGATCCCGATGGCTATGGAAATCATCTTCAATATGAGCATTCCGTGGCCGGTGTATTGTTTTACCGTGATTTACGCCTGCGAACATACAATGGGAAGCTGCTTTAACTTATATCTGTTTATCCCGTGGTGGGACGATATGATGCACTGCACGGAGGGCTTTCTGTTTGCGATGTTCGGATATTATTATCTGTCCTTCGGTAATGAGAAAACTTTAAAACATCGGTTAAAATATCTGTTATTTGCCGTTTCGCTCTCGGTATTTATCGCGGTCCTCTGGGAAATGACGGAATACGGTGTGGATAATGTCAGCAAAAGCGATATGCAAAAAGATACTTTTGTGACAAAGATCAATTCATATCTTCTTGCGGATAATACCGGAGAAATAGTAACCATTGACAATATAAGTGAGGTTATTGTAGACGGAAAGGTTTTGCCGGGATATATAGATATAGGACTTATCGATACCATGATCGATCTGATGACGGCACTGGCAGGAGCAGTTGTTTTTTCAATATATTGTCTGATAGACCGGGACAGACATCCGCTTTTGAAATTTGAAGAAAGTTCATAAATATTTATATAAAATATTTATCAGCGGACAAAACGGTTGTAAAATAATCAGTTAGAAAAGATTTTGCTATCAAAATAAAGAACAACAAAGGAGATAAACCATGCAGTTCGAACAATTACAAAAAGATATGATCGCTGCCATGAAGGCACATGATAAAGCAAGAAAGGATTCAATCTCGGTTCTGGTTTCGGCAGCTAAGAAGATTGCGATAGACGGCGGATGCAGAGAGAATATTTCCGAAGAGATCGTTAATCAGGCAGTATTAAAAGAATTAAAGAGCGTAAAAGAACAGATCGATACCTGTCCGAAAGAAAGGACTGATCTGCTGGATGAATACAATGCAAGACTTAAAGTGTTTGAAGAGTATGCACCAAAGATGCTCTCACCCGAAGAAGTTGAGAGTATCTTAAAAGAAAAATTCGCCGAAGTTCTGGCAAGCAAGAATAAAGGTCTTATCATGAAAACCGTTATGCCCGAACTTAAGGGAAAAGCCGACGGCAAAGTGATCAATGAAGCAGTTGCCAAACTTTGCCAATAATACATACGTATCAAGAGGTTTTATAAATGATGACTAATGAGGAAATGCTTCGCATAGCAATGAAACAGTCTGCAGAGGATATAGGATGCGAAGCAGAAGACTTCCTTAAAAATGAGAATGTGACGGTTCCTTTTAAGATGGGACCGAATGCGAAAAAATATTATGAACTTCCGATAATCTGTGATTTCATATCGTACGGAAATAACATCGTTGCCGGAGTGACAGAGGAAGTAGCGGATATTGTAAAAGAATACATAAAGAAATTCGAGTTTTACCATTGTTTCGAATCTCCCAATATGTACTGGCTAAACGAAAGACTTGAGCCGATGGGATATAAGATCTGTTTTATGGCAGAGTATTATCTTCCCGATATGAAGAAACTTTCCGAACGGACGTGTGATTTCGAATTAAGGATTCTGGATAAATCTCATTTTGAAGAACTGTATCTGCCGGAATGGTCGAATGCGTTATGCGAACACAGAAAAGAACTGGATGTTCTTGGTGTGGGAGCATATGATAACGGAAAACTTGTCGGTCTGGCAGCGTGTTCTGCTGATGCAAATGAAATGTGGCAGATCGGAGTGGATGTTCTTCCCGAATACAGAAGAAACGGGATAGCTGCGGCAATGACATCAAAACTTGCGATCGAAATCCTTAAAAACAACAAGGTGCCGTTTTATTGTACAGCATGGTCGAATCTGAGATCGGTAAGAAACGGTATAAAAAGCGGATTTATTCCCGCATGGGTTGAAATGACAGTAAAAACCGTCGATAAGGTGAATGAGATGAATAAATAATAATCTTTCGGAGATTCTTATGATATTTGAATTGATCGCAAAACATCAATTGAATATTATGCTTGTTTTAAGCGGAGTATGCGGAAATCTTGCGATTTTTGTACTTTTTATGAAGAGTATGTCACGTAAAAGAAAAGCAGTACTCTTTAATATGGACATAAGTGCCGGTTTACTGCTTATCTTTGACCGATATGCTTATATCTTCAGAGGTGATACGAGCAATCTCGGATATGTAATGGTGCGGGTAAGTAATTTTCTCGTATTTTTCCTTACGATCTTTTGTATTCTGATGTTTAATTCTTTTCTGAAGGATTTGTATAAGAACGATGCAAAACTTGAAAAGGTTCCCATACGCCTTCAGATTGTAAGAGTACTTCTTATCATCGGAATGATCCTGATCGGTGTTTCCCAGTTTACAGGGCTTTATTACACATTTGATGATCTGAACCAGTATCAGAGATCGTCCACGTTCTGGATCTGTTATGTGATACCGCTTTTGTCGCTTATCATTCAGCTTTCCGTTATCGTGACATATTTTAAGAAACTTAAAAAGAGTGTCGTATTATTCTTATTGTTCTTTACGCTGGTCCCGTTGATCGTATCTCTTTTCCAGTTTATGACCAGAGGTGTTTCATTAACAAACCTTTCGCTTTCGGCTGTAGTCATACTGCTTTTCCTTTTCACTCTGATCGATGTAAGCAACGAAGCCGATAAAGCTCAGAATTTGAAGATCGATTATCTTAAGAAAGAGCAGAAAGACATCCTTGCTTTGCTGGAACAGACGACCGAAGCTCTTGCAACCGCGATCGACGTTAAAGATACATATACACACGGACATTCGACCAGAGTTGCCGAGTATTCGAAAAAGATAGCTGCAATGGTCGGCAAAACGGAAGATGAATGTGATGAGATATATTTTGCCGCACTTCTTCATGATGTGGGTAAGATCCTGGTTCCCGATGAGATCATCAACAAAGACGGACGCCTTACCGACGAAGAATTTGAAGCGATCAAGATGCATCCCGTTTACGGAAACAGTATTTTGTCACGTATAACTCAGTCACCTTATTTAAGTATCGGCGCACATCATCATCATGAAAGATATGACGGCAAGGGATATCCGGACGGATTAAAAGGCGAAGATATTCCCGAGATCGCACGTATCATCGCCGTAGCTGATGCATACGATGCGATGACTTCGAAAAGAAGTTACAGGGATCCCATTCCTCAGGATAAGGTTCGTGAAGAGTTCGTAAAAGGCATAGGAACACAGTTTGATCCGAAATTCGCAAAGATGATGATACATCTTATCGACCTGGATGCCGAATATGAAATGAAGGAAAGAGAAGAACTCTCGGAACTTTCCGGTAAAAACGAATTTGTCTGTGAAGAGTTCGGCGATAATATTTCCGAAGGCATTCAGATCAATTCCGGCATTACAAAGATGAGCTTCCACAGCGTGACTGACAGGAAGAATTTAAGAAAAGAATGCGTTCCTTCGATCATTATTTTCGATGCTCTCGACGGTCGTGTACATAAAGACGGAAAGAAAAAGGAAATGCTGTATTTTGAATACGGCATAATCCGTTTTGACGGCGAAACGACCTGCCTGGGTGCAAGAAAGATCGAAACAAAAACAATCGATAACAATACCGGCAAAAAAGAAAAATCATTGCTTGACGAAAAGGGAACGGATTATGTTCTCGAAGCGGTCAAGGTTAAAGATCATGTATTGATAAGGATTGATAACGGATATAAGACCACAGAGATCATCATGGCACTTCCCGACAGCGTAAGATATGCGTATATTGGCCTTACGGGCGAACACTGTGTGATAAGCAAAGTGATCATGACAAAAGAAGAGGAAACCGTAGCTGATGATTATATCCCGAGAATTGCCGAAGAGATCAGTTATGTGAAGGGAAAACCGGAAGGAGTGGTTCCCAATGTTCAGATAGACGGCTGGTGTTTCGATGCTTCTCACGGTCTGGAAATAAAAGACGGCATGAAATTATCGTTTCATTCGATGAGTCTTCCGACTGCAAGACTTATCTGGCATTGTCCGTATATTGAACTCTTTTATGCGGACGATAAACGCGTAAACGGTGAAAACTTCAACCAGTTCGCACTTGTAAGACTTGACGGCGAGGCGTGGGATACGCATGAAGGGGTGGAGAGCAAAACCTTTATTAACAAGGATGATACCTTCGAAGGATGGGATTACTGGAAAGAAAACAATAAGAATGGATTTGACAGCACCGTAACATTCAAGAGAAATAAAAACAAGATCACCATCATTACCGAGAACTTCGGAATATCGATCAATAGTGTGGTTACAATCATTGAAGAAGTTCCTGATGTGTATGTGGCACTTACCGGTGATCAGGTTGCCATTACGAATATTAATGTTACAAATTAAATGGAAAAAAGAAATAAGTTAATATCAAGTTGATTATAATAAGCGAAAAATCGGTCTCGAAAGGGACCGGTTTTTGTATTTAAGGGTTGTGAAGCGCGTAAGAAAAAGGTTTTGAAGTCTATAACCGGGTTTCTGACTAAGGCATCTATATGGGCCTCAGACAATAAACATACTATGCTAAGCTTTTATTGTAAGCAAAAAGATTAAATTCTTTGTAAGTTTTCTTTCATATTGATATTCTTCGAATGAAAAGATTCTCTTCCTGAATAGTAGAAGAATATCGTGCCATACGCACACCTCTGCCGGATTAGGAAGATATAGAGGCAATCAGGTCCGGTACTCCTTTCTGAAAAAATAATTATCAATTAAATATATAAAAACAGGCGTTACGGTAGTATAATTATATGGGGTTAAAACAATGAAAATAATAAGATTATTGGGGACTTGAATATCAGATGATCAGAGCACAGGCATGTCATATTGTCTGTGCTTTTTATGCTTAAATGTATTATTGATGTAAATATAGGAGGCAGAATGAAATTACTTCATTTGGGTGACTTGCATTTAGGTAAGTCTTTGGGTGAATTTGACTTATATGATGACCAGAAATTTATTCTGGATCAGATATTAAATATTGTTAGCAAAGAGTCGGTAGACGGTGTTCTTATAGCAGGGGATGTCTATGATCGTGCGATACCCAGCGAGGCGGCTACTTCTCTTCTTGATTATTTTCTCAGTGCGTTTGCGAAAGCAGGTGTTTCTGTTTTCATGATAAGCGGTAATCATGATTCGGATGAGCGTCTAAATTTCGGAAGTTCTATCTTTGAAGCTAAGGATCTTTTCATTTCTTCCAAATACAACGGAAGACTTTATAAGAAAACGATTACTGATAATCGCGGTAATATCAATATCTTCTTGTTACCTTTCGTTAAAGCATCGACGGTAAAGCATTATTTCCCTGATGCTGACATCAGTTCTTATGATGATGCGGTAAGAGTGATCATCGATCATGCAGATATTGATCCGAATGAAAGAAATGTTATTGTTGCACACCAGTTTGTTGTTGATGGAGTAAACAATCCCATCTTTGGCGGATCAGAAAGTCTTGCTACCAAGACTGTAGGCTTGGTGGAGAGAATTAATTCCGATTGCTTTGATGTGTTTGATTATGCAGCACTCGGTCATATTCATTCCGCACAGGCTGTAGGAAGAGAAGAAGTACGTTATTCAGGTTCTCCGCTTAAATATTCATTGAGTGAAGTTAACAGCGATAAGTCAGTGCCCATTATTACTTTTAATGAAAAAGGGAAGGTTGATATTAAACTTGTTCCGCTGATCCCTATGCGTAATCTTAGACATATCAAGGGAAGTATCAAGAATCTTCTTGATAAAGATAATATCACTGAACCTCAGGATTTTATCTTCGTTACACTAACTGACGAAGATGTGGTTAATGATGCCATGGGTATCTTCCAGCAGTATTATCCCAATACGGTTAAGATCGATTATGAGAACTCACATACCAAAGAAATTGAACAGGTTGATCTGTCGAAGATTGGCGAAAACAAATCCTTTGATGAATTGATCAGCGATTTCTATCTGCAGATATATGGTACGGAAATCAGCGATGAAGAGATAGCCGTTATGAAAGAAATTGCAAAGGAGGCAGGTGTAGCGTATGAAGCCGATTAAACTGATCATAAGTGCATTTGGTCCATATGCGGACAAGATGCCGGAAATAGATTTTACACAGTTTGAGAACAAAGGTCTTTTCCTTATCTCGGGTGATACCGGAGCGGGAAAAACTACTATTTTTGATGCTATTTGCTTCGCTTTGTACGGAACAACCAGCGGATCTTATAGAAGGAAAGCTAATTTAAGAAGTGAATATGCAAAGGATTCAGTAGACAGTTTTGTAGACTTCTACTTTACTCATCAGGGAAAGAATTATCATATTTACAGACAACCGCCGTATGAGAGAAAGAAACAGCGTGGTGAAGGTACGGTAGTAGTTAATGAGAAAGCTATCCTGTATTCCGAAGGTGAGAATCCCATTGAAGGTATTACGCAGGTTAATAAGGCTGTTCAGGAACTGCTAAAGATTGACTACAACCAGTTCAAACAGATTGCCATGATCGCTCAGGGGGAATTCTGGGCTTTGTTGAATTCGTCAACAGATCAGAGAACTGAGATCCTGCGTACTATTTTCCTGACGGACGGATATAAGAATATAGAATACAGATTAAAGAGCCGACAGGATGAAAGTTTTGGCAAGAAGAATGATTCAGAGAAAAGCATAATACAGCATTTTTCTGAAGTTGAATCAGGAGAAGATTTTTCAGAAGAACTTGATTCCTTACAGATGAAAGTTGAAACGTCTAAAAGTATTTGGGACATTAATGTGATTCTGGATTTAATAGATCAAATTATTGATAGGGATAAAGAACTTGTTAAGAAGGAAGATGAAAAATATATCATTGCAGATAATGAGTTTAAGAAGATAAGCGAGAGACTTGCTACTGCCAAGGCTGATAATGAAAATCTGACTAAATTAAAGAATCTTCAGGGGAAAAAGGAAGAACTTGATTCTCTAAAACAGGAGTACGAAGATAAGAAAACTGAATTAAAGAAGCGACAGGATGCATCATTAAAGGTACAGCCTGTCTTGGTTTCATTGGAAACAAAACAGGAAGATATTCGTAAGAATAAAGAGAATATAGAGAATTCGGAAAAGAATCTGGAAGAAGCTAAGATAAAAGCCGCAGAGGCAAAAGAAATTTTTGAGAAGTTATCCGGAAATCAATACGAAGCGGAAGCATTACGCCTGCAGGCAAAACAGATTTTTGAAGATAAAGAGAAATATACCAAACGAGATGATCTTCGTAAAGAGGCAGAAGGATTAAAAGAAGAAGGAGAAGGATTAGATAATAAAAAGGCAGAATTAGCAGAGAAGAAAAATAAGCTTCAGGAAGATATATCCAATTACCAGGAGATTATCAATCGCCTTAAAAACAAGCCGGTTGAATTATCCGAGCTGACAAATGAGATCAAAGATATCGAATCTTTAAAATATGAGGTATCTGCTTTTATCGATACGAAAATACCGGCTCATCAGAGCGAATATAAGAATCTTAAAACTCTGCAGGATAAATATATTGAGGCTCGTGATAAATATGACGATGCGCATGAAGAATTGGAGAATGCAGAAACACTTATGGAATCATGCAGAGCAGGAATACTCGCCGCCAAACTTACAGAAGGTGAAAAATGCCCTGTTTGCGGTTCTGTTCATCATCCTTCGCCTGCTACATTGCCCGCAGAATCAATCACTGAAGAACAGCTGGAAACTCTTCAAAATAAAGATAAGACTCTGGGAGAGGCAAAGAATACTGCATTTACCAATGCAGAATCAGCAAATAACGTTCATAAAAACAACAAGACTAAATTGACTGAAGAATTGAAAAAGTGTCTTGAGAATCCGATTTTGGGGTATAGCACTACCGGTTTATCCCTGGATGAAATGATCGATAATATTTCAGAAGCTAAAGGTAAAATTGAAACTCTTGTTTCTGAAAAATCAACACAAAAGAATCAACATGAAAATGATTGCAAATTGTACAATGATGCCTCGGAGAAACTGGAAAAAGCTCAGCGCGAAGAAACTGATCAGTTAAGTGAAGCCAACGAAGAATTGGAAAAATTGAAAAAGGATTTCGATGAAAGAAAAACAACAAACCAGACTATGCTTAAGTCTTTGGAATCTTTGAACTTTGCTGATTGGGAAACTGCTGAAACTAAAGCAAATGAACTTTATAAAAAAGCTGAAGATATAATAAATGCAATAAATACCGCAAATCAGAATAAAGTTGATGCAGATAAAAATGTTGCAGAAATAGATTCCAATATCAAGACCTTAAAAGGCAATGAAGAAACATTCGCTAAAGATGAAGAGAAGATAAGAGACAGTCTTAAAAAATGCATTACCGACTATGGCTTTGATTCTCCCGATAGTGCAAAGAGTTATTTTACATCAGATTCTTCACTTAATGCTTTAGACGAAGATATTAAAGGCTACGATAAACTGGTGTTGGAAAACAAGGCTGCATTGGAACAGGTTAAAGAACTAGCGAAAGGCAAGGAATATACAGATATCGAAGCTTTACAGACCGATTGCGATGAAAAGGAATCACTTGCAAAAGCTATCTTGAATAATAAGAATATGATTTCTAACCGCATCAAGAATAATACTCTTAAGAAAGACAGTATCGTGTTAAAGAGAGAAGAGTTTGAGAAAGCCAATCACGAATTCACGATTTATTCAAGACTGTATGATCTGGTAAGGGGTAAGACGAAGAACGGAAAGATCACTTTAGAGCAATACATTCAGGCTGCCGGATTTGACGGCATTATCAAAGCTGCGAACAGAAGATTACTGCCTATGAGTGACGGACAGTATGAACTATACAGACAGGAAGATTCACTTGGTAAAAAGAGTAATACATTCCTTGATCTGGAAGTGCTTGATAATTACACCGGTCGCAGAAGACCTGTAGGAAATCTATCCGGCGGTGAAAGTTTCAAGGCTTCATTGAGTCTCGCATTAGGACTTTCCGATACGGTTTCATCCAACATGGGCGGCGTACAGATGGATGCATTGTTTGTTGATGAAGGTTTCGGTACGCTTGACCGCAAATCCATTGATAATGCGATGGAAATCCTAATTGGTTTATCAAATGCCAATAAGCTTGTAGGAATCATCAGCCATCGTGAGGAACTGGTCGAAAATATTTCGCAACAGATAAATGTAAAGAAGACTAAGGAAGGCAGTAAGATATCGGTTATTGTTGATTAGAAAATATTATTCAGGGATAATGAGGCGAGTAAAGGATATTTAAAATGGCAAAAATACTTTTTGTAGCAGATTTTCACGGAAATATGATAGCGACAGAGGCGTTGGAGAAAGAGATTGAGAAGATAAAACCCGATGACATCTGGTTTCTCGGCGACGCGGTCGGAAAAGGACCGGAAGGTCATAAAACGCTGGACTGGGTAAGAAACAATTGTAATCATTATCTCTCGGGAAACTGGGATGTCGGAATTGTTGAAATGTCAAAAGCGGGTAAGCCGGACCCATATTTAAGCGAGTTTTACTGGAAGCAACTCGGAAAAGAGCGTCTCGACTGGATCGAATCTCTGCCAAATGAAGATGAAGTGGTGATAAGTGGAATAAACTTCAGACTTTTTCACGGAAGACCTGTGGATTCGAATTATCATCCGTATCTTTCGATGGATGAACTCAGACCGGGTTTTACAGATACAAAAGGTAAGCTTCATAACGGATTCATAAGCGCGGACTGTCATATGCCCTACATTCGTGAGATGGATCTGGGGTATGCGATAAACACGGGAAGCGTTGGGAATTCTTTGGGTATTCCTCGTTGTCATGCTTTGCTTATTGAAGGAGAACCGGGAAATCCTGAATTGGCACCTATCAGCTTTAACATATTGAGCATTCCTTACAATAATCAGCTTGCAGCGGACAGAGCTGATGAGTATCCTGATCTTCCGGATAAAGAAGCATACAAAAAAGAGATAATGACAGGTGTATACAGAGGTTAACAGGGGGAATTAAATGCCATTTCAGATAATACGTAACGATATTACAAAAGTTAAGGCTGATGCCATAGTTAATTCCGCAAATCCCAAACCGATCTTTGCGGATGGTACGGATGCGGCTATTTACAAGGCGGCAGGAGAAGACTTGCTTTTGGCTGAAAGAAGAAAGATAGGAAATATTGCAAGGGGAGATGCTGCAGTAACTCCTGCTTTTTCGTTATCTGCAAAATACATCATCCATACGGTCGGTCCTGTTTGGGTGGATGGTAATCAAGGCGAATTTGACATTTTAAAGAACTGTTATCGAAATTCACTGGAGAAAGCACATGAACTTAAATGTGAAAGCATTGCTTTTCCTCTCATTTCAACCGGAGTGTACGGTTTTCCAAAGGATAAAGCACTTAAGATCGCCATGAATGAAATAAGTGATTTCCTTTTCAGAGATGATGTGGATATGCAGGTGAATCTGGTTGTTTTTGATGACGGATCGTTCAGACTTTCGAAGAATCTATTTTATGAAATAGCTTCATACATTGATGACGAATCGGTGGTTGAGGCATATAAGAAGGAATATGAACTTTCCGACGAAGAGTACATGGATGAAGTATCCCGATCCAAACGTCATTCGGAAAGGATCATTCTTCAGAGGAATGGTGGCAGATATGGAAATATCAGACATTTCGATTCCGAACACTTTTTTCAAAAACCTGAAAAAGAATTCGATCCTTCTTTGTTCATGCATGAAAAATCCGATGATTTTTCATTCAGGGATGCACTTTTCCGTTATCTGAATGAGAAGAACATAGACAATAACGATGCGTACAAACGTTCAAATATTGACAGACGCGCTTTTGCCAAGATCTTAAGCGGTGAAACTAAAGTTCCCAAGAAGAGTACCGTATTTGCTTTTTGCATAGGACTTGATCTTTCCATACCCGAATCGGAAGAACTGCTTGCGAGTGCGGGTATGGCTTTTACACCTTCAAATAACTGGGACAGACTGGTAATGCATTTCATAGAGACCGGAAACAAGGATTTTGGCGATATAAACAGTGCCATGATAGCTTGTAAACACCCGCAGCTCGGGCTTTCTTTTGACGATTAAAATCTGTTTGTCCAATTGTCGCCCCACGAGGGACACATTCTTTTTTAAAATCCTTTATGATTAAATCACAAGGTAAGAAAAACACAATTAACAAGGAGGATAAAAAAATGTACGGTGCGATTTTTGGAGATATCATAGGTAGCAGATTTGAATTTGATAATGGTGGAAAGACAAAGGAATTTGAACTTTTCACAAAGGAAGACAACTGGACGGATGATTCGGTAATGACCATCGCGATCATGGAAGCTTTGGTGAATGCAGGAAAGGATGCCGATGTCGAAACCATCAGAAAAGAATGCATTAAATCCATGCAGGACTGGGGACAGAGATATCCTTATGCAGGATACGGAAGCAGCTTTATCAACTGGGTTCATGCAAAAGATCCGAAGCCTTACAACAGTTTCGGAAACGGTTCGGCTATGCGAGTTTCGGCTGCAGGATGGATTTATGACACAGTTGAAAGAACCAGAGAAGTTGCCAGAGCTACTGCAGAAGTGAGTCATAATCATCCCGAAGGAATTAAAGGAGCGGAATGTACGGCGGCTGTTATGTTTCTTGCACGTACAGGAGTTTCGAAAGAAGAGATCAAAGAATATGTCATCAGGGAATTCGGATACGATGTATCCAAGACAGTGGATGAATTAAGACCTCTTCACGAACATATTGAATGGTGTCAGGATTCACTTCCAAAAGCATTGGCATCTTTCTTCGAAGGCGATTCATATGAAGATGTTGTAAGAAATGCAGTTTCTCTTGGCGGAGATACGGATACACTCGCAGCTATTGCAGGTGCAATGGGTGATGCGATGTACGGAGTTCCCATCGGGATGATAGTGACCGGAATCGATTATCTCGAGGAGGATATGAAAGAAACACTTGATATATTCAGGGGATTTCTTGATGGGGAAAAACCGGATCCTTACAGAAACAATAAATTCATCAAAATGGCCGCAGAGAATTTTTCGAAGGATCGTACCGAAGACAACCTTTATAAGATGTTAGATGTACTCTTTAGAAGAATGATGGAAGACGGTGAAGCGCCTGTTGCGATGGTTGATGTAAATAATGTTTTGGCCTCCATAGATGTAATGGGAATGAGCAAGAACGATACATTCACTTTAGAGCATGGAATGCGTCTTAGAATAGATACAGTTCAAAGAATAGAAGGCGAAATCTGGATCCCTCTTTATACGGATATGGAAGAACTCGGCAAAATGCCCACAACGAATCTTACGATGAATATGCCGATCTACGAAATCCTGAAAAACGGTCTTGCAGATGATGTAGAAGGCATTGTGATCAATCCTTTCGGACTGGCTCTTCAGATACCGAAGGTGATCATGAATATCATTGTCAAAAGATACGAGGAATTAAAGGGGGTGAAAGAAGATGTTTAAGAAGTTTAGCATTGATCTGGACACCGCCAATATGGTTGGTTCAACAAGGATTAAAATATGGCCGGAGGACGGAAAATTACATTATTCAAAGAAACTGTTTGATCCTGAAAATGATGATTATATGGGAAACAGCGATACTAAAGATGCTGTGAGCGATATTTCCATAGAGGATTTTAATAAGAAACTTGAGGATCTTCATTTTGAAAAATGGAAGAAGGAATATAGGCTGGAAGGAATTATGTTTCTGGATGGAGAACAATGGGATATCAGACTTGATCTTGAAGAAGGAAAGCCGATAATCATTTCGGGTGATAATGCATATCCCGGGGAATGGAAAAGACTGGTCAAGGTTATAAGATCGGTAGTTGGAGATACAGGAATACTTGAATGATGGGAGGTTATTAAAATGACATTAGACAAAAATGATTTGATGTCCATAGCGTTAGAACTTGATGAGAAAGAAATACCTGAAGTTAAGAATATTTATTTCGATATGGATGGCGTATTGGCTGATTTTGACAGAGGAGTACGCGAACTTTGCAATTTTGAAACTCCACCTCAGCCTGAAGATGTACCTGAAGAAGAAAAAGAAGCAGCCAAAAAAGCGAACGATGAGATGTGGGAGCATATAAAAGAAGTAGAGCATTTCTATGATAAGCTTGAACTTATGCCGAATGCGAAAAAAATGTTTGATGCAGTTTATAACAAATATGGCGATAAGTGCAAGATTTTAACAGCCATCCCTAAGGAAAAGAGAGGAATCAAATTTGCTGCAGAAGACAAAGAAAAATGGGTAAGAAGGCTGTTATCTGAAAAAATAGAAGTTGAAATTGTTAAAAGAGAAGAAAAGGAAGAATATGGCAAAAATAAATGTAACATTCTTATTGACGATATGAAACAAAACATTCTTGATTGGAAGAAAAAAGGTGGTTCCGGTTTTATGAATGTTGATGCAATGCATACTTTAGGCAGGCTTAAGAAACTTGGTGTCATTGATGATTATGAAAGTTTCGAATGGAACTAAAGGAGTATTTCTATGGGATGGGGTTATGGTTTTAAATGCAGCAAATGTAAACGTGAGTATTCTTACGGCGTAGGTGTCGGATTCATGTTCCCGGAAGTTTATGAAAATCTTATGAAAGAAGTAAAAAAAGGCAAATACGGGGAAGAATGGAAAGATCTGGCTTTAAAAACGAAACATGTTGCGATTGATGCTGAAGAATACTTATACTGTTGCAGTAAATGCGGGAACTGGAAAACCGAAGAAGGTTTATCATTGTATGAACCGAAAGATATTGAACAATTAAAGAAATATGAGCAGCAGGGAAAAGGGCGTTGGGCTGTAGGGCTTGATTTTAAAGATGCTTCATATGTAACCACAGAGGATCTGAGAGAGTATTATAAGATACTAAAGAAATATATCCATAGGTGTGAAAAATGCGGAACGAGAATGCATAGAGCAAACATGGAAGAATCATTAAATTTAAAGTGTCCTAAATGCGGAGGAAAACCTTTAAAAGATCATGTATGTCCGATTCGCTGGGATTAACGGGCTGATATAATGAATAGATAGTTTAATATTATTAACAATATAGTAACCATAAAGAGTGCGTGAGAGACAAGCTCATTGACCGCACAGCAACCTGCAAAAGCAAGGTGCTAATGCTTGAACGATGGGAAATAAGAAATTGTTTAAATCCTGTCGGAAACGATGGGATTTTTTCATTCGCTCTTTAAGGTAAATTTAAGGAGGAATGAATTATGAGATCATTAAAAACTTTGGTTGAAAAGAATGCTCAGGTTTGGATCTACTGTGAAAACATGGATTTGCAGGAACAGTTTTTGAAACAGGCGGAGAGCGAGGGATTTTTGGCACTGAACGGACAGAAACCTACAGAACTGTTCAGACATCAGTTATATGGGATTAATGATGATATGACAATGGGATATCTTTCGGCCATGATCTGGAGTCTGACATTCCAAAAATGTCCGGACCATATTGCCAGAGTTGATTACGGGAAGTATATTTCGGATGAAGATGATTATATGTGCCATCCCCGCGATAACACTAAAGAAAAAAATGTATGAAAGAAGTACGAAAATCCTAATTAAAATTTGGGTTTCCCATCGGTATGTGGTAAAATAGTATGGTCTAATAAAATGAAAACGTGACATAAAGGAGTTATAAAAATGAAAAAGGTATTAATTGCATCACTCACTGTTTTGGCTATTCTTTCTACTACAGCATGTGAGTTTAAAAAGCAGGCACATGTTAATGTGAATGTCGGCTCGAACCAGCCTGCAAGCGTAACAATAGAAACCAACTCAGGTGATGAGACAACCACAGTTAATTTATCTTCAGATCAGCCTGCGACTGTTACGGTTGAGCCTAACACTGATGAAGAGACTTCAGATCAGGCAGGAGATGTAAAGATTACCGATGATGAAGCTTTGGAAGCCATAAAGAATCGTTGCTTGGAAGAAAACCCTGACCTTGAGAATATGATCGATGAAGGTTATATGATATATTGGAACGTTGAATCTTCCGATGATGCTCAGATAGTTGTTCTTTACAGAGCATATACAGGTGCTGAGATCAGATACTATATAGACCGTGCCACCGGTGACACATATGTGACCGAATTTGTATCAGGTATAACAGAGGAAGAAGAAAAGACAGGAGAGACCTTTAATATCAAGGATTAGTGAAGATGAGAAAGAACGAAAATGCTTTACCGGAATCGGGAATAAGTAAAAAAGCCCTTATTGTATTTTTGGTTTTGGTTATATTGCTTTCAGGTATTGTTGAAGCAGTTTATTGTTCTGACGGACCTGATTGGCTGGTTGGTTTATTAATGTGGTTACCTGCAATTTCCGCATTCGTAGCCTCGATAATAGCTCTTATAGACGCAAAAGAAAAGTATAATCCAATAAAGCATGCAAGACTTATTGGAATTAAATTCTGTAATCCTTTATACGTTTTACTCGGATTGGTGATCCCCTTTGTATATTTGTTTATACCGTACAGAATATACTGGACAATGCATCCTGAAAACTACGCTTATAGCTGTGTGGCGTTATCTGTGGTTTTAAAAGATCTTTGCGTATATACAGTGGTTTGTGTGATTATATCGCTCCTTACGGCAATCGGAGAAGAGATTGGCTGGAGAGGATTTATGCTTCCCGCATTAAGACAGCGTATCGGCGTTATGGGTGCACTTGCTGTTGTAAGTATCTTTTGGTGTCTTTGGCATTTCCCTCTGCTTATTTTCGGAGGCTATATGGAAGGTACACCGCTCTGGTATCAACTCACGGCTTTTGTGCTTTGTATATTCCCCGTCGGTATAATAGCGGGTGTTCTTACGCTTAAGAGTAAAAGTGTATGGCCGGCAGCATTTTTGCACGCGGCTCACAATGCATTTGACCAGATGGTATTCGATGTCATCACAAGAGGCGATGACAGGATGTTTTTCGTCAGTGAGACCGGTGTCTTTACGATAGCATGCGCCTGGATCATAGCCGTGATAATGCTGATCTTATTTGTAAAGATCAAAAGCAGGAAAGGTTCTGAAGAATAATACAACACTTTAAAAGCGTAAATAAGCATATATTGTCAAATTGTTAAATTCAAATTTAACTTTTTCGAGGAGGACATGAAGATGTCTGAATTATCATTTACAACAGAAGAAAATAAGGAAGAATACGAAAAGAAGAATGTTACCTATTCATTCAACTGGCAGTTTACACCTTCCGTACATGAAGAACTGGAAGTTAAGGCGGAAGTCAGTCCGGTCTTTGCGTTCGCTCTTTATCAAAACGGAACTCCGCTTGTTGAAAGCGTAACAATTACCAACAATTCGGATAACGAATACAAAAATCTTGTAGTCAGGGTTTATTCGGATTATTACTTCTTTGATATGAATCCGGTTAATATCGGCACACTCAAGCCGCATGATTCCGCACTTATAGACGGATTATCGTTCCAGATACATGGCAATTCATTAAAGAAATTATCAGAAAAGATCACATGCAATGTTTTTGTATGTCTTACATACGGTCAGGAAGAATGGGCAAGATACGGTTCGGAAATAGATGTTCTTGCTATCAATCAGTGGCCCGGTGTCGATTACGACAATGTTCTTTTGGCATCATTTGTCATGCCCAATAATAAGTCTATTACAAATCTTTTATATTATTCCTCAGAATATCTTGAAAAGAATACAGGCAGAGGTTCTTTGGACGCATATCAAAGCGGTGATCCAAACAGAGTGCTTGAGATGGCCACGGCTGCTTATGCAATGATCCAGAAGAAGAACATAAAATATGCAACCGCACCGTCGGGTTTTGTTCATGACGGACAAAAGATCAGATTTGTTGATGAGATTTTTGAATACCATATGGGCAACTGTATGGATATGTCTCTTTTATATGTTGCTACGCTTGAACAGATGGGATTGAATCCGCTGCTTATCCTAACCAAAGGACATATCTTTGCAGGATTATGGCTTGTTGACGATATTTTCCCCGATTCATTTACATTGGATCCCGGAAAAGTTGATAAACAGATTGAACTTGGAAAAATGATAGTAGTTGAATGTACTTCCATGTGCAGTCATACAGAGCCCATATCATTTGATGATGCAATGAAATCAGCCAAACTGGCATTATCGGATAATAACGATGTCGAAGGTATTCTTGATATCAGAAGAGCGAGAAGAGGAAATATCAAGTCCATTCCTTTGGAAAAGAGAGATATCATTCCACATGAATTTGATCATAAAGAATTAAGCGATGATGAGATCACAGGTCTTTCCGATGCAGAAAAGACTGTGTATTCTTTTGATGATTTTAAGAAAGAAAAAATAACCAAACAAACACAGTGGGAGCATAAGCTTCTTGATCTTGGTGCAAGAAATCCCCTCATAAATATTTCAAAGAGTGCGATCCCGCTTCTTGCCGGAGGTTTGGGAGAACTTGAGGATGCTTTTTCGGAGAACAGGGAATATAAGATATGTTCCATTCCCGAAGAGTGGACTATCAGAGGAGTGGATGCGATCAATGTTCCCGAAACGCGTAATCAGCTTGGTGAATATGTTGAACTGATCCGTGAGGAAGTCAAGAGCAGAAGACTTCATACCACTATCAAAGAAGATAAACTTGATAAAGAAATCACCAGAGTATATAGAGCGACAAAGGACTCCATGGCGGAAAGCGGAGCGAATACCTTGTATCTTGTTCTCGGTGAACTACGCTGGACAGAAGGAAAGACTGCTAACTCCAAGTTTTATTATGCTCCTATAGTACTTATCCCGATTGAAATAATCAGAAAATCCGCGAATGAAGGATATGTTATCAAGGGAACGGATGAAGAAACTCAGATTAACGTTACACTGATTGAGTTTTTAAAGCAGAAATTCGAACTGGATCTTTCCGGACTTGCTCAGGATATTCCCAAAGATGAGCGTGGTGTGGATATAGACAAAATATTTGATTACTTTACGCACGCTGTTTCAAATAAGACAAACTGGATGGTTTTAAAGAATGCCTATATCGGTAACTTCTCATTCTCACAGTTTGTTATGTGGAATGATATTCATAATCATCCCGAGATGTTAAGAAGAAGCAAGGTTGTAGAAGCGTTGCTCGACGGAGAAGTTGAATGGAATACATATATTCCTTCTCTAGAACAAAAGGATATTCCGTATCTTCCGGTATCGGTTGATGATTCGCAGCTTCGTGCCGTTAATATGGCTGTAAACGATGTGAGCTTTGTTCTTCACGGACCACCCGGAGCAGGCAAATCACAGACGATTACGGCAATGATCGCCAATGCATTGACCAGGGGAAAGACCGTTCTTTTTGTAGCTGAAAAACCCGCTGCTTTGGAAGTGGTTGAAAACAGACTTAAACAGATCGGAATAGATGATTTCTGTGTTCGTATCCATTCCAACAAGATAAAGAAATCCGAAGTATTGGAGCAGTTTAAGAGAGTAAGAGAAAACTATCGCGTACTCGGCATGAAGACCGATTACGACGATAAGATGGCTGAGATCATAGCTCTTAGAGAAGAATTGAACGAATACGGAATAACTCTTCACAAAAAGAGAAAGTTCGGTTTAAGCGTACGCGAACTTATCGATGAATACGAGACGCTTCCCGATACGAAAGAGAAGCTTCATTTCGAAAAAGACTATGTTGAAAACGTAACTTATAAGGACATAGAAAAAGCTTCATCACTGCTTGAACATCTGGTTGCGGCAGGAAAGATTTTGGGACATCCGAGCCAAAGTGTATTTAAGGAAGTCGGACATACCGATTATTCTATGCTCCTTCGTGAAAAGATCGAAGATTCGGCATATACATACAAGAAAGAAATAGAACAACTCGAAAATGCCGCATCTGCTTTTGCAAATACGGCCTGTGAAAGTATGCCCAAGAATAAACTTGAATGGCTTTCTTTGTACGGACTTGCCGATGCGATAGTCAAATCTTCGGAACTTCCGGATTACATTTTAAAACCGAATATTTTGGAAGAATCCGAAAGAATATTAATGCGCTTTATTGAGAAGAGAGACCGGTATAAGAATTATTCAGTCAACTTCTTTAAGAATTTTAAAGAAAGTATTCTTACGGTTGATCTGAATGTTTATACAACAAAATATGCTGATGCTTCAAAGAAGATATTCGGTAAAGATAAAGCGATCGATGCGGTTTCAAAAGAATTAGGCCAGCATACCAATTTCACGCCCAAGCAGGAACAGCTTGCGATGATGGCAAATGATATCGATCAGTATAAGAGCAAACTGACAGAATACGAAGAAGCAAAAAATGCCATACCTGAATTCTGGAAAACTTTTGCAACTGACAGCGTTACAGTTGAAGAAGTGTCAGGTAAGATTGCCGAATGGGATGAGAAACTGTCATCGTTCGAAGCATATTCTTCGAAGGTAACCACGTTAAAGACTGCAAATGTTTATGCCAATACGCTTCCTTTGGCAAAAGCATTGCTTGAAGAAAAAGAGAACTTTAAACAGAAAGAAGAAGCTTTGACTGAGCTTCTTGTGATGAATGCGCCCGAAAGAGCGGATGATCTTCTTCAGGGAAAGAAGGATCTTGTAGAACTTATAGAATCCAACGGAAGTGAACTTCGTGACTGGATCACATTCCAGGGCTGCAGAAAAGAATGTATTGATGCAAACCTTTCCGAAGTATGCGATCTGTATGTTAAAGGCCTTGAACATGAACTTGTCGTACCCGTTTATCTTAAATCCATTTATAAAGCTTTGCTTTGGATGGTTCTTGAAGATAAGCCTGTTCTTAATAAATTTAACGGCAATATGTTCAATGAAAAAATACGTGAATACGCAAGACTTGAAGATGAACTCATAGAACTGACCAAGAAGGAAATGATCTATAAACTCTCTCATAACATTCCTACCGGTTATGAAAGTTCAACAATGGGTTCCGAACTAAAACTTTTGAACAAGGCTATTACAAGCGGTGGAAGAGGAATGAGTATTAGAGAACTCTTCGATAAGGTTCCTCATGTTATCAGAAAGATGTGTCCTTGTTTCTTAATGAGTCCCTTGTCCGTTGCTCAGTTTATCTCTGCGGACAGCGATCTTTTTGATGTTGTGATCTTTGACGAAGCATCGCAGATCAGAACATGTGAAGCCGTAGGAACATTAAGCCGAGGTAAGAACGCCATCATAGTAGGCGACCCCAATCAGATGCCTCCTACAAGTTTCTTTATGAGTGACACGTATGATGAAGAGAATGTGGAAATAGAGGATCTCGACAGTATCCTTGATGACTGCTTAACGCTCGGAATGCCCGAAACTCATCTTCAGTGGCATTACAGAAGCCGTCATGAAAGTCTCATAGCATTCAGCAACCAGCAATACTACGAGAACAATATGCTAACATTCCCTTCGGTAAGTGACAGGGAAAGAAGAGTAAAACTTTGTACGGTAAACGGTGTATTCAAGACCGGAAAAGAACGTACAAATGACGAAGAAGCAAAGGCTATTGTCAATGAGGTATTAAGAAGATATAACAGCGAAAACTTAAGAAAGTATTCCATAGGAATCGTCACTTTTAATGAGCCTCAAAGAAAACTTATCGAAACGCTTCTTAACGAGGAATCCAAAAAAGATACCGAACTGGATAAATGGATTAACGATTCTGAAGAACCCCTGATCGTTCGAAATCTGGAAAATGTTCAGGGCGATGAAAGAGATATTATCTTATTCTCCGTAACATATGGTCTGGATGACGAAAGACGCTGGAGACAGGATTTCGGTCCTTTAAACAGAGAAGGCGGATGGAGACGTCTTAATGTTGCGGTTTCCCGCGCAAAATACGAAATGATCGTATTTTCATCCATTACACCTGACATGATCTCGGAAACAAGTTCAAGAGGTGTTCAGGGTATTAAGGAATTCCTTATTTATGCAGGACAAGGCAGACTTGTCGGTTCCGTATCGGATGATGATTCCAAACCCAAAGGAATCGTTAAAGAAATTTGTGATGTACTAGAAAAAGAAGGATATTCTGTACAGAGAAATATCGGTCATTCCAATTTTAAGATTGATATAGCGGTTGTTAATCCTTTCAACGAAAACGAATACCTTCTTGGAATCATGCTTGATGCCGATACATACAAAGCATCCCTTAACAATGCTAAAGACAGAGAAATCTCTCAGATGGCTATATTAAAAGGTCTTGGATGGTCGCTGCATCGTATGTGGACCATGGACTGGTGGGATAATAAGGAACAGGAGATCAAGAATCTTTTGGCATTACTGGAAACCAGAAAAGCTGAGGTTCAGAAAGCCATAGATGATACAAAAGATTTCGATTATTGTCCTCCTTCGGAAGATATTGACTCCATTAATACATCCAAGAGAGAACGTAAGGCGACCGACGACAAGGAAAAGAAGAAACGTTGGATGCTTGTTACCGGTATGGAATCAACGAACCGATTTATCAAGAAAACTCCGATGGCGTTAGTGATCGAAAACAGGATACTTGAAGCGCCTGCAGGAGATTTCTTCCCCGTTCTTGACGGAAAGCCTATAGAAGTCGTATCAATGGCTTACGACAGATTTCTTGTATACGATGTGATCTCTGACAAAAACGAGAAATACTTATTCCTTATTGATGATAAGACATTCGGTAAATATGTTGAAAAATATTTTGAAGAGGATGTTCCTTTGGATACTGCTCAAATATTCAACAAGATTTATCCGGAAATCGCTGAATCAGAGTTTGAAAAAGCCTTCAGAAACAGTATTAACAAAGATACCGACAAGAAGATATTTAAAGCCATAAGAAATTCTTTGGAAAGAGTCAAATATGTGCCTGAAGAATCAAACACTGATGAGGAGCAATCAGAAGAAATCAAAGAAAAAACAAGCGGACAGATGAGTTTGTTTTAAAGGGGGAGTATATGGGTTACAATAAACCGCCAATCACATTACTTAATTATCATAACGGAAAAAGCAGATGCGAAGATCCTGTTTACGCCGAGGATTTAGCAAGAAAAGTTTCCTCAACGCTGATGACATTTAAGGTTGAAGGGACCGTGACGAATATCAGAATGAGTCCTTTTTCCGTAAGTCTTGATATAGTGCCTGATTTTGGTGTGAGTATTAAGTCTTTTAAAAGTTTAAGACAGGATCTGGAAGTTCAATTGGGATTACCGATTGAGATTGTCAGTATCGGTGAAGAACAGTTTACCATTTGCATTGCCGTCAAAACCTGGGATCGTTCCATGGTAGGACTAAGAGAAGCAATGGAGAGCGATGAATTCAAAAACTGTGATGCTGTTATCCCTATTGCAACAGGTATGGATGTACTTGGAAAGGCATTTGTATTCGATCTTGCTTCAACGCCTCATCTTTTGGTTGCAGGATGTACCGGCTCGGGAAAGAGTGTTTTCTTAAATGATCTGATCTTAAGCGTTTTATATACGAAGACGCCGGAGGAAGTAAAGCTTATTCTTTTTGATCCAAAAAAAGTTGAGTTTGGACCATATAAAGACATACCTCATTTGCTTTTTGATCCGATTTCGGAAACCAAGGATGCACACTGGGCATTTCAATGGACTGAAGATGAGATGCTAAAACGTTATCAGAAGTTTTCGGAAATAGGTGTAAAGGATATAGACGGATATAACGAGAAGGCAGGTGAGAAACTTCCGAGAATAATCGTTATCATAGATGAATATATGGAGATGATGTTTGAGTCTCCGAAGGAAATGGAAGAGATCATAACAAGACTTGCAAGACTTGCCAGAGCAGCGGGAATTCATTTGGTTTTATCGACACAAAGAGCGACTACAAATGTTATAACAGGTTCTATAAAGGCAAACATTCCCTGCAGAGCATCATTCACGATGGTTGATGCAAGAGAGACAAAGACTATTGCGGAAAGAACAGGCGGAGGAAAACTGCTTGGTGAAGGGGATATGCTTTTCTCAGCGTCAGACGCATCGGGCTCTTCACATATCCAGACAGCATATGTCACATACAAAGAAATAGACGATGTTATAGATTTTGTCAGAGGACAATGATAAACAGGTTAGATTTTTTAAACACTGGGAGGTATATCATGAGCAAAAGAGGAATTAAGGCATTCAGATTGATGGCGGTATCAATGGCAGCAGCTATGGTATTGAACAATTCCGGAATGACGGTATTGGCAGCAGGTTTGGATGAGATAATTGACGAAACTGTAGACGAAGAATTTACAGAAGACATTGATGAGGATACTGTGTATCCTGAAGACAATGAAGAAGTCGATGAAGAGGATTCAGAAGACGATATCGATAATGAAGAAACAGAAGACGGAGAAGAAATCGAAAATCCGGATGAAATAGAAGAGGATGTTTTGGAGGCCGGAGGTACTTTAAATCTTACGGCGGATAAAACATATACAAACAATCAGCTTAAAGGTTATGATACTATAAATCTTAACGGTCATAAACTTACCGTATCAGATAATTTCACTACGAAAGCCGTAATAGAAACCGGTAAAAAAGGAGAATTGGTTGTAAACGGTAATATGACCGCAAGCGGTCCCGTTGATTGTAAAAACGGAAAACTTACTGTTAAAGGAAGCTATACTCAGACGGCGCAGGCTCTGGCTGCGGTATACGATAACGAAACCGGATCAACTACGGTAAACATTTCCAAGGATATGATCTTTAAGAATGAAGGATATGTTTATTTTAACGATGAAAATACCAAAGTTACGGTCGGAGGCAATTTTGTACAGAATTCCAAAGAGATAATTATAGCCATGGAATCCGTGTGGACCGTAAAAGGGAATTTTACCCAGGGATCCGGAACGGGAGATATTCTTTTTAGAAACCTTATTCTTGCCGGAACATCGGAACAGACACTTACATTTCAGAAAAACAGTTCCATTGGCTCCCTGACAGTTAAGAACAGTAATGTTACACTTACAACTCCTTACCTAAACGAAGTAAATCTGAAGACTGATTTTGCTCCTAAAGGAAATGTTACGCTGATAGTGCGTGGTCTGTATCTTAACGGACATAAATTTACCGCACCTAAAGGGATAGAAGTACCTTCAGGTGGCAGTGGAATAAATCTCGGAGAAAACGGAACACTTATCGTAAACGGAGATATGACTGCCGGCTCGGATGTTCTCGTCCCCGGCGGAACGTTGACGGTTAAAGGTAATTACACACAGACAGGCGGCGCACTGGCTACGTTTCAGGAAAAAGAATCCAACGCAATAATAAATGTTTCTAAAAATATGGTTATTAAAGACAACGGAAGCCTGGATGGCAGCGGTATGGATAAAGTTACCGTTAACGGAGATTTTGTATACAGTTCGGGTGCGACTTCAAGATGTCAATATTCCGTGTGGACAGTGAAAGGCAATTTCACACAGGAAGACGGAGCAGCGGGTCTTACACTTGAAAATACGATTAAAATGCCTACAAAGGGTTCTTCCGTTTATTTAAGAAACGGTAAGATTGATACACTTGTTCTTTCATACGGAAAGAAAAATTATACGATAAAGCCTGACACCTGCTACAAAAAACTGATCGCTACATGCACTCTTTCGTTTGATGCTAACGGTGGAAGCGTAAATACCAAAAACAAAAAAGTAACCACGGAACAGAAATACGGTGATCTTCCTGTACCTACCAAAGCAGGTTCTGTTTTTGACGGATGGTATACCAAGAAAACGGGCGGTGATCAGATTTTACCTGATAAGGCAGTTACCGCGGTGGATGATTTTACCGTATATGCACATTGGAAAAGCCCGCAGATGAATTTTGATGATGTTCATGAGTCCGACTGGTTTTACAAAGCAGTTAAATATGTATATGTAAACGGAATCATGGCAGGAGTAAACGGAGGCAAATCCTTCAATCCCGGAGGAAAACTGACAAGAGAACAGTTCACTCAGGTTCTTTACGCATATGAAGGAAAGCCTGCGGTTTCACAGACAGAAGGATTCACCGATGTCGATCCCGAAGCATGGTATGCCAAATCGGTTTACTGGGCAAAAGAAAAAGGAATTGCAGGAGGAAAGCCTAACGGTACATTTGGTGTCGGAGAAAATATTTCAAGGCAGGATCTTGCCGTAATGCTTTATACATATGCCAAGTTTAAAAAGTTCAATATGACTACGGATTATGATGCTTTGGAAAAGTTTACCGATAAAGCCAAGATTGCGAACTACGCAAAAGAAGCGATGAAATGGGCTGTAACTCAGGGAATCATATCCGGAAAAGGCGGCGGTAAAGTCGATCCTACCGGTACTGCGACCAGAGCGGAATGTGCTCAAATGATCATGAATCTTATAGAAAAGAACAAATAATTTCGTGTAGAATATTTATCAAAAAATACGTAATAAGGCTTGGAGAACAGTTGGCAAGTTCCTTAAGGTGATGAAATAGTTTATCAAAAAATATATATTGACAATTCCACATGTCCTGTAATAAACTACAGCAAAGCAATGAAGAGAAAGAGTAGGATGTAGGGCGCTTTACAGAGAATCGGTGTATGCTGAGAGCCGATGAGCAATGGACATCTGAACATGGTCTTGGAGCAGCGTACCGAGGCAGATGCTTAGGCTACGACGAGTGCGCCCGTTAAAGCGCTAGACTATCGATGGATCATTTCCCGTCCGTAGTTGATAAGGCTCATATCGTGAGGTATGGGTGAATTAGGGTGGTAACACGAAGCTTATATGCTCTCGTCCCTGAAAAATAATTTCAGAGAGGAGGGCTTTTTTGTTACTAAAAATCATGACATTAGTTACTTGTTATCAAACCTAAAAAGGAGGAAATGAATATGAACAATAAGATATTAATCGGAGGCGCATGGCCTTATGCAAACGGATCATTACACATAGGACATATAGCAGGGCTTTTACCCGGGGACGTACTGGCGAGATATCACAGGGCGTGTAAAGATCAGGTATATTTTGTTTCGGGCAGTGACTGCCACGGCACTCCCGTAGCCATTCGTGCGAAAAGCGAAGGAAAGTCACCCAAAGAGATAAGCGATCGTTACCATGAGGAATTTACGGACTGCTTTAAGCGTCTGGGTTTCAGTTATGACTGCTATACAAAAACTTCGGATGAGGCTCATAAGAGTTTTGTACGGGAATTCCACAGAAAACTATACGAAAGTGAATATGTTTATGAAAAAGAAACACCGCAGGCATACTGTGAATGCTGCAATACGTTTCTTGCAGACCGTTTCGTGACGGGAATATGCCCGAAATGCGGTCAGCCTGCAAGAGGAGATCAGTGTGATCTTTGCGGAACGGTTCTGGATCCCGAAAGCCTTGAAGAACCTGTATGTGCAGTTTGTAATAATCCGGTTACATTCAGAAAATCAACACATCTTTACATAGCTATTTCAAGACTCGAAAAAGAACTTCGTGCACTTGTAGACAATGGTATAAACTGGCGTAAAAATGCGATATCGTTTACTAACCGTTATATTGACGAAGGTCTAAGAGACAGAGCACTTACAAGGGATCTCGATTGGGGAATTCCCGTTCCCAAAGATGGATACGAAAATAAAACGATCTATATCTGGGCAGAGAATGTTTTGGGATATCTTTCCGCAGCGAAAGTGGTTGCAGATCAAAGAGGTGAAAGCTTTGAAAAACTCTTCGGTGAAGATGCCAAACACTATTATGTGCACGGAAAGGATAACATACCTTTTCACACAATAATCCTGCCGGCACTGCTTTTGGCACACGGTGGTGGATTAAGACTTCCCGATCAGATAGTTTCAAGCGAATACCAGACTCTGGAAGGAAGAAAGATCTCCACGAGTCAGAATTATGCCATCTGGGTAAAAGATCTTTTGGACAAATATGATGCCGATTCACTAAGATATTATTTTTTGGCTAACGGGCCTGAAAAGAAGGATGCAGATTTTTCATGGACCGAATACGTAAACAATCATAACGGAGAACTGCTCGGTGCTTACGGCAATTTCGTGAACAGAAGTCTTGCTTTTATTTCAAAATACTACGACGGAGTTATTCCCGAAGGAAGTTTATCAAAAGATTGGTCGGAGACTTTAAAGGAACTGTATCTGATAACCGGTGTAAGAATTGAAAAAGGCTGTTTTAAAGATGCATTAGACGGTATATTTGAGGTTGTCAGGAAAGCCAATAAGTTTTTTGATGAAGAAGAACCGTGGAAAACCAGAACAAGTGACGAGAAAGCATGTAAGAATACTTTGTATCAGTGTGTGCAGATAATAGCCAATCTTGCCGTTTTGCTTGCTCCTTTCCTGCCGTTTTCTTCCGAAAAGATCTTCAACTGGCTTGACATTAACAGCGAGTGGGAGTATAAGGAAATATCCTCGGGATACGGCCTTCACGAAATACAGATCCTGTTTGAACGTCTGGATAAGTCGGTGATTGAGAAGGAACGTGAGAATCTGACATTAATTTCGGCGGTAAAATAGCCGATAAATATTTAGTATGAGTATTTTAGATCAATTTTCAAGAACAGAATTATTACTGGGAAAACCCGCAATGGAACATCTGTCCGAATGCCGCGTTGCCGTTTTCGGTATCGGCGGCGTCGGCGGATATGTGTGTGAAGCTCTTGCACGAAGCGGTGTGGGGGCGTTCGACCTTATAGATGACGACATAGTCTGCATGTCCAACTTAAATCGACAGATCATTGCGACTCAAAAAACTGTAGGAAGATACAAGACGGATGTAATGAAAGAGCGAATACTCGATATCAATCCGAACGCGGTAATAAACACATATCAATGCTTCTTTCTTACCGAAAACGCATCTGATTTTCCGTTTGATAAATATGATTATGTGGTTGATGCCATAGATACCGTTACGGCCAAAATAGAGCTTGTAATGCAGTGTGATAAAACGGGAGTTCCGATCATAAGTTCAATGGGTGCGGGCAATAAGCTTGATCCCACGCAGTTTCAGGTGGCAGACATTTATAAAACAAAAATGGATCCGCTTGCGAGAGTTATGCGTCAGGAACTTAAAAAGCGAGGCATAAAGAAACTGAAAGTTGTTTATTCGGAGGAAAAACCGATCTCACCGAGTGCGGATCGGACAGGCGAATCTCAAGGTGATAAGGACAGCCACAGTTCCAAAAGAAGAACTATTCCCGGAAGTACGGCTTTTGTACCCTCTGTTGCAGGACTGATAATTGCCGGAGAAGTGATAAAAGATCTGACGAGGGTATACGAAAGGAACTGACATTGGACAATTCGATAAAAGAAGTAACTGCAGAACAGTTAAAAAAATATGATGATCTGAAAAAGATGTTGAAAGACTTCGGGAGTGTTGCGATCGCATTCTCAAGCGGCGTCGATTCAACATTTCTTTTGTATGCTGCAAAAGAAGCATTGGGCGAAAAAGCAATTGCGGTTTCGGCCAAATCCTGTTCATTCCCGGAGAGGGAATTAAATGAGGCAAAAGAATTCTGCAAAAATCACGGGATACGTCATATCATATTTGAATCCGAGGAACTGGAGATCGAAGGTTTTTCACAGAATCCAAAGAACAGATGTTATCTTTGCAAACGCGAGTTATTCGGGAAGATCATAGAAATAGCATCGAATGAGGGGATTACAGTGATAGCGGAAGGCTCCAATCTTGATGACAACGGCGATTACCGTCCGGGCCTTCAGGCTGTGGAAGAACTTGGTATAAAGAGTCCTCTTCGAAGTTTGGGTTTTACAAAAGAAGATATAAGAGAATTATCCAGGTATCTTGATCTTCCGACATGGGATAAACAGTCCTTTGCATGTCTTTCTTCGAGATTTGTATACGGTGAAACGATATCAAAGGAAAAACTCGGAATGGTCGATAAGGCTGAACAGCTGTTGCTGGATCTTGGTTTTCATCAGGTCAGAGTTCGAATTCACGGTACCATGGCGAGAATTGAGATCATGCCAGATGAATTTGAAAAACTTATCAGTGAAGAAGTTCGATATAGAATAATCACATACTTCAAGTCATTTGGATTTACCTATATTACGATGGATCTGATCGGGTACAGAACCGGAAGCATGAATGAAGTGATAAAGAAATAAACAGAACTGTTACTGAATCAAAACAGTGATATTTTTGGGAAATAGGAACATGAGAAAGATATTTATTATCATTGTCAATATAATCATTATGGCTGCCATATTGAGCTTCGTCGTTCTCTACTCGGGATTTGCGAGCAGGAATTCTTATCAGAGAGATAGAAAACTTCGTGAATACCACGGTCACCATGGAACAGGTCACGGAAAACTATCTTGAAGGCGAGCAGAGAATCTGTGATGTGTGGGCACGCTATATCAACAACAAAACAATGACAATGGAAGAGGCAGCAGAATATATACGCAGTTCGCATGTGCTTTCAAACACCTCCGGACACCTTATTTTTGCTGACACTCTTACAGGTCTTTCCACGCGTCCGAAGCAGGGAACGGACACTGATTACGATGTTTCATATATATCCTTGTGGCTGAGGATAATGACATCAACTGGGAGATCATCTCCGCCATGTTAAATATGTTTGGGATCACTACCGAACGTGCTGAAAACGGACGTGTTTGTGTAGATAAGATAAACGCTTCGACAGAGGGCAGTTACGAACTCATTTTCATGGACGTTCAGATGCCGGAAATGAACGGTCTCGATGCTACAAGAGCGATCAGAAAGTCTGAAAAACCATGGGTGGCATCCATTCCGATCGTGGCTATGACGGCGGATGCATTCTCTGAAAACGTTACCGAATGTCTCAATGCAGGAATGAACGGACATATAGCTAAACCCGTAGATATAAAACTGGTTATCAGGGAAATACGAAGAATTCGTGAAGGAAGGAAACAATCATGAAAAAGAAAATGTGTGTTTTTTAACTATGCTGATGGTATTTGGAATGGCAGGATGCAGCTTCGGGAAAAAAGAACCCGTGGTTGATGAAGTTTTCAAACCGTCTCTGGATTCTTCAGCCAGCTGTCACATTAACGTTGCCGGAGGGTATGATAATTTTGAAGCCCTGGAAGCCGAATTCGACCGTTTCAACGAGTATTATCCCAATGTGGAACTGATGTTCACGAAGGTTGATGACTATAACAATATGATCGGTACGGTATTAAACGGAAATGATGCTCCGGACATCTATGTCAATTACTCCTGGATGTATGGCCGTGATCAGTACAAATCTTCCATTGAACATGCAGAGAATCTGGCAGATCCTTCACTCAGACTCAATCTTAACTGCATCCGAAGCAATATCATTTTACATACTGACGACGGCGAACTTCCGATGGTTCCTGTTTTCTCGAACACATATGATATGCTCGTAAACAACAGTCTTTTCGAAAAAGAAGGTCTTAAAGTTCCGACGACTTATAAGGAACTTGTATCGGTATGCGAAGCTTTTCGTGAAAAAGGTTATGAAAACCCGATGATGGGCTTTTCCAAAGAAGAGAAAACTTCGCTTTTTTGAAGGTGATGTTCCCATGATGACATGCTCCGGTGATACTGTTTCCGGTACAAAGAAACGTGAGAGCCGTTCTGAAGCGTTTATCGCGAATCCTTTTACATACACATTTGTTCCTGTTCCTTTGTCTGATGACGGTGCTATTTTCCTTGACATGTCCAATCTTCAGTTTTCTGTCAACAAAGACAGTAAGAATCTGGATATGGCCAACGAGTTTATGCGCTTCCTTATCACATCTTCGGAACTTAGCGAGATGGCACAGAAAAAGGACTCATGTCACCTACCAAAGATCTGTTTTTTAACAGCATGTATGCAGCATTCGGTGATGTTCCCGAATCCCGTATCATTTCACCGGAAGAATTCGGCTTAACCGATGATGCCGTAATTCAGTTCAGAATGGCCATCTACGGTGTCAGGACTAATGCAATGACGATCGATGAGGCGGTTGCCGGATACGGCGCATATGAACAATAATGGACCTGGGGGACGGAGTTCCTGGTCCATAATTTGTATTGATTAAGGCTTGAAAAAAATTAATTAAGAATTTGATAAGAATTTAATAAATCTTCGATAAAGAAGAATATTTAGAAAGCATATATACTGCAATCATAGGATGTCGTAATGTATCAGTGCGACAATAAAGAAAACAGTATATATGTTTTTTGTT
>JAILRA010000059.1 GCA_024698715.1 Lachnospiraceae bacterium
TTACGACGGTTATACCAATTCGTATTCTTCCGATGTCGAAGACCAGCTTATTATAATGAAGACCCTGATGACACTTATAAAGACCGTAATGTACGGATTTATAGCTCTTATTTCACTTATCGTAATTGCAAATATCGTAAATACGATCACGACGGGAGTTCATTTAAGACGTAAAGAATTTGCGATGTTTAAATCGGTCGGAATTACAAAATTCTGCTTTAAGAAAATGCTTTTCCTCGAGACTTTCCTCTACGGATTAAGAGCACTTTTATTCGGTCTTCCGATTTCGGCATTAATAAGTTTCTTTATCTACAAAAACGTTCCGACGCCTAATTCGGCTTTCGAGATTAATATATTAACATACATTCTCATATCACTCGGTGTATTTGCAATAGTCGGAATCAGCATGCTTTTATCGGCAGGAAAAATGCAGAGCGAAACAATCGTTGACGTACTGAAGGAAGATATCTGCTGAAAATCATAAATAAAAGTAACCGCCCGATGTGGCGGTTATTTTTGTTATGACCGGATTTAAGGAGTTTTCCTTTACTTTTAACACTGTTTTTTGTAAAATTTTTATGTATGTAAAGGCGTAAAAATGAAGACGATTGTAATAGGTGCGGGACCTGCCGGGATCATGTCTGCGATCAGTGCGGCATCGTACGGCGACGAAACGGTCCTGCTTGAAAAAAACGAGAAAATCGGAAAGAAACTCTTTATTACGGGAAAAGGCAGATGCAATGTTACCAATGCCTGTTCACGTGATGAGTTTTTTGAAAATATAGTAAGCAATCCCAAGTTTTTGTACAGTGCGTTTTCCCAGTTTAACAACGAGGACCTGATAAAACTTATCGAAGATAACGGAACTGCTCTTAAAACCGAAAGGGGAAACAGGGTTTTTCCCGTAAGCGATCATTCATCCGATATCATAAAAGCTTTAAACAATGCACTGAAAAAAGCCGGTGTGGAAGTCAGATTAAATACATCTGTCAGAGAAATACTTACCGAAGATATCAAAGACAGCGAAAAGAATCCATCCGATGATAAAAAGAATGATTTCACAAAAAAAGTTTTGGGAGTCAAAACCGATTCGGGTGAAAAGATCTTTGCGGATAAAGTAATAATCGCAACGGGCGGTATCAGTTACAAGTCAACGGGTTCGACCGGTGACGGATTAAGATGGGCAGGAGAGTCAGGACACAGGATCTCGACTTTAAAACCGGCACTCGTACCTCTTGAGACAAAAGATAAATGGCCTGTCGAACTTACGGGTCTTTCATTAAAGAACGTTACGCTCTCTCTGGTTATTAAGGAAAAGATTAAATACAAAGAAATGGGTGAAATGCTCTTTACACATTTCGGGATAAGCGGTCCGCTTGTACTTACTGCAAGTTCGATACTCGCAGCAAGCGATGAAAAAGACGTAAAAGTTTTGATAGATCTTAAACCTGCCTTATCAGATGACGAATTTGATGCCAGACTAATCAGAGAGTTAAAGGAAGGCAACAAAAAAGAGATTAAAAATATTCTCGGGAATATTTATCCGATAAAACTCGGACTTAAGATCTGCGAACTCGCAGGTGTGGATATTTATAAGAAATGCAATGAGATCACCAAAGAAGAGAGAAAAAGGCTTCTCGACAATACAAAGAGACTTCCTCTTTCCGTAAAAGGAACAAGGGATTATGACGAAGCGATAATCACTCACGGAGGAGTAAGCGTAAAGGATATCAATCCGAAAACTCTTGAAAGCAAACTGGTCAGAGGACTTTTCTTTGCCGGAGAGGTAATGGATGTCGATGCTTTTACGGGAGGTTTCAATCTTCAGATAGCTTTCAGTACAGGTTATCTGGCAGGAATGCAGCAATGAACACATTTGGTTGATGATCAAAATATATAAAACGGAGGCTTAAATATGGGATTCAATGTCGCTATAGACGGACCTGCAGGTGCGGGCAAATCAACTATCGCTAAACTAGTTGCCAAAGAAAAAGGATATATATATGTGGATACCGGTGCGATGTATCGCGCAATAGCTCTTTATCTTATAAGAAAAGGAGTCGGAACCGAAGATAACGAAGGTTTCGAAAAATACTGCAGCGAAGCAAATGTATCCATTGAATACGATAACGGTACACAGATAGTTCTTTTGAACGGTGAAAACGTTAACGGACTTATCAGAACACAGGAAGTCGGAAACATGGCTTCAGCCAGCTCGACTAACGGAAAAGTACGTGCACAGCTTCTCGAACTTCAGAGAAAACTCGCAAGAGAAAATGATGTGGTCATGGACGGACGCGATATCGGAACGAATATCCTTCCCAATGCGGAATGCAAGATCTATCTTACGGCTTCAAGCAGGGTAAGGGCGGAGAGAAGATACCTCGAATTTAAAGAAAAAGGAACCGACTGTGATCTTGATACCATCGAGAAAGAGATCATCGAACGTGACGAGCGTGACATGAACCGTGAGATCGCGCCTCTTAAACAGGCTGAAGATGCGGTATTTCTTGATACTTCTGATATGACAATAGAAGAAGTTAAAGACAAGATCATTGAGATTATAGACAATTGTCAGTCAAAATAAACAGAAACCTGTTATCGAAAAGATATTAAGTCAGGAAAGATCATTATGGAAGTTATACTCGCGGAATCCGCAGGATTCTGTTTCGGTGTAAAAAGAGCGGTCGATACCGTATACGAAAAAATCGAAAAAGGCGGAATCATTTATACTTACGGTCCCATCATTCACAACAAGGAAGTAGTAAATGATTTTTTAAATAAGGGTGTAAAGGAAGTCAACAGTCTCGAAGAACTTGACGACCTTCCGAAGGGATGCGTTATCGTACGTTCGCACGGTGTTGCAAAGGATATTTACGAAGGTATTGAAAAGCGCGGATTTACCATAATCGATACTACCTGTCCCTTTGTGAAAAGAATACAGAAACTGGTGAATGTTCAGTCGAAAGCGGGTAAAACGATCGTTATCATCGGTAACGACGGACATCCGGAGGTAGAAGGAATAAAAGGGTGGTGCGAAAACAAAGCATATGTCGTGGGAAGCAAGTCGGACATCCTTGAACTTAAAAATGTTATAAAAGACGATGTTTACGTGGTTTCTCAAACTACGTTCAATATCAATAAATTTAAAGATTTTGTTGAAGTTTTAAAAAATATTTGCTATGATAAAAATGTTAGTGTTGCGAATACTATTTGCAATGCTACAAACGAACGTCAAAATGAGGCCGCGCAACTGGCCGAAAAAGCTGACGTTATGATTGTTATAGGGGATTCGCAAAGCTCCAATTCCCGCAAGCTTTACGAGATTAGCAAAACGCATTGTGAAAGAACCTATTTCATTCAGACACTTAAGGAGTTGCATTTGGATTTGCCTGCTAATGCTAACCTGGTGGGAATTACAGCAGGGGCGTCGACCCCAAAAAACATAATTGAGGAGGTTCAAAAATATGTCAGAACTTACTTTTGAACAAATGCTTGATGAATCATTCAAAACAATTCGAACAGGAGAGATAGT
>JAILRA010000099.1 GCA_024698715.1 Lachnospiraceae bacterium
AGACAACAGGTACCACATAGACTACGAGGATTTTGAAAAAAAGATTAAAGAGAATAACATCAAACTTTTCCTTCTTTGCAATCCCCACAATCCTTCGGGAAGGGATTTTACAAAGGAGGAACTTACCATAATCGGAGATATTTGTCTTAAATACGGTGTGATCGTGGTAAGCGATGAGATTCATAACGACTTTGTTTTCAAGGGAGAACATACCGTTTTTGCTTCGATCAAAAAAGAGTACGAGGATATCTGCGTGGTATGTACTTCCGCAAGCAAAACGTTCAATCTTGCAAGCATGCTCGTATCAAATATTTTCATTCCGAACAGAGAACTTAAGAGGAAGTTCAAAAAGCAGACCGATGCTGCGGGAATGAGCCAGTTAAATATTCTGGGACTCCTTGCAACGCAGGCAGCCTACGAAAACGGAGATGTCTGGTATGAGGCAATGCATTCGTATGTCAAAGCAAATATCGAATATACGAGGGAATATGTCAAAAACAATCTTCCCGGAGTGAATGTAATAGACGGAGAAGGCACTTATCTTATGTGGCTTGATTTCAGAGGAACCGGACTCGATGCCGACGAAATAGACAGAAGGATAATCAATGATGCCAGACTCTGGCTGGACAGCGGAAGAATATTCGGAGAGAGCGGCCTTGGATTTGAACGTATCAATGTGGCAGCACCAAGAAAGATCGTTACCGAATGTCTTGAAAGAATCAGAGAACATGTTTTGAAAATATCATAAGAAAAAAGAGGATGATAATGGAAAGAGGACTTAATACGAAATGTCTTCATCTTGAAGAAAGTGAAGGCAGGAGCGAAAACTACGGAGCAATTAGCTTTCCGATATATCAGACGGCAACATATGCGCATCCCGGAGTGGGAGAGAGTACCGGATATGATTACAGCAGACTTCAGAATCCCACAAGGGAACACCTTGAAAAAACAGTTGCAGCTCTAGAAGGCGGAATAGATGCATTTGCGCTCTCAACGGGAATGGCTGCCGTTACTCTTTTGATGGAGTATTTTAAACCCGGAGATCATTTTGTTGTTGAGTCGGATCTGTACGGCGGAAGCATAAGACTTTTTAACAATGTTTCCGTTAAAAACCATTATGAATTCACATTTTTAAACTGTTCAAAAGACGATATCGAAGCAGCGATCCGTCCTAACACAAGAGCGATATACATAGAAACACCGACCAATCCGATGATGAACGTTTCGGACATTGCCAAAATATCTGAAATCGCCAAAGCACATAATCTGCTTCTTATAGTCGATAACACATTTTTATCTCCGTATTTTCAGAACCCTTTAAGCCTCGGAGCGGATGTCGTTATTCACAGCGGTACCAAATTCCTAGGAGGACACAACGATACTCTTGCGGGCTTCATAGTGACAAATAACGAGGATATAAAAGAGAAACTCAGATTCCTTATTAAGACTACCGGTGCAGGTCTCTCTCCCTTTGACAGCTGGCTTATCGAGAGGGGGATCAAGACCCTGGGGATAAGAATGGAAAAGGCGCAGCAGAATGCAATTGAAATCGCAAACTGGCTTAAAAAGCAGCCTGTGGTTACGGATGTTTTTTATCCAGGACTCGAAGAGCATCCCGGATATGAGATCATGAAAAAACAGGCAAGGGGCTTTGGTTCGATGATCACTTTTCGTGTTGACACGAAAGAGCATGCACTTAAGATCTTAAGCGGTGTAAAGATGATCAAATATGCGGAGAGCCTTGGAGGAGTGGAGACACTTATCACGTATCCGACGACTCAGACTCATGCTGACGTACCGGAGGAAGTGCGTCTCAAAAACGGTATCACACCGACCACTCTTCGTATATCAACCGGTATAGAAGATGCGAAAGATCTGATATATGAACTGGAAGAAGTTTTCAAAACCCTGTAAAAGATAGGAGGAGCATATGACTATCCTGCAATTAAAATATGTAATAGCTGTGGCCAATGCGCCTTCTTTGCGTGAAGCCGCAAGTGGCCTTTTTATCTCGCAGCCTGCACTTTCCCTTGCGATAAGGGAACTTGAGGAAGAGCTGAACGTACGCCTTTTTGAACGTACGAACAAAGGTATCAGAATAACCAAAGAGGGCGAAGAATTCCTTGTATACGTCAAGGAAGCGGTAAGTCAGTACAGACTCGTCGAAGAAAGATATCTTGGAGAAAAGAAAGAAAAAGAGCATTTCAGCGTATCCATGCAGCATTACGTTTTCGCGGTAAATGCTTTTGTAAATGTAGTCAAAAAGAACGATTCCGAGAAATATGTTTTTTCGGTACACGAAACAAGAACCGACGAAGTGCTTAATAACGTCAGGAACTTAAAAAGTGAGATAGGGATAATTTCATATACTGCAAAAAGCGAAAGAATATTAAAAAAACTTTTCAGGGAATACGGACTTACTTTTCATCCGCTTTTAAGAAGAGATACCTATGTTTATCTTTGGAAAAAACACCCCCTTGCCAAAAGGGATTCCCTATCCTTAAAGGACCTGGAGGGTTATCCGTGTATCTCTTTTGACCAAAGCAGCGACAGTGAATTTTATCTGCACGAAGAAGCATTAAGCGATTATGAATTCGGCAGGATTATCAAAACCAACGACAGAGCAACATCTGCCGAGCTGATGGCAACTTTAAACGGGTATTCCATCGGAACGGGCATCATGACTGACAGCGTTGCCATCAAAAATGATTATTGCGTAATCAAACTTGAAGAGGAAGACCCTCTTACTGTCGGATACATAGTCAGAGATAATCACAATTTAAGTGATATCGGAAAAACGTATATCGAAGAACTTCAAAAATACAAGGAAGAATAGAAATAACAATCGTAATAAACAATAATTATCGCAAACGATAAATAATAGGGATTAGTCATCGCAAAGATTTGGTGTTATATTTTGAATTACCAAAAAGAAGTGCTGACTGGAAAACCGGAGGCTGTTAAAGGCTTTCGGTTTTTTTGTTTATTTGCACAGAAATAATTAAGTGAGGTGAAAAAGAAATGAAAAAAAACAGACTGGCATCATTATTTTTGATAGGGGCAATTACGTTATCAGCCATAACAGCCTGTTCGGGACAAAATGCAGGAAATAATACAAACTCGGCATCTCAGGCGAACGGCGATGTGGATATAGTAATCGGCACGGCAAACGGTTCGCTTTGTTTGGCGCCTTTACATATTGCTATCGACAATGGTTATTTTGAGGAAGAATTCAAAAACGCAGGCGTAACCTGGAGAGTTGAAGAAATCGATTTGGGCAACATATCCGAGCTGGTTGCATCGGACAAAATCGATGCTTCCACACAACTTGCGGGGGCAATGATTCCTCAGATTGACAACGGACTTGAAATAACATTTACGGCAGGTCTTCATACAGGATGTACAAAATATTATACAAAGGATCCTTCAATTAATTCGGTAGCGGATTTGAAGGGAAAGAAGATCGGCGTTCCTGCCATGGGAGATTCATCGGTAGTTGCATTAAAGAGAAAACTATATGACGAAGGTATCGGAGTCACTACCGACAATCTTGAAGTTGAATGGGTTGTATATGCGCTTACGGATCTTCCCCTTGCGCTTGAAAACGGAGCAATCGATGTTGCGGCACTTCATGATCCCGTAGCTTACAATGCGGAGCAGGAATATGGTTTTAAGAAAATTCTGGATTTAAGTACGGATGAAAAATTTAAAAATGAATATTGCTGTATGGCTTTTGTAACAAGCAAACTTGCAAAGGAAAATCCCAAGGCTGCAGCCGCTTACACAAGAGCAATGCTTAAAGCCAGTGCTTTTGTTCAGGCTAATCCCAGGGAAGCTGCCAAAATTCAAATAGACAATAATCAGTGTTCCGGAGACCTTGAAGTAAATGCAGCATTACTTGAAAGCTATAATTACGGTCCTTCCGTCAGCATAGCATCAAAAACCATTACTGATGCAGCAAACGAACTTAAAAGAATCGGCGAATTAAAAACAGAAGATCCTAATATCTTTATTGATAAAGCATTCCAAACATTTGAAGGAGTTCCCGATACTTTTGTTTACAAGGACGGAAAATTCGAAGAAATAAAATAACTGTAACAACTGTTTAAGAGGTAATACATGAAAAATAAAATCTTGGCAGTGTTGAAGTTGCTATTGCCTTATCTGGCAATAGCAATTTCAATACTTGCATATTATATAATTCCCGGAAACGGCAAGCAAAAAATGACAGATCATCCTTATTACGTTTATTTTCTACTCGCTTTCGGAATCTGTCTTCTTATAGCAATCATTATCGGAGCATTTGTTTCGAAGGTAAAAAATGCCGTTTTGGAGAAAGCACCTTTTTATACAGGTGTAATTGTATTTCTTCTTTTTTTAAATGTTATAACAAGCAAAACACTTCTTTTGCCGACACTTTATTTCCCTTCACTTGACCGAATTATCGGACTCATAGTGGAGACTAAATGGTTCCTTTTAAAGAACGTGTTTGATTCGTTAAAACTTTTACTCACGGGGTTTGCTTGGGGAGTATCCGTAGGATTTCTTACGGGACTCGCATTGGGTTATTCAAAACATGTCGGATATTGGCTTACACCGGTAACCAAGGTAATAGGACCTATTCCTACTACAGCATGGATTCCGCTGGCTCTTTCAACTTTTCCGACTACTCACGGGGCGAATGTATTTTTAATAGCATTTGCGGTCTGGTTTCCCGTAACGCTTATGACAAGCAGCGGCATTCAATCCATTGCAAATGTTAACTTTGAAGTGTCCAAAACTCTTGGCGCATCGACTTTATATCAAATAATACATGTTGCCATTCCGGCGGCTATGCCGAGTATATTCTTAGGCATATTTTACGGAACCGTTTCATCCTTTGCCACATTGATGGCAGTGGAAATGAACGGAAATTCGAGCGGTATAGGCTGGTATATCAACTGGCAAAAATCGGTAATGATGTATGACGGCGTATATGCGGGTTTGATTATCATTGCAGCCATTTGTTCACTCACTCTGACCATACTTTTCAAAGTACGTGACAAAGTGCTTATCTGGCAGAAAGGAGTAATCAAATGGTAGGAGAAATCAGGATAGAAAATATACACAAAAAATTCAAAAATTCGGATCCGACCAAGGAAGATATAATTGCTTTAAACGGGTTTTCACTTGATATAAAACCCGGTTCGTTCGTGAGTCTCATAGGACCTTCCGGATGCGGTAAGTCAACGCTTTTAAGAATTATAGGCGGACTTGATAAGGCGAATGAGGGAAGTGTATATCTGGATGATAAAGAAATAAAAAAACCGGGAAGCGACAGAGGATTCGCGTTTCAGGGATCGAATCTTTTTCCCTGGCTTACGGTTGAAAAGAATATAGCATTCGGCCTGAAAGCGAGACATATATATAAAGATCATAAAAAAGATGTTGATGAATACATCAAACTTGTCGGATTGACGGGATTTGAAAAATCATATCCTCATCAGCTCTCGGGAGGTATGCAACAGCGTGCATCACTTGCCAGAGCACTTGTGGGTCATCCTTCGGTTCTTCTTTTGGATGAACCGCTCGGAGCACTAGACGCATTTACCAGAATGAGTCTTCAGGATGAAATATTGAACATATGGAAGGAACACAATATGACAATGGTAATGGTTACTCACGATGTAGATGAAGCCATATACATGTCCGACTATGTGGTGGTAATGTCCGCCAGACCTTCCAAAGTGGAAGCGGTTATCAAAATCGATCTTCCCAGACCGCGTGCGAGAGCACAGGACACATTCCACGAATACAGAACCAAGATATTAAAAGTTCTTGATCTTGGCGGTAAAGTGGATGACATTGAATACTACTTATAAAGAGAGGTCATATTATGAAAAACAGAATATCTTTATCCATAACTTATGTTGTACTCGGAGTATTGCTCACATTGATTCCAACGGTCATTTTCCCCGTATGTGTAAGTGAGAAAAAGATGTCTTGTTTCTACACCGGAAGGGCCGAAGTAGGACTCGGACTCTTAATTATCATACTCGGTATCGCATATATTTTATTTAAAAGCAGTGAATTGAGAGCGGGAATCTCGATCTCTGTTCTTGGAATATCTGCTCTGGTTGCACTCTTTCCATTGAAGATTACCGGTCTTTGCAAGATGAGCGATATGGCATGCAGGATCGGTACGCTTCCCGGACTTGTGGTTATCTCGATTATAATTGCAGCGGTATCACTTGTTAATTTCATTTTCCTTATTTTATTGAAGAAAGATAAAAGTAATGAAACAGCTTAATGTTTATAAAAGAGCGAAAATAAACAAAACGCAGGTCGGTCTTTTGATCGCACCTGTTGTTTTGCTTTCGTTTGTTTTATTTGCTTCTTTTGTTATAGATCAAAGTCTTAAAAAAGGAGTGGATAATCTGGGAAAAAGAATAGGATCGGATTTTATCATCGTACCGATGGGGTCCAAAAAAGATGCTGAAAATATACTCCTTGAAGGCTCCAGAGGAGTCTTTTATTTTGACGAAAAAATATATGATGAGATAAAGAATACCGAAGGAGTTAAGGAAACGAGCAAACAGTTTTTCTTGAAATCCATGGCCGCGGATTGCTGCAGCAGTGAAGTTGAAATCATTTTTTACGATCCCGATACCGATTTTCTTATTGGACCGTGGATAAGCAGCGAATATTCCAAAGAACAGGATGAGAATTCGGTGGTTATCGGAAGTTTTGTCAATCGCGAGGATAACGGAAAGATAAAAATATTCGGACGGGAATATACCGTGGCAGCTCAGATGGCAAAGACCGGGACGAGCCTGGACAGTTCCATATATTTTACGTTTGACTCACTTGATACTATACTGAGTGATGCGATTGAAAAAGGATCATTTATTACAGACGAGCAAAGAGAGGGCAATCTTATTTCATCCGTATATGTGAATACGGAAGATAATTATTCCGTAACCGAAGTATTGAATAATCTGAAAGAAAATGTTCATTACGAATATGATGTTATTTACTCCAAAGAACTGTCGGCCAAAATGGCATCGAATCTTGGTGATATTTACAAGATTGTTCATTTGGCAAGTATTTCGGCAGCGCTTTTTTGCTCGGTGATTCTTTTCTTTTTTAATTTTACGATTGTTAATTCAAAAAAAACCGAAATTGCTCTTATGAGAATAATAGGCTTAAGCAAGCGTGAGATAATCGGGATTTTTTTGGCTGATGAATTGTTTACCGGAATAATCGGAAGCGTTATGGGAAGCCTTATCGGAGCACTCTTTACGATTCCGTTTGGTGATTATATAGGTAATCTTTTTGAAATGCCGTATCTTGGACCGAATATTTTAAATGTCGTAATTATCATATTACTTATTACTTTATTGGCGACAGGCATTGGAATAGCTGTATCTTTATATCCGGTCTATGTGGTAAGTACACTCGATCCCTACACCGCATTAAGAAGGGAGGGAGAATAGATGCTTTTGGAATTAAAAAATATCGAGATGAAATATCCAAAGAGTAGCAGGCAGGTATTGCAAAATGTAAGTATGACTGCGGATGAGAGCTTCTTTGTTACGGTTACCGGAGCTTCCGGAAGCGGAAAAAGCACGCTTCTTGCGATAGCGGGCGGTTACCTTAAACCCCAATCCGGAAGTATCTTGTATCAGGGAAAAGACTTATATTCGTTAAAAGAAAAAGATATCGCAAATCTTCATGCTTTCGAGATAAGCTATGTACCTCAGAGCAATGCGATGTTTAAAAAATATACCATTGAAGAAAATATACTGATGCACTCATCTTTAACAGACAAAATAGATGGGTATGAAAATAAAAAAAGAAGAGCTTCGGAGATATCTGCAGGTCTTCAAATAGAGAATCTGCTTCAAAGATATCCGTTTGAATTATCGGGAGGAGAATTAAAAAGAGCATCCATTGCAAGGGCTTTGATTAACGAACCTAAACTGATTATAGCGGATGAACCTACAACGGGGCTGGATAAGGATACCGGAAAAGTCATATTGGATTATCTTCTGGAATTTTCGGACAAGGGGAATTGTGTAATTATTGCAACACATGATGAAAATGCCCTGAAATACTCCAACAAAAATGTAAGTCTTTGATATAAATAATTCTTATCGCCAATAATAAGTATTAAGAATTTTTCAAATAACACAACACGTGTTACTATTTTTTTAGTTTAAAAGCGAGGATAAAAAAAATGTTTACACAGAACTTATCAAAAAAGAATATTTGTATGTGTATTACAATGTGTACCTTATATGTTTATAAGGCTTGCTTTTGATACCTTACGGTGAACTATGATTTTATGCGGTCGCCGAGAGGCGGCCGCTTTTATTATGTATCTAAACGGTAAACAAAGATCAGAAAACGAAACGGGTAAAGATGAGTACTACGGATATTAAGAATGAAAATTATATAGAAGAAATCAAGAGAATCGTAAAGGAAATCAGATACGGAAGTATTACATTGATAGTCCAGGACGGAAAAGTGATTCAGATAGACAAAACGGAAAAGATCCGACTGGATAAATGATGCCGTGGCCGCAGGAATGGCATAGGCTTGCAAAGCCGAAGTTGGTGGTTCGAGTCCGCCCGGTGTCGCTTAAGTCATCAAAGAAAGGAGGGAACTTAAGCATATGAGCAATAACAATTACAAAGACTTACAGAATTCCCATCCGTGCTTTGGGGGACACAAAAACAATGCGGGAAGAATACATCTTCCGGTGAGTCCCGGATGTAACATAGCCTGCAGGTTTTGCGACAGAACAATAAATGATGTCGAAGAAAGACCGGGAGTTACATCCAAGGTATTAAAGCCCGAAGAGGTTGAGGACATATTAAAGAAGGCACTTGATATATGTCCGGACATAAAGGTGGCCGGAATCGCGGGACCGGGAGATACTCTTGCATCGGATAACGCATTAAAAACTTTCAAAATAATAAAAGATAAATTTCCGGATCTTATTAAGTGTATGAGTACAAACGGGCTTTTGCTTTCAGAAAGAGCGGATGAAGTAATAGATATCGGAATAGATTCTCTGACAGTCACGGTAAATGCCGTTGATCCCGAGATAGAGAGTAAACTCAATGCTTACATAATATATCACGGCGAAAAGATAGAAGGTGTTGAAGCTGCAAAGATACTTATTAAGAATCAGCTTGAAGGAATAAGAAAAGTAGCAGCCGCAGGGATAACTGTTAAAGTCAACACGGTTCTCGTACCCGAGATAAACGGAGATCACATTGAAGAAATCGCAAAGACCGTGAAGGAAGCGGGAGCGAGTATTTACAATATCATCCCTCTTATTCCACAGCACGAATTAAAAGACTGCAAGGCTCCGGTGTGCGCCGAGATAGATGCGGCAAGAACCAAAGCTTCGAAATACATTGATGTTTTCAGACATTGTCAGCACTGTCGGGCAGATGCGGTAGGGGTTCCGGGCAAATCCGAATTCGGCGACAGGATCTACCAGCGAAGATTAAATGTAAAGGAGACATTTTCGCATGGCTGATTTTACCAAAGAAAAAACACTTATAGCAGTTGCTTCGGATGACGGAACAAATGTTAACAAACATTTCGGTAAGGCTGAGCAGTTCTACATATATGAAAGCATTGATGACGAGATAAACTTCATCGAAGTCAGAAATGTAACTCCGGGATGCGGAGGATGCGGTAATCACAGTGATTCAAAGATAGAAGCGAATCTTGAAGTGATTAAGGATTGCAGTTATCTGATAGTGGAACGAATCGGAGAAAGATCATTTCAGGCAGCCGAAGGTTTCGGAATAGAACCTTATGAGATTCCCGGAAACATAGAAGAAGGAATCGACAAACTAATCAGGTACATAAAAGTTCAAAGACTGTTTGATTAAAGAAATGATCCGCAATAAAGAGAAGCACTTAATTGTTAAAAAGTATTTATCAAATTAAGCAGGAAAAAGAAGAAAAGAAAACGAAAAGGAAGGAAAAAGAAATGGGCGAATTAAGACAGATTGCTATCTACGGAAAAGGAGGGATTGGGAAGTCGACAACTACACAGAACTTAACGGCAGGACTCGTTGAACACGGAAAGAAAGTAATGGTTGTAGGATGTGATCCCAAAGCCGATTCAACAAGACTTTTACTTGGAGGTCTTGCGCAGAAAACAGTACTTGATACCATCCGAGAGGAAGGTGAGGATATTGAACTTGACAGAATTTTAAAGGAAGGCTATGGCGGAACAAAGTGCGTAGAATCCGGCGGACCCGAACCCGGTGTGGGATGTGCCGGTCGAGGAATCATCACTTCAATCAATATGCTTGAAAACCTGGGTGCTTATACGGACGATCTTGACTTCGTATTTTACGATGTACTTGGTGACGTTGTCTGCGGCGGATTCGCAATGCCCATTCGTGAAGGAAAAGCAAAAGAAATATACATTGTAGCCAGTGGCGAAATGATGGCTCTTTATGCTGCGAACAACATATCAAAAGGTATTCAGAGATATGCACGTACAGGCGGTGTAAGACTCGGAGGTATCATTTGCAACTCAAGAAATGTTGATCGCGAACTCGATCTTTTAAGAGCATTCGCCAGAGAACTCGGAACAAAACTTTTATACTTCGTTCCCAGAGACAATGTGGTTCAGCATGCTGAGATCCACAAGAAAACAGTTATCGAATACAAGCCCGAATCCAATCAGGCACAGGAATACAGAAACCTTGCTCAGGCAGTTATAGACAATCAGGATTTCGTCATTCCGACACCCATGACACAGGAAAGACTCGAAGAGATACTCATGGAATACGGCATGATGGAACTTGCAGACGATTACAAGATTTAATTATTTATTTAACAGGGAGGAAACAAAAATGGGAAACATTCATAATTCAATTACGGAACTTGTAGGAAATACACCTATAGTGGAATTTCACAGACTTGAAAAGGCTCTCGGATTAAAGGGCCGCATTGCGGGAAAGCTTGAATACTTTAACCCTGCGGGATCTCATAAAGACCGTATGGCTTTAGAGATTATCGAAGCTGCCGAAGCAAGAGGAGACATCAGTCCCGACAAGACAACTTTGGTTGAATTTACAAGCGGTAATACGGGTGTTGCTATGGCAGCATTTGCGGCAGCCAAGGGATACAAATTTAAGATCGGAGTTCAGAACGGTGTATCAATTGAGCGAAGCAAACTTCTCGAAGCGTATCAGGCACAGATCGCAACCGATATTCCTCAGGAATTGATAAACGGAGTTTTTGAAAAAGGTATTGCAGCTTTTAAAGATGTTATCGAATTTATGGAAAAAGGAGTAGAGAATCCTTATTCCACCAGACAGCTTGATAACCCCGACAATATCAATGCTCACTATAAACATACCGGTCCTGAAATCTGGAACGATACCGACGGAAAAATTGATATTTTCGTAGGCGGCGTAGGTACAGGCGGTTCAACACACGGTGTAAGCAAATTCTTAAAAGAAAAGAATCCAAATGTTAAGGTAGTTATTACACAGCCTGATATCAATGATGTTTTAAATCCCATTGTTGAAGGTGTTGAGGATGGTGGTTTCCACGGAATCCATCAGGTTCATGATGACAACGGTATTACACCCATGGCTCCTGCCAACTTTAATGACGGACTGGTTGACGAATATCGTTTCATCTCATATGCCGAGACTTTAAGAGCGGTTCATTTGCTTGCAAAATACGAAGGAATTTTCGTAGGAGCATCTTCAGGTGCTTCGCTTGCGGTAGCGATCAAGCTGGCTCTTGAAAGTGAGAATGAAGGAAAACTTATCGTTCCGCTTCTTCCCGATAACGGTGAAAGATATCTTTCGGAAGACCTTCAGAAGGTCAGACCCGAAGTTGAGGAAAAAGTAGGATTCTAATTACTAAAGGAGTAAACAAATGTCCATAAATTTAAGCAATTCAAATGTTGCAACAAGAGAAAACCGTATCGGATCGATCACGGGATATGTAGGCACATTAAAAGATCTTGCTTCCAAGAGTGAATGCGGTACTTTAAAAGGCTGTTCGAGATGTTTTTCGCAGTCAAGTACCTGTCTTTCCACATGCGGATTAGGTCAGCTTGCCGGTATTCTCGACGTTGCAATCATTCATCACGGTCCTGCGGGATGTTCGGTAGCCGGCGCGGGAACATATTATATGTCACGCGTTATGCCTAAGAAAAGAGGAATTACAAGCAACACGATCTATGTCGGAACCGACATGAACGAAAATGATACGATTTTCGGTTCCACAAAGGCTCTTCGTGAAATCATTATTGAAGTTAACAAAAGATATTCACCCAAAGCAATTTTCGTATCCAGTTCATGTGCAACGGGAATCATAGGTGAAGATATCGACAGTATCGTGGATGATGTCAGAAGTGAAGTTAATGTTCCCATCGTAGCCGTTCACTGCGAAGGTTTTAAGTCAAGAATCTGGGCTACAGGTTTTGATATTTCCGACCATGCGATAATGCAGGAGATTGTACAGCCTCCCAGAGAAGGAGTCAAGACCAACAAGATCAACTTCAAAAACTTTTTTGAAAGCGCACGTCCCGAGATTATCGAGATGTTCAAGAACTTCGATCTGGAGCCTGTTTTCTTGTATTGCAATTCCTCAATCGAAGAACTCTCACATCTTTCCGAAAGTCTTGCGACGACATGTATCTGCGGTACACTCGGAAACTATCTCGGAAACGCACTTGAAGAGAAGTTCGGTGTTCCTTACGTGAGAAGTATCAACCAGTGCGGTATTGTCGGATTTGAGACATGGCTTCGTGCTATAGGAAAGGCAACCGACAGAAGCGAAAAGATTGAAAAATACATTGAAGAGCAGAGAGCAATCTACATTCCTCAGATCGAAGAGGTTAAGAAGGAACTTAAAGGCTTAACGGCAGTTCTCGGAATGGGCCCCGGATACACATTTGAAGTTTCGAGAGTTCTGGATGAACTTGGCATCAAAGTTGTATGGGCACTTGCATGGCATTACGACAAAAAGTATGAGAACGGAGATGTTCCTCCCTCAATGAAATACCTTCTTGATAATGACATTGATTTCGAAGCCAGCGTCGCTGACCAGCAGAACTATGAGGTAATGAATATTCTTAAGAAATATCAGCCCGACATGTATTTATCAAGACACCCCGGTTCAACCGTATGGGCTATCAAGAACGGAACACCCGCAATCTATGTGGCTGACGAATATATGATCTTCGGATACAAACACACACTTGAATTTGCAAAGACTATTGTCGATGCCATCAAGAACAGAAGTTTTGAAGAAAATCTTGCAAAAAGATCCAAGCTTCCGTATACGGACTGGTGGTACAAGCAGGAAGTCAGCGCATTTCTTCAGGAGGCAAAATAATGGCGAAATTATTGGATAAACAAAGATATAAATGTGCACTTGGTGCGATGCAGACCGTCCAGGCGATTGACAGAGCACTTCCGGTACTTCATTCGGGTCCGGGATGTGCGCAGAAACTTTCCGAATCTACAGGAAGTTCGGGATATTTTTCACCCAACATTTTCCCCTGTACGAGTATTAACGAAAAGGACGTTGTATTCGGCGGTGTTAAGAAACTTCGCTCCACTATAGACAATGCTTTAAAAGTTGTAGATGCAGATCTTTATGTTGTTCTTACGGGATGTATTCCCGAGATTGTGGGCGATGATTCCGGAGAAGTCGTATCGGAATTTACGGATGCAGAAAAACCCGTTATTTATGCTCCCACAGCCGGATTCAAGGGCAACAACTACAAAGGCCACGAACAGGTAGTGGATGCGATTATCGATCAGTATTTAAAGAAATCAAATAACAAGCATAAAGGTCTCGTGAATATCTGGGCTGATGTGCCTTATCAGGATTTGTTCTGGCTCGGAAACTTAAGAGAGATCGAGAATCTTGTTTCCGAACTCGGTCTTACACCCAATACAATATTCGGATACAAGAGAGGAATCGAAAATATCAATAAGATTCCCGAGGCCGAATTCAATCTTCTTATATCTCCCTGGGTCGGACTTTCCAATGTAAAGAAGATGGAAAAGAAATTCGGAACGCCTTATCTTCACTATAAGACGCTTCCCGTCGGTGCAACAGAGACAAGCAAATTCCTTCGTGAGGTCGGTAAATTTGCCGGAGTGGATGAAACCAAGGTGGAGGCGGTTGTAAAGGAACATGAAGATTATTACTATTATCTTATAGAAAGATATGCAGACCTTTTCCTTGAAAACCGTGTAATCAACAAGCAGTTTACCGTTGTTGCGGATGCACAATATACGCTCGGAATTACCAAATTCCTGGTAAACGATCTCGGACTTGTTCCCGCAACGCAGTTCGTTGTTGACGATACTCCTCAGAAATACAGAGATGAGATAGCAGAGGAATTCAAAAAACTCAATTTCGGAATCGAAGCCGAAGTTTCATTTGAAACGGACGGTTATAAGATTCATGAAGAGATAAAGAAACACGATTATCACGGATATCCGCTTGTTCTCGGCGGTTATTATGAGAAAGAAGTAACGGAGAGTTTAAAGGGCAACTTCCTTAACATTTCCTGGCCCGTTCAGGATAAGGTTGTGTTTGACAGATCATATGTCGGATACACGGGCGGAATCAGACTTATAGAAGACATTTATACAGTCGCTGTTCAGAGATTTAACTAGTTGACCTGTAAAAAAGAGGAAATATGAGTTATTTAATTGCAGTAGGATCGTCAGACGAAGTTCATGTTGATTTAAAATTCGGAGAAGCCGAAAAAGTCATTATTTACGAAGTCGAAGGTACGAATTATTCTAAAAAAGAAGTAAGAGAATTTAATATCGGGACCAAAGAAACCGAACAGACATGCTCCACGGAAAGTTGTAAATCATGCACATGTTCAGGCTCCGGACAAGGTTGCAACGGCGGATCCGATGTTGAAAACAAGATTCGTCTGATCGGTGACTGCAGATGCGTTCTTTTCAAAAAAGTAGGATTCCAGGCTCAAAAGCAGTTTGAGAGAAAAGCAATTTCGGTTTTTGATATTGAATGTGAAATATCCGAGGCATTAAAAAAGATTACGGAGTATTATGCCAAAACGGATGCACATAAGAGGTACACATTATGACAATCAGAAAGGGAAAACCGGAAGATATTGAAGCGATAGCGTCTCTGGAAGCAGTCTGCTTCCCGCCCAAAGAAGCTGCGGACAGAGACACTTTTGCAAAACGTTTGCATGCATACCCGAACCATTTTTTGCTGGCGGAAGAGGACGGTAAAGTAATCGGTCTTGTGAACGGACCCGTAACGGATGAAGAAGATCTGACGGACGAAATGTATTCGGATACATCTTTTCATTGTGAAAAAGGCGACTGGCAGATGATATTCGGAGTGGAGACACATCCGGATTATCAAAACAGACATGTCGCGAGCGATCTTCTTGAATTTTTTATCAAAAAGGCAAAAGAAGAAGGACGAAAAGGAGTGGTTTTAACCTGTAAAGAGAACCTTGTGGGCTTTTATGAAAAGTTCGGTTTTGTAAGCGAAGGAGTATCTTCTTCGACGCATGGAGACGTCGTCTGGTATCAGATGAGAATAAAATTTTAAAAAAATAATAAAAACCTATTGACATAGTAGGCAAGTAAGTGATAATATTCATTTATCGCAAAGAGATGCGAAATAAATTGAAGGAGTCAGAGAGATGATTTCAAGACACATTTTCGAACTGAATACTATCATGTGCTGTTGTTGTCGAATGCTTATCTCCCGGGCATATAATATGGCTGGGGCACTTCGATGGACTTCTCTGTGCTCCGATAGAACGCGATGTTAAAAGTGATTTAAGCCATATGCCCGGGAGTTTAAAACTTCCGGGTTTTTTATTCGGATAAACAAACATAAAGAAAACTTATTGTAAGTAATAAAAAATACTTATAACAAACAAAAATACAAATAACCGAAAGAACAGGAGATAAATAAAATGAGTGATTACAGATTTGAAACAAAACAGATACACGTAGGTCAGGAAGAAGCAGATCCCACATCGGATTCCAGAGCGGTTCCCATTTATCAGACAACATCTTATGTTTTCCATAACAGCAAACATGCAGCAGACAGATTCGGTCTCGCAGATGCAGGTAACATTTACGGAAGACTTACCAATACCACACAGGATGTTCTCGAAAGAAGACTTGCAGCACTTGAAGGCGGAAGCGCAGCACTTGCTCTTGCATCGGGAGCAGCAGCAATTACATATACAATTGAGGCACTTGCCGCTAACGGCGGACATATCGTAGCACAGAAAACAATCTACGGAGGAAGCTACAACCTCCTTGGACATACACTTCCTCAGTACGGAATCAGTACAACATTCGTAGATGCACATAACCTTGCAGAAGTTGAAGGTGCAATTCAGGACAACACCAGAGCGATTTACCTCGAAACACTCGGAAACCCCAACAGTGATATTCCCGATATCGAGGCTATAGCCGAAATCGCTCACAAGCACGGCCTCCCGCTTGTTGTGGATAACACCTTCGGAACACCGTACCTTTTCCGCCCCTTCGAATACGGCGCTGACATAGTTGTTCATTCGGCTACCAAATTCATCGGCGGACACGGTACAACACTCGGCGGTATCATTATTGAATCAGGTAAATTCAATTGGAAAGCAAGCGGTAAGTATCCCAACATTGCAGATCCCAACCCCAGCTACCACGGCGTATCTTTCTACGATGCAGTAGGACCTGCAGCATTCGTTACTTACATCAGAGCAATCCTCTTAAGAGATACCGGCGCAACGATTTCACCCTTCAACGCATTCCTTCTTTTACAGGGAGTTGAAACATTATCATTAAGACTTGAAAGACATGCAGAGAATACCAAGAAGGTTGTTGAATACTTAAGCAATCATCCTTTGGTTGATAAGGTTAATCATCCTTCACTTGCAAGCCATCCGAACCATGCTTTGTATGAGAAGTACTTCCCCAACGGAGGCGGTTCAATCTTCACATTTGAGATCAAGGGCGGCCAGGACGAAGCTTGGAAGTTTATCGATAATCTTGAGATTTTCTCATTGCTTGCAAACGTTGCAGATGTAAAGAGCCTTGTAATTCATCCCGCATCAACAACACATTCACAGCTTTCGGATGAAGAACTTCTCGATCAGGGAATCAAGAGAAACACAATCCGTCTTTCAATCGGAACGGAGCATATCGATGACATTATCGCAGACCTTGAAAAAGGATTTGCAGCACTCAAATAATTAAAATATAAAACCGGTTAACAGGAAAAATCTCCGAGAATAAAAAAGAGAACAATAATTTATTAAAAATGATTTATAATAAATCTGTTGGTTTAAAATAATAATTCCCGGTTGATAATTCCGTAAAAGAAAAACAAATTTTCAGATGAGAAGGAGAAAAAAGATGAGCAAAATTTTTAAAGGTGCAGCTGAACTTATAGGAAATACACCTCTTGTAGAAATTTCAAATATTGAAAAGGAACTTGGTTTAAAAGCTACTGTTTTGGTAAAACTTGAATACTTCAATCCCGCAGGAAGCGTTAAGGATCGTATTGCAAAAGCCATGATTGAAGATGCTGAAGCAAAAGGACTTCTTAAAGAAGGTTCGGTTATCATTGAGCCTACCAGCGGTAATACGGGTATCGGCCTTGCTGCAATAGCTGCCGCAAAGGGATACAGAGCAATTCTTACAATGCCTGAAACAATGAGTGTTGAAAGAAGAAATATTCTTAAAGCATACGGTGCTGAAATCGTTCTTACGGAAGGCGCCAAGGGTATGAAAGGTGCTATCGCCAAGGCAGATGAACTTGCTGCTGAAATCCCTAACAGCTTTATTCCCGGTCAGTTTGTTAACCCTGCCAACCCTGCTATTCACAAAGCAACAACAGGTCCGGAGATCTGGAGAGATACAGACGGTAAAGTAGATATCTTTATCGCAGGCGTAGGTACAGGAGGAACGGTTACAGGTACCGGTGAATACTTAAAAGAGCAGAACCCCAACGTAAAGGTTGTTGCACTTGAGCCCGATGCTTCGCCCGTTCTTTCCGAAGGCACTGCAGGCCCTCACAAGATTCAGGGTATCGGCGCAGGATTTGTTCCTGAAGTTCTCAATACCAAGGTTTATGATGAAGTATTCCGCGCTAAGAACGAAGATGCTTTCGCAGCAGCCAAGCTTCTTGCAAAGAAGGAAGGTATCTCCGTAGGTATTTCTTCAGGCGCAGCACTTCATGGTGCCATTGAGCTTGCCAAGAGAAGCGAGAATGAAGGCAAAGTAATCGTTGCCCTCCTTCCCGACAGTGGTGACAGATATTATTCAACACCTCTTTTTACGGAATAGTCGTACGTAAAACTTAAGTAAAAAGGGACATACATTTTCATAAATCTCCTAGTAAAAAGAAATAAAAATGAAAAAATATGCACGGTGCCCCAAACGCATAGTGCATATTTTTTACCTAAAATCAGCGTAAAAAACAAATTCTTTTATTGGAAAATTTATTAAAAGGAATAAAGAAAAATGAGCAAAGATATAAAGGAAGAAGAAATAAATGAAATAGTTCAGACTATTATCTCCGACTTTGACGGTTCAAAAAATATTGATGCGGTAAATCTTTTTAACAAACCCGACAAGGCTGAGGTTATTGAACTCGTAAATAATCTTATCAGGGTAATATATCCCGGCTATTTCAGGGATAAATCCTATAAAATCTATAATCCCAACAATTCATTTGCGGTTAATATCGAAGATGCTTTTTATCATCTTAATAAGCAGGTTACTCTTGCATTGGAATTCAAGAAAACCGACAACCCGTTAAGCGAAGCGGAACGTGAAAAAGAAAGCTACGGTATCTGCAAGGAATTTTTTGGAAAAATACCGATCATAAGAGAATATATCGAGACGGATCTTCTAGCAACATATGACGGCGATCCGGCTGCAGGTAATTTCGACGAGATTATTCTTGCATACCCCGGACTCAGAGCAATTACCGTATACAGAATCGCACACGAACTGTATAAGCTTCATGTTCCGGTACTCCCGAGACTTATGACCGAATATGCTCACTCGGAAACGGGAATTGATATTCATCCCGGAGCGGAAATCGACAAGTATTTCTTTATCGATCACGGAAC
>JAILRA010000068.1 GCA_024698715.1 Lachnospiraceae bacterium
AAATAATTGTTAAAGACGAAGACTCAAATGTGATTCTTCGCTATACACCGCAGTCAAAGTATAAGAGTATTTTATTAAGCAGCGAGGACCTTAAAGAAGGCTCAACTTATACAATAACCGCGGGCGATGAGATAAAGACGGTTACATTGGATTCACTAATTTTAAACAATACCGGCGCAAAAGGAGGAAGATAATTATGACTATGGAAGCTTTATTGCTGCTCTTTTTGGAAATAGTATAGTTGACATTTGATAATATCGGTGTTAGATTATTTATGAATGAATATTCATTCAGTTAAAAAGGAGGCTTATATGCCCAGAAAAGAAGAACAGTTTAAGCAGATGCGTGATGACATGCGAAATAAGATACTGAAAATGTCATCCCTTTACTTCGCAAGGTTCGGATTCGGAGATACCAAGATTGGTGAACTTGCTAAATACATCGGCATCGGTCAGGGAACCATATACTTGTATTTCAGATCCAAAGAGGAATTGTTCGAAGAGATTAGAAAAAATGCAGACAATTCCGAGGAAATCAAAAAGTTAAAGGCGCTGTCCAAGCTCCCGCTGCCTGCAAAGAGCAAGATAGAAATAATCTCCTCAGAGATGGAGAAAAAGCTCCAAAATGACGAGGAATATGCCGTTAAGATCACCATTCTTACACAGCTTATCCTCGAAAAGAAGGAAGCCACATATTCAAATGACCTTTACAAAGAACTGGCTAAGATCATAAGACAGGGTCAGAAAGAAGGCAGCGTCGTAAAGGGAGATGCTCTTTACCTCGCGGATCTGTACTGGGGAACAGTTTATCTTTACGCACTCAAAAAGCTTTATATTGAAGATTTTAAAATGATAGATAAGCAGACTCTGTGCCGACTTTTGATAGACTGAGAAAATGTTTTTTAAATGGACGTTAATAGTGTGATATGGAAAGAATTGCAATTATTACCGGTGCGACCGGCGGAATAGGTCAGAAATTCATCGAGAAGATAACTTTGCAGGAAGATATCGACTGCATATGGGCTGTAGGACGAAACAGTGAAAAACTTCGTGCTCTTGCTGAAAAATATGACAAGGTCAACCCTATAGAAACTGATCTTGCAGGTGAAGGGATATCACTGATTTCAGATAAGCTTAAAAGTGAATCACCTGTTGTCAGCATTCTGATCAACAATGCCGGAACGGCATACATGGGGGCATTCGAGAAGATGGAATCATCCAAAATCGAAGAACTCTGTAACATTAACTGCAGTATTCCTGCGATGCTTATTCATACATCGCTTCCATATATGACTCCGGGTTCAAGGGTGATAAACATCTCATCTGCTTCATCATTCCAGCCTAATCCGTATTTGAGCATGTACTCTGCAAGCAAGGCGTTTCTTAAAAACTTATCAAGAGCCTTGAGCGTTGAACTTAAGCCTAAAAATATTTTTGTCACATGTGTCTGTCCCGGATGGGTGGATACGGGAATGCTGCCAAGATCAAAAGATGGAAAAGAGATAAAATACCCGGGTATGATCAGTGCTGAACGTGTAGTAAGCAAGGCACTTAAAGACAGTAGCAGCGGAAAGGATATGTCGGTCCCGGGATTATTCGCAAAATATTTCAGACTTTATTCCAAGATAACCCCAACCGGTCTGATCATGAAGCAGTGGGTTTGGGGAATAAGAAAATACATATGAGAAAAATAATAGAAACCGAAAGAGTTGATCTGTTTGATGTAAGCATGATGATAACAATGTGCGTCCGTATTAACAGGTCTCCTTCATACGATGAACTTAATAAAGCGTTTAAAAAGGCCTGCAATGTACACGAAATTCTGAATTCAAAGGTTATTATAGAAAATTCGGGAGATGCTTATTACATAGAAAATGACAGGAGTGTCAATTCTTTTGAGGAAACGCAGTTAACACTTACGGGGCTGATCGATCTAAATGAAAAGAGAAGATTCAGAATCGAAGACGGAGAATTCCTAAGGGGTTTCAATTCGCCTGACGGTATTGTCTTCATGATGCACCATCTCGGAGGAGACGGGAAATCACTCCTTTACTTTATCGAGACATTCATGCGGTGCCTTGATGGTGAAGAACCTGAAAAGCTTCCTCTTCGAAATCTCACTCTCAAGGATCTTCCGAAAGAGAGCAGTCTTCCGTTTTTCTACGAATGGCTTATTTATTACTGGAATAAAAAGTGGAGTAAGGAGAAGAAGAATTTTGTATTTGACGATCTGGAAAAATCCCATAACAGCTTTTGGGATAAGCATCATTCGGAATTAGGTATTGTAAAGTACGAAAAAGATGAACTTGATAACCTTCTTAAAAATGCAAAAGAATCCGGCGTATCCTTAACCTCATATCTGATCACGGATATGATAAAAGACTGCGGTAAAAAGATGGATATAGGCCTCGCAGTAGACGGAAGGCAGGATAAGAACAGAAACATGGGGAACCAGGCAACCGGAATTTCCGTTCAATACAGGTATGATATGAAAAAGTCTGTCGGTGAAAATGCAAGAGCTGTTCATGCCCTTATGCAGAAAAAACTCACTAAGGACAAATACCGCTACTTTGTACTGCAGTTTATGGGTAAGCTTGATCCTTCACTGAAAGACGCCCTTAATCTTGAACATTCGGGTTATTTCCATTCGAAGGCATCATCAAAAGTCGCGGAAATACTGGGATATGGAGATAAGGTAAGAGATCTTAGCATTACGAATCTGACAAAAGCGGATATACCTCTGTCATACGGAAATACCGGGATCGAAGAGATCATTTTTATTCCTCCGGTTGTATCCTATGCCGTAAATGTAATAGGCATAGTCACCAC
>JAILRA010000089.1 GCA_024698715.1 Lachnospiraceae bacterium
AACATCATACGCAAGACTTATTACACAGCTCTTTGGTGAGCATATGTATATTTCAAACGCTACAGGATGTTCATCCATTTGGGGTGGTCCCGCAGCTACATCACCTTATACAGTTAACAAGGATTCCAAGAAGGGTCCTGCTTGGTCTAACTCACTCTTCGAAGACAACGCTGAGCACGGCTTCGGTATGTACTTAGGACAGAAGGTTCTCAGAAACCAGGCTATCGCTAAGATCGAAGAGATGGTTAAGTCTGACAAGGCAAGTGCAGAATTCAAGGCAGCAGCTGAGAAATTCATCGAGACAAAGGATTGTACAACATGCAATTCAGAGTACGCTGAAGCACTTGTTAAGGAACTTGAAAAAGCAGCTTCAGCCGGATGCGAAGACGCTAAGGCAGTACTTGCTAAGAAAGATTACCTTCCTAAGAAGTCCGTATGGATCTTCGGTGGTGACGGTTGGGCATATGATATCGGATTCGGCGGACTCGATCACGTACTTGCTTCAGGTGAGAACGTTAACGTTATGGTATTCGATACAGAAATGTACTCCAATACAGGTGGACAGGCATCCAAGGCTTCCAACATCGGTGAAGTTTGTCAGTTCGCTGCAGCTGGTAAGGAAATCTCCAAGAAGAGCCTTGCTGAAATCGCTATGAGCTATGGTTACGTATATGTAGCACAGATCGCTCTTGGTGCTAACCCTGCACAGGCAGTTAAGGCTATCGCAGAAGCTGAAGCTTACAACGGACCTTCACTTATCATCGGTTACGCTCCTTGCGAACTTCACGGTATCGCTAAGGGCGGTATGAACCACTGCCAGGATGAAATGAAGAAAGCTGTTAAGGCCGGTTACTGGAACCTCTTCTCCTTCAACCCTGCACTTAAGGCAGAAGGAAAGAATCCTTTCACACTTACATCCAAGGAAGGCGACGGAACATATCAGGAATTCCTTAACAACGAATCCAGATATACACGTCTTGTTAAACCTTTCCCTGAAAGAGCCGAAAGACTCTTCGCAGAATCAGAGAAAGTTGCTAACGAAAGATATCAGCACTTACTCAAACTCGTTGAATTATACAAATAATTTTACGTACATCACGAAGTCCGTCGGGAAACCGGCGGACTTCTTAAAAGGAAAGAGCGCAAAATGGAATACACTATTGATGCTTTATACTTAAATGACAGAGAAACGGCACATGATTATCTTGCCGAAATATTTGACTTTCCCGATTATTACGGGAGAAACCTTGATGCTTTGTATGACTGCCTGTCTGAAATGCAGATAGACAGGATATATATTAAAAATGCCGATGAAGGTGAATATTACTTTTATTCGGTACTTGATGTGATCAACGATCTCGATATCGAAATCGAGAATATTTAATAAATTATCGTAAGATAAAAATTTTTTTGACATGAGAAAACATTGAACGGGCGGGGTAAAATAATCTCTGCCTGTTTTTTGTTTTTTTTAATAACATAAGAAAAGCTTGTTGTTGACGGCATTTGCATATTGTAGTATTCTAAAATCGTTTTTGAATTATTTTGGGATTAAATATATGGAAGAAAAAAGAACTGAAGAAGTAAATACTAACGAAGAATTGAATATGACTCAAACGGTCAATGAAAGTGCGGATAATGCTCCGAACCATGAAGATATAGAAGAAACAAAGACGGAAGAAAAGAAAGACAAGGTTTCCTTCGGGAAAAAGTGGCTTTTGGGATTAAGATCCATGGCAGTGTATTTTTTCGTCTTTTGTGCCGTGATCGCACTTTCGGAATTGTTTTTAAGATATGAGATTTCCGGTAAGATAACCAAAATGAATCTTGCCTTTCTGGCTTTTGTTCCTGCTGAAGCCATGCTCTTTACTGTTTTTGCGGGATTTTTCAAGAATATAGGAAACAAAATAACGCTTCCTTTTATAATTCTTGCGATAGATCTTTATTATTGCGTACAGTTTGTGTATTTCAGAATATTCGGATCGCTTTTCTCCGTTTCCATGGCGGGAATGGGAGGAACGGCCGTAACAAATTTCTTCTGGGCAATGGAAGGTGTTCTTGTAGCATCCATAATTTTCCTTACGATGTTCCTTGCGCCTACCATAATCAGCGTTTTCCTTGCACTGATCAAAAAACTCAGATACCCGGGATATCCTCTGCTAATGCATCTTATCGCACTTTTCCTTGCGGTAGGATTGTGGTTTGCCGGAATCGGAACACTCAAACTTGTCGGAACGGACAGACAGTCGGCATATTATGTACTGACAAACAGTTCTTCGGATACGGATTCCACGGCTAATCATCTGGGCACGATGGCTACATTTATAGTTGAGGCGGGTGCATATTATTTCGGGATCGGAAGTACGGCGGAGAATGCCGAGATAGAGACCGTTGACAAAAGCAGTCTTGAACTTGTTGCTGAAGTCGAAGAAGTTAAACCGAGTGTTACGGAAATCCAAAAGGAAGAGAAGACCGAAGAAGAACCCGAAGTTATCGAAGAAGTCGAAGAGGAGATCGTATACGAACCCTGGATCGATCCTGCTTTTGATTTTCAGGCCATGGCGGATAATACGAATGACAATGCAGCCAAAAATATGTATACTTTTCTGGCTGAAAGAGAACCCAGTTTAAAAAATGAGTACACGGGTCTGTTTGAAGGCTATAATCTCATCTTCATCTGTGCCGAAGGTTTCTGGTCGTATGCATGCAATGAAAAGGTAACACCAACCTTATACAAGATGGCACATAACGGTATTGTGCTTGATAATTATTACAATTCGTTTCTGAATACCACTACAAATGGTGAATTTGCTTTTGCCACATCGCTTTGGCCCGATGTTTCGAGATGGGCGATGTCCGGAACCGATGTCGGAAGCTTTCCGCAGTCCGCGGGAAAATTCATGCCTTACGGTGTGGGTGACTTCTTTATTGCGGACGGAGTGCAGACCTACGGATTCCATAATTATTACGGAACGTATTACAGAAGATATATTTCCTGGCCGAATATCGGATTTGAAAACTGCAAATTCATGGGTCAGATGAAATTTACCTCTAACTGGCCTTCGAGCGATCTGGAAATGATGGAGCAGTCCGTGGACGACTATATCTCAAATGACAGATTCTTTGCGTATTACATGACTTTCAGCGGTCACGGACCTTATTCGAGCTACAATTATATTTCCAGAAAGAATATCGAGGAGGTCAAGGAACGTCTCGGTGAGGATGCGGAGAAATACAATTCGGAAGCACTTAATTATCTTTCAAGCAATCTTGAACTCGAAAAAGCAATGGTTTATCTTGAACAGAGACTTGAAGAGGAGGGAGTGCTGGATAATACCGTTATCGTAATGACGGGAGATCACTATCCGTATTATCTTTCGGAAAGCGGAAGAACAAGCCTCTGTCAGCAGGAAATCACGGAACTGGATCAGTATCATTCGACATGCATTATTTATAATGCCGGACTTGAAGAGCCGATACATAACGATAATTACTGCTGCAATGTGGATATTGTTCCCACAATGCTTAATTTATTTAATCTTCCTTTTGATTCCAGACTTCTTATGGGTACGGATGTGTTTGACGAGAGCAGCATGCATACCGCGGTAATGTACAATAAGAGTTTCCTCAATGATAAGGTTGAATACAATTCGTCCACGCGTCAGGCGGTCTGGAAGATCGATACTTCAGTGTACTGCGAGGAAGCGCTGGATTCATATCTGGACAGTTACATAGCGCTCAATGATTCATATTATCTGGCGAGCATCAATATGATGAAGTACAATTTTTACTTTACCATATGGAAACAGGCGGGACTTCTGACGGATGAAGAGATCGCGGCGGAAAATCAGAGAGCTGCAAAAGCAATGGAGATAAATGCTGAGCAGAATGCGATCGAGGCCGAAGCTGAGAGATTAAGAAAAGAGGCCGAGGAAGCAGCAGCTCAGGAACAGCAGAACCAGTAACATAAAATAAAAAACAGAAAGTTTAAATCCCATGACGATTGACGTCGTGGGATTTTTTTAGCTGTCCTTTTTATCGGACAGGTGGGTGTTTTATAATTATCTTGTAAACAAAAAGTGTTTCAGGAGGGGAAAAACATGACACTCAAAATAAAACTTTTCACAGGTATCGTTTTCATATTTTTTATAGCACTGGTTCTTTCTTTTTCCATCAGATCCTATGCCGTTGACAAAAGAAACAGGGAATACAGGGAGGCGGAATGCGAAAGAGAGAATGAATTTGTCAAGGAAGTAAGGAAGAATCTCGACGAATGCGGATTCAAAAATGCCGGAGTCAATCTTACCAAGATGTATAACGAAGACAGGGAAGTAACTTATAAACTTGTGGCAAACCATCATTCATTTGAATATGCATCGGACGACAAGCTTGATTCGATAGAAGACATGTTTTATGAAACAGGCGAGGAATACCTTTTGGGAAATATGGAAACAGAGTTGACTTTCAGATGAATATATTAGTGACAATTTCTTCGAAATCGTGTTATAATGTCTACGTTTTCATGACAGACAATAAACAATTAGGAGGAAATTAATATATGTATTCGTTGGACGAAGTTAAAAAGGTTGATCCCGAAGTTGCTCAGGCGATCTGCGATGAAGAAGCAAGACAAAACAGTCATATAGAGCTTATCGCATCAGAAAACTGGGTATCGAAAGCAGTTATGGCTGCTATGGGAAGTATTCTTACCAATAAGTATGCGGAAGGATATCCCGCAAAGAGATATTACGGCGGATGCGGATGTGTGGATGTAGTGGAAAATCTTGCCATCGAAAGAGCCAAAGAACTTTTCGGATGTGATTATGCCAATGTTCAGCCTCATTCGGGTGCACAGGCAAATATGGCTGTACAGTTTGCCATTCTTAATCCCGGGGACACCATCATGGGTATGAACCTCGATCACGGCGGACATCTTACACACGGATCACCCGTTAACATGTCAGGTAAGTATTTCAATGTAGTTCCTTACGGAGTAAACGACGACGGATTCATAGATTACGATAAATTACGCGAACTTGCGCTTGAATGCAAACCCAAAATGATCATTGCGGGTGCTTCGGCTTATGCAAGAACGATCGATTTCAAGAAATTCAGAGAAGTATGTGATGAAGTAGGCGCTGTTCTGATGGTTGATATAGCTCATATCGCAGGACTTGTTGTTGCAGGCCTTCACCCCTCACCCTTCCCTTATGCAGATGTTGTTACGACCACAACACATAAGACCCTTCGAGGACCTAGAGGCGGTCTGATCCTTGCAAATCAGGAAGCGGTTGACAAATTCAATTTCAACAAAGCAATATTCCCCGGAATCCAGGGCGGACCTCTTATGCATGTTATCGCAGGCAAGGCAGTTTGCTTTAAGGAAGCTCTTTCACCTGAGTTCAAGGTATATGCACAGAACATCGTTGACAATGCACAGGCTCTTTGCAAGGGACTTATGTCAAGAGGTGTCAATATCGTTTCCGGAGGTACGGACAACCATCTTATGCTAGTTGACTTAAGAGGTGAGAAGTATACGGGCAAGGAAGTTGAGAAAATGCTTGACGAAGCTCATATCACAGCCAACAAGAACACTGTTCCCAACGATCCTCAGAAGCCTTTCGTTACAAGCGGTGTAAGACTCGGAACACCTGCAGTAACATCCAGAGGCATGAACACTGAAGATATGGATAAGATCGCAGATGCGATTGCTGCCATCGTAAAGGGAGGCGAGGAAAAGATTCCTTACGCAAGAGCGATCGTGGACGAACTTACCGCAAAATATCCTTTAATCTAATAATCCGGGGAGGGATACCCTCCCCTTTTTGTATTTTATAAAATGAATAAATTCAGGAAACAATTAAAAAGAATAAAAGGTCTGGCAGCGTTACTTATGGCGGTAACGCTTCTTTGCGCATGCGAAAGGACCGTAGTGGTAACGGGAGGATTCAGCGAAGGAGAAGTATTCAGGATCAACAATATTTCCTGTTCCCGTGCTGAAATGAACATATATCTTACCAATATGGCGAATTCGTATGAAGAGACTTTTGAAAACGAGATCTGGAATACGACCGCCGGAAACACAACGATCGAAGATGCTTTCAAGGAAACCGTTTTGGCCAAGGTTACACGTATCAAGGTACTCAATCTGATGGCTAAAGAAGAAAAGGTTTCGCTTTCGAACGATGAGAAGAAATCGCTTAAGAAAGCGGCAAAGGCATATATGAAAACCCTTTCGAAAAAAGAAAAGAGCGAACTCGGTGCGGATGAGGATACGGTATACGCCATGTATTCCGAATATGCACTTGCCGAAAAAGTTTACAATTCGATAATCGATGAAGTAAATGTGGAAATAAGCGATGATGATGCAAGAAGCATTACCGTACAGCAGGTTTACATAAAAACTTTTCATGAGGACAAGCACGGCAAGCTTATTGATTTTTCGGATGGTGCAAAAGCCGATACCAAAGAGAGGGCTGAAGAGATTAGAGAAGATGCCGTGACGGGAGCCGATTTTGAAGAATTATGTGCGCTTTATAACGAAGAAGACGAAAGCACGCATACTTACAGAAGAGGAGAGATGCCCGAAGCATATGACGAAGTTGCATTCAATCTCGAAGAGGGCGAGATCAGCAAAGTTATAACCACTGATGACGGATATTACATTGTCAAATGCATCAGCACGTATGAGAGAAAGGCTACCAACGAAAACAAGGAAGCCATTATCAACGAAGCGAAAAGACAGACGTTCGAAGAAAAATATGATGCATTTCTTCCGAATATTACGGCCAATCTTAATGAGAAGGAATGGGAAGACATTAAGATAATTCACGACGAGGAAATAAAAACCGATTCGTTTTTCGATATTTACAAGGACATAATGGTGGACGGTAAATAAGAAAAAATAACCTTAAAAAGATTTATTAGCACTCATTTAAATTGAGTGCTAATTTTATATTGACTTTTGAAATTTGCCGACTTATAATTATCAATGTGCAAAACAAAAATGACTGAACGAGGCATTAACAGACGTGTTTTTGCTTCATAAAATAATACAGAGAGGTGAAAAAAATGGCAAAAAAGGGTTCATTATCAATTAATTCGGAAAACATATTTCCGATTATCAAGAAGTGGCTTTATTCCGACCACGACATATTCATGCGTGAGCTTATTTCTAACGGCTGTGACGCGATAACCAAACTTAAAAAACTCGATATGATGGGAGAATATACACTTCCCGACGGGTTTAAGGAAAGAATAGACGTTATTGTAAATCCGGAAAAGAAAACAATCTCATTTATCGATAACGGTCTCGGAATGACATCCGATGAAGTTGAAGAATACATTAACCAGATAGCTTTTTCAGGTGCTACCGATTTTATCGAAAAATATAAGGATAAAGCAAATGACGATCAGATCATCGGTCATTTCGGTTTGGGCTTCTATTCGGCATTTATGGTATCCGAAAAAGTAACTATCGACACACTTTCTTATCGTGAAGGTGCAAAAGCGGTTCACTGGGAGTGCGACGGCGGCACTGAATTTACGATGGAAGACAGCGACAAAGCAGATGTAGGAACAGTTATCACACTTTATCTGATGGAAGACTGCGTGGAATTCTGCAACGAATACCGTGCAAGAGAGATCATCAAGAAATACTGTTCGTTCATGCCTACAGAGATCTATATCCGTAAGGAAGATACAAAGGAAACTCAGACTATCAAGGCAAGCGAGAAACTTGATGATGATGTTGTTATCGAAGAACTCGAAAAGAAAGAAGATGAGGATGAAGCAAAGATAAAAATAAGAAAACGTCCCGAACTTCTTAACGACACACATCCTTTGTGGATGAAAAATCCCGCAGAATGCGAGAAGGAAGACTATCTGGCATTCTACCGCAAGGTTTTCAATGATTACAAAGAGCCTCTTTTCTGGATACATCTGAATATGGATTATCCGTTCAATCTTAAGGGAATCCTTTACTTCCCTAAGATCAACATGGAATACGATGCTATCGAAGGAACCATCAAACTTTACAACAATCAGGTATTCATCGCAGATAACATCAAAGAAGTAATACCCGAATTCCTGCTTCTTTTGAAGGGTGTCATTGATTGTCCCGATCTTCCTTTGAACGTATCCCGTTCCGCACTTCAGAATGACGGATTTGTAAACAAGATCAGCGAATACATTACCAAGAAAGTGGCTGACAAATTATCCGGTATGTGCAAGACGGATAAGGAAAACTACGAGAAATACTGGAGCGACATTTCTCCTTTCATCAAGTACGGATGCCTGAAAGACGATAAATTCTGCGAGAAGATGAACGATTACATCCTCTTTAAGAATTTAAACGATGAGTATATGACATTGCCGGAATGTCTTGAAACAAAACCCATTGATACTTCGGATGCGGTTGACGAAGACGGAAATCCCGTAGAGACTGAGGTGGTTTCGGAAGGTGAAACTGTTGAAGAAGCGGCAGGTGAAGGCGAAAACAAGGAAGATGAAAAAAAAGAAAAGATCATCTACTTCGTAACGGATCCCGTTGAACAGAGCCAGTATGTGGCAATGTTTAAAAAGGCCAAGATGGATGCGGTAATGCTTACGGACAATATAGACATGCCGTTCATCAATCAGCTTGAGATGAAGAACCAGGGCGTGGTATTCAAGAGGATCGATGAAGATCTTTCCGATGCGTTAAAGACCAAGAATTCCGCCAAAGTTGAGGAAGAACTCAAGGCCAATGAGGAAGAACTTGCAAAACTCTTCAAGAAGATCGTCAAGAAAGACAACATAAAGGTCAAACTCGAAAAACTCAAAAACAAAGATATCTCCGCAATGATGACAATGTCCGGAGAGACCAGAAAAATGCAGGAAATGATGCGTATGTACGCAAGCGGAATGGGCATAGACGAATTCAGCAAGGAAGGTCTTACACTTGTTCTCAATGCCAATAACAAACTCGTACAGTTCCTGATCGAGCAGAAAGACGGAGAGAACGTAAATCTCATCTGCGAGCAGCTTTTCGATCTGGCACTCATACAGCACGGACCTCTTTCACCCGACGAGATGACCAAATTCGTAAACAGATCCAACAAAATAATGATGATACTTGCAAAATAAAAAACGGAAGGGAAACGAAAAAGTTTCCCTTCTTTTTATGAATGAAGCGGTTTGACGAGAAGGCAGGGGATTGTGATTTTATCTTGTGAATAATCGGGATGTGTAGTAAAATAACTTTGTATGTGGTTTTTACAAAAGCACAAAAAAAGCAGTGAAAACGGAGATAAATATGAAAAAGTTTACAGTCGGTATTATTGCTGGAATATTAATATTATCGCTTACCACGGCATGCCTTCCGACGGTTGCCGTAAATGGCGGCGATAAGGATTCAAACAGCGGTTTTGCCACTATCGAACCGGATGATATCAAAGACAGCGGAAACGATAATGACGCTAATACAACGGATAATACCGACAACGGAAATGACGGCAGTACCGTTAACGCAAACGGAAATGATGCATCTGATTCACCCTATGCGGATTATCCCGAATACAGTGTCTGGCAGTATCCCCTTAAAAATGAAACATTTACCGATCCCGAAGGAAAAACGAGGGATAAGGTTATGGTTTCCTATGATTCCATATCCATCAATTCCTATGAAGATAACGGATTCGTATATAAGGAACTGTCTGATTCCATAAAAGAATACAACAAAGAACTGGAAGAGACACTGCAAACTACATTTGACGGGCTTTTGAAGGACTGGAATGAGTATTATTCGGATGTTGAAGAAGGCAGTTATATTCCGACTCTTTATGAGATCGTTCATATGGGCGTTGTGAGAGCCGACAAACAGGTCTTCTCGATAGCAATTAACGATGAAACTTATTACGGCGGAGCACACGGAGGAAATTATCCTTACGGAGTAACTTTCGATTCTCAGACAGGCAAGCAGATCGCTCTTTCGGATGTGATCATCAAAAATGACGGACTTAACAAGATCATCGTTGATGAACTTTACGAAAACTATGATAAAGAGATCTTCTTTGCGGAAGACAGGGATGAACTGGAAAAAGAGGTTCAGGAATATCTGAATGACGGGCTTGGATGGACCATAAATTACGAGGGCGTTTCATTCTACTTCGGAGATTACGCTCTTGCGGCATATGCATCCGGACACCAGGTGGTTTACATAAATTACGATAAATATCCCGAATATCTTAATGCTGATTATTTTGAAAATGCCGACAAAGAGTATGTTGTTCGTGTATCAGCCGATGTTTATTATCCTTACACCGTAAACGGAAAAGAATCCTATTTATGGTTTGACTGGGAAAAGAAATACATTGAGGAAAGCGGATATTATTCCGACACATATCAGTATCTGAACATAGGAAACAACGAGTTTTATCAGCAGCTTGATATGGACGGCTCTTTCATAGATCCCGGTCTTTACATCATCAGAAAGAACGGCAAGGATTTTCTGTATCTTCAGAATTACTTTTATGACGGAGTGGAATTCCTTCAGACATTTGAGATCCAGAACGGTAAATTCGTATCTATCGGAGAATATGACGGAGGAATAAGTTTTAATACCAATGAACTGGTTGAAACGATATTCGATACCAATATTCCTTTCACCGGCAATTTCGAATTTGCATGGAAAAATGCACGTGTTACCGATAACGGTACTCTTGAACCCAAGAGCAATATCTTCAGATATCATATCTACAAAGAGGATCTTGATTCGGAGGAAAGCTGGAAAACAGGCTGCTATGAAGTACTCGAAGATATCGAGGGATATGCTGCCGATGAAGAAGGAGATCTTTTGGATGACAAGCTGACATTAAAGAAGGGAAGCAAGGTATTGCCTTTCAGTACCGACGGAAGCACGTTCATCACGGTTCTTTGTTCCGACGGCAAAAAATATGCGTTTAATGCTAAATTTGACGATTCCGGAAGGATCTTCATAAATAATAAAAATACTTACGATTTGTTTGATTATATTTCTGAATGGTAATAGGAGAGTAAAATGGCACAGGTTGGAATAGTAATGGGCTCCGATTCGGATATGCCCGTAATGAGCAAAGCAGCAGAAATGCTCGACAAGTTCGGCATTTCATATGAAATGACGATCATTTCCGCACACAGGGAACCGGATGTGTTCTTTGAGTATGCAAAGAGTGCGGAATCAAAGGGATTTAAAGTGATAATAGCAGGTGCCGGAATGGCAGCTCATCTTCCAGGTATGTGTGCGGCGATCTTCCCGATGCCCGTAATAGGTATTCCCATGCATACGACAAGCCTCGGAGGAAAGGATTCACTTTACTCGATCGTGCAGATGCCTTCGGGTATTCCCGTTGCCACGGTAGCGATCAACGGCGGTGCGAATGCCGGCATTCTTGCGGCAAAGATACTTGCGACATCCGACAGTGAGCTTCTTGCAAAATTAAAAGATTATTCCGAATCCTTAAAGAAGAGCGTTCAGGAAAAAGACGCGAAACTTCAGGAAACAGGATACAAAAATTACGGAAAATAAACAGGTTACTATTAAACAAAAATATATTTTATTTTAAGGAGAAAAAAATGGATTACAAATCATCCGGAGTTGACATCGAGGCAGGGTACAAGTCTGTCGAACTGATGAAAGGGTTTGTTAAGGAAACATTCAGAGAAGAAGTTCTCGGCGGTATCGGAGGTTTTTCCGGAGCTTTTTCAATGAAGGCAGTTAAAGAAATGGACGATCCCGTTCTTTTGTCGGGTACCGACGGATGCGGAACAAAGGTTAAGCTTGCGTTCCTTCTTGACAAGCACGATACGATAGGAATCGATGCGGTTGCCATGTGTGTGAACGATGTGGCATGTGCGGGCGGAGAGCCTCTTTTCTTCCTTGATTACATAGCTTGCGGAAAGAATATTCCGGAAAAGATCGCCACGATAGTAAAAGGAGTTGCGGAAGGCTGCAAACAGTCAGGCTGCGCACTGATAGGCGGCGAAACGGCAGAACATCCCGGTCTCATGCCCGAAGATGAATACGATCTTGCGGGATTCGCTGTGGGAGTGGTAGACAGAAAAGATCTTATCACCGGAAAAGATATCAAAGACGGTGATGTTCTTATCGGAATCGCTTCGAGCGGTGTTCATTCAAACGGCTTTTCTCTGGTCAGAAAAGTTTTCAGAATGACGGAAGACAATCTTAACCGTTATCGCGATGAACTCGGAACGACTCTCGGTGATGCACTCATCACACCGACGAAAATATATGTAAAGGCTTTAAAGAGCATCAAGGATGCAGGCGTAAAGGTTAAAGGCTGCAGCCACATCACCGGCGGCGGATTTTACGAAAACATTCCCAGAATGCTTCCCGACGGAATCCTGGCTGAGATAAACAAAGATTCATATCCGATCCCTCCCATTTTCGAACTTATCAAAAAAGAAGGCGGAATCGCAGAGGAAATGATGTACAACACATTTAATATGGGACTCGGTATGGTAATAGCAGTCGATCCCGCAGATGTCGATAAAGTGATGAATGCCGTAAAAGAAGCGGGCGAGATGCCTTATACGGTAGGTAAATGCGTCAGCGGAGAAAAGGGAGTTAAATTATGTTAAGAATTGCTGTCTGTGTATCCGGAGGCGGAACCAATCTGCAGGCAATAATCGATTCGATCAAATCGGGAAAACTTGAAGATGTCGAAATAATAAGCGTCATTTCAAACAATCCCAACGCTTATGCACTTGAAAGAGCGAAGAACGAAGGCATAGAAGCTAGATGCATATCTCCGAAATCCTTTGAAACGAGAGAGGATTTCAATGAAGCTTTCTTAAATGCCCTGAATGAGATAAATCCCGATCTTATCGTACTTGCAGGATTTTTGGTGGTGATCCCTCCGAAGGTGACCGAAGTTTTCAAAGGCAGGATCATTAATATACATCCTTCACTTATTCCTTCTTTTTGCGGGACAGGTTTTTACGGACTCAAAGTTCATGAAGCCGCACTTAAGAGGGGCGTAAAGATTACGGGAGCTACGGTCCATTACGTGGACGAAGGTACGGACACCGGCCCCATCATAATGCAGAAAGCGGTTGAGGTTAAGGAAGGCGATACGCCCGAGATCCTTCAGCGCAGAGTCATGGAACAGGCTGAGTGGATAATATTACCCGAGAGTATAGGTTTGATTGCAAAGGAGAAAAAATGAAAATACTGGTTGTCGGCGGCGGCGGAAGAGAGCATGCCATCATAACTGCGTTGGCAAAGAGCAAAAGAGTTGACAAATTATACTGTGTTCCCGGAAATGCCGGTATAGAAGAACTTGCCGAGTGTGCACCCATCGGAGTGATGGAATTTGACAAGATCGCAATGTATGCACTCGAAAAACAGGTCGATCTTGTGGTTGTCGGACCTGACGATCCTTTGGTGGCAGGTCTTGTGGATGTGCTCGAAACAGCGGGACTTAAAGTATTCGGACCGAACAAAAAAGCGGCGATACTTGAAGGAAGCAAGGCATTCAGCAAGGATCTGATGAAAAAGTACAATATTCCCACTGCCAAATATGAAGTGTTCGAAGATTCAGGCAGTGCGATAGCATTCCTTGATAAATGCAAATTCCCCGTTGTTCTTAAAGCGGACGGACTTGCACTCGGAAAAGGCGTTCTTATCTGCAATGATCACGATGAGGCGGTTGCAGGCATTCATGAGATCATGGATGACAAGAAGTTCGGAAGTGCCGGCAACAAAATGGTTATAGAAGAGTTCCTTACCGGAAGAGAAGTGAGTGTTCTTTCGTTTACTGACGGAAAGACAATCAAGATCATGACTTCCGCACAGGATCACAAACGTGCGAAAGACAATGACGAAGGTCTTAACACCGGAGGAATGGGAACGTTTTCACCTTCACCTTTCTATACCGAAAGAGTTGATGATTTTTGCAAAAAATACATTTATCAGGCTACCGTTGATGCTATGGCATCTGAAGGCAGAGAATTTAAGGGTGTCATTTTCTTCGGTCTGATGCTCACATCCGAAGGACCCAGAGTTCTTGAGTATAATGCAAGATTCGGAGATCCCGAAGCACAGGTTGTCATTACCAGAATGAAAAACGATATAGTTGACGTTTTCGAAGCTTGTGTAGAAGGTCATCTCGATCAGATCGATCTTGAATTCGAAGACAACGCTGCGGTATGCGTTATCCTTGCAAGCGACGGATATCCCGTTTCCTATGAGAAGGGCAAGGAGATAAAAGGTCTTGAGAACTTCAAGGGAAAAGACGATTATTATTGTTTCCATGCGGGAAGCGAGACCGTTGACGGCAAGATCGTAACAAACGGCGGAAGAGTACTCGGAATAACGGCTCTAGGAAACACTCTTACAGAGGCGAGAAAGAAAGCATATGATGCATGCGAATGGATCGATTTTGAAAACAAATACATGCGTCATGACATCGGAAAAGCCATTGACGAGGCTTAACAGACTTGACGCAAACGATAAAAAAATGTATATTTAATAGTTGTGTATCGTAATACAGAGGAGAAAAAATGAAACTGTTAAATAATAAAAAATTCATATTACAAAGTATTGCTTCATTTGCAGTGTTACTTATGTGTGTTTTCATGTTATCCATATACGCAAAGGCTGACACACCGGGTATTGTAAATGAAAATAACGTAAATATCAGATCTCAGGCGGATGCGACCAGTACTTCACTCGGAAAAGTAAATTCCGGAGACAAAGTTACCATTCTTGAAGAGATCACCAACTCATCAAATGTTTTGTGGTACAAAGTTACTACTGCAGCGGGAACAACAGGTTATATCCGTGCGGATTTCATTACCAAAGCCAATTCGGGTGATGACGGCGGACTTGATAACGGAAACAACAATGATCCAACCGTTACAGACACCGATCCTAAAGCAGCATATATAGTCGGCGATGTTGTTAATATCCGTTCAAAGGCTTCGGCTTCTTCGGATCTTATCGCAAAGGCTCAGAAAAACACCGAAGTTACGGTGGTCGGTGAAACAAAAGCAACCGACGGATTCAAATGGTATAAAGTATCATTTACGGCAGACGGAGCAAAGAAAACAGGATTCATCAGAAGTGACCTTGTTACTTTTACAAAGCCTACCAATGATCCCGAAGAAACCGTAATAGATTCCGAAGACAATACAGATACCGATAACGGTCAGGATAATACCGATAACGGCGGAGATGCTGCAACTACCGACGATACCCCGGTTACTCCCGACTCGGGCGAGACCGGTGATACTGTAGTAAGCGAACCCAAGAGAGAGATCACACCTCTTCAGCCTTATGAGGATCCTGCAAATCTTCCCGACGGATTCACTGAAGGACAGCTCGGAAGCGGTGAAAAGGTATGGACCAAAGGTGATTATTACATCATCTACGGTATGAATGAAAAAGAAGTTACCGGATGGTATGTGCTTGATGAGAAAAACAGTACATACATTTCATATGAGGGACTTTTCGATAAAGGCAGCAGTTCTTCCAAACCTGCAGGCACGATATTCGGAATCAACATCAAAGTGATCCTCATCATCCTTATGATCCTTGTTATCATTCTTCTCGGTGTTGTATTCTTCATGGCTCTCAAGCTTTCGAGAGGCGTTGAGAATGACGATGATTATGATTACGATGATTACGAAGATGAAGAGGAAGAAGACGATATTCCCGTATCTTCAATAGAGAATTCAAGAGGTTCACGTTCTTCGGGAAAAGCAGCAAAAGCAGTTGAAGAAGATGAACCCAAGCAAAGCAAAGCGTCAAAGGCAAAGGACAAATTCCTGAATTATTTCACAACCGAAGTCGATGACGACGATGACGACGGTGAATACTACAACGATGACGACGATGATGACGATATAGATTTTATTGATATCTGATTTTGAGATAAGCCTCTGCCTTATTGGACAGGGGCTTTTTTGAAGGAAAACAAAATGGAATTAAACGAACAGAGCAAGCAGGTTTTAAAATATGCCAATCAGATAGGAAAGAGTTTCGGTGCAGGTGCGATAGATACCCAGCATCTTTTGTACGGACTGGCAAAGTGTAAGGGCTCTCTTGCGGGCGATATTCTTGAAAGTCACGGAATAAACGCGGCAGCCGTAAAGAAATGCTTTGAGACCAGAACCGAATCGCTTAGAAAAGTAAACATCAGGGGAAAACTCGAACTGACTCCTCAGGTCAGAAAGATCCTTGATGTGGCAGAGCATATCGCAAGAGAAACGGGCAGTACATATGTGGGTACAGAACATATCCTTTATGCCATTGTAACCGAGGAAAAATGTCTTGCTTACAATCTGCTCGGTTATCTTTTAAAAGACAGCGGTACTCCGATAGGTAAGATCGCTGATGAGATCGCAGCCAATTTCGGATACGACGACGAAGGATTTGTGCCCGACGAATTCGTAAGAGCGGATGAAATGGGTGTTAACGAGACTGCTTCCAAATTCAGCCTGGAAGATTACACCAAAGACATTACCGAAATGGCTGCAATGGGTGAACTCGATCCCGTTATCGGCAGAGAAGACGAGATAATGCGAATCATCCAGATCCTTGCCAGAAGGAGCAAGAATAATCCCTGCCTCGTCGGACAGCCCGGCGTAGGCAAGACTTCCATTGTTGAGGGTCTGGCTCAGAGGATCACCGACGGAAACGTACCCGAAATAATCAAGGATAAGAGAATACTTTCGCTCGATATGTCATCCCTGGTTGCGGGAACACAGTACAGAGGTGAATTCGAAAAGAGACTTAAGGCTGTTGTTGAGGAAGTTTCGGAAGACGGCAATATAGTTCTTTTCATGGATGAGATACATACTCTTATAGGTGCAGGCGGTGCAAAGGGTACGCTCGATGCTTCGAATATCCTTAAACCCGCATTGTCCAGAGGAGAGATCCAGCTTATCGGTGCGACGACAGAAGAAGAATTCAGAAAATATTTTGAGAAGGATGCCGCACTTGAAAGAAGATTTCAGCCCATATCGGTATCGCAGCCTTCCAAAGAGGATACTCTTAAGATCCTGAAGGGAATAAAGAGCAAGTACGAAGATCATCATAACGTAAGATACGATGATGATGCGATCGAGGCCTGCGTAAATCTTTCAGACAGATATATCACGGACAGAAATCTTCCGGATAAAGCGATAGATGTCATGGATGAGGCAGCAGCTCTGGTAGCTCTGGAAGGATATAAACCTTCGGATAAGATAAGAGACCTTCGCGAAAAGATATCCGAATGCGACAGGATAATGAAAGAGTCTATAGAAAGCGGTGAATTCGAAAAAGCCGGCGAAGCAAAAAGCAGGCAGGATGTTTATTTTGCCGATCTCAGAAAAGCCGAAGCATCGGAAAAAAGAAAGAGAAAGAGCAAAGAAAAGAACGTAACGATAGATCAGGTTGAAGCGGTAGTTTCCAGATGGAGCAAAGTTCCCGTTTCAGAACTCTCCAAAAAAGAATCCGACAGACTTATGGGACTGGAGAAAAATCTTCATAAAAGGATCATAGGTCAGGAAGAAGCCGTTGAAGCCGTGAGCAAAGCTATCAGAAGAGGCCGTATAGGTCTTTCGGATCCGAAGAGACCCATCGGAAGCTTTGTATTCCTCGGACCCACCGGTGTGGGTAAGACGGAACTTTCAAAAGCGCTTGCGGAAGCCGTATTCGGCTCGGAAGATTCGCTTATCAGAGTCGATATGTCAGAATACATGGAAGCACATTCGGTATCCAAGATATTAGGTTCGCCTCCCGGATACGTAGGTTTTGACGAAGGCGGTCAATTATCGGAAAGAGTCAGAAAGAATCCTTATTCGGTAGTTCTTTTTGACGAGATCGAAAAGGCTCATCCCGATGTTTTCAATGTGCTTTTGCAGATACTTGATGACGGACAGGTTACCGATTCGCAGGGCAGAAAAGTCAATTTCAAGAATACGATAATCATTATGACCAGCAATGTCGGAGCCAAAAGGATCACGGAACCCAAGAATCTCGGATTCGGAAACAAGGAAAGCAAGGAACAGAATTACGAGAAGATGAAATCCAATGTCATGGAAGAAGTCAAGCAGCTCTTCAAACCGGAATTCATCAACAGGATCGATGATTTCATAGTATTCCATAAGCTCGACAGAAAAGAACTCGAAGAGATCACATCCCTCCTTCTTTCCAACCTTTCAAAGCGTGCGAAGGAACAGATGGACATTGATCTTAAGTTTACCAATGCGTTGAAACTTCACATCGTCGACAAGTACTCGAATCCCTTAATGGGTGCGAGACCTTTGAGAAGAGGTATCATGTGCGAAGTGGAAGATCCGCTTGCAAACGAGATACTTTCGGGACGCGTCAGTGAGGGCGATTCCGTGAAGGTTTCGTTTAAGGGAGAAAAGGTTATTTTTAACTAAAAATTCATAGAAATTGTGGCTGATATAAGGTATAATTATATCAGCCTAATTTTTTTTATTCAGGTTAGCTATTGTTGACATTTAAAATTTCATGGGGGTAATTGAAATGGATATCATCAGTACTTCGGAAAACGGAAAACTTTCTTTCGGAAATTATGAACTTGCCGAAAAACAGAAGAAAGAAGATTTTCCTCATTGCGGCGATCTTTACAAGATCAAAACTTATAACACGATGACGAAGCTGGAAAAGAACGGTCTGTTTCTTTTTGAATCGGTTCCCGGTACAAACGTATCGGATTTCGAAGAAAATGAAAGCGGTATGTATTTCAAAGTTGAGTCCGATAAAGATTCTCAGATCACGGTCGGTCTTGAAGAGAATACCGAATATGATATTTCCGTTGACGGAAAGTCGATAGGCAAGATGCTCTCCAACGGTTCGGGCAAGGTAAGTTTCAGTGTCGAACTTCAAAAGGGAGAAGCAAAAGACATAAAGATAGCTAAATAGAGGGTTTATGTCAAAAGACAAAGTTAAAACTGTTTTCTTTTGCACGGAATGCGGATTCGAAAGTCCCAAATGGATGGGACAGTGTCCGGGATGCAAAGCATGGAACACTTTCAAAGAAGGTTTGGAAGAAAAGGGCAGTACAAAGCAGACTTCGCGTATCGTCAGATCCGGAATTGAAAATGCGGAGATCGTATCCATTTCCGGAGTTGAAATAAAAAAAGAAGACAAAATCAAAACAAATATCAATGAATTTGACAGAGTCCTGGGCGGTGGTATCGTTTGGGGCTCTTTGACTCTGATCGGCGGCGATCCGGGAATCGGAAAATCGACGCTTCTTTTGCAGGTCTGTAAAAAGCTCGGCGATACGGGCAAAAACGTTCTCTATGTTTCCGGAGAAGAATCAGCAACACAGATAAAACTCAGAGCGGACAGGATAGGCGAATTCAAAGAGAATGTCAGACTGTACTGCGAAACATGCCTTGATGACATAAAAGCAGTTATCGAGAAAAACAAGCCGGATATAGTCGTTATCGATTCCATACAGACCATGTTCCTCGAGGATGTAGCGAGTGCACCCGGGAGCGTTTCACAGGTCAGGGAAGCAACCGGGGTTCTTATGAAACTTGCGAAGGTCCTCGGTGTGTCGATTTTTATCGTGGGACATGTCACGAAGGACGGAAATGTTGCAGGACCGAAGATGCTTGAACATATGGTGGATACGGTTTTGTATTTCGAGGGCGACAGGCATGCCACTTACAGGATATTAAGAGGAGTCAAGAACAGATTCGGTTCCACAAACGAAATAGGTGTTTTCGAGATGAGAAACGAAGGACTCGTTGAAGTCATGAACCCTTCGGAATTCATGCTTGCGGGAAGACCTAAAGATACATCGGGAAGTGTGGTTTCCTGTTCGATGGAAGGTACAAGACCGATTTTTATTGAGATACAGGCACTTACGACACCCACTTCATTCGGAATGCCGAGACGCCAGTCAGACGGTGTGGATTATAACAGAGTCAATCTCCTTCTGGCCGTTCTCGAAAAGAAGCTCGGACTGCCTTTCGGAAACTGTGACGCATATGTCAATATTGCGGGCGGTATCAAGGTTTCGGAGCCGGGAGTCGACCTCGGAGTGGTAGTGGCACTCCTTTCGAGTTTTCGCAATAAACCCGTCAGCGAGGATATCACCGTTTTCGGCGAGATAGGACTTTCGGGTGAGGTAAGAGCGGTTTCGCAGGCTGCCGAAAGGGTAAAGGAAGCAGCCAAACTCGGTTTTAAAAAATGCATTTTGCCGTCATCGTGCAAAAAGGCGGTAACAAACGATTTCGGTATGGAGCTTGTATTTATTGAGAGTATTAAAGAACTGAAAATATAATGATCGGGGGTAACAATAATGGATTTTGTGAACATTCAGGTAGGTGATGTAACCAAAGAGTATCCGTGGGGTACGACTTTCGAAGTAATCGGAAGGGATTTTAAGGACAATTACAAAAATGATATCGCGATAGCCGTATTCAACGGAAAGATGATGGAACTTTCCAAGACTCCGGACAAGGACGGAAGTGTTGAGTTTCTGGATCTTTCAAGCGGAACCGGTCACAGGTCATATAAAAGAACCGCAACACTCATGTTCATGAAAGCCTGTTCCGACGTGATCGGTGATGAAAATATCGAAAAGATCAAACTCGAGTTTTCGGTAAATACGGGATATTATTTTTCATGCGAAGGAAAATTCGAAGTTACCGACAAACTTGCGGCTGAAATCCAGTCAAGGATGAAAGAACTGTCCGATAACTGTGTGCCCATCATCAAAAAATCAAGACCGCTGGAAGAAGCAAAAGAGATATTTGCAATGCAGGGCATGGAAGACAAACTGAAACTCTGCAAATACAGAAGGAGTTCCGTGATCAATCTTTACGATCTTGACGGATACATCGATTATTATTACGGATATATGCTTCCAAACTGCGGATATGTAAAGCATTTCGAAGTGCTCGTATATAAGGGAGGTTTTATCCTCAATATGCCGAGAAGAAAAACTCCCGATGTACTCGAGGCTTTTGTTCCGCTGGATAAAGTATTCGATACCATGATCAAAGCCACAGAGTGGGGAGATATGCTCGGAATAGATACAGTAGGAGATCTCAACGAGTGCATCTGCTCGGGCGATATAGATGATATGGTGCTTGTTCAGGAAGCTTTGCAGGAAAGAAGCATAGGCGAGATAGCAAAGGATATCGCATCGAGAAAAGGCGTAAAATTCATAATGATAGCCGGACCTTCATCATCCGGAAAGACGAGTTTTTCACACAGACTTTCGGTTCAGCTTCGTACACTCGGCCTTAAACCTCATCCCATCGCAGTGGATGATTATTTCGTAAACAGAGCGGATACGCCTCTGGATGAGGACGGCAATTACAATTTCGAATGCCTCGAAGCTATCGATGTTAAGCTCTTCAACGACGATATGAATAAGCTCCTTGCGGGAGAGAGAGTAGAGATCCCGACATTCAATTTCAAGATCGGTGCAAGGGAATATAAGGGCAATTTCAAACAGCTCGGTCCCGATGACGTACTCGTAATAGAAGGGATCCACGCACTCAATGATAAGATGAGCGAAACCCTTCCCGTTGAGAGTAAGTACAAGATCTATATATCCGCACTGACCACTCTCAATATCGATGAGCATAACTGTATTCCGACTACGGATGCGAGACTTATAAGAAGAATGGTAAGAGATTTCAGAACAAGAGGAGCATCGGCGAAGAGAACCATAGGAATGTGGCCTTCCGTAAGAAGAGGAGAAGAAGAAAACATCTTCCCGTACCAGGAAACCGCTGATGCGATGTTCAATTCCGCACAGATATACGAGATCGCGGCACTTAAAGCTATCGCAGAGCCGATCCTTTACGGTGTAACACCCGAGGATCCCGAGTATTTTGAAGCCAAGAGACTTCTTAAACTTCTCGAGTATTTCCTCTGCATGGATACAACAAACCTGCCTAACAATTCGATAGTAAGAGAATTCGTAGGCGGTTCGTGCTTCAACGTTTAATCGGGATAATCGATCACAACGGAATTAAGATCGTGAAATCTGCAGAAAGTCACGTTGTTGTGATGCGTCGGGTCTTTGCTCATATCCCCGAGATAGAGAAAATAAATTAGATCTTCGCTTACTTCATAAGGACTGAAAACAAGATCTCCGTTCGGATTGTCATATACTTCCTTCATTCGGGCTTTGTACTGGGAATCGAAGGACTGCATATCACCGTTTGCGAATGCTTTGCAGGCGGTAAACGAATTGGGAACCGGAACGGTTTGGCTTAACGGCCTGTATAATAAAAGAAGAAGAAAAATCAGTATCAGAGCTGCTTCTGAAAAGAGTATCGGATATTTGATTTTTCTTTCTTTTTTTTCTTCAAAAAGACGTATGAAAGCTCCGCAGAGATAAAACCATATAAATGCAACCGTAAGAGCGGTCATGTAAAAACAGATGTCAAAAAGTCTTGCCGGTCCGCCGTTTCCCTGTGCATAAAACGTAGCACATTCGCTTGATGAAAAAATACCGAAGACAACAGGACATACAAAGTATGAATAATGGAATTTGAAATCGATGTTTTTTATGATGTAAATAAATACGGGTGTGAGCAGGGCAAGTATCACAAAGAAAATGATACCGTTCCAGCACGCTGCGTAATTGGCGCATGCGAGGATGGATTTGGCTATCGCTTTTGCAGCACCCATTCCCGCAACGGTATTGCCTCTTATCGCATTTCCAGGAGCGAGCATACTTACAAAAAGACCGATGATATTTATCGAAAGAGGGATCAAAAGGAGCAGATTCTTCTTTTCTTTTTTGTAAAGAATGAAGGCGAGTATTATCAGAAATATCATAAGAAGGATCGCGGGGAGTACCGATGCATAGTTTCCTCCGCCGATGATAAATGCAATGATACTTAAAAGTATCAGACGGTAGGTTTTATGATCTTTAAGATATCTGAAAGCCAGTCCGAAGTAAATGAAGGTAACTGCCAGAAAGCCGGTATAATACATTGAACCGTTGTACCAGTAGAATGATTCGCCGCTGTTCGGAACTTCTTCGAGCATGAAAATGCAAAGAAGGGATGAAACGGCGATATGAGCATGAAAAGTTATTTTTTCATTTACGACGATAAGAGGTCTTAACACGTAAAAAACACTTAAAGTCAGAAAGATGATTATAAAAGAAGGGTACAGTTTGTAAAAGATATCACCCAAAAGGTTGGGCGGAAGATGCATGAGGAACATGGCGGAATAGGTTCCCTGCCAGATCCTGTACTGAAGAACCATTCCTTTGAAGGCTTCTTTTAAGACACCAAAAAGACCTTGACCTTCACGAAGCGCGGTTGCGGCTTTGTATCCGTAGAAATAATCGTCTCCGAGCGGATGGGTATAGAATCCTGCCAGACAGAGAGGGATCATGCATGCGATAAGTGCGATCAACGATAAGACGGAAAGAATCTTTATGTATTTTTGCAGTGCTTTCATCTTTCGTTACACCTCTTTGTATTTCTGACAATCGGAATATGTTGAAATTATATCATAAAATCGTATTTTTTCAAAACGTAAAGGCTTCCAGGCAAATTGATTTTTTGCTTGTATATCGGTATAATTTAAAGTTGTAATGTTATTCAGGGGCTGCGAAAATGAAGGATAAATTCAAAATAAGCAATATTTTGAAAATTTATGAAAAATACAGATGGGCATTCTGGTTTGTGATCGGACTTCTGGCTTTATCCGTATTCTTTTCGGCTTATTTTATTCTTCGCGAAGATGCTTATTTTATGGTTCACGATGAACTTGACGACGGAATATTCAAATATGTTCTGTATGCGAAAAATTTCGGCGTGAACGGAAGTTTCATTCCCGAATTCATGGGAGGACAGGAGAGATATACCATTACGGTCTCTTCTTTCTGGGGCATATTTTTATATAAACTGTTCAGACCTTACACGGCGTTTCTTATAATGTATCTTATCGTGAGTCTTACCGGTTTCTGCGGTATATATTTTCTCGGCAAAGAACTTTCAGACAATGCATTTGCTTCGTTTTTTGCGGCATGCGTTTTCGTTTATCTTCCTTTTAAATCCATGTTTGCTCTGAATATAACGGGATTTGCGTTCCTTCTCTGGATACTGATAAATCTTTCGAAAAAACAGGGAAAGAAATGCATTCTTTATTTTGTTCTTCTGATCTTCTATGCAACGGGCATCACTCTTGCTTGGGGAGGTTATATGTCGATAGGGTGTCTCACACTCGCGATAATAGTTCTTTTCTTTTTGAGAAAAAAGATCAAAACCGATCTAAAAAAACTTGTTATCGCGGATGCGGTTCTGATACTTATCCAGTTCGTGACTTCCTTTGATCTTATAAAGAGTACGTTCGGCCCTAACGCCGTTCTGTCACACAGGGAAGAACTCATTTTAAACAGCAGGCAGGACATTTTAAACCTGTTTAAGGAAATGATGTTTGTCGGCGGAAGTCATTCCGAATGCTGCAGTAAGGTGATCGCACTTTCCGCACCCGTTCTTATCATATTTATCCCGATATTTCTTAACTTCCTTAAAAAAGAAAAAGTTGCAGGTGCAGCGGAGATTAATAAGAAATACATTTTTCTTTGCATCTTTTACGCATCCTGCGTTTTGAATTCCGCTTTTACCTGCTTTTACATGTCTGCTCCGATCGTCTCGATAAGGCAGAATATCGGAGGTATATTAAAGACATTTCAGTTAAACAGGATATACTGGATGATGCCCACATGTTTTATGTGTGTTCTGATCTTAGAGATATCATTGCTTCTCGATATTTCAAAAATTTTTCTTAATAAGAGACTGTATAAGAACGGAGCATTTATCTCTGTACTGCCCGTTCTCTGCGTGATCGCGCTTTGTGTGATCTACTCGAGAAATGTATATTATTCGAGTCCGGTTTATCATAATTTAAGACTTCTGTTCTTTCCCGACACTTATCATGTGGATTCATGGAGAAAGTATTATGCCGAAGATCTTTTTGAAGAAATATCCGAGGCGATAGGCAAGGAAAAGAGCGAATACAGGGTAGCGTGTGTCGGCGTGAATTCTTCGGTTGCTCTTTTTAACGGATTTTATACCGTGGACGGCTATTCAACCGATTATCCGCTCGAGTACAAGCACAGATTCAGAAAAGTTATTGAAAAAGAACTTGATAAAGACGAGGGCATAAGGGGTTATTTTGATAATTGGGGCAACAGATGTTATCTTTTCTCTTCCGAATTGCAGAACAATTTTGATATAATGAGAGGAGAGGGGATTTCGGTTACTCCTGACTGGGATATTGATGAACTTAAAAAACTCGGAGCTGATTATATCATTTCGGGTGTTAAGATAGAAAATGCGGATGCACTGGGTCTTGTTTGCATAAGAGAGGAGACGTTTATAAAAGATCCGGATTCATACGGTATCAGGGTATACGAAATAGTTGGGGAATAGCGTGGAAAAAAAGAGAAGTATCATTCTTGATATTATTAAGATCACATGTACCGTCTGTATAATATTTCATCATTATCAGCAGCTTACGGGTACATATTTTTATCGCGGCCTGAATTTCTACGGCGGCAGGTTTTATTTTGGGTATCCGGTCGAACTGTTCTTCCTTATCTCGGGTTTTGTAATGGTTCCCTATATCGACAGGATAAAAGATAAAATGTCTTTCGGCAGATTCTATGCCAAAAGGCTCATCAGGCTTCTGCCTACAATGATCGTATCAACGATCCTTTATGACATTCTCCTTTTTGTTTATATAAACTTTTGCGAAGGTACCATCAGATATCCTTCCAAGATCGATTATTTCGGAAGTTTTATAACGGCTCTCGGAATGGGAAACTGGTGCATTACCAAAGATTATGAGATCAATACCGTCAACTGGTATGTAAGTGTTCTGCTTATATGTTATTTCCTCATGTATCTGCTTGTTTTCATATCAAAGAAGGCAAAGATCAACACGGCAATCCTTCTGGCGATCCCGATCGTTGCGGGAGTGTTCAGAACTTTCGGTATGGAATACTCTTTCCTTCCGTTTTTTTCTCCGAGGATCGCAAGGGGCTATATTCATTTCTTCGGCGGAATGCTTTTGGGAATCGTGGTCTTAAGTCTGACCAAAAAATATAAAGGATATTATAAACCCGTTTTCGCTGAAAGAACCGGATATAAAAAGATCAAGAAAGTGATAGCGGAATTATCGGAAGCCACACTTGAAGTATATCTGTTCCAGCTTATCTTTCTTCTCGGATTGATCATACTGTCTTATTTTACGAATATCCGTCTTGTCAGCGGAAAACGATGCTTGTCTTTACTCTGGTAACATTTGCTACAGGATATTCATATCATTTTCTGATAGGAAAAAGAGTTTATTCGGGTCTTATATAAATGAATGATTATGTTTATCGAACCCTTATGAATATTAGAAGAACAGACAGGGAAATGGAAATGTAAAGATTTCCCGAGTTATAATCGAATTGATTTTTATGGGGGATATCATTATAATCAGTATTTGAGTGGAACGGACGATCGCGGCTCCTTTTGGAGGTGAGGAAAGTCCGGGCTTCACAGGGCAGGATGCCGGATAACGTCCGGTAGAGGTGACTCTCAGGAAAGTGCAACAGAAAATAACCGCCCGTTTCGGCGGGTAAGGGTGAAAAGGCGGTGTAAGAGACCACCGCTTGTCCGGTAACGGGCAAGGCTGTGTAAACCCCATCCGAAGCAAGACCAAATTGAGCCTATAAGCTTGCCCGGCTTGGTTCAGGTAGGTTGCTTGAAATTCGTGGCAACACGGATTCTAGACAGATGATCGTTCAAGACAGAACCCGGCTTACAGTTCCACTCGCTTTTGAGAATTATGGTGCATGGCACCTAATCAAGGCACCTACGAACAGAGTGCCAGGCACCTACGGTGCCTTTTATTTCAAGAATATGTGAGGGTGAATTCAGATGAAAAGAAGTGTTAAAAGTATTGTAAGCGTAATCCTTTCGCTGATAATGATTATCGGTTTGATTCAGGTCAGTTCGATTACGGCAAAAGCTGACGGAAATGTTGCAGATATTTTCAGTGATGTTCAGGCAGGACAATGGTACGTGGAAGCCGTTCAGTTTGTATATGACCGTGGAATAATGGTCGGAACAAATGCTACAACCTTTGGGGTAAGTCAGAAACTTCAGCGTGAACAGTTTGCGCAGATTCTTTACAGTATGGCAGGAAAACCCGCTGTTGCAGCTGATGCAGAAAATCCTTTTAAAGATGTAAAGAACAATCCGGGATATCCCAGAGATGCAATTCTTTGGGCATATTCAGAGGGAATAGTTGCGGGAAATGCGGACGGAACCTTTGGCGTGGGACAGGCTATTCAAAGACAGGCAATAGCAGTCATGCTTTATAAATTTGCAAATGAATCATGTTTTGATTTGACAGCGGCTGATAATGCCATAGACGGATATGATGATAAGAGCAGCGTGGCAAACTGGGCAGCACCTTCAATGAAATGGGCAGTAACACAGGGCATTATTTCAGGAAAAGCAGGAAATAAACTTGATCCTGCGGGAAACGGAACAAGAGCCGAATGTGCCCAGATGATAATGAAGCTTGTGAAAAAGAATTCTGAATTACCGAATGTCGGAGAAATTATTAAATTCGGCAAATATGAACAGGATGGAAATCTCGAGAACGGCAAAGAAGATATTGAATGGCAGGTAACGAAGACAGAAAATGATAAGAACAGAGTACTTGTCGTAAGCAGATTTGCACTTGATTGCAAAAAATACAATGAAACTCAGACAGATGTAACATGGGAAACATGTTCATTGAGAAAATGGCTTAATGATGATTTTAAAAATGAAGCGTTTTCGTCATGTGCACAAAAAAGAATACCGACAGTAAAAATATTAAATGAGAACAATCCGAAATACAACACCCCCGGCGGAAACAATACCGATGACCGAATATTCTGTCTGAGCTTGAAAGAGATGGAGAATTTGTTTGGCAGTTACAGTTGGTATGATAATGAATACATGTATGGAAATAATCAGAATCTTATCTGCACACCTACACAGTATGCAATAAATAATGGCGCATATTATTATGATATTACCGAAGAGGATTATAACATTTTTCTGAAAGACAAAGGATATACAGAAGATGTAATCGGGCGCCGTGGGTGCAACTGGTGGCTTCGCTCCCCTGGGTCCCTTTCTAACCGTGCCTGCTATGTCGACAACTATGGCAGCGCGGGCGCAACCTGCCACTACTATGTGAACTTCGATTACCTTGCGGTTCGTCCGGCCATGTATATAGAGTATTAGAAAAACAAGAGTGCCAGGCACCTGCGGAGCCAGGCACTCTTTTTAATTCAGAGAATCTAGAGGACAGAGTGCCAGGCACCTGCGGAGCCAGGCACTCTTTTTAATTCAGGCACCTGTGGAGCCAGGCACTCTTTTTTCATTGAATTAGAACAAAAAAAAGTATATAATATCTATTTAGTATGGCATTTTAACGGAGGAAATAAAATGGAAAAAAAGATTATGCTCGGAAACGAGGCTATCGCCCGCGGTGCATATGAAGCAGGCGTCAAAGTGTCTTCTGCTTATCCCGGCACACCCAGTACCGAAATAAGCGAAAACATAGTCAAATATCCTGAAATATACGCAGAATGGTCACCTAACGAAAAAGTGGCAATGGAAGTTGCAATCGGTGCATCCATGAGCGGCGTGAGAGCATTATGCTCGATGAAAATGGTTGGTGTCAATGTAGCAAGCGACCCTCTTTACACTGTTTCCTATATCGGTGTGAACGGAGGACTTGTTCTTGTTGCCGCAGACGATCCCGGACTTTATTCTTCACAGAATGAGCAGGATTCAAGATGCGTTGCAAGAGTAGCTCAGGTGCCCGTACTTGAGCCTTCGGATTCTGCCGAAGCGAAAGAGTTTACCAAACTTGCTTTTGAACTTTCGGAAAAATATGACTGTCCCATAATGTTAAGAACAACCACACGTCTTGCACACAGCCAGGGTGTTGTTGAGCTTTGCGACAGAGAAGAGATAGAAGACAAGGTTTATGAAAGAAGCGTTCCCAAGAACGTTATGATGCCTGCAATGGCAAAGGGAAGACATGTATTCGTTGAGAAGCGTCTTAAAGACATGGCTGAAGATGCATGCACACTTCCCATCAATAAAGTTGAGATGAACGACACAAAAATCGGTGTCATTACATCGGGTATTCCTTATCAGTACGTAAAAGAAGCACTTCCGGGCGCTTCAGTTCTTAAGCTCGGACTGGTTCATCCCCTTCCCAGAAAACTTATCGAAGATTTTGCTTCGAAAGTAGATACACTTTATGTTATCGAGGAACTCGAACCCCTTATCGAAGAGCAGGTTAAATCCTGGGGCATTAAGTGCCACGGCAAGGACATTCTTACCGTTCAGGGCGAGTATTCCGCAAATATGCTTAAGAAAGCCATCCTTAACGAAGAGGTTAAAACGGAAGAGCCCGCAAAGGTTCCCGCAAGACCTCCCATTCTCTGTCCCGGATGTCCTCACAGAAGCACATTTACGGTTCTTAACGAACTTAAACTTCATGCAGCAGGAGATATCGGATGTTACACATTGGGCGCCGTAGCACCCCTTAACGTTATCGATACGACCGTTTGTATGGGTTCATCCATTTCCACACTTCACGGTATGGAAAAAGCCAAAGGAAAAGATTACATCAAGAACTGGGTAGCCGTTATCGGAGATTCGACATTCCTCCATACCGGTATCAACTCGCTTCTTAACATGGTATACAACAAAGCAACGGGTACAGTTATCATCGTGGATAACTCCACCACGGGTATGACCGGTCATCAGGATCACGCTGCAACAGGCAAGACCTTGAGCGGCGAAGCAACATATGCAGTTGATCTTATCGACCTCTGCCATGCACTCGGTGTAGAACATGTTACCGTTGTAAATGCTTTTGATACAGAGAAGTTAAAAGCAACGATCAAGGAAGAAGTTGCAAGAGATGAGGTTTCCGTTATCATTTCTCAGGCACCCTGTGCTTTGCTTAAGAGCAATGTGTCTCATAAGAAATGTTATGCGATCCCCGACAAGTGCAAGAAGTGCGGAATGTGCTTAAAGCCCGGATGCCCCGCTATGAGAAAGAATGAAGACGGCACCATTGCGATTGACGATACAATGTGTAACGGTTGCGGACTTTGCGCATCAAGATGCAAGTTCGGTGCGATCGAGACAAGAGAGGTGTAAGCATGGAAACAAAGAGTATTATGATAGTTGGTGTAGGCGGTCAGGGTACTTTGCTTACAAGCAGAATTTTAGGCGGTGTTATCACTGAAGCAGGATATGACGTTAAGCTTTCCGAGGTTCACGGAATGGCTCAGAGAGGCGGAAGCGTTGTAACTTTCGTTCGTTACGGTGAAAAGGTTTATGAGCCCATCGTTGAAGAAGGCTGTGCGGACGTTCTTATCGCATTTGAGAGACTTGAGGCATTAAGATATGCTCATTTCCTCAAAAAAGACGGCGTTCTTATCGTAAACGATCAGAGAATAGAGCCGATGACAGTTCTTACCGGTGCTGCAGAATATCCCGAAAACATCATCGAGAACTTAAAGAACAAATACAAAGTTATCGATATTGATGCAATGGCTGAAGCCAAGAAGATCGGAAATGCGAGAGTATTCAATACGATCATCGTAGGCATCGCTGCAAAGCATATGGATTTTGCAAAGGAAGACTGGATCAGGGTTATCGAAAAGACTGTTCCCGCAAAGACTATTGATATTAATAAAGCTGCTTTTGAAGCAGGTTACAACTTATAAAATCACACATCCGAAAGCCTTCCCCTTGAGGGGCGAACGTCGTCCGGCGGACGACAGGTTTGTGAGCCGACCGAGCAGGCAGACGAGACAAGGTGTCAGCGAAGCAGACGTATGAGGTGTATATTTTAAACATATATTATTCACATTTTTATAATATAATTTTCCCCGGTGGGTTCGATTTATTTCGACTATCGATATGCTTTATAAAGCATATGGCAACGTGGGAAAAAGCATAAGACTTTAAGAGGAAACCAAAATGATTTGGAATGAAGCAAGAGAATGCATGAGCCGCGACGAGATGGCCAACATGCAGGGTGCAAGACTTAAAAAACTCGTCGCAAACGTTTATCACAATGTAGAATTCTACAGAAAAAAGATGCAGGAGATCGGGCTTGAACCCGGGGATATCAAAGGGATCGAAGATATTACAAAACTTCCTTTTACCACAAAGAACGACCTGAGAGACAATTATCCCTTCGGACTTCTTGCGGTACCCCAGTCACAGATCGTACGTGTCCATGCATCCAGCGGAACCACGGGTAAAGCTACCGTTGTTGCATACACTAGAAGAGATATTGAAGCATGGCAGGAATGCGTTGCAAGAGATCTAGTAATGTGCGGCATCACCAAAGAAGATATGATCCAGGTTGCTTACGGATACGGTCTTTTCACCGGTGGTCTCGGACTTCATTACGGTGCCGAAAATCTCGGCTGTATGACAGTACCCATGTCAACAGGCAATACCAAGAGACTTGTAACGATGATGGAAGATTTCGGTGCTACAGCCATCGCTTGTACTCCTTCTTATCTTCTTCATATCGCTGAAGTTATCGAGGAAATGGGTGTTAAGGACAAACTCAAATTAAAGACAGCCATCTGCGGTGCAGAACCCTGGACCGAGAAGATGCGGCTGCAGATTGAGGAAAAACTCGGTATCAATGCTCATGACATCTACGGACTTTCCGAAGTATGCGGACCCGGTGTTGCATGTGACTGTCAGTTCCACAAAGGACTTCATGTTCAGGAAGATCATTTCTTCGCTGAGATCATTGATAAAGAAACACTTACTCCTCTCGGAGACAATCAGGTTGGTGAACTTGTATTTACAACACTTACCAAAGAAGGATTACCCCTTCTTCGTTATCGTACCAAAGACCTTACAAGTATCGATCATTCAACCTGCGAATGCGGTCGTACAACTCCCAGAATTTCCAAGTTCAAGGGAAGAAGCGACGATATGCTCATCATCCGCGGCGTAAACGTATTCCCTTCACAGGTTGAAACAGCACTTCTTGAGATCGAAGGCGTTACTCCTCACTACATGATGATCGTGGACAGAGTTAATAATCTTGATACTCTTGAAGTACAGGTTGAAGTTGAAGAAAGCGTATTCTCCGATGAGATCAGAGAGATGGAAGCTCTTACCAAGAAGATTTCCGCTGCACTTCAGAGCGCACTTCTTATTGCGGTTAAGGTTAAGCTTGTAGAGCCCAGAACTCTGGATCGTTTCGAAGGCAAATCAAAGCATGTAATCGATAAGAGAGTATTAGTAGACTAAGGGGGTGGCACTATGTATTTAAAACAGTTGACGGTATTTCTTGAAAACAGAGAAGGCAGACTTGACAGTGTTACGGATATTCTCGCAACAAACAATATCAACATCGTTTGCCTTTCACTTGCCGATACGAGCGAATACGGAGTTATCAGAATGATAGTTTCCGATCCCGATAAGGCTAAAACAATACTTAAAGAAGCAGGCTGTCTTACAAGACTCACGGATGTTCTTGCAATAAGCATGGAACAGAAGGCCGGCTCTCTTAACAGACTTACAAAGATATTCTCAGAACAGGCGATAAACATCGAATATATGTATACTCTCAATTCAAGCAGGGAAGCCGGTTCGATGATAATAAAATGTTCCGATATAGACAAAGGATACGAGGCGGTTAAAAAAGCGGGATTCACACTGGTCGATCCCGGGACGGCGTATTCCATGTGATCAAAAAATCAGTATTTATAAAACGGGACTTCGGTCCCGTTTTTATGAGTTTTGGAGATATTGATGAATTTAGAAAGATTTTTAAACCCCGAACAGTACGAAGCGGCAAAACATACCGAAGGTCCTCTTTTGATCCTTGCGGGTGCCGGTTCGGGAAAGACAAGGGTGATAACATACAGAATAGCAAATATGATCGATTCGGGAATCTCACCGTATAATATTCTGGCCATAACATTCACGAATAAGGCCGCGGAAGAAATGAGAAAGAGGATCGATGACATAGTTGGATTCGGTGCGGATTCGATCTGGGTTTCGACATTTCATTCCACATGCTCGAGAATACTTAGAAGATACATCGATATTCTCGGATACAATAATGATTTTTCAATATATGATTCCGAGGATTCGAAAAAGGTGATGACCAATCTTCTCAAAAAACATGACCTGAATCCGAAGGATTATCCTCCCAAGTCCATACTCGCGGCTATCTCCAAAAACAAGAATGAGATGGTTACGGCTGAAGAATACGAATCGTATGCAAAAGAAGATTTTGAAAAAAAGGTGGCTTTTCTTTACAGGGAATACCAGAAGACTCTGTTTGAAAACAATGCACTTGATTTCGACGATCTTTTGCTCCTTACGGTGGAACTCTTCAAAAAAAGCGAGGAAGTACTCGAAAACTACAGGAACCGTTTCAGATATATTCTCGTTGACGAGTATCAGGATACAAACACGGTGCAGTTTTATTTTATCAAACTGCTTGCAGACAAACACAGGAATCTCTGTGTGGTAGGTGACGACGATCAGTCCATTTACCGTTTCAGAGGTGCCAATATCAGGAACATTCTCGATTTCGAGAAAAACTATCCCGATGCCAAAGTGATCAAACTTGAGCAGAATTACCGTTCGACCGAAAATATCCTTAATGCGGCAAATGCAGTGATCGCAAACAATGTCGGAAGAAAGGAAAAAACGCTCTGGTCCGAGAGGGGAACGGGCAGCAAGATTCATTTCAGGACATTCGCATCCACAAAGGAAGAGGCGGTGTTCGTTGCTGATGATATTTATACCAAGGTCAGAAGAAGAGACTGCCTTAGAAAAGACTGTGCGATCCTTTACAGGACAAACCAGCAGTCCCGTGAAATAGAAGAAGCGATGCTTCACGAAAACATACCATATATAATCGTGGGCGGTACAAATTTCTATTCACGTCGTGAAATAAAAGATATTCTGGCGTATCTTAAGACCATAGCCAACGGAAACGATAATCTGAATGTTGAAAGGATCATCAATGTTCCAAGAAGAGGAATAGGCGAAACATCTCTGTCAAAAGCCAGAAGCTTTGCGGAAAACAACGAGATATCCCTGTTTGATGCGCTTCTTCATGCGGACAGGATCCCTACGATAGGCAAGGCTGCCGCAAAGATGAAGGATTTTGCGACGGATATCTGTGTTTTCAGAGAAAGGATAAAAGAAGGGGAATTTGACGATATTCCCGAGATTATAGATGCGATCATCGAAAAGGTCGGATATACTGACTATCTTAAGGAAACCGAGGAAGCGGAAGACGCTAAGGACAGGATAGCCAACCTGGATGAACTTATATCCAAAGCCGCGTATTTTGAAGAAAAATTCGCCGAGGAAAATCCTGAAGCCGAAAAAGGTCCGACATTACAGGATTTCTTAAACGATGTATCGCTTGTTGCGGATATCGACAATGCGGACATGGCATCTGACAGGATAGTCATGATGACACTGCATTCCGCGAAGGGACTTGAGTTTTCACATGTTTATATAGTCGGAATGGAAGACGGATTATTCCCCGGTGACAGGTCGGTAATGAGTATTTCTTCGGAAGATATGGAAGAAGAGAGAAGACTGGCATATGTGGGAATAACAAGAGCCAAGGATGATCTTACACTTACCGCATCCACGAGCAGAATGGTCAGAGGACAGTGGATGAACTATCCGATAAGCAGATTTGTCAGGGAAATTCCGGACGAACTTCTGGATTCTTCCGTCAAAGTGAGCAGGACCACGATAGATTCGATACCTTCGACGGATAACACGGTTAAAGCAAGACCTTTATACGGCGGCTTTCTTCAAAACAAAAATTCCGTGATCAATAAAGGTGTTGTGAAAAACAATACTTCCGATCCCGGAAGCATCGGTGCTTCAAACAAACCTTATGCTTCAACGGATATGGTTAAGAAAAGACCGGTTGCCAAAGCGGTTCCGAAGGTGGATCTTTCTGGAAGCGCAGGCATAACAAAAGGCAGCAGTTTCGGCAACAGCATCAATTACAAGGTCGGAGACAGAGTGAGTCATATAAAGTTTGGTGAAGGTATTGTAAAAGATATCGACTCGAGCGGAAACAATACCTATGTTACGATCCATTTCGATCAATACGGACAGAGAGTGCTGGATTCGAGATTTGCAAAACTGAAAGTACTGTAAATTAAACAAAGTACTTATAAACGAAATAAAGTCGGAGAAGAAATGAAAATAGTTTTCAGGGCGGATGCAAATTCAAATATCGGTCAGGGGCATGTTATGAGATGCCTCTCTCTTTGTGACGCTCTGTCTGAGAAAGGAAATACCTGTATCATTGTAAGCGCTGAAGAAAATGTTTTATCAAGAACAAAAGAAAGAGGATACAAGGCATATCTTCTGAACACAAAGTACAATGAGCTTGACAGTGAGATTCCAAAGCTTACGGAAATCCTTGATCAGGAAGAAGCGGATTTTCTGATAGTCGACAGTTATTATGTGACTAAAAGGTATTTTGACACGCTGAAGAATAGGATCAGGATAGTTTATTTCGATGATCTTTGCGAGTGTGCATACAATGTCGACTGTATCATCAATTACAATGTCAATTCGGATGAGAAGAAATACAGGGAACTTTACGAAAAAGAAAACAGGAATCTTCCGATGCTGATCCTGGGTACCATGTATGCTCCGTTAAGGAAGGAGTTTTCGGAAAATAAAGATGGAAGAATAAATAAGACGGATTGCATCGAAGAGGGTAAGATCAAAAAGATAATGGTTTCTGTGGGAGGAGCGGATCCTCTGCATCTGGCCATTGGTTTTGCAAAAATGTTTTCCGAAAACGAATTCTTCAAAAATATAAAAGTCAGAATGGTACTCGGCAGATTCGAACCCGATATAGAAGAGATCGTTAACATTTCCGGATCACATGATAATATTGAAGTTTTGGTTGACATAAAAAACATGAAAGAAGTGATCGAAGGATCGGATCTTGTTATTTCGGCTGCCGGCAGTACGCAATATGAGATCTGTGCCTGTGGAAAACCCTGTATCTGTTTTTCAATGGCAGACAATCAGGTTGAGGGAGGCATGAGATTCGGAGAGACCAAAGCGTTTGAATATGCTGGAGACGTAAGAGAGAATCCTGGCTTTTTCGAGGACGTATTAAGTATAATAAGGGAACTTTCCATGGATCCCGAAAGGCTGAAAGAGATGTCGAAAAGGGCATCCGAAATCACTGACGGATGTGGTGCATATCGCATGGCAGATGTTCTTGAAAGTGCTTACAGTAAATAAATACTCAGAAAATTAAATCAGGATTTAATAAAAATCCACGCTAGGATCGATGTATGTGATCGGCCAATAAAATCATTTTATGTAAATTATTTTAAAAAATGTATCTTTTTTGATTTTATGGTGCTATAATTATTTCAAATACATCTGAAAAAATAAAAGGGGGTCGTGACATATGGCTAATGTTTTTAAAATATTCAAGAAAATAAAAGATTTTGATGATTTCCTTGAAATGACAAAATTAGATGGAATTTTAAACAGAAAGAAAAGAGAGCAGGAAGAAGCTGAAGCAGCAAAGAGACGTAACATTATCATTACGATTCTCGCGATCGTAGGTGCTGTGGCAGCAGTTGCAGGTATTGCTTATCTTGTTTATCGTTATCTTACTCCTGATTACCTTGAAGATTTCGATGATGACTTCGATGATGATTTTGATGATGATTTCTTCGATGATGAAGATGCCATCGAACTCAAGGATGACAAAGAAGAAGAGGAGTAATCCAAAAGACTTTTCTAAATTGTAATGCATATAAAAAGGAATGGCTTTGATGTCATTCCTTTTTTTGCACAGTTTCATCATTCAAAGTATGGTTAATTATTTATGAATGATCATGTTGACGGTTATTTAGAATACAACCGCACATATCTTCCAGGCACCGTTTTCTTTGAAATAATAGAATTTGGCATCCGTTACCACGTCTTTGGGATTTACACCGCGTACAAGCATATGCTGTGTATGTTCGATCTCGCAGTAGAAAGCATCTTCCGTATAGGGAATAAACTCAACGATCTTATCTTCCACATCGGTAGTTCTGTGATTCGGGAAATAACTTAGCATGCCGCGGTTCTGTTTGATCTCTTTTGC
>JAILRA010000006.1 GCA_024698715.1 Lachnospiraceae bacterium
AGTAGAAGCAATCATGTCGGTGTTTCCACTGGATACCTATACAGATGATCCTGCCATTGTGATGGCTCTCACCGAATCAGATGTAAAGAAAGGGATGCGCAGGCCGGTCATGTGGGATGATTACCAGAGTACAGTTGGGCATTTGAAGGAGATTGAGCGGTTCGAATTCTATGAGCGTGCAAAGAACGCATATGCTGTGATTGCCACTGGTGAAGAACGGCAGTACGCAAATCTGCTGCTGGTGAAGGGCGTTGTTCTCCCGGAAGAGGAGAAGAATAACGGCGCATTACTTCGTGGAGCGGAATACTACAGAAACTTGTGATACCCAGGGGGAGGGCTTCGGCTCTCCCTTTTTCTTTTGATCTATGAGTTAGCCGATACTAACTACAAAAAGTCAATATAGTGTAAACGAAAGCCAATATACGGAATTCAATCTTCTTTCATGCAGCGCTAAAATGACCAAGGTTGGCCTGCAATGCCAGCCAATATAGGAGAAATCAAGACCCGCGTAAGCGCGGCATTGGAGGTAAAGCATGAAGAAAGCATTGATCACTGGCGTGACGGGGCAGGACGGCAGCTACTTGTCTGAGTTTTTACTTGAGAAGGGCTACGACGTACACGGGATTATCAGGAGAAGTTCTGTGGATTTCCGGGAGAGGATCGCACACCTCGAAGGTCATCCGAATTTTCATCTTCACTATGGCGATCTGGCCGATTCAATGAGCCTCGTTAAGGTAATCGGGCTGGTGAAGCCGGATGAAATCTATAACCTTGCCGCGCAGAGCCATGTCCAGGTGAGTTTTGACGTTCCTGAGTTCACAGCCGATGTCGATGCTACTGGTGTGCTGAGAGTGTTGGAAGCCGTGCGTGTATGCGGTCTGGCAGATACCTGCCGGATTTATCAGGCGAGCACAAGCGAACTATACGGCAAGGTGGAGGAAGTGCCTCAGAACGAGAAGACGCCTTTCCATCCGTATTCTCCCTATGCCGTTGCCAAGCAGTACGGTTTCTGGATCGTAAAAGAATACAGGGAAGCCTACAATATGTTCTGCTGTTCCGGAATTCTCTTCAATCACGAATCCGAAAGACGCGGGGAAACATTCGTTACCAGAAAGATAACACTTGCTGCATCACGTATCGCTCAGGGCAAGCAGGAAAAACTCTTCCTCGGAAATCTCGATTCTCTCCGTGACTGGGGATATGCGAAAGATTATGTGGAATGCATGTGGCTTATCTTACAGCATGACAAGCCCGAAGACTTCGTAGTAGCTACGGGTGTTCAGCATTCTGTCAGGGAATTCGCAACACTCGCATTCAAATATGCGGGCATCGATATAGAATGGTCGGGAAAAGGTATCGATGAAAAAGGTATCGATAAAGCAACAGGAAAAGTGATCGTGGAAGTCAGTCCCGATTTTTACCGTCCGACGGACGTAGTCAATCTTTGGGGCGATCCCACAAAAGCAAAAACAGAGCTTGGATGGAATCCCACCAAGACAAGCTTTGAAGAACTGGTTGAACTTATGGTAAAACATGATATGGAAAAAGTGGCCGTAGAAAGAGCCGATGAGCATATCAAGAGAAATCTTGCGGAATACCTTGAAAAGGGCGTTATCAAATAGAAAACTACTTGCCGCCCGTTCCGCCTTCAACCACACCGTCGTGTGTAAATACAGCACCTACGGTTTTAAAAAAACATTTAAGATCAAAACCGAAAGAAAGATTCTCAACATATTCCCCGTCAAGCTTTGCTTTGACGGGGATTTCAAGTTCATCCCTTCCGTTCACCTGTGCCCATCCGGTAAGTCCCGGAAGCACGTCATTCGCACCGTATTTATCTCTCTCTTCTATCAGATCAAACTGATTCCAGAGTGCCGGTCTCGGACCGATGATACTCATTTTTCCCGTGAAGATATTAAAAAGCTGCGGCAGTTCATCCAGACTGTATTTTCTGATAAATGCTCCGCTTTTTAAAATATACTGTTCGGGATTTTTAAGAAGGTGCGTGGGTGTATCGTGAGGAGTATCCATTTTCATACTCCTGAATTTGATGAGCATAAAATGTTCTTTATGAATACCCACTCTTTTCTGTTTGAAAAAAGCAGGTCCGGGATCCTCCGCCTTTATTATGATCGCAATAATGATCATAGGGATCCCCAAAACAAGAATCCCCATAAAAGACAGTATTATATCAAAAAAGCGCTTAAAAAAATGTTTGTACAATTAATTGGTCTCCGTAAGGATATTCATCGCAAATGAAAATCCCCTATAATCTATTTTGCTCCTTTTCGCATGATAACGGTAAATACGGTCAGGAAAAGAATCTTGATATCTTTCCAGATGGTCCATCCGTCAATATAATCCATATCCAGTCTGATAACTTCTTCAAAATCCGTTATCTCGCTTCGACCGGACACCTGCCACATACCCGTGATTCCGGGAGTCATGCAGAGTCTGCATTTATGCTTGGGAGAATACTGCTCGTATTCCTGAACTGTCGGAGGACGTGTGCCGACGAGGCTCATATCACCTTTTAAAACATTGAAAAACTGAGGGAATTCATCCAGACTGGTCTTTCTTAAAAACTTGCCGACCCTTGTAACACGCGGATCGGAATCGCTCTTGAACATAAGACCGTCCATCTGATTCGAATCTTTTACGAGGTCCTGTTGTTCTTCCGCATCATTTAACATCGAACGGAATTTGTACATCTTGAAAATCCGGCCGTTTCTTCCGACTCTGTTCTGCTTAAAGATTACCGGTCCTTTTGAATCAAGCTTAATAGCAAGCGCAACAAAAGGAAAGATCAGTCCCGTGATAAACAGACCGACCAGCGAACCTGTTATATCCAGTGCTTTTTTAAGCGCCATCTGACGGACGGAAAAAATATTTCTCGCATACTCAACGGTTGCATATTTGCCGACACGGTTGAGTGTTTTTTTGCCCGAATCGATGATATCAAACGACGAGATACATACATTCACCACGATACCCATATACTGAAGTTCCGCAACCCAGTTGGTCAAAGTATCCGTGGAATCCAGTGCATTGTCATAGATAAAGACTTCGTCTATTTCATTGTGCGTCGCATACTCGATAAGGTTTTTGCCGCCGCATACAACGGGATATCCGTGAATCGTCTCTTCACAGTTGACCTCTTTGTTTCCCGTAATGTCATCCGTCAGCGCGATTCCTATTATCTTACGGTTCCATTCCCTGTAATTGATTATATGTTCAATAACATTAAACGCATTATCCGAAGGCACGATAAGAAGGAGCTTGCTGCAGTTTCTTCCCGACTTGTAAACCTTGAACATGTATGCCTTAAAAAGCAGTCTTTCCGCCCAGATAAGCAGGGTGTTGACCGCAAAGAAAATACCGTAAACAAGACGGGAGATCTCGGATGCACGATGGAGCATATAAATAAAGGCAATGATAATGCCCATGCATACCGCGCCCTGAACAAAAATGCTTCGAAACTCCGCAAACCAGCCACGTCTGAACATATTTCTGTACCAGTCATGAGCCAGTCCGACCGTCAGGTACGAAGCCAGGAAAATATACAGCACCCAATCCTGATCGAATGCATTGTAGATTCCGAATATCTGACGGTATCTTAAATAATAAGCGATAAAAAGGCTTACGAAAACGACCGTCAATTCGAGCATAAGCGAAAGCAACTGTTCTATTCGCTTTCTCTTTTCGTACATATATTTTCAATCCTCTTATAAAAATCTTAAAATCCTGCATTTAGGGCACAAGCCCGAATGAATCCGTCTGCAGAAAACCTGAATAAAAAAGATATTTAAAAACTTTATCTGAAAAATAAATATCTGCTTTTAAACACGAATGAATTTTATCACATTTTCGGTTAATTGTCATTTTTTGTCCATCAAAGCAGACTAAGGCATTCAGTCCTTTTTTCGAAAATCCGATGTGTCAAAAAAAAGATTTAAAACCTGCTCACGAAACATTATCTTATCCGGTATGATCAGCCTGTCTTTTTCCCGAAATGCAAAAATCTCGATAAAATATCCACTGTGAGTTTTTCTTTCATAAGACAGAGACAAGGTACATAGGCTATGCAATACACTATGAAAGGAACGAATATCCGAACAAGACATGCTCCTTTATGGTACCCGCTGAAAAATTCCGAAATGTTCAGTCCGAACATATAAAATTCAGGAAGTCTGAGATTCGAAATAAAGTTTCCCGTCAGTATGAATGCACCAAAACTAAAGAGGGATGCTATCACAAATGAAACAAGGATCTTTAGGATCTCAAGTTTCCCGAACACCTCTTTAAGATCTTTGGAAAGATATATCATGAGCGAAACCGTGACAAATATTTCCGCTGCCAGAGTACCTATCGCCGCACCGGAGGAGCGTAACCTCGGAATAAGCAAAATGTTGATCATAAAATCCAGCAAGCCTCCGCCTATCTCGATATATAAAAGTACCTTTTCTTTGCTCATCGGTACCAGAACCTGAATACCCAGAAGATTGCTTATTCCAATAACAAGCACTGTCGGAACAAGTATCTGCATGGGCAGTATCGCATCGTAAAAGTCTTCACCGGAAAGGAAAAGAATGCAGGGCTTTGCGGTCATTATAAAGAAGAAAACCGCGGGTGTCGAAACAATCAGTACGAATTTAAGTGCTAATGTTATCACATTCTTGAATTCGTCCATACGTTTTTTTTCAACATAATACGACACTCTCGGAAGAAGGACCGCTCCGAGCGATGTGATTATGGAAAGCAGAACATATTTAATCTTTATGGATGCGTAATAATATCCGGTATCCTCTTTGGTCGTCATGAGCCTTAACATGACCGTGTCAAGATTCGTGTAAACGGTAGTGGCGCAGGCCATTGCAAGAAACATCGCCGCCGGTTTCAAATGCCTTTTGAAATCGTAACTCTGACGCGGTTTCATATCAATGTATTTATGGACGTTAATGAAATTGAGGATCATGGAGCCGGTAGTTGCCAGAACCGAAATTGCACCGTAAATCAGATAATCATCTTCATTATGCACCAGAAGAAACATTGCAACCATTGCAATGATTTTAAAGATCACGGAACGAACCGTGATAAACTTATATTCTTCCAGAGCCTTGTAAAGCCACTCCATTCCGATGGTTGTAAGAAGCATCGAAAAAGAAGCGATTATAAAGAGCAATCTTTCATCTTTTAAAATGGGAATCGTGCAGACCGCGATTGCGAAAACCACATAGGTCAATGCCGTCATGCAAAGATTGATAAAAAGAAGCTCGTGAGCCGTCTGAGTCAGTTTTTCCTTATCATCCCTGACCTGTGAACAGACTCTGATCCCGTAAGTGGGAATACCGAGCTGGGCAAAAATATTGAAATACTCTATGACCGAAAAAGCAAATCCTACCTTACCCGTTCCTCCGGGTTTAATAACATCCGTAAGATACGGGAAAGTAATTATCGGGAATAATATATTTGTCACCGATAAGATCACATTCATTATAAAATTGAATTTGATTGATTTTTGTTTCATGGAACAATTTTACATCAATTCAATGCCGTTAGGCAACATACCCGCCTGATGATTTGTTTCAAGCATTATCAGGCTGCCTTTTGGCAGTAATTTCAATCAGTCTCTATGGATTTTATTATTTGGGATTCTGACTTTGTCGGGTTTCCTTCAATGCATCGAGGATGATTTGTTTTCGGGCACTGACATACGAAGGGGATGCGTCTTTTAGGCCTTCAAGTCTGTAGGGAATGCCGAGAGCATCGTATTTCTTAACTCCCATTGTGTGATACGGAAGAACATCCAAAGCCTCAACCGTCTTCAATGTCGACAAGAATTCTCCGTATTTTTTCAATTCCTCTTCGTCATCGGTAACACCCGGCACGCAAACAAAGCGGATCCACATCTTCTTTCCGATATCGGAAAGATATTTTGCAAATTCAAGTATACCGTCATTGTAATGCCCCGTAAGGTCTTTGTGTCCTTCTCTGTCAAAACGTTTGATATCGAGCATAACAAGATCCGTTACGGCCATAAGACGCGAAAGTTTATATTCATCCTGTTTATCAGTTGACAAATCCGAGCCATGTTTTCCGAATTTGTACATAATCCCTGATGTATCCAAACACGTATGCACACCTTCGGAATGAAATCTTTCAAAAAGAGCAGTCAGAAATTCAATCTGCATCATGGGCTCACCGCCGGATGCCGTAATACCGCCCTTTTCGTAAAACTCCCTGTTTCTCTCGAACTTTGCATATATCTCATCCACAGACATTTCCGTACCGCGACCGGGATCCCATGTATCCGGATTATGACAGTATGCACATCTCATCGGACAGCCCTGAAAAAAGACGACGAACCGTACTCCCGGTCCGTCGACTGCTCCGAATGTTTCTATTGAATGAATTCTTCCTATAACCATGAACTAAAGTTTTAACAAAAATATTTAATTTCGCCGAAATGTTCCAACCACTGACTAACTATTTCCTCGCTATTTGCTTCCACAACTCTGATAATTCTCTTTAATATATTATCGGGAATTTTAGAATTATTATTGCATAAAATAGCCTTTCCCGTAGAAGTAATCCAGATTTTAGTTGAATTTGCTATTGCCCTTCCTTCTGCAACATGAACATGGATTGGCTCAAGCGGTTCAGATTCATTTGACCAAAAATAAACTATATACGAGCCAATTCTAAAAATTTGAGGCATTCATAACACCTCCGTCACGAGAAAACTCCAAAATTACATGTGCATTAAGCCTGATTAATTTCTTGAAATATGTCATTTCCGATTCCGAATACCCCTGAATCTTTTCCCACCTGTATTCCGGCAACCAACATACAGCATTATGAAAGCCATCTTTTTCATTCGGGGTTTCAATATAAACTTTTACGGTTCCGTCTTCTTTCATTTCGGAATGCGTAATCTCAGTATCATCATTTAATGTCATAAAAGGATACATCATATGAAGATCACCTCCCCACCACAAGAACACTGTATTTATAATAAAATTTTAACATTTGGCTTAATGCTTTTCAACAACTGAAAATCGAATCCTGACATTCCCGATATTTACAAAGATTCATGGAATGTACGTGAAATAACATCCATCTGCTGTTCTCTCGTGAGTTTGATGAAGTTTACGGCATAGCCGGATACACGGATGGTAAGCTGAGGATATTTCTCGGGATTCTCCATGGCATCAAGAAGCGTCTCTCTGTTGAGAACATTAACGTTAAGATGATGTCCGCCCTTTGCGGTGTAACCGTCGAGAAGCGAGATGAGGTTTTCAATCTGCGCTTCGCTTGCATCGGGAGCAACATAAACCTTATCGACTTCTTCGTTTATGCAGTCTTCGCCTGCAACTTTGTTTGCAGTATCGGAAAACGAATTGTTTTCTTCGGCTGTCGCATTGATCGCGATTCCTGCACCCTTTTCATCATCGAATTTAATAAAATTGTCATCACCCTTGCCGAGTGCGGAAGGAATGATGGAGAAAGTATTGGAAATACCGTCCTGTGCATCCTTGAAGGGAAGCTTTGCAACGGATGCCAGAGAAGCAACCGCACCGGATGAATCTCTTCCGTACATTGGATTGGCTCCGGGTGCAAAAGGCGCGCCTTTAGGACGTCCGTCGGGCGTGGCACCTGTGTTCTTGCCGTATACGACATTTGAGGTGATCGTAAGAACGGAAGTCGTAGGTACGGAATTACGGTATGTCTGATGCGAACGGACCATATTCATGAAGCTCGAAACGATCTCTTTTGCGATCGAATCCACACGATCATCATCGTTTCCGTACTTCGGATAATCACCCGTGATCTTAAAGTCAACGATTATATCATCATCGTCTCTGATGGGCTCAACCTTCGCATATTTGATGGCAGAGAGTGAGTCAGTAACTACGGAAAGACCTGCGATACCCGTAGCAAAAATTCTGGTCACATCCCTGTCATGCAGAGCCATCTGAGCACGTTCATAATTGTATTTGTCATGCATGTAATGAATAATGTTAAGCGTATTGACATAGATACCGGCAAGCCACTCCATCATAAACGTGAAGCAGTCCATTACGGTATCGTAATCAAGGACATCGCCCTGATAACGTCTTAAAGCTATAGGGCCGACCTGCTTTTTGGTGATCTCATCCACACCGCCGTTTAATGAGTAGAGAAGACATTTTGCAAGGTTTGCTCTCGCACCGAAGAACTGCATTTCCTTACCGAGTTTCATGGAAGAAACACAGCATGCGATCGCATAGTCATCACCCTTGGTAACACGCATAAGATCGTCGTTTTCGTACTGAATTGCCGATGTCTTTATGGACATTTTTGCACAGTATTTCTTGAAAGGCTCCGGCAGTCTCTTTGACCAGAGGATAGTAAGATTGGGTTCGGGTGCCGGTCCTAAATTCTCAAGTGTATGAAGATATCTGTATGACATCTTCGTTACCATGTGGCGTCCGTCGATTCCGACACCGCCAATGGATTCGGTAGCCCAGATGGGATCTCCCGAGAAGAGTTCGTTGTATTTCGGCGTTCTCGCAAATTTTACGATACGGAGTTTCATGATGAAATGATCTACAAACTCCTGGATCTGACGTTCCGAGAATGTTCCGTTAGCAAGATCCCTGGATGCGTAAATATCCAGGAAAGTGGTAGTACGCCCGACACTCATCGCAGCACCGTTCTGCTCTTTTACAGCAGAAAGGTATCCGAAATAGATCGCCTGGATCGCTTCTTTTACATTGGTTGCAGGACGTGAGATATCGCAGCCGTAAGAAGCCGCAAGTTCTTTCATGAGTTCGAGAGCCTTAACCTGTTCGGTAAGTTCCTCTCTGGTTCTTATAACCTCGTCATTCATGACTTTACCGCATGTATGTTTCTGACGAAGCTTATCTTCTATAAGAATGTCAATCCCGTAAAGTGCTATACGTCTGTAATCGCCGATGATCCTTCCTCTGCCGTAAGCATCGGGAAGTCCCGTAATGATATGCGACGATCTGCACGCTCTCATCTCGGTCGTGTAGGCGTCAAAACATCCGGAATTGTGTGTTTTTCTGTAATATGTAAAGAAATCCTTTACTTCCGGATCTATCTCGTAGCCGTGCTCGGAAAGTGCCTGCTCAGCCATTCTGATCCCGCCGAACGGATGCATGGGACGTTTGAAAGGCTCGTCCGTCTGAAGACCAACGATCTGTTCCCTGTCTTTATCAAGGTATCCCGGTTCGTGCGACATAATCATGGAAACAGTTCTTGTATCCATGTTGAGTGCACCGCCCGCTTCCCTTTCTTTTTTGGAAAGATCCAAAACCTGATTCCAAAGTGCCTGCGTATTCTTGGTCGCCGGTTCCAAAAAAGATTCGTCGCCGTCATACGGAACATAGTTTTCCTGAATAAAATCACGTACATTGATTTCGGTCTGCCATTTGTTGCCTTTAAAATCTCTCCACTGAGGAATCATTTTGCGCCTCCGATATTAATACGATAAAACTTATAATGCATTGTCCTTTTCGCATAAAATATGTCCCAAAACAGTATTTTTCGATAAAGGGCTTTTGCTAAAACACATGCTGCTCAAGCATTATTTATTATAAGAACTTTTTTCACATTAAGTCAATACCATAATTTGTTTTTGTACACAATATATTGTGTTTACCCTTTAACTCAATCACTATTTAATGTATTTTGGTCATTTCGCACAATTAACCGGCGATTCCCGTTCGCTAATCCGACATTTTTACTATGTTTATATGTGTTTTTTTGTTAATTGTCAAAACCTTATCAAATTTCACAAGACAATTCGTACTTTGATTTGGTATAATGACTTTGTATGACTACGTCATATGAAACATTTTATTTTGTTCATTTTTGACCAATTACGATTCGGAGAGACGTTATGAAAATGAAAAGATTTCTTTGTACGGTAATGACAGTTGTTTTGACGGCATCATTAATAGGATGCAATGTCGGTAACAAACCGGGAACCGATCCCGCGACCGACCCCCTTCCCGAACCCGATGTCCAGCCTATCGAGAATCAGGCACAGAACACAGTCAGCGATCCTTTTCCCGATGCCGAGATCATAATATTCGATACGTTTGAGGACGGTGAAGGCTTTGAATGGGGGACATATTCCAACGGAGGTACCTTCACTCTCGCCTGCGAAAACGGAGAAATGGTGGCAGACATATCAAAAGTCGGAAATCTGGATTATTCCTGTCAGATTTCCAGAGACGGATTTGAACTCAACCAGGACGCCGTTTACGGTATATCCTTTGACATCAGAAGTGATATCGACCGTGCTATGCAGTGGAGATTCCAGTTAAACGGCGGTGACTATCATGCATATTACATGGAAGACAATGTTCCAATAGGTCCCGAAGCCAAGACCATCAGTGCGACTTTCACAATGGAAGAAGCCACGGATCCCGCACCCAGATTCTGTTTCAATCTCGGTATTTTCGACGGCATGGATGCTGATGCGGCGCATAAAGTTTATATTGATAATTTCAAATTCGTACTTGTGGACGGAAGCAACGCAAAGGAGGCGGAAGGTTTGGCTAAAGCTGTTACTCTCAAGGTTAACCAGGTAGGATACAAACCCGATGATGTTAAAAAGGTTGTTGCTACCATTCACGATCCCGTAGAATCTTTCGACATCTGCGATGCAGCTACCGGCGAAGTTGTATACACCGGCAAATTTGCAACGGATTACGTCATGTCAACAAACGGTGACGGAAGAACGTTTACAGGAGACTTTTCGGATTTCAATACAGAAGGCGAATATTATATAAGCGCAAACGGAATCGAAGATAATTCCTACAATTTCACTATCGGCAAAAACGTATTTGACGATGTTGCAAAGAGTACTGTAAGAATGCTTTATCTGCAGCGCTGCGGATGCGAACTCGACAAGGAACTCGCAGGAAAATTTGCCCACAAAGAATGTCATACGGGCAAAGCTAAAATATACGGAACCGAAGACTATATCGACGTATCGGGCGGATGGCATGATGCAGGCGATTACGGAAGATATATCGTAGCGGGTGCAAAGACCGTAGCCGATCTTTTCCTTACATATGAAGACAGCAGCAGATCCAGAGGCGATGATTACGATATACCCGAAAGCGGTAACGGTATTCCCGACATTCTTGACGAAGCAAGATACGAACTTGATTTCATGCTCAAGATGCAGGCTGCAAACGGTGGTGTATATCACAAGGTGACCTGTGCCGTATTCCCCGGAACCGTAATGCCTGAGGAAGAAACCGACGAACTCATCGTATGTCCGATCTCCACAACTGCTACCGGAGATTTCGCAGCGGTTATGGCAAAAGCAAGTGTTATCTACAAAGATATCGATGCTGATTTTGCCTCCGAATGTCTTGAAGCATCCAAGAAAGCATACGCATATCTTGAAGCAAATGCAGGTGCCGACAAAACAGGTTTCATCAATCCTTCGGATATCTCAACCGGTGAATATCCCGACGATCATATAAGCGACGAATACCTTTGGGCTGCAGTCGAACTTTATCTCGTAACAGGTGATGCATCATATCAGGATAAGATAATCGACCTTATTAATACAACCTTCAGAGCAGGTCTCGGATGGGCTGACATGGGTCATTACGCAATGTACGATTACCTTAAAGCCAAAGGAATCTACGGTGCAGGTGATGCCGTCAGAGTCAAGAATGAAGAGACCAATGTCAACGAAAGCGATGAAGATTTTATAAGAAGAACCTTTACGGAAAAGATGACTTCGTTCGCTGAAGATGCCCTCGAAAAATCCAAGTCCGATCCATACTTCTCATGCATGAGAGTCTATCCTTGGGGAAGTAACATGACAATAGCGAACACCGGTATCCTTTACAGGATGATGTACAACATGACTGGTGATGAGATCTATGATCAGTATGCACGTCATCAGATCGACTATCTGCTCGGCATCAATCCTACCGGATACTGCTACGTAACCTCGGCAGGTACTCTTTCACCCGAACATCCTCATCACAGACCTTCGCAGTTCGTCGGTGAGGTAATGCCCGGTATGCTCGTAGGCGGTCCCAATTCCGAACCTGCCGATCCTTACGCAAGCATAGTTCTTAAGGATAAAATAAACGGAAGCTGCTATGTGGATAACGATACGGCATATTCCATCAACGAGATCACGATCTACTGGAACTCACCTCTTATCTACCTTCTTCAGGTATACAGATAATGTTAAGATCCATTTAAAATAACCGAACATATTCAGTTTGAAGATTCACACATTCGGACATTAATCAAATACAAAAAAACGATCCCGCATTTCAATACAGAAACGCGGGATTTATTTTACTCATACATATTTACGGATTCATGATCACAGGAAACGAATGCAGTTTCTACCTTCGTTCTTAGCCTTGTACAAAGCCTTGTCCATACGTTCGAAAGCTGATTCGAATTGATCTTCCTTGTTGATCTCCGTAAATCCTATACTGCAGGTGATCTTGCCTGCAACCCTGAATTCTTCTTCGGAAATCTTTAAGCGGATATCCTCGGCGTATTTTTTAGCCTTTTCAATATCGGCATCATAGCAAACGGCAACAAATTCCTCGCCGCCCCATCTTCCGACTACCGAGTTGATATCCTTGAAGTATTCCCTGATAAGGTATACGAAATGCTTTAATGTCATATCGCCTACAGCATGTCCGAACTCGTCATTAACATTCTTAAAGAAATCGATATCAAACATCATTAATGAAACTTTTCTGTCCGTACGTGAAACGATCTCAACGGCATTTAATATTTCAGTCTCGATTCTTCCGTGATTGAATACATCGGTAAGAGTATCCTTGGATGCAAGTTCCTCGTATTTCTTAAGTGTGGACATAAGCTGAACCGAGTTCTCGTGAATATCCTGAACCATAAAGACATATCTGAAGTCTTCTTCGACGTTATTAGTCTCGGCACGTGAGAAGATCAGTTTAACCCAGATGAATTTGCCCTCAAGGTTCTGCATTAGGCAGTCAAATGAAGAAGTACGTCCCGGCATAAGATTTTTCTTAAGATACTCGGGATCCGTTCTTTCCATAAATGTTGCCTGATCATCCGGCCAGATCATATTGACGATCATATATCTCCACTCGGAATACTTGATGCTCGAATGGATGGTTTCGTCGGATATTTCGGTAACACTGATACTGCTCGTGGAATCCTTGAAAAGATCTATATACATTGAGAAAAGATATGTATTCTGGATCGTGGATACCTTCTCGTTGGTGAAGGAATCCTTCAAATATTCGCTGATATCAAGTTCATCAAGCATCAGAAGGTAATAATTCTCCTCAATAGGATAGATCGTCATCTGAACGGCATGCTGTGTTTCATTTACTTCAATCTTAAGCCTGTTGCTGTATTTACCTGTATACTTGCCGTAAGTGGGAATGAACACCTGATAGCCTTCGGATATCTTATCCATTCCTTCGTTAAGATGGAACCAGAGCTTTTCTATCAGTTCGTGATAACTTCCGTTTTCTTCAATGAAATCAAGAAAAATGCCTTTTCGCGAAATAGCTTTAAAAGTATCAGCCTGTTCATCGATCAATAATAATGCATCAACATTTTTCTCAATAAATTCTGCTATATCTTTTAAATCAAAATCGTTGACAGCCTTTCCCATGATGCCTCCTTTACACATTTTAATCACATAATTATTTTATCGACCGATTTTTGAAAAATTTAACCCTTAAATAAAAACCTTTGCCACTTTATTCAAACTGTGCTATTATACAGAAGTTAACAGAGAAAAGGAGACTTGAAAAAATGTTAAAACAAGTATCTATATATGCAGAAAACGTTAAGGGCAAAATGCTCGAGATCACGAGTATTCTTGCCGAAGAAAATATCAACATACTCGGTTCGGTAACCAACGACTCGGCCGAATACGGTATCGTAAGAATGGTGGTAAGCGACCCCGCAAAGGCATATGAGAAACTTTCCGAAAAAGGGATTCTCTGCAAACTTACCGATGTTATCGCTGTTGAGATCCTCGATGAGGTAGGTAATCTGCAAAAACTTCTTAAAGCTTTGGATGACGCCAATATAAGCGTTAATTACCTTTACCTTTCATTCAACCGTGAAAGCGGATGCCCCATCATGGTTCTTCATACCAATGACGCAAGAGAGGTTGAAAGCAGCTTAAGAAGCAAAGGATTTTCGCTCTGCAGCTAAACAATCAATCAACATTTAAAGAAAAATAAAAGTGTAACGGCAGAAATCAGATATTTCCGTCATTACACTTTTTTATTACCTTTAAGCCCTGATATCAAGAAACTCTGCTTTTCCTTTTATCCTGAAATCCGTTCCCGCGGGAATGAAAACGCAGTCTCCCTTTTTTATGGATTCTGATTGCATTTCGGCATCTCCTTCTATGCAAAGAAGTATGCGAAAACTCAGTTCATCCGATGAATAATCCACAAAAGAAAGATCGGATTCCACGGTGTTTATAAGCATTCGATGAACTTCAAAATATTTGCATCTGCAAAGGAATTCCGTTGCACAGCCGTTTTTATATCTTAAAACTCTGAGAGGCTGACGAGGCGAGCCCGTTCTTTCGAAAGAAAGCGTTTCCATCGCCTTATCTATATGAAGCTCTCTCTTTTTGCCGTTTATATCCGTTCTGTCGTAATCAAAGAGCCTGTATGTCAGATCCGAACTTTCCTGTATTTCCGCGATCAGGACTCCATCTCCTATTGCATGGACCATACCCGGCTTTACCAGGAGCACATCGTCTTTTCTGACTTTTACCTTATTCAGATACTTTTCTATATTACCCTTTTCTATGGATCTTCTTATCTTAACCTCATCGGTATCGTGTGAGAATCCGTAGATCACTTCCGACCCCGGGGCGGCGTCAAGAACATACCACATCTCGATCTTGCCGTGCTCTCCGTTTTCATTGGCAAGAGCATATTCATCATCCGGATGAACCTGAACCGAAAGTTTCGACCTGGCATCGATCAATTTCACAAGGATCGGAAAACCGAATTTCCTGTCAGGATGCGTTCCCATAAAATCGGGATGTTTTTCAAGAACCTCTTTTAAAGACATACCGGAAAAATCCCCGTTTGCAATGATGCTTTCACCCGAAGGATGCACACTGCATTCCCAGCTTTCCGCCAGCGGACTGATGTCGGTTTCTTTATTGAATTCTGATTTCAGTCTGTCCCCGCCCCAGAGATAATCTTTATACGCGGGACGAAGAATCATGGGTTCTTTTTTCATCAATCTATAAATCGAACTTTTCCTTATCGGTTACACTGATATCTTTTCCGAGCTGAACTTCCATCATGATCAGCTTTGTGTCGGCGAAAACAGTATGTTTGCAGCCTGCGCTCATTGTTATCACATCGCCCGCATTCACTTCCTGCTCCATTCCGTCCACAACGGTTCTTCCCGAACCGCTCAAAACCACCCATACTTCATCTCTGAACTTATGGGAATGATAGTTCATGGAATGTCCGGGATTTAATGTTACCTTGACGGTCAGCGCTTCATTCTCAACATCTATAACTTTATAGCTTCCCCAGGATTTTTCCGCAAACATGGTCTGCTGTACAAATTCATCCACATAGGGTTTGATGTGTGAACTCTCATGCTTGTCCGAAACAAGTATACCTTCCGCAGATGCGGAAATTATCACATCCGAAAGCCCCATTGCGAGGATCGGAACATCGGTTTCATTGACTATATTTACATTTTGGCAGTTGCTTCCGAGAACTCCCTTTCCGATGATATTGTCATTGACGCTTTCAGCCAGTGTATTCCAGGTACCGATATCCTTCCATGTTCCTTTGAATCGCTGAACCTGTATCTTATCTTCTTTTTCAACTACGGCGTAGTCAAAAGAGATCTTGTTCAATGTTTCGTATTTGTCGAAAAGATCGTAATAATCCTCAAAATCCATCAGTTCATGAGCTTTGTTGATCACATACGAAAGTTTAAAAGCGAAAACCCCGCCGTTCCAGAGCGCGCCTTTGCTGATGTATTCCGCAGCCACTTCTTCCGTCGGTTTTTCTTTGAATGTTTTGACAAAAGAAGTATCATCTTCGGTCTCCGGTATTATATATCCGTATTTTGCCGAAGGATAAGTGGGTTCGATGCCCATAAGAACCAGATTGGCTTCACCCTTATCGGCCTGAACGCAAAGACCTTTAACCGCCTTGAAATACTCGTCCTCAACATAAGGATCCACAGGACAGACTACAACGGATTCATTGATATCCGTCTTTAATACATCCACAAGATACAAAGCCGCAAGAGCTATGGCGGGAAAAGTATCCCTTCTGCAGGGTTCCACGGAAATGCCTACATTGTCGCCCAGCTGATTGTACACAGCCGATACCTGACTTTTGGATGTGGCTATGGTGATCGTTGCGGATTCATCGACATTTTTTATCTGGCGATAAATCCTTTGAACCATGGATTCGTATTCGCCGTTTTCATTTTTGAAGATCTTTATAAACTGCTTCGATCTGATATCATTCGAGAGAGGCCACAAACGCTTTCCCGAACCTCCGGAAAGTAGGATTATATTCATCGCAGTCTCCTTAGGATAAATCTAATTATTTCTTTTCGTTCAATACTGCCGCGATCTTTTTCTTGGCTTCTTCAATATCTGCTTCGTTGGGGATCATAACATAAGCTGCCGAACCGGGTGTAGAATATGTATATTCGCTTCCGCCCGAACCTGTTACTGAATATGTATCAACAGTCCATTCTGTATCATCAAGCATCTGGTTTGTGACAAATCCAAGCATCACATCTTCAGGAATATTGGTACGATAGAAGTCCGTAAGTTCTTCCATGATCGTAGAATAGTTAAGCAGGAAATCAGGTGAACAAACCTTCTTTACCATCGCCTGAACCATGGCCATCTGATTACGTCCTCTCTGATTGTCACCGCTTGCAAAAGCATGACGTTCTCTGACGAAAGCAAGTGCTTCAAGGCCTGTCAGATGATTGTATCCCTGTGTGTAATGTTTGATGGGATCAACCGTGAAATCGTATTCGGAATAAACATCCACACCGCCCATTGTATCGATAATCTTCTCGAATCCTGAGAAGTTCATTCGCATGTAATAATCAATCTGGATATCGTAAAGCATGTTGAGAGTACCCATGGAATTGTCTATACCATAAAGTCCTGCATGTGTGAGTTTGTCTTTCACACCGTTACTTATAGGCATTGCAACATAGTAGTCTCTCGGAGTATTAATAAGCTGAATATGTCTTGTATTGGTATTGACTGCAGCAATAATGTTAACGTCACTTCTGCTTTGTGTATCGGTCCATCCCCATACATCTATTCCGCTGAAGTAAAGGATAAATGTACCGAGTTCCTTGGGAACGAGAACTTCTTCGGGTTCTTCCTCAACAACCTCTGCCGGTTCTTCTTCAACTACTTCCTCTTCGACTTCTTCCTTAAGAGGAACCGGTTCTTCTTCAATCACCTTTTTTTCCTCGGTGATCTCTTCGACGGGTTCCATGTCGGTGTTATCATTCTTTTTGGTACATCCCGAAACCGGAAGAATAACCATCGAAAGTGCTGTCATGCATGCTACCAAAGAAGCCATGCACTTCTTAAACTTAATGTTACTCATTTTCATTTTTCCGACCTTTCTTTTTTATGTTTCTTTGTTTACATTTACAGGGTAAAACTAACTCTCTATATGCTTTTCTTCAATCTCTTTCATAAATCCCGCGGTAATGATACCGGAAGGCATCGCTATGATCGCAATTCCGAAAAATGATGAAAGAATGGTGATTATATGACCAATATTCGATGTCGGATAAATATCACCGAATCCAACGGTCGTAAGCGAAACCGCCGCCCAGTATATCGCATCGAAGAACGTCCCGAAAGTCTCAGGTTCGGCATTAAATGCGATCATCGCCGTAATGACAATGTATTCCAGCGCAATGACACATACCGAAAGAAGCTGCTTTCTCTGCCGTTTCAAAACACGCACGAGCAATGCTTTGCTTTTCGTATACCGAAACAGCTTAAATGCTCCGAATATCCTAAGCATCATCATAATACGCATATCATCAAGAATCGGAAGCGTAATCCAGACTACACTTACCACAGCAGCCGAGAGATCGAACAATGCCATAAGCGTTATCGGATAAGTCAAAAATGGATGTTTTGAAACTTCCGCTCCCGCTTTGATAAACTCCTGTTTATAATCTGCGGTAACCCACCTAAGAACATAATCCGTCACAAAAGCAATCGCCGCAACAACCTCAATAACCCGAAACCAGTCATATCTTTCTCTGACCGTTAAAGGGATCAAAAAAGCAAATATTATCAACACCATTACAATATTGTAAGGCGAGACTTTTCTGCTGTAGTGGTACGGCTCTATTAAATTGTATATTTTCTTTCTCATGCCAGTTTCTTCTTGTAATAAAAATCTTCCTAAATATTGTATTATATCAAAGAAGATAAAAATGGGCAAATTTGAATCCGCAATTCGAGATTTTGAGTAAATAAATATTCACTTCTCATTAAATTATATACGAAGAAATAAAATAATTAAATTTTTGTTTCCAAAAAGGTAACAAAAACTTGAATTAAAGATAAATATATGTTATATTTTTGTTACCAAAACAGTAACGAAAAGCTTAGAGAATAAAAATATATGGAATGATAATAATATACAAAAGTGAAACCGTAAAAAAACAATTCTGCTCTGAATTTAAGAAAAAATGGAGATATCCGGAACAGGTCAAGAAAAAAATCGAATCAGCTGAGAATTACATTTTAAATGCCGGTTCTTTAGTAGACATTGCTAATTATCCTCCCTTTAGATTTGAACACTTAAAAGGAAATCGAAAAGAGGAATGGAGTATCAGACTCGGAAATACCGGATACAGAGTCACTATGATCCCGTGTGATGATGACGGAAATGAAATAGTAGATGGCAACATAATGGCGCAATGCAAAACAATCAAAATTGTTAAAATTACGGAGGTATCAAATCATTATGAATAATATAGAAGAATATAAAAGTTTAGTTGCTTTTCATCCGGGATATTATATAGCGGAGATTATCGAGGATATGGGAATAACTCAGGCGGAATTTGCAACACGATTAGGAACAAATACTAAAACAATAAGTTATTTGGTTAACGGACAAGCCAATATAACAAATGATTTGGCAAAGAAACTTTCTGTTATGATGGGAACCGGCGAAGATGTTTGGTTAAACCTTCAAAGCTCCTATGACCATAAATTAATTGAAATACAGAAGGAAAAAGATTTCGATGAACAGATCAGATTGGCCAGACTAATAGATTATAAGTTTTTTGTTGATAACGTCGGATTATCCGCAACAAAAGACACAAAAGAAAAAATTACGAATCTATGCAAATATTTTAAAATATCCGATTTAAGAATCATGTTGAAACCGGATTTTTTGGTAAACTACCGAACCGGAATTAATGAAGTAAATGAAAAAAACATTGTTAATTCAAGAGCCTGGCTTCAAACAGCTATTAATTATTCTCAAAAAATAGAGACTAAAGCATATGATGCCGAAAAGTTAAAATCCTATTTACCTGAAATAAGAAGTATGACAGTTCAGACACCTGATGTATTTTTACCTCGAATCCGACAAATATTTGCAGAATGCGGAGTTGCATTTGTTCTATTACCAAATTTGAAAAACTCCGATATTAACGGAGCTGTTAAATGGATGAACGAAAATCGTGTTGTTTTGGCAATGAACAATAGGAGGCTTGATGCTGATATCTTCTGGTTTTCATTATTTCATGAAATAAAACATGTACTTCAAAAGAAAACCAAGACAACATTTATCAGCTACTCTGAAAATGAAATGATTGAAGTAAACAGACAATTAGAAAACGATGCAGATGTTTTTGCTACTAATTATCTTATTTCTCCTTCCGCATTCAAAAAGTTTTCTCCTTCAAAATATACATCCGATGATGAAATAATAGCTTTCGCAAAGTCAATCGGTATTCATCCCGGAATCGTTGCCGGAAGAATGCAACACGAAGGCATTATACCTCCCAACAGATGTTCTGAGCTAAAAGAAAAATACCTTATATAGATCAGAAAGGCCATTCCGCAATGACGGAATGGCTTTTCTTTTCAACAATCTTCTAATAATCAATTATCACCCATGAATTTCATTATCATTGTGGCACCTTCGGCTCTGGTGGCATTGCCTTTAGAATCGAGGCTTAATTCGGATTTGGGTGATCCTGACTTGCCTTTTCCACCCATAATTCCGTTTGTGATCGCCCAGTTCATGGCTTTTATGGCATATTTGCTGACTTTATCGGAATCCTTGTAGCCTTTATAGGCATTCTCATCGATATTGTTCACGGAATCCATCTTGCAAACCTGTGCATATTTGTAAAGCATCAGAGCAAAATCTTCTCGAGTTACATTCTGTCCGACTCCGAATTTGCCGTTTCCTACACCGCCTACGATTCCGTTTTTCGAACACCACAGTATACCATTACAGTACCACGCACCTGACGGTACATCCGAAAACGGATTTTCTGTATTTGAAGATACTGCCGGTTTTCCTGCATGACTGTAGATTATCTGAGTGAGCTCCTCTCTCTTTATCTTGCCGTTAGGATCGAAGTTTCTTCCTTTTCCGCTCATAATTCCGTGATCGTATACGAACTGAATATACGGAACAAACCACTCGGTTCCGTCTATATCATCGAATTCGTCTGCTACACTCTTGTTAACTATCTTGAATGTCGTACTCTTGCTTCCCGTATAGTTTCCTTTTCCGGTTATCTTCACTGTGGCTGTTCCGACATTAGTATTATTTGAATATGCTACAGTGTAGTCAGTTCCTTTGGTTAATGTCTTGCTTCCATCTTTAACAGTAACTTCAGGTGTAATGGCCGAACCCGTAAACTTCTGATCCGGAATTGAATCAATCGTAGCCTTGCTGATTGCTTTTGCAACTATCTTAAATGTTACTTTTCTTGTTCCTGTATAGTTGCCTTTTCCGGTTATTGTAGCCGTTGCTGTTCCAACGTTTACGTTATTGGAATACGATACTGTATAATCAGTTCCTTTAACAAGAGCAGTGCTTCCGTCTTTGATCGTTAAAGCAGGAGTTATCGCAGAGCCCGTGTATGTATGATTCGATATCGCATCGACAGTCAATTCGCTGACGTTTTTAGCAGTTTTAACAATCTTAAATGTTGTGCTCTTGCTTCCCGTATAGTTTCCTTTTCCGGTAACAGTCACTGTAGCAGTTCCGACATTAGTATTATTTGAATATGCTACCGTATAATCGGTTCCTTTGGTTAATGTCTTGCTTCCGTCTCTAACTGTTACAGCAGGAGTTATTGCTGAACCGGTGTATGTTTGATCTCCTATCGAATCAATCGTAGCATTGATGATTGCTTTTGCAACTATCTTATACGTTACTTTTCTTGTTCCTGTATAGTTGCCTTTTCCGGTTATTGTAGCTGTCGCGGTTCCGACATTAACATTGTTGGAATACGATACAATATAATCAGTTCCTTTAGATAACACTTTACTTCCGTCAGATACCGTTATGACGGGAGATATTGCGAAGCCGTCATAAGTTTGATCGCTGATTGAACTTATTGTCAAACCACTTACGGATTTGGGAACTATATTAAAATAGACGTATCTTGAACCGGTATACGCTCCCATTCCACCGATATATATACTGGCCACTCCAACATTGGTATTGCTAAAATATGCTACTGAATAATCTGTTCCTTTGGTTAATACCCGATTGCCATCTTTAATGGTCAAACTGGGTTTAATTGCCTCTCCTGTATATGTCTGGTCCGGGATTTCCAATACGGTCACATCCTGAATGCTCTTAATATCCTGAGTAATACTAAAATGTGTTGTACGCGTTCCCGTATAATTTCCTTTTCCGGTTATCGTAACGGTTGCCGTTCCGGGATTTATATTATCGGAATATGCCACCGTATAATCAGTTCCTTTTACAAGGGTTTTATTTCCGTCTTTTACTGTAACAGTCGGAGTTATCGCAGAACCCGTATACACCTGAGAGGATATTGCATCTACAAAAAGATTAGCTAGCGATTTTGCATTAATCTTAAATGATACTGTCGCAGTTCCAATATAATTTCCTATTCCGGTAATAGTTATGGTCGCCATTCCGGCATTCACATTATTTGAGTAGGATACAGTATAATCTGTTCCTTTGGCTAATAGATTAGTACCGTCATAAATAGTAACATTCGGAGTTATTGCAGAGCCTGAGTAAGTTTTATCCGAAATTGAGTCAATATCAGTACCACTTATCGATTTAGCTAATATATTAAATGTTTCATTTCTGGAACCCGAATAATTGCCTTTTCCGGTTATGGTAACTGTAGCTGTTCCGGTATTAATGTTATCAAAGTATTCAATTGAATAATCTTTATTCTCAGTTAATAATTTATTTCCGTCTTTTACCGTAATATCCGGTATGATCGCAAGCCCATTATATGTATAATCTCCAATTGAACTTATCGTTAATCCATTTACCGATTTGGCAGCAATACTAAATGTCGCTGTTGTGGTTCCAACATAGTTTCCTGCACCGGTAACAGTAACAGTCGCTGTACCGGCATTAATGTTATTAGAATAGGAAACAGTATAATCCGTTCCCTGGATCAATGTCGCACCATCATATTTTACAGTTACCTGAGGTGTAATCGGAGAACCTGTATAGGACTGTGCAGCAACTGTAACTGTACAATCACTTATCGGTATCTGTCCGGCCTGAATTGTAAGCGTTTTCTTAGTGTATTGACCATCAAAAGGCGCTTTCTCCAAGTAATAATATAATTTATTTCCATCACCAAGGAGACCATAAATATATCCAACTGAAAGTTCATTCGTACTGAGAGAGTAATACAGGGACGTACTGCCATCTGTTCCGACCTGATAAATAGCTTTAGGTGTACTCAGATATAACTGATTACCTACTTTGGCAAAATTGCCAAAATTGCCAACGTATGCTCCACTACCACCCCATACATACCATTTCATTTCTGCAGGGGCATTATAATATCTTTCAGAGCCATCATTTTGACGTATATAAAAGTATTTCTCATAATTATACCAATTGGGATCTTCACCTTCATAATCATGAATATAGGCCTGAATCCCATTTTTTTCTACTATAAAATGTCTAATCTTATTCCAATAATATCCATCATATTTTATTGAATTAAGCCCCCTGGTGTAAAAAACATACTCACCGTCAATTTCCCAATCATCTGCATAAGCGTCATTGCCTGATGCATCTTCCCCTTCTGTATGTCCTGTATCAATCATTCCATCTCTGCTTCGTAAAAAATTGGTATGACCACAATAACTTTCTGTATCACCCCAAGGATCATCCCAAGTACAATCTACATAGTATTCAACTCCATCAAGAGTAATTAAGTTCCAAGCATGATTAAGATAATCACTAGTAACCATATTAACTTCAAATCCCTGTACTCTTGCCAGAAGGACAAAAGCCGAAGCATAACCCTGGCATACAGAAGAATGTCTCACCATAGCACTATATGCATCATAATATGAAAATGTCCCATCATATTGGCAATGAGTAACCAGATAGTCATGAAGATATAATAGTTTTCTTTCGTTAGACCACGAAGGATTCAGTTCAGAAAAAGCCCTTTCGCAGGCATTCTGCAATTGTAAGGCTTCCTCAGCCGACAATCCGTAAATAATCTCCATTTTAGTATAAGTTACAGTTCCATTCGTATTATTGTAAAACCACAAAGTTCCGCAACGAGGTTCAGAATACAAAATTTCGGGGTGTTCGACAGTCAATTCAGAAAAAATCCTGTCAAATACATCGTGATCATGTATATCATATTCTCTGATCTCTATTATTTCTTCACGGGCAAGCATAGCCTGATAAACACGAGCCTTAAGGTCTGCCTCAGAAGTTCCTAGAGCATCCTCGATTTCATATTTCCACTCTTCAAGTTCGTCAGGAGCAAGGAAAATCGTAGAAGTATCAAGCGGATTACGATACTTCATCAAATCTATAGACCTAATCTCCTGATTTAATGCTTCAGGTTCGTCAGCCGATACCTTTCCGGAAGGCATTATAACTCCCGCAAGCAGAATTATAACCGACAGCATCAATACAAATCTGAAATTAAAGACTTTTTTCTTCATAAATACTTCCTTTTTTGTTTTGTTCATAAATTTATCTTAATTTGTTAACAATTTAAAAATATTTTGGACAAACTGTTTTCATATTTATTTTTTAATATTAATACTGTAATAACAAAGCAACCAACCAAAAGTTTTAACAAACTTATAAATTTAGTTTTTTCATTTTCATTCCACCCTTTCACCACTCATACAAACCGGAAACGGTTTGTATGAGTTTTTTTATAAGTTAAGGATGAACGAATCAGCCGAGAATACATGTTCCCGGCTGATAGATTTTCAAGTATTCACTTATTTAAATTATTATCAAATATTAGTCGAGAATCTTAATACATATACTCTTAATCCTTCATTAAAAGTTCAAATTTCTGCTGATCATGCATGCTGGTCACAACTTTTGAGATTTCATTGACAAGTTTCTCTATACGGTCATTTGCAATGGAGCTGCTCTCCGAAATCTTTCCGACCTCATTTGCCACAACGGAAAATCCTTTTCCATGTATTCCGGCTCTCGCAGCCTCAACATTGGCATTAAGAGACAGGATTTTTTGTCTGCTCTGTAATTTCTTTAATTCCTGTGTAGACTGTTTGATTTCGTTAACAATTTCCGAAGTCTTCTCAACGCCTTCTTTGAGGCCGATTACAATCGATTTGACATATTTTCTTTCAAACTCGGCATTGATAAAATCGTTAAGAATCTTTCCGAGAAGGTTTGCAGAAGCATTTATTTCCTCTTCTGTACGTACTGTAACCTTATGAAGCGCATTAACATATGCATCAGGATTAACACCAATTTCTCCAGCGAGTTTTCGATAATAATCGTCATCGGGATTTTCAGGCAAAACCTGACCGCCGATAACCGAGCCGAGTTTTTCTCCTTTTACAACAAGATCTATTCCAAAATCTATAAGTCCTGCATGGCAGTGATAAATGCCATGTCCTTCACGGTCACACTGAACACATCTTCTTAATCCTTCCGAACTGCCCCTGGTATATTTGATGCAAAAATCAGTAAAATTATAGCATTGGGATATATAATTCCCATCCATATCCACTGCTACGGTAGCCAAACCTGTAGCTATTGCCCAATTGCTCATAATAGCTTCGAATTCTTTCATATCTACGAAATCCTGAATTTTCATGGTCATCGTCCTTCTTTCTTCATTAATCAAACAAGCTTTATCATATTAATAATTCTCAGCCTTTAACTGGAAATAATCTCTGGGATGGTTGCAGACGGGACAAACTTCCGGTGCTTCCTTGCCTACAACAATATGTCCGCAATTGCTGCACTGCCAGATGCATTCTCCGTCTCTTGAAAAAACAATTTTATCTTCGATATTTTTGAGAAGTTTTCTATATCTCTCCTCATGCTCTTTCTCTATCTCCGCAACACCTTCAAAAAGCTCTGCTATATCTTCAAAGCCCTCTTCTCTGGCTGTTTTGGCAAATGAAGGATACATTTCCTGCCATTCATATGACTCACCCTCTGCTGCTTCTTTAAGATTCTCAACGGTACTTCCGATACCTGTTAAAATCTTGTACCATATCTCAGCATGCTCTTTTTCGTTGGCTGCTGTTTCAGCAAATATATTGGAAATCTGTACAAATCCTTCTTTTTTGGCTTTTGATGCGAAGAATGTATATTTATTTCTCGCTTCGGATTCGCCCGCGAACGCAGCTTTAAGATTCTCTTCCGTCTTGGTTCCCTTCAATGCTTCTGCCTGACATCTCCATTTGTTTTCTGCCATAATAACCCCTCCTATATAATTTTATTTGCATTTTTTTACTTAATTTGTGTCATTATCATTATTTTTCTTATCCAAATCGGGAATAGAAAAGGGCAATTTTCCCGCTAATTCAAACCCGTTTATTACACCGCCCTCTTTAACCTCACATTCAGGTGAATACAGCGGAAGATTATTAATCATCTCGGGTGGTCCGTATATGCAGGCAATTTCATTATCCCCCGGTTCGAATTTTCTTTTATCGTCTCTTTCGTTATTATCGTTCATAGCCCTCGCGCCCTTTCCAAACCATCAAAATCGCAGAAGAAAAACTTCCCTTAATAGTATAACACCGTAAACATACCTGTACAATCTGTCGATATCAATTTTTTATCTCCGAATTACTTGACAATCGTCAAGTAATTTTCTAAAATAACAGCAAAGAACTTGACGATTGTCAAGTAAATTGGAGAATTGTATGGAAGATATTATTACAGAGCTTCAGGATATGAGATATCTAAATTGGACCAAAACGCGAAAATCCTCGGGAACGGCCGGCTCCTTTTTAAAATCATATGATGAGGTCGAAAAAAAGAAAATATATTACAAGCTTTCAGACTATGATCTCGTTAAAGGAATCATCGGGCATGAATGCGTGAATGAGATTGTAGTGCAAAGGCTGCTCAGATTACTGAACGTAGAGCACCTTGAATATACTCTTGTGCATGCACTTGTCATTATTGATGAAAAAGAATATGAAACATATCTTTGCCAATCCGAGGATTTTAAAGAAAAAGGCGAAGCAAAAATCACCTTGGAAGATTACTATGCAATGGAAAAAGAAAACAATGAATCTCCGCTTGATTTTTGCAAACGGAAAGGGTGGGAAAAATATATTTATGACATGCTTCTGGTAGATTATCTCGTTTTAAACAGGGATCGTCATGGAGCAAATATTGAAGTTCTGAGAAATAAAAGGAATAAAAGCGATCGAATAGCCCCTTTATTTGATCACGGGCTCAGCCTTTTGTGCAGATGTCAAAGCAATGATGATTTGGCCATGTTTGATGTTATGGAAGACAAAAAAGTCCAGTGTTTTGTCGGTTCAAACAGTGCCGTGGAAAATCTAAAACTTATCCCTGCAGATTTTTATAAAAATATTCCCGCTTTGAAAAAAACAGACTTGAATATTATATTTAAAGATTTAGATAAGGTTATCGGAAAAGAATATATAAAATTGATGCGTAAAATGATTTGGGAGAGGTGGTGTTACATTGATAGCATTCGAAATTCGCAATAAAGCAGAAAAAGACCTGTTAATCGGCTATTTATTTTATTATACCGGAAGCAAACGCTTTTATTCCGAAATCCTTTCCGACATGGATGAATGGAATGCCCCCTTCATTTTCGCAGGTCATATAAAAAGGGGAATTTACAGCATAGATTCGATTTGGAGCAGAAAATTTGCAGAGCAACGAATTATTCCACCTGACAGACAGAACCTCGGAAGTATCCTGAAAGAAAACGGATTAAAAACATATGACGAGTTTAAACTCCTTCAACTGAGTGAAGGACGATGTGCTCAAGACGATTTGTATCTTGTAAGGATATCAGAGAAAGAAATAGTTCCGGAAATACAGACAAGACTCGATAAAAAAGTACTCGATGTTATGACATTAAAAGATTTCAACGCGTTAGTGTTTTTTAAAGACGGTTTAAGTCTTAAAGTAGATATAAAAAGTATTTTCAAAGAAGACAGACTTTTTAATAATATTCTTAAGCATAACGAGATTTTTTCCAATATACGCGTATCGCCCGGCGGAAACGGAATCGAATGGAGTGAAGAACGTTTTATTTCTGCGGAAAAACTCAGAACGGTCGGTAAGAAGTCCGACATCACTTATGAAGATATCAAAGGATTTATCACAGAACGTCTTTCAGACACTTCAGAAAGCTCAAGAATGCTTAATTGTTCAAGACAATACATAAACCAGCTTGTTGAAAATAAGCGCCTTATCCCCATTCGTATATGCGGAAATACAGGCCTATTTCCAAAGTGTATTGTTGAAAGAGAGGTATAAACTTTCGTAGAGTTATCGATTCAGTTTTTCAATCTCTATATGGTCGAGATAAACTATTCGATTTTCCGGAATTTCATTATTCTCATGATACTCTTTATAAGCTTGAATAACATTTTGAAGTTTATTATTACTCAATTTATCTTTTTGTCTTCTGTACTTTTCAATGCCATCAAAATATTCAAGCATAATTGTATTATTCTTTTGAATAAAACTGTCTTTATCAATCACTGTTTCTTGCGGATTAGTGTTAAAAATAACCTTATTTTTATTATCTATTGCCTCAAACATTTTCCCTTCCAACGAATGAAGTTGTCCGACCTCGATAATATTATCTTCTTCTCTGATATCTAAAATCAGATATGGATGTTTTTCTTCAAAAACTCCAAAGTAATCTATACGTATGCGTAATGACAATACCTGTCCGATTTCTAAATCTTTCATATTGTCATACCATCCATAATTCGGATTATATCTGCATATTGTTCTTTATAATCATTCAATCTTCCAACCGTATCCATGATCTGATCCTGTTTACGATAAAAAGCGTGTTTCGCTATCCATTCAGGATCTTCATGCGATAGTTCTATAAGTTTATTAATGTCAGCATTTTTTAATACTAAAAATAACTTTATAAGAAACTCTTTCACACTATCGCTCAAATTTACTTCTTTATTATCCTTAATCTTGAGAAGCAATTCAAAATTCTCTCTGACAACCTCTACTACTCCTCCATTGTCATAAGCATATAAAGGTTCTTGAAATAATAATTTCGATGTTTTTGCATAATAAATATTCTGTGCCAAATGAAGATACTTATTAAGTCTGGCGCGTCCCACATAAAACATTCTTCCATTACTCTCCAACAACGTTGTATCAGAAAACATACCGTTCTCATCTAATTGCATTAAATATATAGCTATTTCCTTTGCACTCGCCATAGTTCATCTCCCCGTTTTGATCTAAAATATCCAAAATATATGACCCTTAAGAGTAAAATATACCGATTTGCATACGTATAAATCAGCATAATACACCTCTTTCTTGATACTATCTTAACACTTCCAAATCTGATTGGGAATAATGCATTTTACCTTAATCACAAATTCTTATAATACAAATCCCATTCTTTACTTTTTATTTGCCTTCTTATTTGATATAATACAGTTTGTTCGCTATTAAAGTTTTTTATTCAGATAGTAATAAATCAAAATACAGTTTCAAAAATAAGGAATCAAAAATGAGTTTCAGAATGCGTTTATACGGTTTTCTGGTTAACAGAGTTCCGGGAATCACTTACAAATATCACAAAGTACACGATGGTTCATTTGGTTTTTCCAAATTTCTTTCATATGTGTATCTGATATGGCTTAATTTTGCTTATTATATTCTGTTTTGTCGTTTCATAGGCAAGTTGCCGAAACAGATAATGTTTGAAGACAAGAAAATCCCATGTAAAACCAGTGAATCGGAAGCAAATCTTAAAGCCAATCCCAAACTTAAAGTCAGTGAATATGTTGAAAAAGCAAAGTCGTACGATTATGTTTCGTTCGATGTTTTTGACACGCTTATTTTCAGACCGCTCTCACAACCGACTGATCTGTTTTATTTTATAGGCAAAGAGCTCGGGATAATGGATTTTAAGAATATCCGTACCTGGGCTGAAGCTGATGCCCGATTTAAGTGCTACCTTCTTAACAAGCATTACGAAATAGGTCTGCCCGAAATCTGGGAAAACTTAAGCGAAGATCAGGGTACCGACGCCAAAAACGGTATGCTTGTTGAGGAAACTGTCGAGAAAAATCTCTGTTATGCAAATCCGTTTATGCTTAAAGTCTGGAATGAGCTTAAAAAACAAGGAACGAAGATCGTAGTCGTTTCCGATATGTATCTTCCGGAAAGAATAGTACGCGAGATCCTTGAAAAGAACGGTTTCACGGGAGCAGAAAAGATATATGTATCCAACGAGTATTCCAAAAACAAATATGAAGGAAAACTCTTCAAGTATGTCGCAAACGATTTATACGGAAATTCTTCCAAAAATAAAGACAATAACTCAAATAATATAAAAATACTTCATATAGGCGATAATCCCAAAAGCGACAATGAAAGTGCAAAAAAAGCCGGTTGGGATGCTATGCCCTATATCCAGACCAATAAATACATGATCCTTTACAGAGCTTTTGATATGTCATATATGGTTGGCAGCGCGTACAGAGCCGTTGTAAATAATTTCCTCTACAATGGTCTTGAATCTCACTCAATGGAGTATGAATACGGTTTCGTTTACGGAGGTATATTTGTTCTCGGATATTGCAATTTCATTCACGATTACTGTCATAAAAACAATATCGATAAACTGCTCTTCCTTTCAAGAGACGGAGATATTCTAATAAAAGCCTATGACTATATGTTCCCCGGTGAAAACACTGAATATGTCTACTGGTCCAGAAAAGCAGCTACAAAGCTTATGGCTGATTATGACAGACACGATTATTTCAGACGTTTTATTTATCACAAGATCAATCAGGACTATACGATAAAAGATATCCTGAAATCCATGGAAATAGAATTCCTTGTCGATGAACTTTCGGATTGGAAAGGCATATGGGAAAAATGGAACAAAGAACACTATAAAGGCAAAGACTACGAAGCCGTTGAAAAGAAATATATCGACCTTAAGCCCGATGACGAGTTGACCGAAAAGAACGGTTATCTTTTAAGACGTTTTATCGATGCAAAATGGGATAAAGTTCTGAAATACTATTCCGAACAGGAAAAAGCTGCCAAAGAGTATTGGACTAAACATACAGAGAACGCTTCAAAAGTTGTGGCTATTGATATCGGATGGGCAGGAAGCGGTGCTCTTGCTCTTTCATTTCTGATTGAAAAAGCATGGGATCTTCCCTGTGAGATTATAGGAATCATTGCAGGAACAAATACACTGTACAATTCAGAACCGGATGCATCCGAACCTTTCCTGCAAAGCGGAAAACTGGTGGCATATCTTTATTCACAGAGTCATAACAGGGATCTTTTGAAAAAACATGATCCTAATAAAGATTACAATGTTTTCTGGGAACTTCTTCTTTCATCTCCCAATCCCCGTTTTGAAGGCTTTTATGCAGACGGACCTCGATTCGGAAAAACCGATGCAAATCCAAAGGGTATCCGAGAGGTTCAATTGGGAATTATGGATTTTGTCAGAGAATACACAGAACACTTCAAAGAATATCCGTATATGTTCAACATAAGCGGTCGCGATGCATATGCACCTCTTCTCGCAGCGAGCGGAAATAAAGAGAAATACCTTAAGACCATTGAGAAAAAATTTGATCTGAATATCAATGTAGAGTAAACTTTTCAATAGATATTTTAACCCAAAATCACTTGACAAACGTCAAATGATTTTTTATAAAACCTGTCCATTAACCTGTTTCACTTTATTCGGTATCTATCTTAAAGGAACAATAGTAAGTTCCTCACATTCTCTTTTGTTTTGAAAAACGGCTTTATCGGCGCAGAGGATCTGGAAGTTTGCATTTTTCTGATACAAAAGGAAGATTTTATCATCGGAGAATTCCACATCCTCAATTTCAACCATATCATTTTCGGAAGCTTTGTAATAATTCTTATCTGTGACCTTTTTGATATCTTTTGAATTCAAAATAATGAACTTCTTAAAATCACCGTTTTTCTTATCATAAACGACTATTACAGTGTCATCTGCCGCACAGCGTTCCTCGGCGTTTTTTAAACCCATATTCTCGTATTTCGCTGCCTGATCCGGATAATATGTTACCGAATAAAAACAATCACCATTCACCGTTCCGTCCTGATCAATATTGATTATTCCGAGAGCAGCACCATTGGGTGAATAGCTGTCCATACCTTTTGATCTGATAACTTTTCCGTTTGAAAAATTTTCATCGTACCTTAATAATCTGCTGCCGTCAGTTACATAAAAAGCAGCCTCGTTCTTATCATAAGTTACACTTCTTATTCCTCTCACAAACTCTTCGTTCAGCAATAATGGAATATAATCCGTTGAAACAATACTTCCGTTATCCAGATTCATGCCGTATCTTACAAGAGAGTATTCTTTACCGTAAAACGGCGATGCTATTACCACATATGCCATACCGTCTTTTTCATAATAAGTCGCTCCGTTCTGATGACCGTAAACGAGATCATATATGGTATTTAATTCTTCATATTCTCCGAATTCATTCTTTTTATATATGATCATGGTCGGAATTTCATAATCTTCCTCCTCGTTTTTTTCATGTTTTATCAGCATTACAAAAACATAAGATTCATCAAAGCTTAAAGCCATACTCTGTGCCGAATTGTAATTCTGCAGTTCCGTATTCTCTTTATTAAAACATATTACAGGTGAGAAGAATGAAATAGGCTTAAACTCCGTCTGATCATTTCCGAACCCTGCCCGTAACGCCTTGTCTGCAGCTTTTTTCTTTTGATGGTTGATTATAAGGTTAGCCAGTTCCGAGGAATTAAAAAATGAAAGACGGCTTATTTCCGCTCCTTCTTTAGTAAGTACTTTTTCTACATCACGCTCCTTGGAAGAGGCTAAAGAATCTTCAAGATCACAAAGATTCAATACTATAAGATCATTACGCGAATTTTTATATAATGACAGCACTTCATTTATTTTCGGTATATATTTTTCTTCAGCACTATCTGAAATTCTAACAATACTGCTGTCGAAATCATATCCGAGAGAGTTAATGATCTCTCTCACATTTTCAACTGTTTCGTTAACAACTGAAGCATTACCGTCATTATACAAAACCAATAGTTGCGGTTTATCCAAAAACAAAATACAACTGTTATCTACGGGATTTTCATTTCTGACTTCAAAAAAGAATTCTTCGTGAGCACTGTTTACGGTTTCTTTTCCGTACGCTTTACTAACCTCTTCAGAAAGGATTTCCTCCATTGAAACAACAGCCGAATACTTTCCAGCCCAGGGAGCTTCAAAAGAAAAACAATAATCGTCTGTCGGTTCGCTGAGCACCTCGGTTTCACATTCACCGTCATCATTGTTATCATAAAAAACTTCCACAAAATAATTGCCTATTTCATCCCCATCAGGAGAATACGACAAATTCGCAAAAGTCACCTCCGCCGTACTATCTTCAACTCCGATAAAATAATTTTCATCATAAATCACTATCGGGGTTATACCGTTATCATAAAGGATTTCTACACTTTTCGTTCCGGTAACTTTTTTTATTCCCGATCCTGCTTTGAACTTTAAATCATAAGTACCCTCTTGGGTAAATACCAGTTTCCAATTATATTTCGAACGCGTTAATATATAATAATCTTTTCCCTCTTCAAGAATACTTTTTCTGTCATTTAAAATTTTCAGTTCAATTTTGTCTTCTTCTATCTCTCTCAAACGCATATTATCGATAAGAGATACTTCAAAAACATGATTGGCTGCACAGCATTCGTCTGCCTCAATAAGAAACCCCTGTTTCTTGGCAAAACCGTACTTCATTGCCACAAACAATAAAACAAAAAATATAATTATACTTAAAACCAAAAAAAGAGAAAGAATTCTCTTTTTATATTTCTTATATCCTTTAACGTTTTTTTCCATTTTTAACATAATTGTAATTGAATTCTTACGATACAAAATTGTCTGACTGAATAGCACACACACCAAAATCAGTATAAACGCATTAAGTGTTATCTGCTTCAGATATTGATAAATACGTTACTTTAAGCGCTTTCATTTCCGTCTTCCCTCTTATTCCCGAATAGATCAGAAATGATACATCTTTATTTTCAAAATTTTCTCCGGTAATAAAAGAGATTTCACCAACCTGATCAATCTTACATGTACGCTGATATAAAACCTTATCACTCCTAAAATCATATATGACTACGGAAAACTCATCAACATCTTCGCTTTGACACATAAACTCTGCAGAATACAATTTGTTTTTTTCCAGATTATATCGGAAATAATTATATCTGCTGCTTTTTCGTTCCAAAACAATGTCATTCATTTTGGTAATATGCTTTAATACAGCTTCTCCGACTTCAAAACATATGTTGGTATCCCAAACGCAAACATTGGCTTTTTCATGTTTTTCGTTATATTTTTTTATCTCTGCATACCTGTCGTGAATCAGTAAATTCAAAAAAGCCACTTCCGAATCGGGGATGCGGCCATCATTCCAATATTCATTAAACGCATGCATTAAACAGGGTACAATTGCCCTCCAATCCATACACAGATGCGCATACTTTCCGTCATCGGCTTCATAAGCCCAAACAAGAAGGTTATCCGTAACATAATTTGCTCCGACTTCGAGCTTTTTATCGTATTTCTGCGCAATTAAATTGGCATAAATTAGATCCTTATTTGAAGAAAGATTCTCCATAAAAATATACTTTACCGAACTATCGTCCCTTATATTATCAAGAATCGATGCATTTCTTCTTAAAGGGTCATTTTGAAGATCCGTTCCTATTACCTTCTCAATCGCATCAACCGCTTCAGGATAATGTTTCGAAATATCGGTCTGCGGGCACAAAGCAACGACATATCCGTATTTTAAAATATTAGCAACACGAATATTAGCGGTGGCCCCTGCACTGGACGAATAAAAGATCAGATTCTTGATACCCAATTGCCGTCTGATAATATCTATAATCTCTGCAACATATACGCAATAATCTTCCTTTTCGTTTCCGAAAAACCATCCGGTGGGAACACCATAAAGGCTATACATAGGATCTTCTATACAAATCTGAGTACAATCAAAAACATCATTGAATTTCCATCTGTTAAAAGTCGGACGATTCCCCCTGTCTCCGCCTCCGCTTAAAGAAACAACCATTTTGTCTCTTTTTCCGGGCATATATAAAATCGACCACGCTATTCCGCGATAATTTAATAGAAAATAACCTTTTTCCTCGTTTATATCCAGATTTTCTATATCTATTTGACGACCTTTGTCTGCAAGTAATTCTGCATCTACACTGCTGGTATAAGAATACATAGAATCTCCCTTTAAATTGATTTTTTTCTAAAGTTTTTTCCAAAATCATTTTCTATCCATTTGTATTCTTTAAGTGATTTTGTAATCCACATTTTATCAAAATCTTTTTTCTTTTAGTTTTTTGTAAAGGCTTTTCTCCTAGTAAAGTTTTCTATAAATTCTTCAAGATTATCGCATTTGATTAAATCCTTTGCATCTCTAATATCAGTTAATCAAACAATTTTATCCTCGAAGTTTTTTAACTTGCATTAAATGAAACACCATTCTTTTTTGAATCTATTGCTTTTAAGCTTTTTCAAATCACCCTAGATAATTACGTTTTTAAGTATCCCTATCAAGAATACAACATTATTGAAGAATTCACTCAGATTGATGATTATTGATGATTTTTCATATATCGTATTTTTCGCAACTGTAATCGAATGTTATCTGCCATTTTATCATAAATTTACCAACAACTAGTATAATACCTTTTACAAACCTCTTTCCTTATGTTTTATCCACTAAATGAGGAATCACAATTTTCTCCCAAAAATCATCATATTCTTCTCTGTTAACCGCATTAAACAACGACATTCCCTTTTCGGTGAAAATAATGTTACCACACCTTATTCTTTTTACTTCTTTCGGCACAAAATATATATGATTGCCATACTTTACAATTATGTTTTTATTATAGTCCTCTGATTCACCAACATCATATCCAGACAAAAAATCTTTTTCTATTAATCCAAGATTGTCGAGTTGAACAAGCATTTCATATTTTATTTTTTATTCCTTTTTTATCATAATAGTCTCGATAACTATTTAAGAAATACGGAACAGGCTTGTCATTTACTAATACAACAAAAGATGCTAATTTCATAAAATTTTTGGCGTCATTATTGTTCATCTGTTCTAACGTATAAAGCAAACTTCTGGGTACGCTTTCATTCTCGTTGCATTCCTCAGCCAATAATCTTGCCCAAATCAACTTGAATTCTTCATCTGATACCAATCCAACTTTATCAAAGAATACATTCAACCAATACTCATTCATTTCAGATGGTTTAGCAGATTCAGATAAATAATCTATAGCTTTTTCTACAACATCCATTTTATTTGCATATTCTTTAATTATCTTTTTCGCACTACTTATCAAAGCACATTTTTCCAATTCTGGTAGATTGCTTTTCTTTAGGTATTCAATTAACTCTTCTTGAGCAATCTGTTTACTACTTTTTCCTTTAAAACACAATCCCGTTGAATTATATACCTTGTCAATTAGATTATTTGATACTTCACCAATCCAATTGAAATCTAATTTTACCAACTCTCCCATAATTATTTGAATGATGTATTTTGAAGCAAAATGCACCACTTTCCTTTCATTTTCAATACTGTGGTTTAATATATTCAGATACTGTGGAAAATTCAGTTTTCTTATTTCAGAATAGCTATCAAATTCTTTCCTTCTTCTCAATGTCAAGGAAATACTTGTATGTATCAACCGTAAGTTCTCCGCATGCTTCTTCGTCGCAGGCGATGATCGCACCGTTATGCATCTGAAGTGCGGAACAGGTCCATTTCTGGCTTACGGCACCTTCAACGGTTGCTGCAAGTGCACGTGCTTTGTTGTGACCGGAAATAAGAACCAGTACTTCTTTGGAATCCGTAACCGTTCCTATACCTACGGAAAGTGCCTGTGCGGGAACCTTCTCGGGATCGTTTCCGAAGAATCTTGAGTTTACGATCCTTGTATCCGTTGTAAGATCTCTGACTCCCGTGCGTGATGCGAGTGATGTGTAAGGCTCGTTAAATGCAAGGTGTCCGTCAACTCCGATACCGCCCATGAACAGATCGATTCCGCCGTATGATGCGATCTTCTTCTCGTAGTTGGCGCATTCCTCTTCGGGATTGTCGGTCATACCATTGAGAATATTGATATTCTCGGGCTTCATATCTACAAGATGGTTGAAAAGATTGTCATGCATGAAATACCAGTAGCTCTGATCATGGTCCTTGGGAAGGCCGAGATACTCGTCCATGTTAAAAGTTACAACATTTGCAAAAGAAACTTCGCCGGCTTTATTGGCTCTGACCAATTCCTTGTAAACACCGATGGGTGAAGAACCTGTGGGAAGACCGAGTATGAAAGGTCTGTCCTCTTTGTGAGCATTGATCTTGGCAATGATATAATTTGCCGCCCACTTACACATTTTGTCATAATTATCCTGTATCATACTCTCATTTATTCCCCATATGGTTTCCATTCCAAATTATCAATATAAACTTGATTTAACATAGGATATACCATAGTTTTTTCAAACTCCGCTCCTTCATATATATATATTTCTATTGTTATCCCGTTGTATTTTTCCGAATTTGAATCTAAATCAAAAAAACATCCTTCTCCAGCATCAGACTTATTTTCATTAATATTCTTTCCATCTTTCCTATAGCAAAGAATTAATGAACACTTATTTTTAACGGCTCCAGTCAAAAGATATTTTCCGCTAAAATAATGATTTGTTTTTGAGTTTTCTGAATCAGGAGAAATAAAATAAAAATTTGTTGCCTTTAATGCTTTTCCATCAAGTGTAATACTTCCATCACCATTATCTGTTATTGTTATTCCATTTTGACTTTTGGTGCTTTCAGAATATGGATATATAAGTTGATTCTTTGAAATGGTCAAAATTGTTTTTTGTTGAATTTCATTTTGAGATTCTTTTTCCCCTTGGCAACCTATAAGCATAGTTAATAAAATCATTAGACCAACAGTCAGTATTCTTTTTATTCTCATATAAAATCCCTTCATCAAATTATTTATCCATATTATTCGTAAGTACTCTATTACCGATACCTTTTTATTATAACAAATCATGAGACAATACTATTATTACTTTTGAGGTTTTTGCGCGATTCGCGCAATTTGCTCTATCATCTATAAGGAGGTTCGCATGAACGCTAAACAAAAACATCATCAATCCAATCTTGCCCTTTGGACTTCTCGTTTCAAAGAGCAAAAGGAAAGCGGATTGTCTATCAGATCCTGGTGTCTCGAAAACAACATCTCTATGTATGCTTTTAATTACTGGAAGCATCTAGCCAAAGAAGAGTATGTCGATTCACTCCTTCTGGACATTGTTCCTCTCGCTTCTCCCAATACTCAGGTTTCCGTTCAAAATACCATTACATCTCTGCAAACTCTATATAGCGAATTGCGCGATTCGCACAATTCACACTCTATACTATCTCTATAGATGACATTCATATAGAAATAGGTCAAAACGCTTCTGATGAGATGCTCTTTTCCGTCATTAAGGCTGTGCGTCATGCTTAGAGACGCGGACCCTAAATCATTTGCCGCTATCTATGTTGTTTGCGGTTATACCAACATGCATTACGGCATTGACACTCTCGCCGCAATCATAGAAAGCAAATATCATCTTCCTTTATTCAAACCAAACACTTTATTCCTTTTCTGTGGCAAGCGAGCCAGCAAGATAAAAGGACTTGTTTGGGAAGGTGATGGTTTTCTGCTTCTTACCAAGCGTATTGAAGAAGTTTATTTCGTTTGGCCTTGAAATAGAAACGAAGCCAAGTCTCTTTCTCCCACTTAATTCGAATGGCTTATGAAAGGATTCCCGATTGTCCCTAAGATTAGGATGTCCAATCCGGAGAAATCCGCTTGATCTTTTATGCAATACATAGAAAATTCTTTTAATCCTAATTTCTTTAATTCGTTAGAAATATTACTATATAATTTCACATTTCTAGTGAATATTAGCACTTCCTCATATACAGAACCTACGTTCATTATTTCCGTCGATTTATGTGCAACATTTTATTTCGTCATCAGTTTTTTTAATGAATTTCTCAACTTCCTTTCCGCAACCAAACAGTATTAATTTTGCCATTATCTGTCCTTTCGCTAAAAATATATTATCATCTTATCACAAACCCTTAGCAACCTCTAGTAAGTACTGTCCATAATTGGTCTTCATCAAAGGCTCTGCTAATTTTAACAATTGATCTTTGTTGATAAATCCTCTCTTATATGCAATCTCTTCGATACAAGAAATATACAATCCCTGTCTCTTCTGGAAAGCTGCCACGAAATCAGAAGCATCCAAAAGTGCATCATGATTACCGGTATCCAACCATGCGAAACCTCTTCCCAAAGTCTCTACCCGAAGAGTTCCTCTGTTTAAATATTCATTATTGATACTTGTGATCTCAATCTCACCACGTGCACTGGGTTTTACATTCTTAGCAATCTCTACTACATCGTTATCATAGAAATACAAACCGGGCACTGCGTAATTGCACTTAGGTTTCTCAGGTTTCTCTTCGATGGAAAGTGCTTTGCCATTCTCATCAAATTCAACCACACCATATTCTCTGGGATCACGAACATAGTATCCGAATATAGTCGCTCCGCTTTCTCTGGACGCAACCTCTATAAGAATTTTGGAGAAACTCTGTCCATAAAAGATATTATCTCCCAATACCAAAGCAACTCTGTCTTTACCAATGAACTTTTCACCAATGATAAATGCATCTGCCAATCCTCTGGGTGTCTCTTGAACAGCGTACTCAATCTCCATCCCCAGCTGGCTTCCGTTTCCTAAAAGTTCTTTAAATACCGGAAGGTCTCTGGGAGTAGAAATGATCAAAATCTCTCTGATCCCAGCCAACATCAATGTGGAAAGAGGATAGTAGATCATGGGCTTGTCATACACCGGCATAATCTGCTTGGAAATTGCCTTTGTCAATGGATACAATCTAGTTCCTGAACCTCCTGCTAAAATAATACCTTTCATAACCTTACCTCACTTATACGAACGATCAATATATATCCAAAACACCAGTAATACATGCGTTTATTTTGATGATATAATTTTATTCATCATTATACAAATGACTTTCACCATTTGAGTATAATTCATTATCCCCTGAGGATTTAAACTTTTTATACCTCTAGAACAACTCCCTATAATGATTCCATTGGTCACAGCCCATTTCATAGGTTTCATGGCATAATCTGACACTTTGCCTTTATCAGAGTAATCTGTTAATACATTTTCTTCAATAAATGTCAAATAATTATGTTTCATTGAATATCTGTACAAAAATGTAATACATTTTTCTTTCGTAAAAGCATTATTAGGTTGGAAAAAATCTGTATGCCCTGCGACTCCGTTCTCATACGCCCAGACTATAGCCTTAGCATGTTCATATTTCTGAGGCACATCCTTATATACAGATTTATAATTAACATTGGGCCTTCCTTCCAAAGAATATAATGCCTCCATCAATTCTGCTCGAGTAACCTGATTATCACTTCCAGATTGTGTATTACTCAACTGCTTAACTGATTTCATTTTTTTGCGTTCCAATTCTATTCCCAATAATTCATAACTAAAATTATTCAATACATCAAACATATCCATATCTTTAATCTTTTTCCATACTGCACCCCCAGCTGAATATACTTGAGTCCACTTAATTAAATATGGTAATAATTCTTTTTCAATGTCATATTCTACCATATCTAATACCCCTAAATCATTAACATATTCTTTCCATTCATCTGTAGATGTAATCAAGAATACTCCCCCTGCGTGCGTAGTAGGCAAAAAATTATTCGAAATATTAACCCATGTACAATCAATTTTTTTCATTTGATTTATCATGAATTGTGGAGTAAGAGCACCTGGTTCATTACATCTAATTAAGATTGTAGCTTTTGTTTTTTCTTTTGCAAACAAAAGTAAATGAGAGAGTGTTCCTGCTGTGCAAGCTACATCAGTAGCATTTCTTATAGCCGCTATTTGATCTTTTAACAATAATTGTTCTGGATATAATATTTCATAACCAAGTTTCTTATAAAAATTCTCGAAATACATCTCACCAAAACAGTCCTTTTTTTCAAATCTTGTTCTGCTCAAATATATTTTTTTTGAGAAATGCTGAGTTGCTATCATATTACACGAAATTTTATCATAAAGCTTTGCTATTTTATCACTATATCCATAATATAATAGCCATCCCTGATCTGGCACAATCACATTTGCATATCGTGTAATATTTTCACATACTTCCCACTGATTATCTTCTATTCCTAAAGATTTCATAACTAAATTAAATGTTTCTGGAATAGGTTTTTGAATATCCTTACAAAAAACTATTTTATACCTTTGGGGGTTTTCCGCAAGGAACCATAATCTCGTTAATGAGTCGGTAATGCAATGACCAAATGCCTTAATAATCTCTCCACCGAATATCACTGTTTCATCGGATTCGATTACCTCTTCTGGCAAAAAGTCATACGCTTCTTTACACTCATATGCCATGACTCCATCGCCCTTTCTTCGTTCCGTTCCAGTTATGAACTTACCATTTGAATCAAGAACACCTCCAGCATAGACATCTCTTGATACTCTCTCTCGAGTCAGTGGAATTCTCTTATATGGTAATATATAACCATTGCTGATCACTCTTATTTGACATTGTTCCAAACGCCTATAATCAGATTCTATCCTTTTTTTCCAATCCTCTAAAGCATGATTTATGTATATTGTTTTCATTAAAGTTTCCTTTCAAATAAAAAAGTTTATTATAATGTCTCACATTATAATAAAGCGCTTACAATTCACCACGTTCCCGTAGATTTCGATTGTCTTAAAAACTCGTTTAAGAATTTTTGCTATATCTCTTAGTGGAGAAGCATATTTTTTAAGTTTCGACTACCAATATAAGTCCCAATTCCAAGCAGAAAGCCAAGAACATTCTCAAGATATGTTTCAATTATAGCAGTCAATTCATTTATCAATCTGTATACCACTCAGCAAACTATTTTTCGCACATCAGTACTATTGCATCTACTTTTTCTCTAGGATTATACGTAGTCAATTATATACTCACTCTATATCACAACCTTCAGTGAATAATTCCAATATTTGCATTGGTTGCAACAACTTGACTAATCAGAAAATCCTCCTCATCAAAAACATCATACGTTACAAACCATTCCATCAAATACCAAATTTATGCCATTCAATCAGTAAACACGTCTATCGAATTATCATCTGGTAATCCTCAACGAATTCATCTACAAGTTTTTTTAACACGATCTGTTTTTTTTCTTCTTTCAAAAAATGATCCAGCTTTCCTTTTACTTCTGTTTGCGACTTTTCTAATTTTTCAACTTTTTTCTTTAGTTCGTTAATCCGATTGACACGTTCCTGATCTTTATTCTTTAAATATGCATAATACTCTGTCAATCGATTATTAACTGTTTCTCCATTTTCACAATTCAAGCTCCTAACAGGCTTATGGAATTCAACATTCTGAGTTAAAAGATCATAATAACGATTTGGATCATCAACAGGTTCTAAACCATTTTTCCTTAGGAAATTCCTAAATCTATCATATCGGTCACTATGACCATCCAGAACCTGATTGAAATCTATAGTATTATATATATCATCAATTGAAGAATAATTTTCAAGCTCTTTCACACTGATATGTGGAATATTATGATACTCAGCCAATTCCAAAACTCTCGCATCCGTAGCAACCAAACACGCCGGAGTACCAGCCAAAACAGCTACAACATTTCCGTGAATTCGTGTACCAAACGAAAAATCCACTTCATTTTTCATATAATTTATCCAAGTATAAGTGTTCAAGAAAAATTGTGAAATAATCTTATCGTTTTTTTCGAAAAAGCTATGAGATAAATTCAAAGGAAATACATTCTTTGTAGAATCTATAGGAACTCCATAACACATCATCATTAATTCATTTGTTTCCTGTGGAATATATGTAATCCTCTCTGCATTCTTCATAAATATTTTATCTGCGAAGAATTTTTCTTTCACTTCATCGTTATCACTTTTCTTCGCATTCAATGCAATTCTCAACGTTTCTGCAGAAAGTTTTTTAGGCGACGGAAGATTACGTCCAAAAGTATACATGGACGGACATCCTATTACTTCCACATTTTTAGAAAAGCCGAGACTTTTAAGATAATTGTAAGTACACTCGCCCCTAACTCCAACTATTGCGCTCTTATCCAACACTGCTCTCATAAATTCAACGACAGAATCATCGAACGGAAAAGATACTTCTTTTCCTATGCCTATAATCCCATGCTGCAACCCAACGCCCGATACTATGCAAGGAATCCTCAACTTCTTCACAAGTTCTGTAAGGACCTTCAACGCTCCCATAAATGATGTTCTAAACGCATTCGCTAACGGAATCAAAAAAACATCATAGTTTTCATTAATGTAATCCGCATCTGACACTTTTATATCATAATAAGGATCAATGCTAACCTCTTCAGAAGCAAGATTTCTCCACATACTGGTCGGAAATAATAAATTACCCACATTATTCCATATTCTGTTATTAATACAGGTTTCATAGGGCAACAAATTATCTATTGGCCCTTGCGGTGCTCTCATCAATATTTTCATTTACATCCTGTATGACATTTTAACGTCATAATTCCTTTCCTTTTTTTAGTATCTATATACTCAAAGCTTGATATATCTTATCCATACTATTGTCCATCGGCAAAAAGAATTTTTCCATTCTATCTAAATAGATGTCTTCAGGTAACATATGGGTAGCTATCGCTTTTTTAATTTCATCAATAGCATCATCTGCTTCCATAACCATTCTTCCAAATGCCTTTTCAAATGGCAAATCTAATTCACGGTATTGATTCATTCCGGACTTAAATTCCATATAATCTGGCACAAAATACAATATCGTTCTTTTTAAATATGCAAAATCAAAAACGAATGAAGAAAAATCTGTTATGAACAAGCAGTAATCCTCATCTCTTACAGAATCTTCAGCAAATATAACTCTTGCATTTTTATGTTCATACATATGAAGATAGGGTTTAAAAATTGGATGAATCTTAAAATCCAAAAATAAATCATTATTTTCCAAAAGCTTTTCTAATTCTTCGCTATTTAAAAATTCATTTGTCTTGCGGAAATAATCAGAATTAATGAATTTGCTTTCTGTAAGTTGCCAAGTATTATCTACTGTTGCACCCATCAGATAATTCCTCCAGGATGGCGCAAACAAGATTCGATTTAATGGTTTAGCATTTCGATCCATCATATTAAATCTAGGCATGCCTGACTTAATCAATCTATCATTACCAAATCCTAAATTCTCTGAAAAGTTTTGACACTCAAAATATGAGGACGTAACAATCCTGTCACACTCTATTCTTCCCAATGCATATTTCCAAGGAAGATGTGCATGCAATATTCCATGCTGAAGATAAATAATTTCTGCCTTCAAAATATCCGCGTAATAAACTCTCTCTTTGGGTTCAAAAGGAGAGATATTTCTTTCCTCCACATATGCTGTAATTATTTTACTTGCTGAAACATATAATGCCTTATGCCTGTTACTTCCAAACGCGACAACCTTATCTCTTATTTCCGCAGGGAACAATGCATCGTTCATTTCATCCGGATTAGCACTAATATAATACCGTTCAATTCCATCATCTATCTGAATGTCATGCATAAATTGGTAATAACCATTATCTTTTTCAACGCCCCTGCAATCATAATACAGCCAAATCGTTTTTCCACACAACAAATCCGCTTTTTTTCTTGTTCTATATACTTCTGTATTATCGATCAGGCTATTGGTCTTTTCGCATCTTAATTCTAAATATTTATCAAAATCATGTCCTGAAACCATAAAATTATTATGTCTGAAATCAATAACATATCTATCATAAATTGCTCTATATTGCTTCAAATCATTTGAATAGGGTGAACTTGGCATGAAATAATAATATGTATTAAATTTTTGTCCATCCACTTCTAACCAAAAATAGATTCTCTTAACATTTTTCAATTGCTTTTTAAAATCAAATCCATAAAAACTATTGGTTTGAACTTTTGTTTTATAATAGCTAAAAGAAGATAAATACAATTCCTGTTTCTCATATTCAATCGTTCCGCCATTATACTCGATTTCAGCGTAAATCTTAGGTTGTTCAGCATAATTGAATAACTTGGATTTTACAAATGCAACAATATTTAATTGATCCTCTTCTACTCGTAATCGGTTAAGGATCATTTCAAATTTTTTCTCTTCTAAAACGCACTTTTCTTTCTTATATACTCTGACCGATTCTGCATTCGTATAAACAGTGCAAAAGCTTGCATCATGCTTCATATTCATGAAGAAATGTCTATGGAAATTATCGGTAGAAGGATTATTTAAAATAACATCATCATCTACTCGATCCAACAAATTCTTGATTCTTTCTACTGCTCTGTCATACTCTTCTCCATCATAGTGAAAAGGGAACAAAATATTTGAAGTAAGTTTCCAACTCAGATCATGAATGTACATAGCTTGATAATACTTAGGTACTTCCTTTGAATAATTTCCAAATAAAGTTTCAAAATACCGCATGGAAGTTTCAAAAATATACATCGGATACATATAAAAGGCTACTATGGAAGTATCATTTCTAAGATACATATATTCACCCTTAGTACAATATCCAATTGTCATTTTTCGACTAACTACTCGATTATTATATTCCTGATCTTCCTGTCTGAAATTTGGTGTTTCATCAAATAAAACATTTTCTTCAAACTCGTTTTTAACACATACACTGACACGCGTCTGAAGGACATATGGGTACTCGTTCAGATCGTATACTTTCGACTCTGTAAAATATTTATATCTGAAGTGAACCGGCATTTTTTTTCCATTTTTATATGGTTGATCTAAAAAAGTAACTAAGTCCGTTTGATTATACACTTTATCAAAGAAATCTGTAACTTCTTTTACAGTTTCCGGTGTATACATATCATCACTGTCAATAAACATCATGTATTTCCCGGTTGCTCTTCTTATTCCATAGTTTCTGGTTGCAGAAAGGCCTTCATTCTCTTTTGAATAAAGTTTGAAGAAGCTGTACTCAGCAGCATATTCTTTGCATATTTCATAACTGCGATCTGTTGATCCATCATTTACCAAAATAACTTCCATTTGATTCTTATCAATGGTTTGTTCGATCAACGAATCCAAGCAATCACGCAAATATGTTTCAACATTATAGACTGGAACTATCACCGAAACTTTATAATTGTATTTTCTATCCATTTCTAAACCTCAAGCTTTCTAAAATTTATATTTGATCCAAGCGCCAAATGATTTAAAGATTGTCTTCAATCCCAATTCACCGGAGGCATATTTACCAATTGTATAATTTGCTAATTCTTCACCAACCAGTTCTTGTTTAGATTCTGTCTGAATTTCAACAGATTGTTCTTGGCTTACATATGCCGTTGGTTGTTCTGGTTGCTGTTCAGATATTGTACCTGCTTTTACATAGTACCATCCAACTATATTTTTAGCATATCCTTCATATGCTGTATTGATTGTACCATTTTCTACATACCACCACTTATCACCATATTCTATCAACCCTTTAAATGAATAGTTTACGAAGCCATTTTCAATATAATACCATTTACCTTCACTCTGAATAAGTCCATTGGCAGAAGAATCAACTTCTCCTTTTTTATATACGATTAATGTATTGTTTGAAGAAATCAATCCGTTTTTAGAAGTATCAATTTTCCCGTTAACAGCAAATACTTCCCTGTTTCCTATCTTTTGATAACCATTTGCGTTTTTATTTATCGTTCCCTCTTCGATAATCCACTCACCATATTTATTTGATGCTATACCGGAATATGTTCTGTCTAATACTCCCCTTCTGACATAAAACCATCCATATTCATTTTTGGCCAACCCATTGTACCACAAATCAACGGCACCGTTTTTATAGTAGTACCAAATAGCACCGATTCTTACTAAACCTTCCTGCTCGCCATTCAATATACTTTGTTGTTCAACAGAATTGCTAACTCCGTTAACTCCCAATGCCTTTTCTAATAAACTCTGAGATGATTTGATTGCTCCCAGTTTTTTTGAAATATAATCATAATTACCTTCAATAGTTCTTGTTTCAGGATTGCTATCCTTAGTTTGTTCTATATAAAACAGAGCATTATGCAAATCATACTCTTTAATATACTTATACTGTTCCTTATACATTCCGCAGCAATTAAGCAGAAGCTCCTGTAAATCTTGTTCTTCATCATATTTTCCCAGTAGACATCTCAATTTTTCATATGAATTAGTATTTTTGTACTCCTTAATCTCGTACCACCATTCAGCTACAACCTTTCTAGCAACCATGTATTGTATTGAAAAATATTTATGCAGATTTTCTTCTGTTATCCATACTAAGTCCTCAGATAAAACTGGACATTTCTCAACTTTCTTTCCCAAATCTTCAGAAAATAAAGCTGCTACTTCTTCATTCATTTTTTGAATATTCAGAGTTAATCTTTTCCACTCTGAAACTTCGATTGAAGCGAATCTTCCATCTATTTCATATTCTTCATCTGCCCCTTCGTAAACACAAGCTACATTAACATAAACTACATTATCACATAATGAAACGTAATCACTCAAAAATCCTTCTTCAGCAAATACATTTTCCCTCTCGATTTGCACACTATGTTCCTTAATAATCTTTGTACTGAACACCTTATGATAAATAGACAAAAAATTCCCTCTATCACTCTCAAAACTATCTTCTATTTCCTTATAATAATTGAAATTGATATATGAATTAGGATTATTCATAAATGTTTCATTCAAAGTTTGAAGTGCATTAGGTGCAAAAACAGATGATGGCGTACAAAACAGAACTGCATCCCCATGAACCAAATCAAGTGCAGCGTTTATGCTATCACAAACATTCTTCTCATTTATATATAATGTTCTAAATTCCAATTCCTTTACTGAATCGTACACCTTATCCGTCAACAAAATAACTTCAAAATTCTTGAATGATTGTCTTTTCAATGAGTTCATGCATCTAGTCAAATATGCATCATTCGTCGAACAAGTAACAATAACACTTATCATTTCTAATCTCCTAACATAATCTTTTTAAGAACGACTTCTCATTTAGTTATCTCAAAACCATATCGTAAGTGATTTAATCAGTTCCTCTACCTCCAAATTTACCCTTTCCCAATAGTATTTTCTATAATATTCCAATATCCATTCATACCACATCTTAATTTCATCAATATCTGACAAATATATCGGAGTAGGTATATCTGCATGTATGAAATCAAAATATTAAGAAAAGAAGTCGGTAAAAAATACTTTATACTCTCCGATTTCCTCTATCTTGTCCACTATATGTATTCTAGCCTTTAATTTAACGAAATACTCCTGATAGTACAGAAAAATCGGATGTAGTTTCACATCCAATTTCAAGCTATAAATTTACAACATACATTCTAGTGTATCACTTTCCAGTAGTTTCCGCTACCCTAAGTAATACTTGGACTTTATTTCTTCTCCCTCATACACCAATATGATACTCCATTTTGGGCGTATCGTTCAACATGAAATGCCGAAGAAAAAGCTCTTGGGGAAGTGCAAAATATAGTCATCTAAAAGATTCGGACACACTATATATAGAATATCACTATTTATAAAAAAAAACCATAAAAAACAAAATTCAGAATATATAAGGTGTTTGACCAGCTTATAATACTTCATACTTATAAAAACCGTATAGGGTGCAATCCCCTGAATAAGTATCAGTTTTCTTCAAGTAATAATTTATACTTCGGCAAAAGCCATCTGTAACCTTCCGGGCTGAAATGAAAATTTGATGAACCACCTAAATATATTCCTTCGTCAGCCCAGGAAATAAAATCTGGATCTTGGAAATCAACGCCGCTGTCATGAAAATTATCATAGCAAAAAACCTTTTTCTTTTCACACACCCTTTTCATGGCTTCTACATAATCAATGTCTCCAAATCCTAATGAATTATTATCTTTATACCTGTCATAATTGGTCATAAATATGATATGTGCTTCAGGCCAGTATTCCCTTACCTTGTCGATAATAGAATTAATTGCTCCGCAAAATGTTTCAATATCGGTACTGTCATCTTCTCCAATTGGAACATTCAGTCTTTTATCATTGGCTCCGCCTATAAGCACAAAGTAATCCGCTTGAGGAACTTCTTCGTATATTCCGTCAATCCTTCCCACCATACCGGTAACCGACGAAGAACTGACATTTGCCAACGGATTTCCGTTTTTGCCATAATTGAAAGTCACTGCACCATATTCAGATTCTATTAAGCCAAGCCATGTTTGTGATGCGAGTAGCTTGTCGCCCCTCATAAGACTGTCTCCAACTCCGATTATTCTTTTATTAAATAACGGTTCGTTTTCTTCGGTGTTTGATTGTTCTGTAATTTCGGATTCTTCTATCGGTACAGAACCGGCATAATTCTTCTCATTATCTTCAAAGTCAGAATCCGTAAAAGCGTTTTCTGATTCAAATGTACTGTTAAAATCCGGATCATTATGATCTTTATGCAATGAGACAGAAAAAGGAATAAACAGAATGAAACAAAATGCAACGGCAGCTATTAAATTGATAAATACTCTTTTCACTCCTTTTCCTCCAAATTCAGACTAATATAAACGCCCTGAATTACTCCAAGGCGCTTATGTTAAAATTATAAATTACAACCTTATTTGCTGTAAGGTTTCCATTCAAGGCTTTCGGTATAAATCATGTTTAAAGACGGATAAACTGTCTCTTTATGAAACTCCGTTCCGGCGGGAATCCACATTTCAAAAGTCAATTCATTATATTTATCTGAATTAGTGTCTATTTTGAAAAAAACGCCGTCTCCTTTATCAGACTTATTGTCATTAATATTGGTGCCGTCCTGTCGATAACAGGCAATAAGTTGACACTTATCCTCTATTGCTCCTGTCATCATGTAATACCCACTGAAATAATTCCTCGATTTCGTATAGTCAGAATTCACGGAAACAAAATAAAAATTCACGTTTTTTTCTGCTTTTCCGTCAAGAGTAATACTTCCGTCACCGTTATCGGTAAATGTAACACCGTTCATGACTTTTGTCGTTTCGGAATAAGGATATACCAGCATATTCTTTGAAACAGATACTGTATCCAGTTCAACTTTATTGTCATTGCCTTTGTCTTTTATCTTAAAAGAGCATCCCGATAAAAAAACAAGTAAAAGTACCAAAAAAACATACGAAATTCTTTTCATTTTAAAATCCTCCAGTATTTAAAATTTATATAATTTTTGCAATTCTGTCAAATACTCTTGAACAGTTATTTTGATCGTTATATGCAAAGAAATTGTCGATCCTGTTTCTGTATTTTTCTTTCAGCTCGCATCCGGATTGTATGTATTCAATGATCAGATCAACTATGTCTTCAAGCTCGTACACAACTTCTCCGAAACCGTCTTCTTCATATTCAAAATAGCCTTTATCGTATGTGTGCTCTCCGGAGAAGAACTGTTCCCTGTCAAACTGCACATACAAAACAGGTTTTCTCAAATAAGCAAAATCCATTGCCGTTGAAGAATAATCTGTAACAAGCAGATCCGCTTCTGCGAACGCTTCTCTGTATTTTTTCTCAAGTCCCAGATTTTCAACGCGTTCATCATTACATATCTTATCCATGCAGTCTCTGAAATTCGTATGAGGCATAAAACATAACGTATATCCGAACTGTTCACATGCATCCAGAAGTCTTTCATTATTGAGAAGATCATGATAGAAAATACCAAACTCTGTTTTTTCAATATCATCCCTGGCCTTTGTCGCATACTTATCCGATTTTGCGGCATTATAATCTTTCATGAGCCATTTTCTCCAGGTCGGCATTATCATTATTTTTTTCTTTTCGTCATGATAAAGTCTGTCATATCTGGGAAGTCCCGTCAGCCAGACATTTTTTTCATCATAATAGTATTTATAATTAAGTATTGACGCTGCTTCTTTTGGGGCGGAACAGATAAACCCTTCTATATTCTTGTTGTATCTGTTAAGCCACCTGCTAAGATCATCTTTTATAACTCCGTGTTGCAGGAATACAAACTTATGATCCGCATACATATCTTTAAATACATGCCCGGATATTCCTTTTCGCCATAAAGGATCTATTATGTATTCATCCGCCTGAGAAGAAATAATGACATCTGCGATCATATGAAGTATCAGGTGTTCGTCCGAATCCTGATCAAGTACGTTTCCCGTCTCCGTAAGACGTTCAAAATCGGGCGAATCCTTATCAATTACAAAATATACTTCCACATCCGGATTATCAAGTTTTGACAGATACCTGAAAAAAGCTTCACCGTTATCGTCAGCAACACTGTATCTGTCCGAAACAAGCCATATCTTCTTGTTCTTTTTTAGATACCAGTTTTTTCTTGCCAGAGCCGCTCTTCTTATGTCCAGCGCCCTGATTATTTCTTTCTGCTTTCCTACGGCACTTTTTGAAACCTGCTCTTCAAAATCCTTTTCAAAATCCATGTATTCCTTCATCTGAACGACATTCCAGATATGAAGAGCATTTTTCTGAAGTCTGACCACCCAGTCCTCACACGAATAAAATGACCACGAAAACTGCCTTGTAATAGGCATAAACTTTCCTAACAGGATCTTTTTCCTTTCAAACTCCATTCCTTCCGTTGAAGAATAAAAAGTAAGTGTTTCTTCCTCAGTGACTTTATCCAGCGGGATCTCCAGAATGAATGACCTGGTAAACAAAGCGATATCACCCAGTACCTTAATGCTTTCATCCCTGTTTTTGGTCTCTTCCGATACATCATCCTTTAAATAGTATCTTTCGTCATTCAGACTTACCCATGTACTGATATCATCTTCAAGATCACTGCAGATTCCGCGAATGCTCAGAACTCCGTTTTCTATGTGCATAAATTCAAGTTTAATACTGCATTCCCCTGCATCTGCAACATAATGACCGTCAAAGCTGTATTCGACATCATTTTTCTCTTCGTCATATTCTTTTTCAATCAGACCTGAATTTCTTAGTTTTGCTGCATAAAACAACTGCTCGGTCTTTAAACATCTCTGTGACAGGATAACTTCAATATCAATCTTTTTAAGAATTTCTTTTATGAGTCGGCAATATTCTTCAAAACCTTCTCTGCCGATCACCTCATCCGCCTTTTCACCGTCTCCGTCCGAAAGAAGCCTCCACTGAAGTTGTCCCATAACCGTATACTGTATATACTTCGGAACATATCCGAACTTTTTTTCGGAACCCTCGATCAGATATTCAAGCATATCTTTAACATAAGGTATATAATATTTTTCCGTATTCTTACTCTGCTGAATTGCCGACAGAGAACCGACACTTCTTCGTCTGTACCAGTATTTGCAGTCCGAAACGAGACCAACTGCAGGAATATCATCCATCATCACATCATTGACGAACTTTATATCTTCCCCATTGATCAGTTCGGGATCAAACTCAAATCGCTCCTTTATTTTTTCGGTTTTAAAAAAAGTTGCTGCGGTAAAGTACTGTGGTTTGTCCCACTCGTCAAGCATGTTAAGTATTCTGGTTCCGTTTTCAAACCGATATGACGTCCAGTGTTCATCTTTTTGAGCATCAAAAAACTGCAGAGGATACGTAACTACGGAAATTTTATCCTCGTTTTCTTCAAAAAAGGTAAAACATTTTTCAAATACATTTTCAGATAGTTTGTCATCGGAATCCGGAAATGTAATATATTTTCCCGTAGCTATTTTTATTCCTGCATTTCGTGCCAAAGAAACGCCTTCGTTTTCTTTATGAAGAACCTTTATCCATGGGTATTTTGCAGCATACCTGTCGCATATTTCTTCCGAGCCGTCATCGGAACCGTCATCGATCAGGATCAATTCATATATATTGTCAAAAACATAATTATGATACACCGCTTCGGGATTCCTGCGAAGATATTTGGCCAGAATATCCTGTTTCTGAGAAAGGACACTCTCGATCATTTCCACAAGAAAATCCGCTGTGTTGTAAACAGCCACAACAACCGAGATCATATAGTTATATGATCTCTGATAGTCGGGAAGCTCCCCGAATTTATATCTGTATCCTTTTATTTGTCTCGGAACGGCTGTAAGAAAACGGGCTATTTTGTAAGTCCTTGAATTACGCGTTTCTGTCAATTCAAACAAAAACTTATCACGTTCCATGAGAAGTTTCTGTCTCTCTATTTCCGTTTCGGAAAGTTTTCGTTTGATTTTTTCCAATTCCTTTTGATCGTTTCGCATTATTTCACCCATGCACTATAGTACCCAAACTCTGAATTATTATCTGTCAAGTCCTTTTATCTTTTCGTATACTCTCTGACAGTTGTTCTTATCATGGAATTTAAAGAATCTGTCCATTCTTTCGGAGTAAGGTTCGTGAACTTTGCATCCGTTTTTCATATATTCGATAATAAGGTTTATCAAACTTTCCAGATCATATGTCACTTCACCGAAACCGTCTTTTTCATAATCAAAATATCCCGGAACATATACATGACCGTCAAAAAATTCATCCTTATCAAACTGACAGTAAACCACCGGTTTATGAAGCAGCGCAAACTCCATTGCGGAAGATGAGTAATCGGTCATAACCAGACTGGCTTCCGCAAAAACATCTTTGTATTCAACATCGAAATCAAAGAATTCCACGCGCTTATCATGCTTAAAACCATGAAGTCCGTGTAATTTTATGGAAGGATGCGGCATAAAGCAGATCTGATAATCATATTTTGCCGCTTCCGAAAGAAGTTTTTCGTCAGTTATCAGAGCATTATAGAATCTGTAATATGCACTGTTCTCATATCCTTTAACAAGCATGTTTTCCGGACCGGCCATGCGCATAAGACTCCTTCTCCATGTTGGCATGATAACTATTTTTCGTTTCTCGTTATCATATAATCTGTCATGTCTCGGCAAACCGGTGAGCCATACATTCTCAGGTTTGTAGAAGTATTCGCAATCCAGTATTGACTGTGCTTCTCTTTCGGCTGTACAGACAAAACCTGCCATATTCTTACTATATCTGTTCAGCCACTCTGACAGATCGTCTTTTATGATCCCGTGCTGAAGGAATACAAATTTCTTTCTCGCAAGAAGATCACATATAGTGTCCGTTTTCTTTTTATCACGATACCACGGATTAATGACAAACTCATCTCCCGCACTGGAGATCACGTAATCGGCAACCAGTTGTAAAAGATAATGCTGTTGCGAATTTCTGGCTACCGTTTTACCGATCTTCTTCATACGTTCAAAATCATCGGAATTACCGTCAATCACAAAATAAGCATCCACATCCGGATCCTTTTTTTCCGTTACAAATCTGAATAAGGCTTCACCGTTATCTCCCGCAACATTTACCCGATCCGATATTAACCATATTTTCCTTTTATTGTCATTATACGCCAGATAACCAATTGCCATCTGTCTTAATTCAATCATTTCCGAGAGTTCATTACCTCCCTTGGAGTTGAGGATCTCATTTTCAAATTCTCTTTCATAATTGATACCGGCAGACAATCCCACGGTTCTTCTTATGACGATTTCCCTGTCTTCAATTCTTGATGCCCATCCGTCCTTTTTATAATATGACTTTTTGTAAGTCTGAGTTATGGGCATGTTTTTTTTGCATCTTAGATCACGCTTCTGGACTTTTATTTCCTTTTCTTCGATTTCACCGAAAAAAGAAATCCTGTACTCTTCAATATCTCTGTCAAGCTTAACCGTAATAAGAAATGTCTTGGCAAAGAAACAGATGTCATCCATGGAATACTTGTTTATATCCCTGTCAACCGTTGTATATTCGCATTTTTCTCCGTTAACATATATTGCAAGTCCGACATCCGAACAAAAATCCATACCATATCCTTCCAGTTTCAGGACCTCATCTTCTATTTCCATAAATTCGAATGCAATATAACTTCTCCCTATGGATGTACCTATACCCGTATTGCCGAAAAAATAGAACGCATCATCGCCTTCCCGGACTATTTCTGCCTGTTTCCCATATTTTTGGGCCAGCATATAGTATTTATTTTCATCCCAGATCTTCTTCTGGTAAAGTATTACGTCGTCTTCAACATATTTTAATAATTCAATCGCCTTTTTCTTAAAAGCGGCAAACCCGTCTTCTCCGAGAACTTTTTTTGCCTGCTCTCCCTTGTCGTTTGGTGAAAATCTCCACTGAAGCTGTCCCATCACATTATACTGGACATAAAGCGGAGGCATTCCATTCTCGTTGAGATTATCAAGAATGGTCTTTTCAAGAATATTTTCAAGGAAAAACAGGTAAGTCCCTGGCTTGGTTCTGCTCAACTGTATGGCAGATTGTTCGCCTGCGATCCTCTTCCTGTACATATATTTTGTTGTGCCGATAAGACCCAGTTTGGTCCCTTTCCTGAAAATGCTGCCGTATATATAATATAAGTCTTCCCCGATCTCTATATTCTCATCAAACAGAATACTTTTGTCCGTTCTGAATGTCGATCCCGAGACGAATACGGTTACAGCCCTCGGATTTTCGATCAGATCCACAACTTCCCTTTTCTTGGAAAACTTATTGTTTGTCCAGTGTTCTCCCGTATAAGCCTCAAAAAAATGTACCGGAACCGTTGTCATTACAATCTCGGGGTTATTCTCAAAAAACTCTGTAGATTCGGCCATATGATTATTTAAAAGAACATCGTCGGAGTCAACATACAAAGTGTATTTTCCGCTTGATCTTCCTATGGCAAGATTTCTGGCGGACGAAACACCGCCGTTTGCTTTATGAAACACTTTAATTCTGTCATCAAATCCGGCATATTCATCCAGAATCCGAGAAGAACCGTCCGTTGACCCGTCATCAACAAGAATGAATTCAAAACACTTCAAAAAACATCTTCTTCCGTAATCATCGGAATCATTTCCTATTATGAACTTTTCGAGTTTTTGTGTATCCTGTTCCAACACGCTGTTTATCATTTCCGCAAGATAATACTGCGTGTTATATACCGCCGTAATGACAGAAACCATACAGTCATAAATCCTGTCACAGATCTGAAGTGAGAATGAATTGTCGGATTCGCATACGGGCGTTACTTCAAAGGAGACATCATTAATATCAATATGAATTATCTCAGGTTTTATTAAATCGTTTTTACAAACAACCGTACAATCTTCTTCATTTATCCGTACGATAAATTTATATGCATCGTTTTTATCAAAACAAAAATTCTTCAGATCCCACTCGACTTTACATATTCTTCTTAAGCCGTTATCTGTTTTTTCAGTCAGGGATATTCCGGAATTTTTTATTTTTTCTCCTGAAGTCAAAGATACAATATTTACTTTTATATCACCGCATATCATCGGCAAATCAATATACGCGGCAAAAATACGATCAATAAACTCATATCCTGCAAGATGAGCACAGAACATATCTTTTTCAAAAAGTTCAAGCTGTCTGAATCTGGCAGACAATAAGCCTCCCTCCGTCCAAAATGCACAGAAAACCGATCTGTCATTTTCATCAATTATCAAAGGTCCGATCTGACGATAGGAAGAGTCCGTTCCTTCCGCTTTGGCGACTTTATTTCGGATAAAACACGACTTATTTCCGTCGGGAGTTTCCCATGCGACGGCAATTCTCGCCGACTGTTGATTGAGATGTTTCATCTGGAAAAGAACTGTATCATCAAAATTTACGGTAATACATCCGTTCTCAGGTTCAATCTTACGAACATCTAATGCTTCTTCTTTGTCATATAGCCATAAAAACAAAGCCGCATCGCAATTCTCTTTCAACGAAATATTACCGTTGGTATTAATGGAAAGTCTGTTTCCGTCCATCCAGACCTGAGCATCAATTACGTCATTCGGTTTCAATTTTCCATCATATATTGTTTTGGTTAACTGCTCTATCATTTTGTAATTCCTTTATCTTTTCATACACTCTTTTGCAATAATCCCCTTCAAACAGCCACAGTTTTTCAATCCTGTCGCGATATGACTGTTTCAGTTCAAAATCATTTTTTAAATAATCGTTCAATAATACAAGAAGATCTTTTTCCTTCAGACAGACTTCGCCCAATCCGTCACGGGTATAATCGAAATAGCCCTTTTTATACGTGTGTTCTTTATAAAAAGATTCCTTGTCAAAATGATAATATATGACAGGTTTTCTTAAATATGCGAAGTCAAATGCAACACTGCTGTAATCCGTAACAAGTAATGCACCCTGTGCAAATGCGTCCCTGTAGGTTTTGGTATAATTCCATATCTCAACCCCATCACGTTTTAATTCATCGAAATACCCTTTCATCAAAGGATGAGCCATAAAGCAAATCTTAAAGCCAAGTTTTCTGCATTTTCTTAATAATTGCCTGTTCGTCAGAAGACTCTTGTATTTCTTATAAAAATCACTCTTCTTAAAATCTTTCTTCATAACCCATCTCATGGTATGGTGTTTTTCATCCCATACCTGTTCCATCAGACTTTTTCGCCAGCTGGGCATTATAAGAATAATCTTTTTTCTGTCATCATAAAGTCTGTCATACCGTGGAAGTCCGGTAAACCATACTTCTTTTTCGGTATAATGATACGGATAATCCAATACGGACTTGTACTCATCTTTTGTACTGGTAACAAAACCGGTAAAATTGGTATTAAACCTTTCCAGAGTCGGGCTCATGTCATCCTTGATAACACCGTGCTGAAGAAAGATTATCTTCGGTCTGTGATACAGATCCCTGAAGAATTCCGCATCATCCCAAAACGGATTCTCCACAACTCCGTTACACTGCGAAGAAATGATATAATCCGCAACAAGCGATAGCTTATAGTGTTCTTTCGAATATAATGGAATCACCTTGCCTATTTTACTCAGTTCGTTAAAATCTCTGGAATCTTCCGAAATCAGAAAAAAACAGTCCGCTTCATTTAAAGCTGATGCATACTCAAACAGTGTTCCGGCCGAATCATCCGCCATATCCGGTCGATCCATGAAAAGCCAGATCGGTCTTGACTTTCTATTTATTTTGTCATAATAGAAATCCCTTAATTCATTAACCCATTCGGATCTGTCGGGAAAAGAATTTTTTATTTCCTCCCTGAATTTTTTTTCTTTAGTAATTATATATTCTTCATCTGCTTTTTTACATACTATATGATTTTCTTCGATAAAAAAAATCCATCCGTCTTTAGCAAAAAACTGTTCTTTGATGCAATCTGCGATCGGAGAAAATCTCATTGAATTTATTCGACCGTATTCCGCTTCCAGTCCATTCACTTCATTGGAAAAATGTATTACGGTATTCTCAGAAAGCATGATATTAATTTTGAATGCGGTTCTTTTTTCATATACAACGTCTTCATACGAAAGGTCGAAACCGGCTTCATACATTTCAACCGAAAGCAGATGTCCGCTTTCATATGCCTTAAATGTAAAATCACCCAGCACGGAAGGGAATGAAGTGTGGCCTTCAATAGTAAGACAACCCTTATTAAATTCAAAAAAGTGAATATAAACGGCAAGATATGACAGATTGGCTGCATTGCATTCGCCAACCCTTATCATAATATCGTTCTCTATGGGTATCAATATCGGATCTGTCTCATATTTTAAAGACAAAAAGTATATTACGAGTGGCATTTCAGCCATGCCGATCTTATCTATTATTTCATCATCCGATAATGATTTCAGATATTCCGTTTTGGCCGGTATTTCCGTGTCATCCTGTGTTTTTCTGTTTGATCCGCTCATTCTACACTTTTCACTCTTCAATATATCCTGTTATTTTTTCAAGAAATATATTTTTATCCACAAGATCCGAATTGCCGTCTTCCAAAATTGTCTCTGTTTCGGAGACAATTCCTTTCGTATCGTATTTTACATTTCTCCAGTATGATTCATCGGTTAAATTTCTGTACCCGTTCATTCCGGACTTAAATTCATCCGAATCCGGAAGGAAATAAAGAACCGGAATGTCAGCATAAAGAAAATCGTACATGTATGATGAAAAATCAGTAATGAATATCCTGTATTCTCCTGTATCCACAGTACTGTCAACCAGTCTTACCCTGTCTGAGAGATTTTGGAAATATCTTTCGTAACATTTGAAGATCGGATGAAGTTTTACATCCATTACCATATCATGCTTTTCCAGAAGATCCTCAAATTTTTTATCCGTCAGGAACTCTGTTAAACCCCTGAAATACGACGATGAAATGAATTTTCTGTCCATAGGTTCCCATTTCCTGTCGATATATCTTCCCATCAGATACGATCTCCAGGATGGTGCAAAAAGTATTCTTTTCGCATTGGGCTTCTTCACTGGCTTGACTGCAAAACGCGGCATCCCAGTCTTTAGCAGATTTTCATCTTCATATCCGTATCGTTTTAATATTTTTTCTTCATTTAACGTTGAAATGACTATTTTGTCAGCAGGCAGTCTTTCAACCGAATACTTCCATGGCATATCTATATGTAGTACACCATGCTGAAGATAAATCACTTCGAATTTAAACTGTCCTGAATATAAATCATATTCCGATTCTTCGAACGGAATGATATTCTTTTCTTCTATGAATGCGGTCAGAATTTTCCGGCATTTAAGAAACATCTCCTTATGTTTCTTACTTCCCCATACAATACCTGCCGTCGTCTTCGGAAGATGTTTTTTCTGACTGTCATCGGATATTATGTAATAACGCTTTATTCCGTCCTGCTTTGAATGATCATGCAGAAACTGAAGCATTCCGTTATCTTTTTCAACACCGGCACAGTCATAATAAAGCCAGATTTCTTCACTGATCGATTCATCTTTTATTTCAAAATGGATCGTATTTTCAGGATCGATACCGATCTTCACATTGTTCATTTCATAATCGTATCTTTTAAGATCATGAGAAAAAGGAACGCACGGCATAAAATAGAAATGAGTCGGGAACCACCTGTTTTCAATCTTCATTTCAAATCTTACATTACGGACTTCTTCGGGATCGCACTCATATTTAAATGCAAAGAATCTTTGTGTGTCTTCATGGGAAAGATAATAGTTATGTGTACTGGGAGAAAGCGGAAGTGTTCTGTTCATGTTTCCGTCATTTTCCACTGCCAGTAACATGGGTTTTTCCGGATAAATCTGGAAGAAAACAGACTTAAGGAATCCGAATATATTAACTTTTCCGTCTGACACTTTGCATTTGGTCATTACGATCTCTATTGAATTCTCAAAGACCGTACATTTTTCCTTATCAAAAAGCCCGAATCCGTACCCGTTAACCTGCCATGTCATTTTGTGATCATGTTTCATCCGAAGCATATAATACTTCTCAAAAAAATCAATATTGGGATGATTCAGTATTATTTCGTTATCACATCTGTCAAGCAGTTTTCTCAGTCTTTCAACCGCCGATTCATATTTCTCTTTGGAATAATGATACGGAAACAGCATATTGCAGCAAAGCTTCCAGTAAAAATCATTAACAAAGAGCCCCTGAAAAGCAGCCGGTACTCTTTCGTCATATCGTTCGAAGATCTGCTCGAACATATCCGTACACTGCTCGAATACAAAACATGCACCCGACATTCTTCCCGATGCAGAATTATCGCTTCTGTGATAAATATAGCAGCCTTCCGAACAGAATCCCATTTTCAATTTATCATTAAGTACTTCGCAACAGTATTTCTGATCTTCTGAAAAAGTCTGATCTTCATCAAAGAGAATATTGTTCTCGAAACGGTTTCGAACAACAATATTCATGGTTGTCTGACCGATATAAGGATATTCCCTTAAATCATATACACCGGATTCTTTCAAATACATATATCTGAAATGCGGTTTTAATTCCCTGCCGTCATAGATTGTGTCAATTCTGTAGGTCACCAGATCCGTTTCGTCACATACGCTTTCAAAAAATTCTTTAACCGCCCACAATGTACCGGGAGAAAGATCGTCATCCGCATCGAGATACAGAATATACTTTCCTCTGGCATTCCTGATCCCGGTGTTCCTTGCGGCGGATACCCCCTTATTCTCCTGACTGAAAAAACGGACCTGCGAGTATTTATCCGAAAGTTTACTGCAAACTTTTTCGGATTCATCCTCAGATCCGTCATTAATAAGTATTATTTCAATATTCATTTTGCGAAGGTTCTTTTCATGTTTCAGAAGATTCCCCACGCATTCTTTGATCCTGTCAGACTGATTGTATACAGGGATAATGATCGAAATATCCGTATTCATTTTTCCGTTTTCTTTTCCGATCATTATCCCTTCCTCGTTTACAGATCACTACGTCAATTAATTGCCCTGAAGCAGTTTCATTATCATCGTTGCGCCTTCGGCTCTTGTTGCATTTCCTTTAGGATCAATGCTTAATTCCGATTTGGGAGCTCCGCTCGCTCCTTTTCCTCCGATGATGCCGTTGGTGATTGCCCAGTTCATTGCATTTATGGCATATTTACTTACTTTATCGGAATCCTTATAACCTAAATATGCATTTTCATCCACATTATTTACAGAGTTCATATTGCAATACTGTGCATACTTGAAAAGCATTAAAGCTAAATCTTCTCTTGTTATATTTTGTCCTACGCCGAATTTGCCGTTTCCCACACCGCCTACAATTCCGCTGTTCGCGCACCAAACTATGCCCTTACAGTACCATGCGGTATCAGGTACATCAGAAAACGGATTTTGAACATCTGCGGATATAGCGGGTTTACCTGCATGGCTGTAGATTATCTGAGTGAGTTCTTCTCTCTTTATCTTACCGTTCGGATCGAAATTCCTTCCTTTTCCGCTCATGATCCCGCGATCGTAAACAAACTGGATATACGGAACAAACCACTCGGTACCGTTTATATCATCAAAAAGATCGCTGACATCCGTGGCCTCTTTAATACCTATAGGGAATCTGGTGGAATCATATGTATACACACCGTTTGCCCCGACAACATTGTCTTTCCCGCTTCCGGTACTTTCGTTCATGGCAGTTATTTCTTTTTTGCCGTTTTCCTTGGAAGTATTATAATCCACCGTAACATTCTGACTGTTTTCTATGTAGATACCGTGTTCAGTATTCATGCGTACATTATTATTGTTTATTGTAATATTCTTACATCCATTGGTTACAGCAATACCCTGCATCGAATTTCCTGAAGTGGTATTCTCGTTAACAGTAACATTTTCAGACATTTCAACCTTGATTCCTCTTCCTTTGCATCCCGAGACTTTATTGGAATCAGCCTTGGAAGGATTACCCGATGAAGCCTTGCTCGCATAGAGGTATATTCCGCTGTCACCGGCGCCCGAAATCGTGTTGGATACAGCACGTATAGTAGAATCATTTGCATGAATTCCCATCTTAGCCGTACCGGAGATAGTATTGCCCTGAACACTTGCATCGGATTTTTCCAGAAGCCAAATACCTCTTTCGGAAGTCGATTTAATGCTATTATTCTCAATACTTCCGGAACTCTTGCTGAAAAGTATTCCGTTTTTGACTCCTTCCACAATATTTTTTGATACCGAAGCACTCTGAATTTCTGTCAGAGCAATGGCATTGGCGGGATACGCAATACCGCTTCCCGGTATAACGGTATTATTCTTAACCTGTACATTTTTACCTGCAAATACATAGATTCCTTCAGCCCCGTTTGCACTTACCTTATTGTCATTGATATTGACGTTATCGGTCTGATAAACATGGATTGCTTTGGAATCCGTTCCCTTGATCTCATTACCCGTAATATTCAGATATTCCGAACCGGCAGATCTGACACCGAATTCCCCTGCATTGGAAATTACATTTTTTTCAATACTGCTGTATTTACCGCTTGTTCCCTTGGCATTATACATGAATACACCGGTTCCTCCGGGACTGGTTATCGTATTACCGATAATATTTCCGGTAGAATCGACGGCATGTACGCCCAGAGTCCCTGGATTGCTTATGGAATTCGACTTAACTGCGACATTAGCTCCGTCCGTCAGCCAGATACCCTTTTGGGAAATGGTTGTCAGAGTATTCTTTTCCGAATTACCCGAGGATTTGCTGAACAGTATTCCGGTTTCCGTTCCGTCAATCTTATTATTTTTGACGTCAGCATAATAAACTTCGGTAACCCTGACACCGTATTTCTTGGCATTTGTGATCGTATTACCGTCTACAGTACTGTATTTGTTATCCGATTCTTTGCCGTAAAGATAAACCCCCGCCTCTCCGGGACCGGTTATTGTGTTACCGGATATATAACCTATCGCACCTACGGCATGAACACCATGCAAACCGGGCGAAGTGATCGTATTGCCTTTTACCGTTGCATCTGTGCCTTCCGTCAGCCAGATTCCTCTTTGGGTAATGGTTTTGATCGAGTTTTTTTCGACATTACCGGATGTAAAATTCAAAACGATTCCGTTATCCACTCCTTCAAGCGTATTCGAGGATATCGTTGCCCCAGTAATCTGATAAAAACCTATTCCGTTCGCGTATGTATTTACACTGCTGCCGGGTTTCACACCGTTTTCTGTTGCCGTGACCGTGCTGCCCTTATACGCATAAATACCTTCCTTTACATTTCCTGTGACATTATTCTTCTGAACATCCGAATTGTTCGTTTCCATCAGATGAATGGCTCTGTCACCGGGTGAAGAAACCTTATTACTGATTAAAACTACATATTCACTTTTATCTGCTCTGATGCCGTGTGCTTCCGGCGCACTTATAACATTATTGTCCACCGAAACTTTTGAGTTTGCTGTACCGATGACTTTATATAGATATATGGCAGTTTTTCCGGCATTTGTAATTGTATTTCCGCTTGCGCTTCCTGTAGCTTCATAAATATGAATTCCGTTTTCACCGGTTTTTATGATCTCGTTGTCGGTAATAATTGCATTGGATTTGCTCAGAACCCATATGCCCCTGTTTTTCACATCGTTTATTTTGTTGTTGCTGATGGTTCCTACGGAAGCATTGAACAGTATGCCGTTTTCAGCTCCGTTAATAGTGTTTCCGCTTACATTAAATGAATCTGATTCGTATACCGCTATCGCATTCGCCTTGTTCTGAGCGTTAGCGGACGTGGAACTTCCCGTAATACACGAAATCGTATTGGAAGTGAGCGTTACATTGGGAGATGAATAAATATAGATTCCTTCATTCTCGTTTCGAAGCGAAGAACAGCTGCTTATATTAACATACTGTGATTTGACCAGATGAATTCCGGGCTGAACGGCGCCGGTTATACTGTCACTCGTGATATCTACGTAGGTACTCTCTTCTACACGGATCCCGTTCTCTCCGGCCCCGCTGTTGATTTTGTTATTTCTTACGGTAGTCTTTTTACTCGAAGTATTTTTCGATTTGAAAATCAGGATTGCGTTTTTCCCGGGTTTCGAAAAAGAGTTGCCGTTTACATCACCCGTAGATGCATTGAGATAAATACCGTTCTCGCCTGCCGTTCCGATAGTGTTTTCACTTACGGTAACGGAGGATTTTGCAAGTGCATAAATACCGTGAACACCTGAATCATATACTTCGTTTTTAGATAAGGTTGCAACGGAATTGTTTATTACTATTCCGTATTTATCGGCGTTATAAACTATGTTGTCTGACAGGCTTCCCGTCTTGGCATCATATACTGCTATTCCGTGTTCAACACACTTTTTGACAGTATTGGCGCTAAGAGTCACATTTGATTTCTCGGAATAGATACCCGTAAGTCCTGCATTATCGATCTTATTGCCGGTCAGTTTAAGTCCGGAGTTATTAAGAATCGTGATTCCGTTATTACCGGGATAGGAAATCGTGTTATCACTGACCGTTCCGGATGCATTAGTCAGCGAAATCCCATGTGTTCCCTTGGAAATCGTGTTACTCTTTATATCCAGTCCGCTGCAGTCGGTTATTTTGATTCCCGAAAGTCCGAGTTCCGATTCCGCACTGCTGTCCGGGCATGTAACCTTGTTTTTGGAAACCGTCATATCGGAACTGTTCACCGCTCTTATAAGTTCTCCGCAGTTTGTGGCGGTATTTCCGCTTATTTCCACCCCATTCTGATTATAAATATCCATACAGGTATACTTCATATTCTTAAAAGTATTACCTTTAATGGTCAGCTCTGAACTTATAACATCGGTCTTAAGATTATAGTGATTACCGACACCAGACATAAGGCCGGTAAAAGTACAGTTTTGAACTGTAATATTCTTATTAACCGTATCGTCACAAGGCAGAGCCTTGGCTTCGGAAGCACCGTCAGCCGAAATACAGTCAAGATGCAGAGCCTCCATTGTCCTCATAGACAGTTCTTTGTTAACTTCTCCCGCTTCTCCTTCCGAAGTAAAGAATTCGTGATCCGGATCATCACCCGTATACATAACAAAATCAGAGAAATTGACTCCGTCTACATTTGCTGTATCGACTCCGGCAATGATGATCATATGTCTGGAGCAGCAGCTTTTAATATTGAAATTCCCCAGATTGACATTCTTTCCGTGTGAAAAATACATTAAAGGACTCAGTATCGTACTGTCCTTAACATTTCCGTTCCACGTACCTCCCGTGATCATTATGTCCGAAAACTGACCGTAACCGCCTTTTCCGTTATCATCGTCACTTCGGATCATTATATTCTTTTCATTTGTTCTTATTATCTCCGCATCGGGATCGACCTCCAGAATGGTGTTGGATCTGATCTCCAGTGTTTGGCTGATATAATATTTTCCCGCAGGGATCATAACAATCAGACAAGTATCCGATGACGGTCGTTGTGAATTCAGTAAACCCTGTATTTCGTTGTAATCATCATCAGTATCCGCCCCTGATTTTTTGCTTACGCTTACGATCAGGTCATTGGTTGCAGCCTTTGCAACGTTTGGCAGACCAAACCCCATTGTCAATACAATAAGTACTGAAGTAATGAGCATGCCGATAAATCTGATGCTTTTTTTCATTTTCTTCCCTCCTCATCATCTATGTCTTAATTCCGTATCATATCACTTTTGAATTCTGTAAGGTGTCTTAATATCGGAATATATACTGTTAAGAACATCTTCATTGTCAGACGAGACTTTCCTTACAAAAAATATCTCTTTTTTTTCTTTAATCTTTTTATATCCTTCGATTGTCAGTTCCGCATAATCCTTGGCTTTTTCATCCCAGTTCCAGTCATGTTTTCCGCCTCTTATTCCCCCGCGGATTTTCTCCCTAAAATCAGGATCGTTCATCAATATAGTCTGAAAGAAGAATTCAGATCTCAATCTGGTATACTTTATATCCTCTAAATACTCAGGATGTTTGCGAACATAATCCCTGCAGTATTCATACGCCTCCCTGGTCAGGCTTCCTCCGACTACACCCTTGTAAGTGTCCGTGTATTCTCCGATCCCTTTTCTGAAGACTCCTTCATTTTTCTGTTTAAGTATACTGTCTTCAATCATCGCCTTTACGGAAGAGTCCTTTTCATCCGCATCATAGAGATAATAGTACTGTCTGTAGGTATATTCGGATACTTTATCCATCTCCTCTCTCTTTCCGTTAGCATGAAGATTAAGATAACTGTATCCTTCGTTCTCGTCAAAAAATCTGTAGATAATATTTACCGGCCTGATTGGAACATCGTTGCCCGTTGTGAAATGAACATATTTTACGCCGGGTGCCGAAAATGCCATTTCCGCCATCTGAAGAATGGCAAGCAATTCATGATAACTTCCCTTGGGAGCTTTGTATTTTGTGAGAACATAGACATTGGGGATAGCCCTCAGTCTCTCTATATCCTTTGTCGTATACACATTTCCGATAAGATTTGCGTCTATCTGTATATAAACCCTGAAGAAGTCCTTATATACTCTCGCCAAAAACAGAAGCATTCCGACATCTTCACCGGCGATCATGCATATCGCCTGATTGAAATACTTGGTAGGAGTATTATCTTTAAGAAGATCACTTATTATAAGACTCTGCAGTTTGGTGTACTGTCTCCTGTAATACTCTGTCTCATAATGATTATGTGAAATCTCATAATCATAATCTTCGTGGATTGCCGTATCCGCAACACCGTATTCGTCAAGCATATTGAGTACTCTTATATCTGGTACATATGACATCACCTGTTCATCATATTCCTGACGTTTTCTGTTAGTGTCTTCTACTTTGTCGGCGTATGTAAAATTTTTAAGTTCTTTCTTTTCTTTATCGAAAAGCTCGCAGGCGGCTTTGGCCCTTACAAGGATTATCCGGGTATCAGGAAGTTTTTCCCTGATAAGACTGAAAAAAGCCGGAGCATATTTTTCGAACAGTATCTTTCTTTCGGGATTCGACGGCCAGAGGATTTCATGATCCTTCAGTTCATCGTATATCGAAGAATCCTGAATATAATAATTAGCCGTAACAAAGGTATCCGTATCGGTTCTGACTATGGGGCATACCGCTTCGGCATATGTATCAAATACAATATAATCGGGTTGCAACTCGGTTATTTTGTCGATAACATCTTTATTGAATATCGACTCGGCAAAATGATCAAAATCCCACTGATATTTGGACGTTGCACCTGCCAGATCTTTTTTGACCTGAGGCGTCATAATGCTGATAAGAGAATCATGCTGGTGCTGATATACCATTTTAATACTTCCGCAGGCGAGTTTACCCAACAGTTTTTCCTTAAACATATACCCGCTGTAACATGATCCCAGAACAAATACTTTTATGCTCATAATAAGTTTTACCTCTTAGTATGCCGAAAAGAATGATTATTTTTTGATCAGATAATCGTAGAGTCCGTCTGCATGATTTTCTCTCTCAAAGAAGAAGTTTCGCATTCTGTCATAATATATTATATCGGCTTTTCCATCCCGATTGATTAGTTCCGTAAGCTTATCCACCGCATCTTTAGGTTCAAGAACCAGTGGGCCGAAGGCCTTTTCAAAAGGCAGATCAAGTTCCCTGTAATGATTCATTCCGGATTTGAACTGATCCATATCGGGAACAAAATACATTATCGCTCTCTTTAAGTATACGAAATCAAATACATATGAGGAATAATCCGTCACAAAGATCTTATAATCCTCTGCTCTGACACTTTCGGGAGCCATATGGATCCTGTCATTTTCGCATTGAAAGAGGCCCTTCGCATCCTTAATGATGGGATGAAGTTTGAAATCCAGATGCATATCCTTCTTTTCCAGCACCCTGTAGAGTTCGGGATCAGTCAGAAATTCCATAAATTTTTTGTAATAGTCGGATGATGAAACCTTGTTTCCGAGAAGTTCCCATTTGGAACCTGACAAAGGTATCGTCAGATATTCTCTCCAGGAAGGAGCAAACAGGATCCTGTTCGAAGATTCAGCTTCTCTGTCAATATAATCATATCTGGCCATACCGGTACATATAAGTTCGTCTTCCTCATAGCCGTAATTCTCCATGTAATTCTTCTTTTCGAACGGAGTACTGACCACGATTTTCTCGGCTCTGCATCTTTCCGCATGGTTCTTAATGACTAAATGAGCATGAAGGATTCCGTGCTGAAGATATACGGTTTCAAAATCCTGAATATCTATGTAATTTGCTTCCTCTTCTTCTGTTTCAAAGGGAGATATCGTTGTAAAACCATAGAAAGCAGTCAGTATTTTTTCCGCACTCAGATACAGAAGTTTATGAAGTTCGGAGCCGAACAGAACAAGATGTTTTTTCTGCTCTTCATCGAAAAGACCTTCTATTTCGGATAATTCTCTTCCGTAAACATAGTACCTGTCCACTCCGTCATCTTTGTGTTTAAAGTCATTAATAAACTGATAATATCCGTTGTCCTTGTCTACCGTGTAAAGGTCATAATAAAGCCATACCCTGTGATTCTTCCTGTATTCGAGACTCAGTTCTCGGAGACCGAAAATTCCGGGTTTATTCTTAAAGAAAAGATTCTGTTCTCTTCTTACGCTTTCAGTCTTCTCTTCATCTGCTTTTTCCGCATATATCTCGCAGTTATCAACAAGCGTAAGTTTATATCCTCCTCGCACATACGAACCGACATTTTTGCTGAATACCGCAACAGGCATGCACCAGTATTCCGTTTCGTACATTATTCCGTCAAATCTAACAAAAAATCTGAATCTCTGTACTTTCTCGATATCGCAGTGATAAATGAA
>JAILRA010000073.1 GCA_024698715.1 Lachnospiraceae bacterium
TGCTTATTCTTCCGGTTATTAACTGGTTAATTATGACTGTTGTATTAATAAATACAGAAGAAAAATGGCTCATTAAATTGTATGGTGACGAATACGCTGAGTATAAAAAACATGTGAACAGGTGCATTCCGTTCTTTCCAAGAAAAAGAAATAAATAATACGAAAAGCAAAATACGTTTTTAAAGAGAAAATATGGGTCTTAAAACAAGAAAAACAGGTGATCATAAATCAACTATAAGCTTTTTAAGAAAGCACTACGCGAAGCGTTTGGAAAAATATCTTGTCTGTCAGGGAAGCGATGATGCGAAAGCGATTAGAGAAGAGTATGAAAAACGCTTTATGAAGTATATGGATGAATCTGATTTTGGGAAAAATGACGGAAAGTTCACAAGTTATCTGAATATTTATTCCGGACTTGCAGCTTATGAAATATTACAGGAAAAAGGATTCTCCAAAGATGAAAGTATAGCGACATATGATTTTATGTGTCTTCCGATGAGAAAGATAGCGGCAACGGCACACCGGGTGATAGATTTGTTTCCTAACGGATATGAACATTTAGTTAAAAACCTGTTGTCCGACATGGATGGAGACAAAGCGGTTTGCTGGGAATATGAAACTGTCGAAAACAGTGATGAAAGATTTGAATACAAGGTAAATAAGTGCATATATTATGATACCTGCAAGGAACATGGGTATCCTGAATTCACTGCTGTATTTTGTAATCATGACCATTATGCCTTTGATGTATTGCATCGACATGTACGCTTTGAAAGAATTGGTGCTATTGGAGATGGATATCATTGCTGCCATGACATTTTTTATCATGTTAAGAAAAGATAAGGCATTTAAAGGAGACAAAAATGAGTCTTTTGTACAGTATTTTGAAACCTTTTATTAGGTGTGGAGTTAAGGATTATACCATAAAGATTAAAGAGGGAATGCCTCATGCCTGGCCGGTTTTCACTTTTCTGACGGAAGGAAGAGAGGGAGAACGTGAGATTATAGACGATATTAATCAGTACTTCGGAGAAAGGGATTGAAACAATAATGAACGAAGAAAAGATAAAACCGATACTTAACGGTTCAGCAGAAACAATGCTCCAGAGTTTTTATGCAAGGGCAATGTGGAGCAGGAATCCGAAGAATAAGTTTAGAGATGTCAAGTCTGAAGAAATAGTCGATAAACTCGATTATGATTTTTCAAAAGCTGAAAATGATGCTGCCATGAGCAGCGGAGTTATTGCCAGGACATATGTTTTTGATGAACTTGTTTCGAATTTTATAAAAGATAATCACGAATGTACTGTAGTAAACATAGCATGTGGTTTGGATACAAGATTTTATCGAATGGATAACGGAGAGATTACCTGGTATAATCTGGATCTTCCTGAGACTATAGAAGTCAGGGATTCCGTTTATCATGAGTCAGGAAGAGTGTCGACTATAGGCTGCTCTGCTTATGATCCTGCTTGGGCTGAAAAGATACAGGTTAGAGGAAAGATGCTTTTTATCATTGAAGGCCTTTCAATGTATCTGACAGAAGAACAGGTTGGAAAGATGCTTGGTATCATCAGAGATAATTTTGATAATGCAACAGTTTTGATGGAATGCCTATGTCCTAAGTTTGTTAATAGAGAAAAAGTTGAAAAGTCTATAAAGTCAACGGGAGCTGTTTTTACATGGGGTGCATACAGTTTCGATGATTTAGGGGATATAGCAAAGGGATTCAGAAAAATAAAGGATGATAATATTATCAGAGGCATGTGCGAATACTATCCGATATATAAACTTGTAGCATGGATTCCTCTAATCAAGAAATATGCACAAAAGATTTTGATATTTGAAAAAATGTGAGTTTGTATGAATTAATGCGATGTCAAGAAATTAATTTCTTGACATCTGTTTTTTTATGGAATATAGTGAAAATAAACAGGATTTAACAGGAGTTTCTTATGGCGGTAAACGAAAGAGGAGCCGGAAGAAAAAAGGCTTTAAGTGAAGAAGCAATTGAAGAATTAAGGAAGAGATATTGTAACGGAGAAACTATGAATTCTCTTGCCGGAGAAGCCGGAATTTCACGACAGACTTTATCATCTTATTTTCAGGATAATTACCCGCAGGATGGTATATACAGGACTTATACTGCTTGGGCAAAACTTAATGCAGTTTTTCGTGAGAAAGAAATTGCCAATTACAGTCTTCGAATTGAATTTATGAACAAGGATAAATGTTTAAGTGTAATTCTCGTTGATTTTTACAGTGAACAGATAAGAGTGATTAATCATACTGACAATCCCATTCTCCGCCCTTTTGGTATTAAAGCCAAGCCGACATGGGAAGATTTTATGTATTTTCTTGAGGAAAGATGCATACCAAAAGAGAGGTTTGGAATTAAGCAGGTTTTGAAGGATCTTGGTCTTGAACAGTATGATGTTATTCGCATATTGGAAAAAACCGGCGGGCGTACCGGAGAAGACGATATGTGGATGAAGTTTTCGTATTACGAAAAAGAAAAAAGATACTCTGAAAACTAGGTGGATAGAAAGGTTTTTGATGGATATAGTTGATTTAGACAGTTTGCAACCAATAGAAGGAATAGCACATTCTTCGAAAGGCAATCAGTTGAAATGGAATATCGACTCCGTATGGTACAAAGCGGATAGTATTGGATATGAAGGTCTTTCAGAAGTTGTATCTTCCGCATTTTTTGAAATGTCGAATATTAAAGATTCTTTTCAAAATCAAACAACGAATATCTTCGTGAAATATGAGCCGGTTGTTTTGATTTGGCAGAAGAATTGCTTTTTTGGATGCAGGAGTGATAATTTCAGGGAAGATGAATGGCAGCTTATGACGATTGAAAAATTGTATCGTAAAATGACCGGATTGAGTATTGCAAAAGAAATGGCGCATATCGGCGATGTTAAAGGACGAATAGAACTGATGGTTAGATTTGTCGAAAATGTTACGGGACTACAGGAGTTTGGCAAATATATTTCTGTAATGCTTTCAGCTGATGCATTTTTCTTAAACGAGGACCGACATACAAACAATATTGCGGTTATGTATAACCCGAATATTGAAGAATATAAATTATGTCCGTTTTTTGATTATGGTGCGGGTTTATTTTCGGATGTGCTGGGCGACTATCCAATAGATATGAGTATTGGTGAATGTATGGAAAAGATTGAAGCAAAGCCTTTTAATCGGGATTTTGATGAACAGTCAGATGCGGCTTGTGAATTGTATCATGGGAGCATAAAGTTTTTAGGGAAAAAAGAACTGATTTCGAAGTGGAATGAGATTCGAAAAGAGTATGAAAAATGTTCGGAAACACTCAAAAAAGATAAGATAAAATCCAAGGGTTGTATGGAAAAAAACATGCCGCTGGTTTTAGACAGAGTGGAAGAAGTATTAAGAGGGCAGATAAGAAAGTACGGAGTTATTTAAATATCTGCAGCATACAAGATTATTTTAGTTGCTGTTAAAATTGAATTATATAAAATGCAAAGAGCCTCATTCATTGTTTTTACAATGTTTGAGGCTTTTTCTGTACATGTCTGTGAAGGCTAAATCATCTTTATTGGATTTGTGTATTGACAAAGAGGTTAGCGAGTGCTAACGTAATATATGACCAAAATATTAAAACGGTCACAAGAAAGGAAACGCTATATGCCGGACAGAGTTTTTACGAATGAACAGAGGGATGAATTAAGACTTGTGATGCTGGAAGCCGGATTCCCTTTGATAAAAGAATATGGTGTTACACATACAACAATCACTAAGATTACTGAGGCTGCAGGAATAGCTAAAGGAACATTCTATCATTTCTGGAAAAACAAAGAAGAATACCTTGCTGATTTAATTAAGTATCACAGGCAGAAGATGCTTCCCAAACTGATTGACAAAGATGTTCTCGCAGGGAAAAGAAAACTTTGCAGAGAAGATGCTCGAGTTTATTTTCGTCATTTGGTAGATAAGGATATGAGCATCTACGCACATATGACTCTTGAAGATGAATCGAATCTTATCCACAAGACTTCGGATTTTGATCCTGATGAAGAAAAAGAGAGCTCTATAGCTATCAATTTATTAAGTATGTTGGAAGGCGTAAGACCTGATGTTGACTTTCTTCTTTTAGCGAACATGACCAAGATTCTTGTGCTGACAGCTGAAGCCAAGGAAGAACTTCATGAGAGCGTATATGAGAAGACAATAGATACAATCATTGACAGTATTCTTGATTTGATCTTCGAGAAAGGAAATTAATCAATATGAAAAAATACAAAGAAACAGAAAAAGGATTCTACGGATGTTACTGGCCTTGCCCGGGCGGAGAATCACACGAAGCAATTATTGCGATGCTTGGAGATGACTGTGAAGATCATGTTGCAAAATCAGGAGCGAAGTGGTTGCATAAGAAATTTGGAGTTAATGTAATGACACTTTCACCTGCTCATAAGGATTACAGTCATCATAATCTTCCGGTTGAAAGAATAGGTGCTGCTATTGAATATCTTAAGAGTAAAGGGAATAAGAAATTCGGTATAGCCGGAGCTTCCACAACAGGCATGTATGCTTTAATTGCGGCATCATATTATCCCGAGATAACGCTTACCATTGCAATGACACCGAGTGATTTCGTTATGGAAGGATTCTATCAGGGAAAACGTGATGGTATGAAAGAATGGCCCGGCGAGGGAGAATCAACCGCATCCTGGCAGGGTGAACCGCTTCCTTATCTTCCTTTTGTTTATCGTCATCCTGAATATTATCAGAAGATGAAAGCGGATGCAAAAGTTAACAAAGATATGCTTGTATCGAGAGGTGTATTCGATGATTCGGAAAAAGCACATCCAATAAGAGAAGAAGAGTTTATAAAAGTTGAAAGAATAAAAGGAAAACTTTTGCTTATAGGAGCAGAGGATGATGTTCTTTGGGATACTGCAAAGTATATAAGGCGAATGGAAGATAGATTGTCAAGAACTTCTCATGAGTGTGAAGTTGAGAGTATGATATATGAGCACGCTACACATTTTGTATTTCCGGAAAGCTTGCTTAAGCAGATGATGCCTGTTGGTGGAAGCATGTTCGTCGGATTATTCAAAGCAGGACGTGATTACAAAAAAGAATGCATGGAAGCTCGAATCGATATAGATAAGAGAATGAGTAAAGCGATAAATGATTGGATAAAGATCTGAAACTAAGTTTTTGCTCCCGGTGTCAAAATTGAGAGGTAAATGATGAAAAGAGAAGAATTGAAAAAAATATTCAATATGATGCTCTGGGTAATTCCCGGAATGATTCTATGTATGATTGGCGATTATTGTATGGGAATTGAACCTAAGGACAGTACCGAGATATCAGGAATGATATCTACCGGATGGCTTACCATCGCAGATTGGAGAATTGCTGTTTCGAATATTGGTGGACTTATAGGTACGATATGCTATACACTTGCAGCACTTCCTTTTGTGAGATTCCTTCGTGTTAAACTTAATGAGAGCAAAAGCAGATGGGATAAAATCTGGATACATATGTATATTGCCGGATTGGTTCTTGGAGTAATGAGTTTCATGTATTTTCATCTTGAGTGCGGAACACTTATACATAATTACAATGTGATTTATGAAGCTGCGGAAGGCAATACAGATTTGGCTGTATCGATGTGGAACCGATCATATATGGTACAGGCCATACCATATTGGACAACTTTCTTCGCATTTGAATCGGCAGTTTTTTTCAGTTGGATTGCATTAGTTATTAAAGGAACATTCAAACTTCCCAAAATATGGATACTTGGCTCGCCTATGATTATTGCAGGAATCGGGTTTCTTTTGGAACTTATTATTCCATGGAATTTCAACGGATTCTGTTCAGGATTCGAAAGCCTTGGCTGGATAGTCATGTTTATGGGAGGCAGGCAATTGGTTAAACAGGAAATTTTTTCATAAAGGGTCCGAATACAGAGGGACGTGTTTTGTGTGTCAAATCGATGTCAACCCAAAAGTTCTTTTAAAGTTTTCATGATTTCCGGAATATCGTAAGGTTTTGCCAGATGTCCGTTCATGCCGGCATCCAATGCAATCTGGCAATCCTCTTCAAAGGCATTTGCCGTAACGGCAACGATGGGAATACCGGCTTTTTCTTTATCTTCCAATGCACGAATTTGTTTGGTTGCTTCATAGCCGTCCATTTTGGGCATCTGAACATCCATAAGGATAATGTCGTAGTAACCGGCAGATGAAGATTTCATTTTTTCCACTGCCTCGGTACCGTCATTTACGATATCAACGGCAAGTCCGACATTCGTCAAAATATTTTCTGCGAGCATCTGGTTCAATTCGTTATCTTCTGCAAGCAAAACACGTTTTCCTGAGAAATCCGGTTTGGATTCAGGTTCGGGTGTTTCCTCTTTTTGCTTTTCAACAGAAGCCAGAAAAGGCTGAATCATAACATTTCTAAGCTCAGACATGAACAAAGGCTTTGAGCAGAAAGCAGTAACGCCGGCTTCTCTTGCCTCAGCTTCAATGTCGGACCAGTCATATGCGGTAAGAATTATAATCGGCGCACTGTCACCGATTACCTTGCGGATTCTTCTGACGGTTTCTATTCCGTTTAAATCCGGCATCTGCCAGTCGATAATATATACCCTGAATTCATCAGCATTATCCAGAGCATCTTTTGCACGTATCACAGCCTCTTTTCCGTAGTTGGTCCAATCGGGACGCATTCCAATTTCACGTAACATGGAACAAACGGAAAGGCAGGTGTCGGTATCATCGTCTGCCACAAGTACACGTACGCCTTTAAGCTCGGGAATTGGCTCAATTTTTGCGGATACTTTACTGATTTTGCACGGAAGTTCCACGATAAATTCGCTGCCTTTTCCTTCGGTGGAATGTACTGTGATTACACCACCCATCATGTCGACTATATTCTTCGCAATTGCCATGCCCAGACCTGTACCCTGAATACCGCTGACGGTACTTGTTTTTTTCGCGGGAGAAGGCTTCAAATATTGTCTTTTGGAATTCTTCGCTCATTCCGATTCCGTTATCTTTGATACAGAATTCAAAATTGGCAATGTTATCTGCAGGAGACGGTTTTTCGATAACACGAAAACTGATTGTTCCTCCGGCAGGAGTAAACTTAATGGCATTGGAAAGAATATTCAGCAATACCTGATTCAGGCGGAGTTTATCGGTAATGATATCCTCGTGTTTTACATCCTGGGTATCAATGAAAAGCTCTAACTGTTTTGAGGAAATATTTGACTGAATAATGGTTCTTAAATCATGAATTACATCCGGCAGATGCACATCTGTTTCTTCAATTATAACTTTAACGCTTTCGATACGGCTCATATCCAATACATCATTTATAAGAGATAAAAGATGCTGACTGGAAACGGAGATTTTGCCGAGATAATCCTGCACCTGTTCTTTATTGTCGATGTGTGAAGCAGCAAGCGCAGTAAAGCCTACAATGGCATTCATCGGTGTACGAATGTCATGGGACATATTGTTTAAAAATGCGGTTTTTGCACGATTGGCATGTTCTGCAACAATAAGCGCATCGGACAATGCTTTCTGACTTTCTGCGAGTTCATTGTTTTTTGCTTCAAGATTGATTCTGGCATTTTCCTTTTCTTCAACTTCTTTTTTCGTACGTCGTATGTCACGTATAAGCAGAAATACGATTATTACGGCAATAATAAGAATGCCGGTTCCAACCAGTGCCATATGATCACGCAGTGCGTCTATAAAACTGTATGAATAAAGTCCGCCGGTATATCGATATGAAATGCCTTGTGCGTAGTCATCGCCAAGAACATTGATTCCGCGGTTAAGGAGCTTTAGCAAGCCTTCGTTTCCGATTTCCACACCGAAGCATCTGGCATGAAGAGAATCATGATTGTCCATCCATTCCGTCTCGGCTTTTGAAAATGCTCTTGCGGTAACGCTGACGGAATAATATTTTGCTCTGAGTGAATTCAGGTAATTGGGTTCTTCGGCAGCGAGTAATGCCTGCGCGGAATTTAATTCCGACAAAAGATCCGTGCGATTTTTGCTTACGCATAAGTAATAATCAGATGTACCGAAAACGGTCAATACTTCGGAATGTTCTCTTCCGTGAGCACCATCGCTTTCTGCTGCGAGAATATCCACTTCATGAGAATCAAATGCATCAAATAACTGCGTGTAGTCTGAATAAGCAACGACATCAGCTTTCACACGATGATTGTCAAGATATTTGTTCAAAACATCAACCATAGCGCTGTCAAGAACGCCGATTTTACAACCGTTCAAAGTTGCAGGGTCTGTTGTTATATTTGCGTTTTCATAAGACTTGACAAGGTAGTAGGATTCACTTCCCATTACAGCATCCGGTAGCCGATGACTTCGGCACGATCTTCTTTAAAAGCCAGACCTGCAAGCATGTCAATTTCTCCGTCGAGAAGCATTTGATAAAGGTCGCCAAACTCTCCGTAGACATATTCATATTCCCAGCCGGTGTATTCGGAAAGTTTACGATAGTATTCATAGGCATAGACGTTTTTAACCTCGCCTTCTTTTGCACCTTCCTGAAATACTTCGTTCTCGTAATAACCGACGCAGACTATTTCCGGTTCTTTATCAGCATGCGCAGTAAGGGGGAAACTGATAATCAGAAAAACAGCTGCAAAGATGAAGAGAATAATTCTCTGCAATGTCATCCTGTGATGTATGTTTTGATAAAATTTCATTTATTCTTTTCCTCTAATTTACATATACTTAACAAAAAAATTGTATCTCATATATTATAGCATAAGGAAACGGGGATTATATGTCATTTTTACAGAATAATTATTTTTAGTATATATGGAATTAATTATAAATCAGGATAATCAAAAAACTGTTCTATAGACATTGACAAAATTGTTAGTTGGCGCTAACATTCATTAAACAAACAAACAAATTCATGAATGGGGAAAATATGACAAAGAAAATCTGGGATTTGTATGCACCGTTATATGAAAAGTTTATGCGTACAGACGAAAAAGTTTATAAGCTTATGTATAAGCGAATTCCGAAGGTTGTTAAAGAGAAAAAGGTTCTCGAGATAGCGACAGGTCCCGGACTTTTGGCAAAGCATATAGCTTCTTCTGCAAAAGAAGTGATTGCAACTGATTACTCGGAAGGGATGATTAAGGAAGCGAGAAAGGGAGTACATCCTGATAATCTGAAATTTGAAGTTGCCGATGCTACGAATCTTCCTTATGGAGATAATACTTTTGATGTCGTAATAATCGCCAATGCATTGCATGTTATGCCCAATCCTGATAAAGCTTTGGAAGAAATAGACAGAGTACTTAAGAAAAAAGGCATACTTATTGCACCTAATTTCATTCACAAAGGTTCCGGCTTAAAGAGTAAAATCTGGTCAACGATTCTTAAGATGTCAGGTATTAAATTTGAACATCAATGGACTAAAACAGAGTATGAGCGTTTCCTGTCATCGCATGGCTGGAGAGTAGTCAACAGTAAGGAAATGCCCTCGAGAATTACGATGCTTTATACAGAAAATGTAAGGAAGAAATAATTTATTATTGACAAAGAAAACTAAAATAACTATAGTAATCTTTGATAGCGAACAATGATAACTATCAAGGATTACTTTTTTATAAGGGTTATGAATATGCCGAGAGATAAGTCATTAAGCCACATCAGAGTGAATAAAGCGATTATGGAGGAGTTCCTTGAGAAAGGATATGAAGCTGCCTCCATCAGAAGCATCGGTGCAAGAGCCGGCATGACATCTGCAGGTCTTTACAGACATTATGCCGATAAAGAGGCGATGTTTGACGGCATGGTTAAGCCTCTTGTAGATGAGATGAAAAGCTGGCTTAAGAATCATACAAGTAAAAAATATGATATTGTTGATGGCAATCTTTCAGGTGAAGAACTCTTTGGAGAATCATTTGTAGATCTTATAAGAAATGTGATTTTACCCAGAAGGCAGGAGTTTATTCTTTTGATGACTTGTTCTGCCGGAACCAGGTATGAGAATTTTATACATGATTTAACTAACGAGAATCAAAAAGAATTTCTGGATGCATTAAAATATCTTAAGAAAAAGGGATATCCTGTTAAAACCGTGTCAGAAGAAGAACTTCATTTTCTTTTATCGGCTTATTTAACAGCGTGCTTCGAACCTATCATTCACGATTATAATGAAAAGCAGATAGATAAATATCTGAATCTGATGCAGGAATTCTTCATGCCGGGGTGGTTACGAATTATGGGTATTGAATAAACAGAGCCTACGGGCTCTTTTTTATTGCGTAAGTTATCGTTATCAAGTTAGCGATAACTAACGATTTTATATAAGTATTCTCAATAGAATTATTAGCGGAGGCGTATATGAAAACATAAATTTTTACTTAAAAGATTAATATTTTAAATGAGATATAAGGAGGAACAATAAGTTGGGAAAGACTCAAAAATATGATCATATGAAATTGATCAGACAATATGCGGGAGGACATAAACATTTGATAACACTTGGCAGATTCTTAGCTGCCATAAGTGCAGTTATGACATTGATACCGTATTATATGATGTGGAAGATTATAAGGGTAGCGGTTAACGGCGAGAACCTTGGTTCAATAACAATTTATGCTATTGTTGCAGTAGCGCTGATAGTAGGAGCATTGCTTGTATATATCGCTGCGCTTCTTTGCACTCATATTTCTGCCTTCAGAGTACAGGCTAATATGAGAAGTTCTCTTATGAGAAGAATAATCACATTACCTCTAGGTGTATTTGATGAAGACGGTACAGGCAAGATAAGAAGAATTGTTAATGATTCCACTGCGGCAACTGAAACGTATATTGCACATACACTTGCGGATAAGACGGTTGCTGCCGTTACACCTGTAGGTCTTCTTATATTGGTATTTGCTTTTAACTGGAAGATAGGACTTATCTGTATGATACCGGCTGTTATCGGATTCTGCTGCATGATGTCAATGATGGGAAAAAATATGCAGCAGAAGATGAAAGAGTATCAGGATGCACTCGAAACAATGAGTTCGGAAGCTACAGAATATGTTAGAGGTGTTCCTGTTGTTAAGACATTCGGCCAGACGGTCCATTCATTTAAGAGATTCAAGGATTGTATTGACGGATTCGGCAAATGGACGACGGAATATACATTAATGCTTAGATTCCCCATGATGGGATTCATGACATGTATTAATGCAATCTTTGTATTTTTAGTAATTGCATCATATATCTTTACAAGAAACGGAGTTGATAATGCAACTATTCTTAACATAATGTATTACATCATTATTACACCGCTGGTAACAGTTGCATTAACTAAGATTGCATATTCAGGTGAAGCTGAGATGAATCTTATTGATGCATTAAAGAGAGTAGATAAGATTATGGAGATAGATCCTCTCGGAGAAGGATATAGCAATGAGAGACCTGTTGATTTTGGTGTAGAAGTAAAAAATGTATCTTATCGCTATAAGGGTGCAACGAGAAATGCGCTTGATAATGTATCGCTTTCTATTAAGCAGGGTGAGCATGTTGCGTTTGTCGGACCTTCAGGTTCCGGTAAGACTACAATGGCAGAACTATTAGTCAGATTCTTTGATGTTACAGAAGGTGAGATAAGCATCGGTGGTGTTAACGTAAAAGATATGCCTTCATCATATCTTATGGAACAGGTTTCATTTGTATTCCAGGATAGCCGCCTTATAAAAAAATCAATACTTGAAAATGTTCGCATGAGTAAGCCTGATGCAAGTGAAGATGAAGTAATAGAAGCACTTAAAAAGGCGCAGTGCATGGATATATTAGAAAAACTGCCCAATGGTATACATACAGTTATAGGTGAAAAGGGAACATACCTTTCAGGTGGCGAGCAGCAGAGAATAACTATCGCCAGAGCGGTATTAAAAGATGCACCAATCCTTATACTTGATGAAGCAACAGCCTTTGCTGATCCTGACAACGAGACTAAGGTTCAGGCTGCTTTTGATGAGATGTCCAAGGATAAGACGCTTATCATGATCGCTCACAGACTGTCAACTGTTATGAATGCAGATAAGATATTTGTTATGGATGACGGTAAATGCATAGAAGCAGGTAAGCATGATGAACTTATGCAGTCAGGCGGATTATATAAGCGTATGTTTGATGAATATTCAAAATCAATTGAGTGGAAGGTAGGTGCATAAGATGATAGAAAAATTACAGCATAAATACGCACTTTCCAGACAGGGTGCGAAAGACATGATTAAGGCATGTGTCTGCGTTACATTAACGGATATGGTTTTGATGCTGCCTGCAGGTGTGCTTTACACATTAATTAAAGATTTGCTTAATAACAGCTTAACGAAGGAAAGAATTCCTTTTTATGTAATAGCTTCGGTAATCATAATACTTCTTATAGCTATTACAAATTTTATTCAATATAACGCAACATTTTTAACTACTTATCGTGAAAGCGGTGTTAGAAGAACGGCAATTGCTGAGAAACTTAGAAAACTTCCTCTTTCGTATTTCGGAAAAAAGAATATTGCGGATCTTACAACAAATATCATGGGCGATTGTGCAATGATTGAGACGGCATCAAGCCACTGGATTCCCGAACTTATCGGTGCAGTAATCTCGGTTGCGCTGGTTGGCATAAGCATGTTCATCTTCTTTGACTGGAGAATGGTACTTGCGGCTTTTTGGGTAATTCCTGTTGCTTTTATTATCGTTATTACGTGCTCGGGGGCAGAAAAAAGAGCAGTCAGAAAAAATCAGGCTATCAAGCTTGATATGTCTGACGGAATTCAGGAGTGTCTTGAATCAATCAGGGATTTGAGAGCCAACAATTCCGAAAACAGATATATGGAAGAACTTGACGGCAAGATTAAGAAGGTTGAAAAGTTTGCGCTCTTTACTGAACTTAAGATGGCTGTATATGTAAACTCTGCAGCAATCGTACTTAAACTTGGCATCGGTACAACTGCTATTATGGGCGGTATCTTATTTGCAAAAGGTGATATTGATATTTTAACATTCTTCATGTTCCTTATGATTGTATCAAGATTATATGCTCCTATGGAGATATCTCTACAAAACTTTGCTGCTATCATTGCTACAGGTATTCAGTGTGAAAGACTTGATGAAGTTCTCTCACATGAGATTCAGACCGGATCAGATAAGTTAAAAGTTGACGGATATGATATTGTATTCGACCATGTAGGATTCAAATATTCAGATGATACAGATGTGCTTTCGGATGTAAGCTTTACGGCAAAGCAGGGCGAAGTTACAGCTCTCATCGGTCCTTCCGGCGGTGGCAAGACAACTATATCAAGACTTGCAGCGAGATTCTGGGATGTTAACAGCGGTACTATTACACTAGGCGGACAGGATGTATCTGAGGTTGATCCTGAGACATTGCTTTCAAAGTACTCGATTGTTTTCCAGGATGTTACACTTTTTAATAATTCCGTTATGGAGAATATTCGTATCGGAAAGAGTGGTGCGACCGATGAAGAAGTAATGGAGGCGGCAAGACTTGCCAACTGCGAAGAATTTGTCAATCTGTTGCCTGACAAGTACAATACCAATATAGGTGAAAACGGAAGTGAATTATCCGGCGGTGAGAGACAGAGAATATCAATCGCGAGAGCTTTCCTTAAGGATGCACCTGTAATTCTTCTTGATGAAGCAACAGCATCTCTTGATGCAGAGAATGAAACTGCTATTCAGGAAGCGCTCTCAAGACTTATTAAGAATAAGACAGTGCTTATCATCGCTCATCGTATGAGAACCATAGCAAATGCAGATAATATTGTTGTATTAAAGGATGGTGTTGTTGCGGAGCAGGGAAGTCCCGAATACTTATCGGGATTCGACAGTATCTACTCGCGTATGACAAAACAGCAGTTGAAGTCACAGAACTGGAAAATGTGATAAAAAAATATAAAATAACTGTTGAACTATCACAAATAGTGTGATATAAAATGAATTGGCGGTTAAGGCAGACTAACTTGACCGCCAATTAAACGTTAATAGAGTTAGAGAACACTAACTAAATGATATAGATTCTATATTTGTTGCAGGAATGAATTAATGGCTGTTTTTAACTGATTTGGAGGAAAAGAAATGGGCTTGTATAAGAATTTTGTAAGCCAGACAAGAAAGCCGGAGGGCACGCTTGGAAAAATGATGGTAAACGGAATGAATGGAGGTCATGCAAAAATGGCAGACTGGGGAATATCCCATCTGGAAATCGTTAACCCTTCTGAACTTCTGGAAATAGGATGCGGAGGCGGAAGAAACGCAGGAGAGCTTATGAAAAAATATCCGTCGGCGTATATGACTGCAGTGGATTATTCTGAAGTTTCCGTTGAAAAGGCAACATCTGTTAATCAGGCGGCGATTGATAACGGAAGATGCGAAATAAGACAAGCGGATGTTTCGTCTTTGGATCTGCCGGATGAAAAGTACGATTTGGCAACAGCTTTTGAAACAATTTATTTTTGGCCGGGACTTGAAAAATGTTTTACGGAGGTCGCAAGAGTTCTCAAGAAGGGCGGCTCTTTTATGATTGTCAACGAATCAGATGGAACGGATGATGCCAGTCTGAAATTTGAGAAGATTATTGATGGCATGAAATGTTATACGATTGAGAATATCGAGTTTGCTCTTTATTCTTCAGGATTTTCAGATGTTAAATCTTTTCATCACGAATCAAAACCCTGGATTACCGTAATAGCAACCAAATAGAAGATATTTATAATTTCAAATTATAAAAAGTTGAGACGGAGAGCCGAATGCTAAAAAAGTCGATAGTTGAATTCTGTTCACCTACGCTTGCTGGAATAAAGACCGGCAGCATCTTTTCTGTAAAGAAAAACAGAAAAGAAATAACAGACGAGATAAGAAATCTAAACGAAAAACTGGTTGATAAGGGAATCAGAATAATTCCAATCGAAAAGAGCGAAAAAAATACTCTTATATATGTTTACAGACCGGAAAGATTGAAAAAAGATCTTTGCAAACCGGAGGCCTCATGCATTCTAAAGGAAAAAGGTTACATATCGGAAAACTGCGATTTGTGTTTGATGAAATTAATTAAACGCTTGAAGAATGATTCTGATTTCCCTCATGAAATAGGATTGTTTTTGGGATATCCTCCATCCGATGTGAAATGTTTTATGAAAAGTCCCTGCGAGGGCGTTAATTGTATCGGATGCTGGAAAGCTTATGGCAATTGTGAAGAGGCAAAAAAGACTTTTGCGCAATTTCAAAAATGCAAAGAAGCTTATTGTAAAGCAATCGATCAGGGGATTGAATTCGAATCACTTGTTGTTAAAACAGGATGAAAGGATTATAAATGCGCGGAACAATCATCGTTTTAATAGTGTTGGCTGTTGTTATAGCTTTGGCAATCGTGGGGATGGTTAAAAGGATCAAATACGGTTCAAGCTGCTGCGGGGAAAAAGATGCTGCTCCTTCGAAAATAAGAGTCAAAGACAGAAACAAGAGTCATTACCCTTATGTTTATTATCTGGATGTAGATGGAATGCACTGCAGCGGATGCGTTCGGAAGATTGAAAACGAATTCAATTCGAAAGACGGAATGTGGGCAAAGGCAAGCCTTGAGAAAAAGCAGGTAAAACTCTTATCAAAGTTTTCGCTGGATAAAAGCATGGCTTCGGGAATCGTTTCCGATGCGGGATTTACGATGCTTTCATTTGAAATATCAAAATAGATCATATTTAGGAGGATGAGATGAGTAAACTGACAGACATGCAAAAAGGAGCTGAAGGCACGGTTGTGTCGGTAAGCGGAGATGCCAGATTTGTAAGCCGTATTACATCGATTGGACTTACACCGGGATGCAAGGTATCCATGATTAAGAATGAAAAGAACAGACCTATTCTTGTTTATTCAAGAGACACGATGATTGCGCTTAACAGAAAAGACTGTTCGAACATAGAAATGGAGGTAACAGCATAATGACCGCGGATAATGAATATGTAATAGCATTGCTTGGACAGCCAAACTCGGGTAAGTCCACGCTTTTTAATGCATTAACGGGAATGCATCAGCATGTGGGCAACTGGCCCGGCAAGACGGTTGAGAAAAAAGAAGGGTCTTTCAAACGTGAGGATAAAAAATATATTGTAGCAGATCTTCCCGGAACATACAGTTTGTCTGCAAACTCCGACGAAGAGATGATTACAAGGGATTATATAGCATCGGGAAAGGCAGATGTGGTATGTATTTTAGCCGACAGTTCACAACTTAGCAGAAGCCTCTATATGCTTGCGGATTATGCGGGAATAACGGTTCCCTGTTTCCTGCTTCTCAATATGAGCGATGTCGCTGCTCTTCAGGGAAAAACAATTGATGCAAAAGCGCTTGAAAAGAAACTCGGTATTCCGGTTGTTCCTTTTTCTGCACCAGACAGGAAATCTTATGACGGATTTTATACCGCATTAAACAGGGCTTTGATTAAACAATCCAAATTGGATTATACGGTTTTGGAAGAAAAATATGCAAATATAGAAGGATTTAACGAATTAAAGAATATTATTCCCGAAGGAGTTATTTCGGGTTATTCGAAAACATGGCTTGCAATCAAGGCAATAGAAGGAGATGTTCCTGTTATTGCAAAGATAAAAGAAAAACTCTCTGCTGAAAATGTTAAGACTTTGGAAAAAATAATTGTAAGCATCAAGAATGGTGTTGTTGTCGCAGGAGAAAGCAAATTCGCATGGATCGATGAATTGCTTGAAGGAAGTGTGAAATCCGAAAAGAAATCAGCGTCTTTAGGAAAATTCGACAGATTGGTTACGCATAAAATCTGGGGTAAAATAGTTGTAATTGCCATTATATTCGGAGGACTTTTACTTTCATTCATACCCGCTTTGCCGTTCATGGGAATCGGACAGGGTATTTCGGCCATACCCGATCCCTTATCAGATATCCTGATAGGAATAGGATGTCCGAAAATCATAGTATCGCTGTTCTGCGATATTTTCATCAGATGTATATCATTTGTAGTTCAGATGCTCGGATTTGTATTTGGAGTAACATTGGTATTCGGGTTACTCGAAGAGATAGGTCTTATGGCGAGAGTATCATATGTATTTGATAATTCCATGAGTAAATTCGGTCTTCAGGGCAAGAGTGTAATGCCTTTCCTTATTAGTTTCGGATGTACGATGGGTGGTGCAGCCGGGACCAGAGTAATCGATAACTGGGGACAGAAGGTTTTGACTATCGCACTTTCGTGGGCAATTCCCTGTGGAGCTGCATGGGCAGTAATTCCTTTGTTATCCACTATCTTTTTCGGAGCATGGGCGCCTGTAATCATATTGGCAATATTAATTGTTATGATACTTCATATTTGTGTGACGGGATTTATTTTCGGACGTTTCCTTGTTAAACCTGAAGAGAGATACGGAATGATTATGGAACTTCCTCCGTATCATAAACCCAGATGGGGCGCTCTTCTTCGTTATGTATTCGGTAGAACAAAAGATACATTTTTAAGAGCAACAAAAGTAGTGCTGCTTGTAGCATTTGTATTTTGGCTTTTATCATTCACGAAGGACGGAAATATTGCTAACAGCCTTCTTTATAAATTCGGTCATTTTGTAGAGCCTGCAACGAAATTGGTTGGTATGAGCTGGCAGTCCTTCCTTGCATTCCTTGCTTCATCATTAGGAAAGGAAGGGGCACTTGGTGTACTCAGTATGCTGTATACCAATTCCGGAACTTTAACTTTAGGTTCACTTATGGCTGCAGAGAAAGCAAGTAACTTTAATGAGTTAATGCTAGCAAACATTTCAAGACCTGAAGGCCTTGCTTTGATATTCGCAATGACATTCAACATGCCATGTATCGTAGCACTTGCTGCAACATATCAGGAGACTCACTCAGCAAAATGGACTGCAATTATCGGTGTATATTACACTGTAGTAGCCCTTCTGTTGGCTGGTGCAGCTTACTATATTGGATTATTAATCTTCTAAGCCTTCTCCTTGAGAAGAAGGTGGCACGAAGTGTCGGATGAGGTGTCACACATGCAAAAACTGATTGAATTATTAAAAGACGGAAGATCGAGGACCATAGAAATGCTCGCTGAGGAATTGGGAGAATCAACGGAGCAGGTCAACAGAGATATGGAATTCCTCGAACGTATGGGGGTAATAAGAAGAACCGGCTATGAGGAAGCACAAGGACATGACTGTTCGACATGCGGCGGATGCAAGGACGGACAGAAATGTAAATCCTGTGCTCCGGAAGGCGGATTTAAAAATATGGGGCATATGTGGGAAGTGATTTCCAAATAAATATAAATTGTTGTTGACATACGTAAGCGAACAGTGTATTCTTATAGAAGTTAAGAAAACACTGTTCGCTAAAAATGATAAAAGAAAGCACAAGGCTTTATTTTTTTAACAATAAAACCTATTTAAACAATAGGCGGATAGGCGTTAAACGAAAGGAGTTAATTGATGTCATCTATTTTGGAATTAAAGAACCTGCATGTATCAGTCGGCGAGAAAGAAATACTTAAAGGTATTGATCTTGAAATAAAAGCAGGTGAAACACACGTATTGATGGGACCTAACGGTGCCGGAAAGTCAACGCTCGGACATGCGATAATGAATGACCCCAGGTATGAGATTACCGAAGGTAAATTATTTTTTGAGGGCGAAAACATTACTGAAGAAGATACGGATAAAAGAGCGAAAAGAGGGATTTTTTTAACTTTTCAGGATCCCGTGCCCGTACCGGGTATTTCATTGGGCAGCTTTACAAGAAGTGCTTTGGAACAGGGCGGAGAGAAACACATTAAACTCTGGGATTTTGCAAAAAAGTGCAAAGAGGTATGCGGATTGCTTAATATGGACAAGTCTTACATAGACAGAGATTTAAATGTTGGATTCTCCGGTGGCGAGAAAAAGAAAGCGGAAATATTCCAGTTACTTATGCTTAATCCAAAACTTGCCATCCTGGATGAAACAGATTCCGGCCTTGATGTTGATGCGGTAAAAACGGTGTCAAAGGGAGTGGAAGAGTATCAGAAAAATGGCGGCACATTATTGATTATTACGCACAGTACAAGAATTCTTGATAACCTGAATGTTGACAAGACTCATATTCTTATTGACGGTAAGATCGTAGAGAGCGGCTCGTCGTGTTTGATTGCCAAGATCAATCAGAACGGATTTGAGGAATATTGTAAAGAAGAATAAGAAATGGGAAAAATATGAAAGAGAAAACTTATATAGAAGATATAGACGAGAGCATTTATGACTTTCGTTTTAAAGAAGATGAAGAAGATGTTCTCGGACGCGGTATTGGGTCCGATCTTATAGATGAAATCTCTAAAGAAAAGGGCGATCCGGAATGGATGAGGCAGTTCAGACAAAGATCGTTGGAAATATTTCACAAAACCCATATGCCCAATTGGGGCCCTTCTATAGAAAGCCTTGATATGGACAGAATCATTACCTATATTCGTCCGAAGGCTCGAATGAAAAATAAGTGGGAAGATGTTCCTGAAGATGTAAAGCAGACTTTTGAAAGACTGGGAATTCCGCAGGCAGAAAGAGAGTCGTTATCCGGCGTAGGCGCACAATATGATTCTGAGATCGTTTATCACAATCTTCGTGCTGAAGTCGAAAAACAGGGTGTTGTATATACAGACCTGGAAACTGCGATGAGGGATGAAAAGTATTCGGAAATGATAAAGAAACATTTCATGAAACTCATTCCGCCGACAGATCACAAATTTGCGGCGTTGCATGGTGCGGTATGGTCAGGAGGTTCATTTGTGTATGTTCCGGAAGGAGTTAAAGTTGAGATTCCGCTCCAGTCATATTTCAGACTCAATGCGGAAAGTGCAGGACAGTTCGAACACACACTTATCATTATCGGGAAGAATTCATATCTTCATTTTATTGAAGGATGTTCGGCTCCGAAATATTATGCAGCAAGTCTGCATGCAGGATGTGTGGAGCTATATGTCGGTGAAAATGCCACACTCAGATATTCGACAATAGAGAACTGGTCCAAGAATATGTACAACTTAAACTCGAAGAGAGCTTTGGTAGAAAAAGCCGGGAAAATAGAATGGATTTCGGGATCTTTCGGATCGCATATATCTTACCTTTATCCTACCAGTGTCTTAAACGGAGAAGGGTCTTCAAGCGAGTTTACAGGAATAACATTCTCCGGAAACGGTCAGGATTTGGATACGGGAGCAAAAGTTATTCACAATGCACCCAACACAACATCTTATATGAATACGAGATCGATCTCGAAAAGCGGAGGCGTCAATACATTCAGAAGCGAAGTAATTGTAAAGCCACAGGCGAAAGGAAGCAAATCATCTGTATCATGTGCATCGCTTATGTTAGATTCGATATCCAGATCAGATACAATCCCTGTAATGGATATAAGGACCAAGGATGCAGATATCGGACATGAAGCAAAAATCGGAAGAATAAGTGATGAAGCGGTCTTTTATCTTATGACGAGAGGACTGTCCGAAGAAGAGGCCAAGGCGCTTATCGTAAGCGGTTTCTGCGAGAATGTTTCCAAAGAACTGCCGGTCGAGTACGCAGTGGAGATGAACAACCTCATACGTATGGAGATGGTTGGAAGCATCGGTTAATTGATCAGTTTAGAACGGAAAGAAGATTATGAGTGAAAACAAAACTATCAGAATAAACAATCTGCCGGTTCCTACGTGGAACCACTTAAAGATAAACGATGCCGAATATGAAACAATGGCATCAAAGGAAGAACTCTTTGACCAATTAAAGAAGATAGCAGTCAAGCCGGAGAATCAACTTCCGGTAGTGCATGATGAAGTGATCGAAGAAGCGACCGAAGGTTTGGATTTTGAATTTACGATAAACACCGATTCAACGATTATATTAAGATTATTGAATAAATGCGAAGAAAAATCGGATGATTCTAAAAAAGATATTATCGTTAAGATCAACGCAAACATAAAAGAAGGATTAACACTGAATTTATCGATAGTCAATTTGACAAAAGGAGCGAGAATATACGTCACATCAGATGCACTTTGCAATGAAAACAGCGCACTTCGCATGACTACGATTTCTTTGGGATCATCCAAAGCGTATTTTGAAGGAAAAGCTGAACTCAAAGGAGATAATTCAATGTTTGATTCGTATACCGCATATATTTTAAACAGCGGTCAGTTCCTGGATATGAATTATGTAGCAGATCATAAAGGAAAGAATACGGAAGCTGAGATTGTATCATCCGGAGTACTCAACAAAGGTACGGAAAAAGTATCCAGACAGACGGTTAATTTTATATCCGGATGTGCGGGCTCAAAGGGAGCGGAAAGCGAAGAGGTTCTTTTGCTCGACGATGATGTGATAAGCAAATCTGCGCCGCTGATTCTTTGCACCGAAGAAGATGTCGAAGGTGAACACGGTGCTTCAATCGGACAGCCGGATATCGATGTAATTTTTTACCTGAAATCAAGGGGAATCGCCATCGAAAAAATATATGAGATGTTAAGCTTCGCAAAGATCGAGGCTGCACTTTCAAGAATAGATCATGAAGAAACATCTGAAATGGTCAGAAACTATCTCGGTATAAATAATTAAAAGGATTTTCAAATGAATATTAAAGAAATACGGGCACAATTTCCGCTCATAAATAATCAGAATATCGTTTATCTTGATAACGCAGCTACTACGCAAAAACCACATTGTGTAATAGATGCGTTCTCTGAATTTTATTGCAATTTCAATGCAAATCCCATGAGAGGTATATATGACTTAAGTGTTGCTGCTACGGATGCTTATGAAAATGTCAGAGAGCAGACCGCAGGCTTTGTTAATGCTAAAGATCCTTCGGAGATAATATTCACAAGAAATGCTACGGAAAGTTTGAATCTGACAGCTAATATTTTGTCGGGAACGTTGAAAGAAGGCGATGAAATACTGGTAGCAACGAGTGAACACCACAGCAATTTTCTTCCATGGAAAAGAATCGCAGATAATAAAAGACTGAAAATAAAATATCTTGATTGTGATTCTGAAGGTGAATATTCTGTTGAATCTTTAAAAGAAGCTTTATCAGAGGGAACCAAAGTATTTGCTATAGCAACTGTTTCAAATGTTATAGGAAGGGTGAACCCAATCAGAGAGTTTGCAAAGATATGTCACGCAAACAATACTCTGATCTGTGTGGATGCAACGCAAAGTGTAGCACATATGAAAACGAATGTCATAGAAGATGATGTTGACTTCCTGGCGTTTTCAGCTCATAAAATGTATGGCCCTATGGGTGTGGGAATTCTTTACGGGAAGAAAGAACTGTTGGAAAAACTGCCGCCTTTTTTGGAGGGTGGAGAAATGATAGAGTATGTTTCTAAAGAGAAAACCATTTACGCAGATCTTCCTCAAAAATACGAAGCGGGAACGGTAAATGCCGCAGATGTGTATGCTTTCGGTAAAGCAATGGAATATGTTAAAAAGATTGGGTTTGAAGAGATTGGTGAAAGAGAAAGACTGCTTACCGGTTATCTTTTTGACGGAATGAAAAATACCGATAATATCCGAATTATCGGTGCGAAAGATTCGGCTGAACATAATTGTATAGTTTCATTCGCGGTCGATGATGTACATCCGCATGATGTTGCATCGATATTTGCTGATTCGGGTATATGTATAAGAGCAGGACATCACTGTGCGCAGCCACTTCATATTCTGCTTGGCATACCTTCAACAGTAAGGGCGAGTCTGGCATTTTATAACACTAAAGAAGAGATAGATTTCTTCATCAAAGTATTATCTGAAATAAGGTCACGAATGGGATACTGAGAAAGAATGATATGAGGAAAACACGAAAGGGTTAAAGGAGAGAATGGATAAACGAACGTTTTACAATGAAGTATTAATAGAACATAACAAGTATCCGACACATAAACATGCTATGCCGGGATGCTGTTATTCAAAAGAAGGTATTAATCCAAGCTGCGGGGATGATCTAATAATCAATCTTGATATTAAAGACGGAATCATACAGGGCGGTTCTTTTGAAGGAGACGGCTGTGCGATATCGCAGGCTTCAGCGGATATAATGTTCGATCTTTTAACAGGCAGAAGTGTTGCAGAGGCAAAGGAATTGTCCGCTATTTTTTCGAGAATGATTAAAGAAAAGATAACAGATGAGGAACTTGAAAGGCTCGAAGAAGCGGGAGCACTTATGGATATTTCTCATATGCCGGCCAGAGCAAAATGTGCCATGCTTGCCTGGCGAACACTTGATGAAATTTTATTGCAAAAAATATAAAAAATGTTTGACAATTATAAGCGAACAATGTATTCTAATAAAGGTTTTGAGAGTACAGTGTTCGCTTTGGCTTTTGAAAGGGGAATATAAATGCCGAGAGACAAATCTGAAAATCATGAAAAGATAATAAATGCTGCATATAAAGAATTCATGGAGTATGGCTTTAACGATGCTTCCATGAGAAGAATCGCAGCGGAATGCGATATGAGCGCGTCCGGTCTTTACAAACATTTTCCGAGTAAAGAAGAAATGTTCGCCGCATTGGTCGAACCTGCATATTCCGGATTGAAAGAAATGTATTACCAAAAACTTTCGGTTCAGTACGAAGAACTCGAGAATCAATCTGCGGAAGAAATCTGGGAAGGTGAAGATGAAACCGTTTGGGTCATTAAATATATTTATGACAATTTCAACGCTTTCAAACTTCTTATCTGCAGATCTCAGGGAACAAGATATGAGAATTTTACTCATGAACTTGCAACGCTTGAAGAGCAATCAACATTAGATTATTTAAAGAAGATTAAAGATAAAGGAATTGAAATCAATAAAATATCCAAGAAGGAATTACACCTTTTTGTGACTTCGAATATAAATGCAATATTTGAAACGGTTATCCATGATTTTTCCAGAAAAGATGCTTTGATCTATGCCAAACATTTCGATGACTATTGCATCGGCGGCTGGAAAAGACTTCTGGGATTACCGGAATAAGAAAAAGAAAAATAAAGCGCAACCGATTGGTTGCATTTTATTTGGTATATAAGTTAGACAAAACTAACCAAGAAGGAGAATATAAAAATGAACAAGAAAGAAAAGACAAAATCAGCACTTTCCTGGGTGCTGGAATTTACGAAGATGGATGCTGCTTCGTATTTCTTCAGTGTACTCTTTGCGATCATAAGCGTAGCTGCGGGCTTTTTACCTTATTTCTTTGTGGCGAAGATAGTCGGTGCGTTGATAGAGGAAAATAAAGACATTAAATATTATTTAATTCAGTGCGCTTTTATTTGTGCTTGCTGGATTGTAAATAAACTGTTTCATGCTTTCTCGACAACAATGTCTCACAAGGCAACGTTCGGAGTTTTGGCACAGATAAGAAGGATGTTAACTAAAAAACTCAGTCGTATGCCTTTGGGCGATGTTATGGATGATTCGTCGGGATCGCTTAAGAACATAATCGTTGAACGTGTTGATTCCATAGAGACCACGCTGGCTCACATAGTTCCGGAACTTATATCAAATGCCATCGTACCGGTCGGAGTTCTGGTCATTATGCTTACAATCAACTGGAAACTGACACTCCTTGCAATGATAAGCATTCCCATAGGTGGAATCTTTTACTCGCTTATGATGGTGGGAGCAAAAGAAAGTTTTGAAAACACGATGGTTAAAACCAAAGCTCTTAATGATACAGCTGTTGAATATATCAACGGTATTGAGGTTATAAAAGCCTTCGGTAAATCAAAAACTTCTTATGAGAAATTTGTGATTGCAGCAAAAGAAGGAGCGGATTGCTTTGTAGAATGGATGAGAAGATGTAATCTCTGGCAGAATCTGGCCTTATCCATTATGCCAAGTTTCTTTATAACACTTCTTCCTTTTACAGGATGGTTTTATATGACAGGACGTATTAACGGTACAGATGCTTTGATGCTCATCATTCTGGCTCTCGGACTTGTTGCACCGTTTATGATCATATCCGGACATATGGATGAGATGTCGAAAACCGGTGCGATCATCATGGAAGCGACTTCCATATTAAACAAGAGAGAACTTATTCGTCCTGAATATGCAAAGGAAATGCCTATAGACAATAATATAGAATTTAAAGATGTTCATTTCGGATACAAAGAAGAAGAGGTTCTTCACGGAATCAATTTAAAGATGAAAGAGGGAACCGTCAATGCATTGGTTGGCCCTTCCGGATCAGGCAAATCAACTATTGCAAAACTAATCGCATCTTTCTGGGATGTGGATGAAGGTCAGATACTTTACGGAGGAGTAAATATTAAAGATATGCCTCTTGATCTGTACAATAAAAATATCGCGTATGTTTCGCAGGATAATTATCTTTTTGATGAAACGGTTTTGGAAAATATCAGAATGGGTAATCCAAATGCTACGGATGAAGATGTAATTAATGCTGCAAAGGCTTGCGGATGCCATGATTTCATTTTGAATCTTGAGAACGGATATGACACCGTGGCCGGAGGAGCAGGGGGGCACTTGTCAGGCGGCGAAAGACAAAGAATTTCAATTGCCAGAGCCATGCTTAAGAATGCACCGGTTGTTATTCTTGATGAAGCAACAGCATACACGGATCCTGAGAATGAAGCAATTATTCAAAAGAGTGTTGCAAAACTGGTTCAGGGTAAAACACTGATAGTCATAGCACACAGGTTGTCAACAATCATATCTGCAGATCAGATTATTGTTGTAAATGACGGCAAAATCGCGGCTACAGGCACGCAGGATGAATTATTGCAAAGATGTCCGTTATACAAAGATATGTGGGAAGCTCATATTTCATCCAGAGATACGGAGGTGGCATAATGTTTAAGACTTTAAAAATGTATTTTGATTTCTGTAATGAAGAAAACAGAAAAAAATTATTGACTGCAATGATACTCGGAGTTGTCAAATCGATTTTTGCGACTCTTCGTATACCTGCCATAGCAATTATTCTCAAAGGAATATTAGAGAATAATATGAGCATGACAAATGTGTGGATTTCCGTAGGCGTTATGGGCTTATCGATTTTGGGACAGGTTCTGATAGGCCTTAAAACCACAATGCTTCAGACAGAAGCCGGATACAATACATGCAGTTCAAAGAGAATGGAAATTGCAGAGCATTTAAGATATCTGCCCATGGGTTATTTTAATAAAAACAATTTAGGGCAGATAACCAATGTTACTACGAATACAATGGAAATGCTCGCTGATGTTGCCACACGTATAGTAATGATATCGACACAGGGAATCATAACAACGTTTGTTATTTTTCTCTTCCTCCTAATATTTGATATCCGAATTGCTATGATTCTTCTGGTCGGTATTGTTATTTTTTCATTCTTTAATACTCTTATGCAAAACTCAACAAAACCTGCTGCTCCAAGGAAAGCAAAAGCAGACGAGGATCTTGTGGTGGCGGTTCTTGAATATGTGCAGGGAATTGCGGAAGTTAAGAATTTTAATCTTACAGATAAGACTGCAGTAAAGCTTGAGAACAGTATAGTGGAAAAGAAAAATGCAGATACAAAACTTGAATTTGCGGTAGTTCCATTTATGACTCTTCAGGGTATTACAACGAAATTTACCGGTGTTATTATGTGCCTTGCATCCGTAATCTTTTATCTGAATGGTTCTATGTCCCTTTTATATGCAATCCTTATGGTTATATCATCGTTTATGGTATATGAAAGTCTTGATATGATGGGATCTTTCTCGGCGCTTATGCGTACCGTAAATATTGTTGTTTCAAAAGCAAACGAAATACTGGAAATGAAACCTATGGATATCGATGGGGAAGACATTGTGCCTTCAAGTATGAAACTTGAAATGAAAAATGTATCTTTTGCATATGAAGATAAGACAATTATTGACGACATTTCTCTTACAATACCTGAGAAAACAACAACTGCAATCGTCGGACCTTCCGGTGGCGGCAAGACGACACTTACGAATCTTTTGGCAAGATTCTGGGATGTGCAAAGCGGAGAAGTTTTGCTTGACGGTAAAAATGTTAAAGATTACAGTTTTGACAGCCTTATGAAAAATTTCAGCTTTGTTTTCCAGCGTGTTTATCTTTTTGAAGATACAATAGCCAATAATATCCGTTTCGGCGAACCTGAAGCTTCGATGGACAGAGTTATAGAGGCGGCCAAGAAGGCAAGATGCCATGATTTTATCATGAGTCTGCCAAACGGATATGAAACGGTTATCGGAGAAGGCGGTGCATCGCTTTCAGGCGGAGAAAAACAGCGAATTTCGATTGCAAGAGCAATTATGAAAAACAGTCCCATTATTATTCTTGATGAAGCAACGGCAAATGTCGATCCCGAAAATGAAGCAGAACTTTCGAAGGCGATAGAAGAACTCACTAAAGACAAGACAATAATCATGATTGCTCACAGACTAAAGACGGTAAGACATGCGGATAATATTCTGGTTATTTCCAACGGAAAAATAGCTCAACAGGGTACACATGACGAACTTATTAAAGAAGATGGAATTTACAGAAACTTCGTTATGGAAAGAAAAGAAGCGATATCATGGAAAGTGGCAGGATGACAAAAAAATTCGTAAAAATGTGATTTGCTATTGAATAAAATATAATGGTGAGTTCGTTTCAGCCATGCAGAAAATGCATATTCCGGATGGAATAACGATTTCGCTTGCTGTCGTAATGAGTTTTTTTCCAACAATAAAAGAAGAATATTCGGCTATCAGTGATGCGATGAAAATGCACGGAATAAGATTCGGAGGAGGAAATTTATCAGGATGAGTTTTATTAAACGATAAATATGATTAGAAAGAAAAGTTCGTGATCTTTAAAAAGGTTGTGAACTTTTTTTAAAAGTATTTGCTAAATGGAATAAATGAAAATATAATGTATTCGTATGTATTTCGATAAAGTCACAGGAGGACTATAAAATGAGCATTAGAATTGGTATTATCGGTTACGGCAATCTCGGACGCGGAGTTGAATGTGCCGTTAAGCAGAATAAAGATATGGAACTCGTTGCGGTATTTACAAGAAGAGATCCCGCAAGCGTGAAGATCCTTACTCCGACGGCTCAGGTTGTGAATGTTTCCGATATCGCAAACTGGAAAGACAAGATTGATGTTGCAATAATCTGCGGAGGTTCTGCAACGGATCTTCCCAAGCAGACACCCGAATATTCCAAGCTCTTTAACTGTATAGATTCGTTTGATACTCATGCCAGAATTCCCGAGCATTTTGATAACGTAAACAAGGTATGTCTTGAAAACGACAAAGTTTCGATTATTTCGATCGGATGGGATCCCGGTCTTTTCTCGCTTAACAGACTTCTCGGAAACGCAATCCTTCCCAACGGTAAAGATTATACTTTCTGGGGCAAGGGTGTAAGCCAGGGACATTCCGATGCGGTAAGAAGGATCAAGGGCGTAAAGAATGCAAAACAGTATACCATCCCCGTTGAAAGTGCACTGGAAAGCGTAAGAAACGGTGAGAATCCCGAACTTACCACGAGACAGAAACATACAAGAGAATGCTTCGTGGTACTTGAAGAAGGTGCTGATGCTAAGGCAGTTGAACAGGAGATCGTAACAATGCCCAACTATTTTGCGGATTACGATACCACCGTTCATTTTATCAGCGAAGAGGAGTTTAATGCCAATCATTCAGGCATCCCTCACGGCGGATTTGTACTCAGATCCGGAAAGACGGGCTGGAACGAAGAAACCGGCCACATGATCGAGTTCAGCTTGAAACTTGAATCCAATCCCGAGTTTACTGCTTCCGTATTGATCGCATATGCAAGAGCTGCTTACAGACTTTCCGAAAAGAAGGATTTCGGATGCAAGACAATATTTGATATTCCCATTGCCATGCTTTCCGAAAAAGACGGTGAGGAACTTCGCAGATCACTTTTATAAGAAACATATAGTTTTGTGCTTAAAAACGAAAAGAGAAGATTATGCATAATGATATTTTACATATAGGAAATTTTACCCTGCACGGCTATTCACTGATGATAGCACTTGGATTTATCATCGGAATGTCGCTTTGCCTGTTAAAAGCCAAGAAAGATAAGAAGAACGGTGACATCATTACCGATATAGGTATGATAACGATACTCGCAGGTTTTTTGGGCGGAAAGATCCTGTATCTTATAGTGGATTTCAAGAATCTTATTGCCAATCCCAAAAGCGTACTGGGATTTCCTCAGGTATTCTCCGGATTTGTTGTATTCGGAGGAATCATAGGCGGTTTCATAGCTGTATGTATTTATTCGAAGATAAAAAAGATCAACGCGCTGGAATACCTGGATTATATGATACCGTTTATCGCATTGGTGCAGGGATTCGGTCGTATAGGATGCTTTCTTGCAGGCTGTTGTTACGGCGGTCCGACCGATTCTTTTCTCGGAGTCGTATTTCCGCAGGGTTCGATAGCACCTGCAGGTGTTAAACTCTGGCCGACACAGCTTTTTTCCGCATTCGGAGATTTTGCCATTGCTGGAATCCTTCTGCTGGTTTCGACAAAAAATAAGAAAAACGGAAATATATGTATCCTTTATCTGATCCTTTACAGTGTAGGAAGATTTATTGTAGAGTTTTTCAGAAACGACCCGAGAGGTGCCGTGGGAGCTTTATCCACATCTCAGTTCATATCGATCATAATGCTTCCAATAGCGATAGCATTAGGTCTGGTATTGAATTTTTACAAAAAAAAGGAAACAAATAATGAAAAGCAGAATTAAATATTTCGGCATTCTTTCATTTATTATTTCCGCCATATTTTTAATATGCGGTTGTGAATCTAAGACCGAAGCTGAAAATGGTACGACAATTGTCTGTACCATTTTTCCCGTTTATGATTGGTGCAGGGAAATAACTGCCGGATGCGAAAATGTAAATGTTATCCTGCTTGAGGACAACGGAACGGATATGCATTCGTATCAGCCTACGGTAAAGGATTTTGCGGATATGGAAGACTGCGATGTCTTTATCTTCATCGGGGGAGAATCCGAAGAATGGGTTGAAGAGTTCTGCGAAGAGCATCAGAGCACAAAAAGAACGGATATATGTCTGATGGATGAGATTTCCGATTATGTGCTGACTGAAAATTCGGAAGGAATTATCAGTGCGGAACATGATGAAGAAAACGAAGAAGAAAACGATGAACATATTTGGCTTTCACTGAAAAGAAGCATGAAATGTGTCGAGGTTATAAGCGGGAAAATCAAAGAAAAGACGATTGATAAAGAACAGGTTGAAAAGAATACCGTCGATTACATAAATAAACTTTCACAGCTTAATGACGAATACGAAAACTATTTTGCTTCACAAGAAAGAATGCTGGTGGTTGCGGACAGGTTCCCTTTCAGATATCTTGCGGAGGATTATAATATTTCTTACATTGCTGCGTTTCCGGGATGCAGTTCGGAAGTCAATACTTCTTTCGAAACGGTTGCCGGCCTGGCGGACGGATTAAAAAACAGCAATGAAAAAACTGTGTATATTACCGAAAGCGGAGACTCTGAATTTGCCCGGACAATCATTAATGAATCCGGAAAGAACGGCAGTATAAAAACACTTGATTCAATCCAGACCGTAAACAAATCGCAGATTGCCGGCGGAATATCATATTATGAACTGATGAAAAAGAATCTTGAGATAATTAAAGAACAATAAACATATACAAATACGATGATAATTGAAGGCTCGAAAGGTACTAAAAAAATTGTCAGGTGAAGTATGGCACAGATTAAAGGAACAAATGTATCCGTAGGATATGAAAAAAGAATAGTGGCAGGCAATATAAACTTCGAAGTTAACGAAGGTGACTATTTGTATGTTATCGGCGAGAACGGTTCCGGCAAATCGACTTTGATGAAGTGTATTCTCGGACTGGAAAAAACAGTGTCGGGAAGCATTACGTTCGGAGACAGTCTTAAGCAGAAAGAAATAGGATATCTGCCGCAGCAGAGTATGATTCAGAGAGATTTTCCGACCACAGTCGGTGAGATAGTTTTGTCCGGATGTCTTAACAGACTCGGATGGCGGCCTTTTTTCGGAAAGAAAGAAAAAGAAGCTGCAATCGAGGCTATGAAAAAACTTGAGATTCTTGATTTGGAAAAACGTTCTTATCCGGAACTCTCGGGCGGACAGCAGCAAAGAGTATTGCTTGCAAGAGCACTTTGCGCTACGGGAAAACTTCTTCTTCTGGATGAGCCTGCAGCAGGATTGGATCCATATGTTCAGGAGCAGCTTTATGCTCTGATTTATAAAATAAACAAAGAAGACAAGATTACAATAATAATGGTTTCGCATGATATAGAAGCGGCCAAGAAATATGCAACTCATATTCTTCATATAGGAAAAGAAAAGAGTGTATTTTGTACAAAAAGAGAATTTATTAAGGAGAACGGCGCATGTCTGTTTTAGAAATATTGGCAGAATATTTGTCACGTTCCATGGTAAGAAATGCCCTGATAGTGGGAACGCTTATTTCACTGTGTTCATCGCTTCTTGGAACAACCATTGTTCTTAAAAGACTTTCTTTTATAGGAGACGGTCTTTCACATGTGGCTTTCGGTGCATTGTGCATTGCCATGGTAATGTCTTTATCCGACAAGATGATACTTGTGCTGCCGGTTACGATTCTGGTAGCCATGATTTTAATGGGATCAAACGAAAAAAAGATGATAAAGGGCGATGCCGCGATAGCAATGCTGTCTGTCGGGGCATTGGCTTTGGGTTATCTTTTGCTTAATGTTTTTCCGAACAAAAGAAGTGGCAATGTGTCGGGAGATGTATGTTCCACTTTGTTCGGTTCGACATCAATACTGACACTTTCCAAAACGGATGTAATTCTTTGCGGGATTCTTTCGTGTGTTGTTGTTTTGTTTTTTGTCGTGTTTTATCATCGGATTTATTCAATTACATTTGACGAGGGTTTTGCTTCTGCGACAGGTATAAGATGCGGATTGTACAAAATGCTTCTTTCCATAATAATTGCAGTTGTGATCGTACTCAGCATGCAGCTTGTCGGATCACTTTTGATTTCCGCATTGATTGTATTTCCTGTACTTTCTGCCGGAAGGGTGTTCAGAAGTTTCATTTCGGTAGTAACGGCTTCCGGAATAATCGGAGTTTTTTGTGCGGTTACCGGCATAGTGGCTTCGATACTGTTTTCAACACCGATAGGTGCAACGGTGGTATGCGTGAATATTCTGGTATTTGCAGTCTGCTTTCTTTTCGGAAAAGTTTTTGGAAGACATTGATTTTGTTTTGTTTATGACTTGAAAAATATTCTTGCACAGCATTGAACTAAGTGCTATACTCACAAACGGTGCTTTTTTCCGACGAAAAAAGTATCGTTATTTATTTTGTTTAACGGATATAATATCGGGAACGTGAAATGATTTTTCGAAAAGAGAATTAATTCTTTTTGAAATGTTTTCATAATCTACGGAGGAATTTATAAATGATTACGAAAAGAGAAGATATTCGTAATGTTGCAATTATAGCGCATGTCGATCACGGCAAAACCACACTGGTCGACGGCCTTTTGAAACAGAGCGGTGTATTCAGAGAGAATCAGGAAGTTGCCGAAAGGGTAATGGATTCGAATGATATCGAAAGAGAAAGAGGAATTACGATCCTTTCGAAAAACACTGCCGTTAATTACAAAGGAGTTAAGATCAACATTATAGATACTCCGGGCCATGCTGATTTCGGCGGTGAGGTCGAACGAGTTCTTAAAATGGTAAACGGAGTAATACTTCTTGTAGATGCGTTTGAAGGCCCCATGCCTCAGACAAAATTCGTTTTAAGAAAAGCACTTGAACTCAAACTTCCGGTAATAGTCTGTGTTAACAAGATAGACAGACCCGAAGCCAGATGTGAAGAAGTTGTGGATGAAGTTCTTGAACTGTTCCTTGATCTTGATGCGGATGATTCTCAGCTTGACTGTCCGTTCATATTTGCATCTGCAAAGGCAGGTACTGCCGTTAAGGATCTTAATGACGAAGCAGTCGACATGTCTCCGCTTTTTGAGACTATCATTGATTACATTCCCGCTCCCGAGGGTGACCCCGAAGGCGGTACACAGATCCTTATAAGTACGATCGACTATAATGAGTATGTCGGAAGGATCGGTGTCGGAAAAGTTGACAGAGGAACGGTTAAGACAAATGATGATGTAATAATAGTCAATGCTCACGATCCCGAGAAATCCAGAAAAGTAAAAATATCGAAACTTTACGAGTTTGACGGACTCGAAAGAGTGGAAGTTAAGGAAGCAGGGATAGGTTCCATAGTGGCTATTTCCGGAATCTCGGATATTCATATCGGCGATACGCTCTGCAGCGTAGATCAGCCCGAACCCATTCCTTTTCAGAAGATCTCCGAGCCTACGATTGCAATGCATTTTATCGTTAATGATTCTCCGCTCGCGGGAAGAGAAGGAAAATATGTAACAAGCCGTCATATAAGAGACAGGCTTTTCAAAGAACTCAACACTGATGTATCTCTCAGAGTGGAAGAGACGGACAGTACCGATTCATTTAAGGTATCGGGAAGAGGCGAACTTCATCTTTCGGTCCTCATAGAGAATATGAGAAGAGAGGGATACGAATTTGCTGTAAGCAAAGCAGAGGTTCTTTACAAAAAAGATGAGAACGGAAAACTTCTCGAACCGATGGAGAGAGCTTTCATAGATGTTCCCGAAGAATTCTCAGGAAGCGTTATAGAAAAACTCAGCCAGAGAAAAGGCGAACTGGTTACGATGGGAAGCGCATCCGGCGGATATACGAGACTTGAATTCCTCATTCCTTCCAGAGGACTTATCGGATACAGAGGTGATTTCTTAACCGATACCAAAGGAAACGGAATACTCAATACTTTATTTGAAGGCTACGGTCCTTACAAGGGAGAGATCCAGTACAGAAAACAGGGCTCCCTCATTGCGTTTGAAGGCGGAGAAAGCGTTACTTACGGCCTGTTCAATGCGCAGGAAAGAGGAACGCTCTTTATAGGACCCGGCGAAACGGTATATGCCGGAATGATCATAGGACAGTGCCCCAAAGCGGAAGATATAGAACTCAATGTCTGCAAGACCAAGCATCTTACCAATACACGTTCTTCATCTGCTGACGAAGCTTTGCATCTGGTTCCGCCCAGAATCTTAAGTCTTGAACAGGCGATAGATTTTATTGATACGGACGAACTTTTGGAAGTAACGCCGACTCATCTTCGAATGAGAAAGAAGATTCTTGATCCGACTTTGAGAAAAAGAGCGGGATTCGCCAAGAAGCAGGCGGAAGCCAACGCAAATTAATGATAAAAACCGGAATGAAACTTCCGGTTTTTTTAGTATTTAAGGCCTGTTTTAAGGCAATCTTGACTTAAGGCCCCAATTGATGTCAGGAGTGGTATTTTACTTGATAATTATTCGGTTTGCAAGTATACTATATATTGATTTATTGTGTGTAAGTCTGCGAACATTTAGGTTTACATAATATTAACGCGTTAACGGAGAAAACAATGGAAGTCAGCTTCAGTGTGCAGATGACAACTTCAAAATTATACGACTTTAATCTCCAGCATTCGTATAAAAAACCGATATCGATCATAGCAACCGCTACCGGCGTTATTTTTGCATTTCTTTTTATTCAGACGCTGAAATGGTATTACATAGCTGCGGCACTGCTTTTGATATTTTATCTTCCGATAAGTCTTTTGCGTTCATCCTTTATGAAAGTGAAAATGATAGATTTTTTCAGGGAACCCGTTTCGTATCATTTAAATGACGAAGGCATTACTGTCAGCGCTCAGGGCGAAGAGCAGACTATTCCATGGTCCGACTGTGTGAAAGCTTGCAATACAAAACAAAGTTATTTTATATATACGGGCAGGAATTCGGCGTTTATTTTTCCAAAGAAAGACATGGGAGACAAAATGTCGGATGTTCTCATTATGATCAATACCCATATGGATCCCGCAAAAGTAAAGATCAAATTCGGAGGGCTCTGATGGAAGGGATATTTGAGGTCTTTTCGCCTGAAGAAACAATTGAACTCGGGAAAAAATTTGCTCTCGAAGCAAACCCCGGTACCGTAATAGCGCTTTGCGGAGATCTCGGTGTCGGTAAAACCGTATTTACAAAGGGGATCGCGTCAGGACTCGGCATAAAAGAAAACGTTTCCAGTCCGACATTTACCATTCTTGAATCCTATTATGACGGAAAGATGCCGCTTCATCATTTCGATGTATACAGAATAAGCGATATCGACGAAATGGAAGAGATCGGTTTTGACGACTGCGTTTTTTCGGAAGGGATCACGATCATTGAATGGGCTGAGAATATAGAAGAGATCATTCCCTCCGGATCATTTTGCGTGACTGTATCGAAGGATCTGTCAAAGGGAACGGATTATCGGAGAATAGTCATTAAAAAAACTGAAAAAGAAGGTTATCTGAATTGAAAATACTTGCACTTGATTCTTCGGGGCTTGTTGCATCAACGGCATATCTTGAAGACGGAAAGATAAAAGGATTAATTAATATAAATTATCAAAAAACACATTCGCAGACTCTTTTGCCCATGCTTGACGAACTGGTTAAAACTCTCGGAGTCGAATTAAAGGATATCGACTTTCTGGCATGTGCGAACGGACCCGGATCGTTCACAGGATTAAGGATCGGAGTTGCGACGGTAAAGGGACTGGCTGAGAGCCTTGATAAAAAAGTGGTCAATGTTTCGACGCTGGAAGCTCTTTCGCTTAACTGGCCGGGAGTGGACGGAATTGCATGTCCGATAATGGATGCAAGAAGATCACAGGTATATGCGGCGGGATATGTTTTTGAAAAAGACGGATTAAGACCACGCGAGATAATAGCCCCCGTTAACTGTATGATATCCGAACTGTTTGAAAAACTCGAAGCTCTGGGTAAAAAAGTTTATTTTACGGGTGACGGCGTGCCGGTATACGAAGATGCGATAAAGAACAATCTTAAGGTTCCGTATGCTTTATCCGGTGCGGTCAATACTTATCAGAATGCCGGAAATGTCGCGTTCCTTGCCGAGTTTTATGCAGGGGAAAACAAGGCGGTTGATGCGTCAGAGGTCACACCCGTATATCTCAGAAAACCTCAGGCTGAAAGAGAACGGGAAGCGTTGGAAAAATAGTTATGTTTGTTATTAGCCCGATGAATGATGAAAACGTCGAAGGAGTAGCTGTACTTGAAAAGGAAAACTTCAGCGACGGATGGAGTCTGAATTCTCTGAAAGAAGAACTGAATAATCCAAATGCCGTATATTTTGTGATGAAGGATGAAAACAGCTCGGAAGTGGTAGCTGCGGCAGGCATGATAGTCAGTTTTGATATTGCCGATATAATGAATGTCTCTGTAAAAAAAGAATACAGAAGAAATGCACTCGGGAGCAGACTTATAGAAAGACTGCTCGAAGATGGCAGAAAGATCGGCGTTAAGGAATTTGTTCTCGAAGTCAGGGAAAATAACGAGGCGGCACGAAAACTCTATGAAAAAGAGGGATTTGTTTTTGAAGGCATAAGACCGGATTTTTACAGTAATCCCAAAGAAAATGCCGCTTTGTACAGATATAAATGAAAGCATCCGGATTTTTGGAGCTTTATCGGAAATACAAAATGAGTTTCCGATAAAAAAATTAAGTTTGGGCGGAGAGCCCGCAAGGAGCAGAATGTTCGAAGTATGTCTTTTGGGAACCGGAGGAATGATGCCGCTTCCCTACAGATGGCTTACATCTTTACTGGTCAGATACAACGGATCGAATATATTGATAGACTGCGGAGAAGGCACGCAGGTGGCATTAAGGGAAAAAGGGTGGAGTCCCAAACCGATCGATCTTATATTATTTACGCATTTTCATGCGGATCATATTTCGGGACTGCCCGGTCTTTTCTTGACACTCGGAAATTCCGAGAGAAATGAGCCGGTAACTCTGGTAGGACCGAAAGGATTAAAAAGAGTGGTGGAATCTCTTTTGATCATAGCACCTCAGCTTCCGTTCGAGCTTAATTACATCGAACTGGAAGGCGATTCGCAGACGATTGATTTTAAGGATTTTCATATAGATGCATTTAAGGTGAATCATAACGTGTTATGTTACGGATACAGCATTTCCATAGACAGAGCCGGAAGATTTGATGCCTTGAAGGCAAAGAAACTCGATATCCCGCTTCAGTACTGGTCAAAACTTCAAAAAGGGGAGATCGTAAAAAGCGAAGATGCCGAATATACACCGGATATGGTAATGGGACCTCCCAGGAAAGGCATCAAGATCACGTATACCACGGATACAAGACCGTGCAAAAACATTGCCGAATTTGCAAAAGAATCCAATCTTTTCATTTGCGAAGGTATGTACGGCGATACGCAGATGCTTGAAAAAGCCAAGGAACATAAACATATGACTTTTGAAGAGGCTGCGACTCTTGCGAAAGAAGCGAATGTTCAGGAAATGTGGCTGACTCATTACAGTCCTTCACTTTTTAAACCCAAGGATTATCTTGAAAACGCCAGAAACATTTTCCCGGCGACCATTGCCGCAAAGGACGGAATGAGCGCGGATCTCAGATATGAAGATCTTTAATGATAACAATATGTAGTTTGTCAGATCGAGAAAGAACAGACCGATGAAGAAAAAAACAACAATAATCGGAATAATCGGTATTGTAGCGATAGCTGTTGCAGTTATTGTTGTTTTTTGGATGCAAAGCAAAAAAGCGGCGAGTCCTGCCGAACCCGAAGTGGAAGTATCGCCGGTTATGGATATCCTTTTACGTGATATAGACAAATCTTATCCTCCGACACCAAAAGAAGTGCTGAAGTATTACAGCGAGATAACCTGCTGCTTTTATAATGAGGATATGACTCAGGAAAATCTTGAAAAACTGGCTGAAAGATCATATGTGATGTACGATGACGAATTAAAGGAAAATATGCCTTTTGACAAGTATATAGAGGATCTTCAGCAGGAAGTTCTGTCTTTCCAGTCTCAAAAGATCGTTGTGTCCGGATATTCGGTTTCGGCTGCGGCTGACGTTCAGAGATTTTACGAAGACGGATTTGAATGGGCGAGACTCTATGCAACATACAGACTCAGACAGGGAACCGATTATATGTATACCAATGAAGTTTTCATTATGAGAAAAGATGATGACGGCCACTGGAAGATATACGGATTCGAACTTGCCGAGGAAGAAGATATGGGCGAAATGGACGAGGAAACCGCCAAAAACGATTAATACGAAATAACGAAAAGAGAATTATTAAGATGTCTGAAAATATAAATATTCTTGCAATAGAATCTTCCTGTGATGAAACCGCAGCTGCGGTAGTAAGAAACGGAAGGGAAGTTCTTTCAAATGTCATTTATTCCCAGATAGACCTTCATACCCTTTACGGAGGGGTTGTTCCCGAGATAGCTTCACGAAAACATATCGATAAGATAAATCAGGTTGTGCAAAAAGCAATCGATGATTCGGGATTGAAACTCGAAGAAATGAATGCCGTTGCGGTAACATACGGACCGGGGCTTGTGGGACCTTTACTTGTGGGCGTGTCTTTTGCGAAAGCACTTGCTTACGGAGCTGATCTGCCCATTGTGGGTGTTCATCATATAGAGGGTCATATTTGTGCCAACTATATCGCAAATCCCGAATTGGAACCTCCATTTATGTGCCTTGTGGTTTCGGGCGGACACACTCATCTGGTGAAAGTGACCGATTACGGAAAATATGAGATAATCGGCAAAACGGAAGATGATGCAGCAGGCGAAGCTTTTGATAAAGTGGCCCGTTCCATAGGACTCGGCTATCCGGGCGGTCCTAAAATAGATAAAGTTTCAAAAGAAGGAAATCCCGAAGCAATCAAGTTCCCGAGGGCAAAAGTCGGAGGAAGCGAATACGATTTCAGTTTTTCGGGACTTAAATCCTCGGTTTTGAATTATCTTAATACCGCTTCGATGAATAACGAGACTATAGTTACAGAAGATGTTGCTGCTTCGTTCCAGCAGGCCGTGATCGATGTTCTGGTCGGTCATTCAATGGACGCAGTAGAAAAATACGGATTCAGTAAATTCGCCATTGCGGGTGGTGTAGCTTCAAACAGCGGGCTGAGAAAAGCGTTTGAAGATGAATGTGCGAAGCGTAATGTGCAGTTTTTCCTTCCTCCGCCGATCCTTTGTACGGATAATGCCGCAATGATAGGAGCTGCGGCATTCTACGAATATAAAAACGGAGTCCGCCATGGACTGGATCTGAACGCGATACCCAATCTTAAACTGGGTGAAAAATATCAATAATATATGAAAGCGTATACGTATGAGCAGATTTTATGCCGTAATCCTTTCGGCAGGAGTGGGAAAGCGTATGAACTCCGACGTGCCGAAACAGTATTTAATGTTAAAAGACAAACCGGTTCTGGCACACTCGCTTCTTGCTTTTGAAAGATCAAAAGTAGACAGCATTGTTATCGTATGCGGAAGCGGCGATGAAGAATATATAAGAAAAGAATTCGTGGAAAAATATTCGCTCAGTAAAGTCGAGGCCGTTGTCGAGGGCGGAAAAGAAAGATACAATTCGGTATTTAACGGACTGAAAGCATGCGAAGGTGCTGATTATGTACTCATTCATGACGGAGCCAGACCGTATGTTTCAGATGAGATCATTCAAAGAAATATGGATGAGGTGCAAAAATACGATGCAGTCGTAACAGCGGTTAAGGCAACCGATACGGTGAAGATCGCCGATGAAGACGGATTCGTTAAGGAAACGCCTGACAGGAGCAGGGTGTATTTCATTCAGACACCGCAGACTTTCAGATATGAACTGGCTTTTGATGCATATGCGAAATACATAGACAGTCTGGAAAAAAACAATGTGCATGCCACGGATGATGCACAGGTGATAGAGATGTTTTCGGATACAAAAGTGAAACTTGTTGATGGTGAGTCTGTCAATACGAAAATAACTAATCCGGAAGATCTTAAAAGATAAAAGACAAACAGGAGAGTGAAGACTGATATGAGCAAAGTAATTAAAGTGACTGCTATTCTGTCGATCGTTTTCGAAGTGCTGTATGTTTTGATCGGAAAGATCATTTTGCCGATCGCAGGCCTGTTGTTCAACAGTTATTACAGATATCAGATAGAAGAAACGGTTAAAGGTGCAGCGATATATTACGGATTAACTCTGTTCGGGGCGATATTCTTTATAATAATGTTATTATATGCGATCGTGATGATAGCGGCATCAAAAAGCCGGAGCGAAAATATCGCACCGGAAATATCGGGGTTTATAGTGACGGGCGCCCTGATGCCGATCGTTTCGGTTTTTGGAAGAACTGCAATCAATACGGTTGTGTTCAGAATTGTTCAGGCTGTAAGCTCGGTGGAAGCTTTTACCATAATGAATCAGTACGGAAGTTTTTTAAGTGTGATCCATACGATCGCTTTATGTTTGCTTTTTATCTCTTTAAGTTTTTCGATATGCAGAAAAAAATATGCTTCCAATGAGGAATTTTACGAAGAAGCAAATAAAGAAGATAATGAATAATGATTTGGTGTTGACATCAAAGTATAAATTTGATAAACTAACTTTTGCGTTTGAGATAATGCAATTCGGAGAGGTATCGAAGTGGTCATAACGAGGCGGTCTTGAAAACCGTTTGTCCGAAAGGGCGCATGGGTTCGAATCCCATCCTCTCCGCTTTTTAATGCAATCATTCATTTTTATAAACGGAAAAAACATATTGTTTGTATTGATTTAGCTGTCTGGAGAAGTACCCAAGAGGCTGAAGGGACACCCCTGGAAAGGGTGCAGGTCGTTAATAGCGGCGCGAGGGTTCAAATCCCTCCTTCTCCGTTTAAGATGAATACCACCAAAGAGGTGGTTTTTTCTTTGGAAAAATCTTTAAAAAAATATAATAAATTTTAAAGAAAAGTTATTGACAAGCCTATTTTGAAATGATATTATATTCAAGCACTGCCGAAAAAAAGGCAATGCAAAGTACCTTGACAAATAAACAGCAATGCAACCCTGAAAATTCAAAAATCGAAGAAATTCGAG